>JBAUUR010000160.1:0-12044 GCA_049582805.1 Gallionellaceae bacterium | reverse complement strand
AACCTTGTTCTGCACCGCCGGAATTGCAATTGGCATCCATTATTTGTTTAATCAGTTATTACTAAGGAGTGCAATATGACAACCATACTACGCAATTATCGGGCCATCGCTTTCATCGCAGCGGCCATTTTATCGGTCTGTGCATTTAGTGGCCGGGCGAATGCAGCAACAGGGGAAGATCTTCAGAAGGATGCAGCCCAGTCATTGGAAGCTTTGTACAAGAAGAATCCTGTCGCCGCAGACATTTCCAAACACGCCAAGGCAGTGCTTGTTTTCCCCAATATTGTTAAAGCCGGACTGGTATTTGGCGGAGCTTATGGCGAAGGCGTTCTAACCAAGAATGATAAATTCGACGGTTACTACAATTCCGTAACTGCGTCCTGGGGCTGGCAGGCAGGCGCCCAGTCATACAGCTATGTAGTGTTTCTCATGAACGACAAGGCATTGCGTTATCTCCACAAGTCAGAGGGATGGGAGATAGGCGTCGGACCAACGGTAGTCGTTGTGAATGAAGGGATTGCCAAAAATCTGTCAACTACTACGATGAAAGATGATGGTTATGCCTTCATTTTTGATCAGCAGGGGCTGATGGCGGGAATCAGCATCGAAGGCACAAAGATTTCTCGCATCAACAAGCATTGAACCAACAGGCGACGATTGCGGCGGCGTCCGGCATAAGCGCAGTGGCGTGACGCAACTGGACTCACGCGTGTTCTTGATGGTGTATTCGGGAATGGCGGTTGCAGCCTGCAGAAACTGCCACCGCCTTGTCTTGCCTGGACAGGTTCATGGTGATCATTTCCCAAATGTTTGTATGCTGTTAGAGGTGCCTTTTATTTGTAAGGATCACAACGTGGAGAACACTATGTATCCGCAACGCAGCTTAAACCTAATTGACTTAATTGCACCAAACAGGATCAGGCCGCTAAGGATGCGGTCTGGTCGAGTCCGACATATTCTTTGGCAGGGTTTGTTTGCCGCGCTTCTCGGCGTTGCGGGTGTGGCGCCGGTCATGGCCGCGACGCTCCAGTTGCCGGCGATTGTTGAGCCAGCCAGCCCGGAGCATCACGTTGGCAAGATTATCTTTGTTGAACTGGTGACGCCGGACCTTGCCGCCGCGAAGCAGTTCTATGCGGGATTGTTTGGCTGGACATTTCGCGATATCCAGGCTGGCGGAAAAGAATACGCCGAGGCATTTCTCGATGGTAGTCCGGTTGCCGGACTGTTTCAAAGGAATGTACCGGCGGGCAAGCAGCGGCAGCCGGCATGGCTGAGCTTCATTGCCGTACGCGATGTTGACGAGGCAAAAAAGATTGCGCTGCAACACGGCGCGAAAGTGCTGTTCGAGCCGCATAGTTTCCCTGACCGTGGCCGGGAAGCCGTCTTCGCGGATCCGCAGGGAGCCATTTTTGGGGTCCTCGATTCCAGTAGCGGTGATCCGCCTGACGTCCTGGCTGCGCCCGGAGAATGGATCTGGAGTTCGCTGATCACAAGCGATCCGGATACCGATGCCGCTTTCTACCAGACGCTATTCGACTACGAAGTTTTCGACCTGCCCGCCGACGGCGAGGGCGCTCAACATCTCATGCTGGCGTCCGACAACTATGCTCGCGCAAGTGCGAATTCACTGCCTGCGAACAAGCCCAATCTCCATCCTCACTGGCTCAATTTCGTGCGCGTCGACGATGCGGTCAAGATGGCAGCCAAGGTCGTGGCGCTTGGTGGCCGCGTGCTGGTTGAGCCGAGGGTTGATCGTAATGGCGGCAAGATCGCGGTCGTCGCCGATCCTCTGGGCGCAGCCTTCGGACTGCTTGAATGGTCGGACACTGATAGTAAAGAGGTGAGCAAATGAATATCTTGCGCTGGTCAGCAACCGCCTTGGTGATCGGGCTGTTCACGGTTCTGTCATCGGGCTGCGTGGTACCTGATGGCGGATACGGATACGACGGCGGCGTGGCTGTCGGGGTGGATTACTATGAACCCTACGGCGCCAACTACGGCGGCTGGGGACCCGGCTACCAAGTGGGGCCGTTTCGCGGCGGTGGCCATCCTGCAGGCCATGGTGGTTCGCATGCTTACAGATCTGCGCCTGCATCCCACCCGATGCCGTCTATTCCGTCGCATTCTGCTCCATCGCGTTCAGGTCGATCGCGTTCAGATGACTCACGATCGCGTTAAAGTTGATTATGCTTCTCGTTCTGCTGGCTTTGGGTGCTGTTATTGCTCTGCGCCGCCAGTGTCAATAAGCATTTTGTTTCGATGCCCGTCCCAATCGGGGCGGACTTTTTCTGTAACCAAGACGTTATCTGCCACGATAAAATCGAATGGCAGATAAGGGATGTGCGCCGTAATAAATGCGACGCAGACAATTACGGCTTCTGAAAATGTGATTGTCTCCTTTGGGAGAGTGTGCTAAAAGATTCTATGTGTGCTACCGCACGGAGCTGCTGCAACAAGTTGGGTGACAATTATCTGACCATTACTTAGGGAAATGCCATGAACGCTCAATCTGCCTTAACCACTCAATCGCGGCACGGTGTGCCCCGTGTTGCCCAAGCGGACTCCAGGTTCAGTCGAATATATGGCGGCTTGCTGGCAAGCTTGGGCGTTGCGTTTCTTTTGGTTTCTGCCCCAGCACTGGCCGCAACCGCCCCGCCGCTGGGTTTAGTGCAGCAATTCGGGGTCTTGGGTGCCGCAGGGGTGACCGCCGCCGGCATCGCTACGATCAACGGAGATGTGGGTTCTTACGCCACCCCCTCAATCACTGGCTTCCCTCCTTCGACCGCAACCGCCCCTTTTACCGTCCATTACTCGGCTGATGCGGTCGTGCAGCAGGCTCAGACTGACGCCACCGCCGCGTCTGTGAATCTAACAGGCCAGGGGGCGGGCGCTACGTTGCCCGACGATCTGACAGGCCAAACAATCACCCCAGGCACCTATTCTTTTACTACCGGCACGCCCAATTTGCCGGCTGGGGCAACCCTGACGCTCAACGATCCCAGCCCCGGTAAGACGGGTATCTTTGTATTCAACGTTGGGACCTCCCTGACCACGATCAGCACTTCGATTGTGGCTGGCACCGCAAATCCGTGCAACATCTACTGGAATATCACCAGCGCCGCGACTCTCGGTGACAGTTTCTGGGGAAACGTAATCGCGGGCGCGGCTGTCACCGTGGGGACCGGGGCGACCCTGACCGGAAGAGCCGTGTCGCTCACGGCCGCGGTGACAATGCCTGGCACCGGACAGCGCATCCAAGGCTGTAGCGCCCTCGTCACGCCCGCCGTCGCTACGCCAGCCGCGGGTCAGGTAGGGCTCAGCAAGGCGTTCTTCCCGTCCACCATCGTTGCGGGCGGTGTCTCGAGACTCGCCATTACGTTGATGAATAACACCGGCATTGCCACCGCCCTGACTGCGCCCCTGACCGACACCTTGCCCGCTGGGATGGTGATCGCACCGACCCCGAATGCCAGCACCACTTGTGGCGCCATAGTGACCGCCAGCGCCGGCACAAACACGGTGACCCTGGCGGCTGCTGGGAGCACGATCCCGGGCTTCGCCGGCCCCCTCGTCGGCAGTTGTACGGTGATGGTGAACGTGACCGCGCCGACCGGAGGCAGCTTCCTCAACACGCTGGCCGTCAACGCCTTGCAGACGACCGGCGGCATCAACAACCTCGCGCCAGCCAGTGCGACCTTGACCACCCCGTCTGTCTCTGGCATCCCCACGCTCAGCCAGTGGGCGATGATCATGCTTACTGCGCTTTTGGCCATCGCAGGCTTTGCGGCGATGCGCAGGCGGCAGGCAAGGTAGTCTTCGCAGCGGCGGCTTCGAGCCGGCGTTGAATCCGGCCTGCAAAAACTTAAATGCGCGTCCGGTTTCGGTAACAGTGCATAACGGAAATGGATCGGGCGGTGCACTGCACCGGTGTCGGCTTGGATGGCGACAAGAATAACTGGCCTGAATGCCAGGCGGTGACCGCTTACGAGCTGGCTATATCAGTGCTGCCTGTCGCCCGCCGCATTCACGCAGCAGAACGATGCAAATCAATTTCTGCTTAACCAGTTGGACTCTATTATTGCCAACCGACTTCAATTCGTATGATTGACAGATGGGCGCAAGAAATAAAACAATCAGAACGGGAAATAACGGCGGGAGCGCGCATCACGGATTGCTCTTCGGGACGACGACCGCCACGCCGCCGAGTTTCTTGCGCAACTCGAGCGGTCTGGCGATCCCGCGCAGCGGCTCCAGAGAAGCGCCCGTGCCGACGACCGTGACGTCGCCATAGTCAAGAATGCGGCCCATCAGGCCTTGGTTAACGTGAAGACTCTCCACCTTATTGAGGTTCATCTCGACTGTGTCGCGCGATACGAGTCCGCGCTTCATGATAATGCGCCTGTCGGTCAGGACTAGTTCAGTGGTTTGTCGGCGGATGACCGCGGAAAGTATCACGGCGAGGCCGACCCCCAGCAGTATCGCGATCATGGCGAGCGATGCGCCGGCGCGGTTTCCGGTAGCGATGTAAGCGCCCAGCGCAGTCAACAGGAAGAGACTGCCGACAAGGTAAGAAAGAAAAAACCTCCAATGAGATATAGAGGCGCGATAGACGATTCGTTCACCCTCGGACAATACGGAATCAACGTAGGAACTCATGACCTCTCCCTTTGGCGTAGTGCGGCGATTATGCGCATAAATGCTCGAAGTTTATACTTATTTCTCATGGAGCATGCGCATCGATTGCAGCTTACCGGTGCCGTCAGACACCTCGCAGGTTTGTCCGGCGGGCTGGGTGGAAACCGAGACATTATAGCCAACACCGTTTGCCAGTGCGGTCGGGAATGTAAAGCCGGGCGCCGTTATCCTTCAATACCACCGTGCCAGTCAGACCGGAGACCGTCCGCCCGATGTCGTATGCGGGAGCTGGCGCGCGAATGATCCATTATGGTCCGGCATCTCAAACAGGGACGCATCTGGAGACCGGATATACGTGAGCAGTCGAACCTGCCTGCCTGAAAGCGGATTACTTGCAAACGAGGTGGAGTAGATATACAGCCGTTCGTCACGGAATATTTCTTGCGCACGTAAAAGTTTTTATCAATAATTGCAAACGAAGTTGCTGGCTGAATTTTCAACCCGGGAAATTCTCCCGCTTTTAGGACGGCTTCCTGAACGGCAGGGAAAATTTCTTCATGTTTCTTTTTTCTTTTTCGATGATCTCTGACGGAGCTAACTGTGCCAACCGCAAACGATGTGATAACTGTCGCGCACGTAATTCAGCAGTCCGTGGCCCCGGTCTTTCTTCTTACCGGTGTGGGCGCAATTCTAAGCGTGCTCTCAAGTCGTTTAGGTCGTGTAATTGACCGTTTTCGCATACTGGACACGATGGATGACGACAAGCGCATTGCTTACAAATCTGAAATTATGATTCTGTTGCGCAGGGCACGCTGGATTCATTGGGCAATCAGTCTTTGCACTGCCTGCGCTTTATTCATTTGCATAGTGATTGCGGCATTATTCGTCGGTTCAGAATTGAACAGGGATCCATCCGGAACGATAACAACGTTCTTCATTGCGGCAATGCTGGCGTTGACTGCCGGATTATTGTGCTTCCTTCGTGAAATTGCCTTGGCTACAGACAGTATTAAGTTACGTTAAGACGGATGAAGCAGCAGACACTGGCGGAAGCGTGATTCGAGAAGTGCCGCAAGGCGACGAGACCGGAGGCGTTCTGTTGGGGACGAACCAGGTCGTGCCATGGGTTGAGTTGGTATCGCTGGCGGAACCGGATTACCCCAAGGGCGCGAACGGCCGGCCTCCTGTTGGAATAGAATGCATGCTATACATCCACTTTCTGCAGCACTGTTCGATCTGTCTGACTCTGCGCTACAGAGATGGTGTACGACTCGAAGGCGACGCGCGCGTTTGTGAGGATAAACCAGGGACGAGAAGCGGCGCCGGACCAGGATAACGGAGAACTGAAATGAAAAAGCGCATTATCCTCATCAGCCTGATGCTGGGGCTGCACGTTGTTGCAGGCAACGCGCAGGAGGAGAAGAAACATAATCATGCTGCATCGGATAAGCAGCATGCGAGCAAACCTGTCGCTGGCACGCTATGGACCGAACCCAAGACCAGAATGAAATTCGTGTGGGTGCCATCTGGTTGTTTCCGGATGGGCGGGGATGGACATAATGAACAACCTGTGCACCGGGTTTGCGTCAAGGGTTTCTGGATGGGGCGCTATGAAGTGACACAGGCGCAATATCAGCAAGTGATAGGCATCAACCCCAGCAATTTCATTGGGTCTAACAGGCCGGTGGATCAAGTGAGCTGGGACGATGCATCGAACTTCACCCAGGAGATGAGCTATAGCACGGGCACGAAAGTCAGGTTGCCCAGCGAGGCTGAATGGGAATATGCCTGCCGTGCCGGTGGCGCGCATGAGGAGTATTGTGGCGGTGGCGGCAAACCGGATCGGCTGGCTTGGTATAAAGCCAATAGCAAAGGGCGGACTCATCCTGTCGGACAACTCGCACCGAACGCCTGGGGCCTGTATGACATGAGCGGCAACGTATGGGAATGGACGCAGGACTGTTACAACGGCAACTATAACGGCGCGCCTACTGACGGATCAGCCTGGAAATCCGGAAACTGTGGCAGGCGCATGCTGCGTGGCGGTGCGTGGTACGACGACCGGGCGAACTTGCGCGCGGCGGATCGCAACGACGACGGCACCGGCGACCGGATTAACAACAACGGCTTTCGAGTCGTCAGAACGCTCCCGTAATCCAATTGAGGGGGCGTGGGTTTTACCCGTTGTCCCTATGCGGCGGGGCCGCTGCCAGCGCTAGTGCCGGGGCGGAAACCAAACGAAACGCAGGGAATCCCAAGCTTGCCAGCAGGCACGATATACTCGACTGAATCGGGAGTTCGCTTCGGCAACCTGCGATACAACGCGCCGGGATTGCGTGTGGAAGCAAACCGAGCATGCATGGCATATTCCTATACATAGCGACAGAAATCGTAGCGAGCGGGCCGACATTGGGGGAGCCCGGAGCGCAGGCACCGGAATGTACACGGAAGTACATGAGGATGCCGAGCACCGCGCGACGCCGATGCCGGCTTGCGCAGTAGATTTATGTCGTTATGTATAATAATGGTTGAACAATTGTCACCCAACTTATGGCGCACCGTATTGCAGGTGCCCTGTGCAATAGCACACAACGTATGGTTGGCACATTCGCAGTCTTGCACACCCCGCGTTTCTGCAGCCATTGATCCGCCACACAGATTGCCAGGGTGTCGCCCATCAGAAAAAATGCCCTGCACGGGCAGGGCATTTTTTGCACCGGGTCTGCTGCAGGCACATTTATCTGTTGGCGATCCGGGTACCCACCACTTTGACGTCGACGCTGCGATCCGGCTGCAGGCAGGCGATCACCTTGGCGCTCTTGGCCCCGTCGCATTCGCCAGCCGTGGTAACCGGTTGCATCTCTCCCTTGCCTTCGGTGTGGATGCGATCCGGCGCGACGCCTTGGCTGACCATGTAGGTCTTGACCGCTTCCGCGCGCTGCTCGGAAAGAAGCTGGTTGTAGCGCTCAGAGCCAAAGCGGTCGGTATGTCCGACAGCCGTGATTACTTCGGGGTTGATATCCTTGGTCTTGTCAACGAAATCATCCAGCGCCACTTTTCCTGCGGGACGCAGGACTGACTTGTTGAAATCGAACAGTGTATCGGCGTTCAGCGTCAATTGCTCGGCTACGCGCTTCGGCGCCACTGCAACCGGTTGCGGGATGGGCTCCGGCGCCACTGCAGCCGCTGCAACCGGTTGCGGGGCGGGTTCTTCGAACTTGCTGATCGGTGCAGGCACGGCAATCGCGCCGCAATCTGCCCTGGCGGTTTCGGCGGGACCGGTGCCGGTGCGCCAGCACCCTCCGTT
This sequence comes from Gallionellaceae bacterium, assembly GCA_049582805.1. GTDB lineage: Bacteria > Pseudomonadota > Gammaproteobacteria > Burkholderiales > Gallionellaceae > CAVXFS01. The sequence continues at coordinate 4,102 of JBAUUR010000160.1, read as the reverse complement.
GCTGTTCCTTACGACCGCATTGGGCGGACCAACCACGTATCCAACTTCGGTGTTGATGGTTTCCGCCCTTGCTGCGCCCGTTACAACGCCCAGTGCCAAAGCACACGATATAGCAAGTCCCATTTGTTTCCTGGTAAATATAGTTGTCATGTTTTTTCTCGATTCAATAAGTTGTTTCATTACTCCGCCTTCTGTTGCCTTTATTTTTTCCGACTGCCTGCAAAAGCGGCGAGATACTGACAGCCAAGCGATCCTAACCAGTCGCCGACCTCGGGTAGGCAAGACAAGTGTTGCTTTGAGGTTGCTTCATGTCGTCCAGCGGTGGCGGGGCTTTTCTGAGGCGATCGGTGATTGCAGCCATCATCCGCCAGATGCGTTACGTTCTCTGTTCGCTGGCACTCATAGCGCGCAATAAGCAAATCACGCAGCAATTCTCGTTGCTGCCGACAGAGACACGCCTGAGGAAATGTGCGCATCAGCAGCATGTGCGCGCCGCGATGGGATCGACAGATTCTGCCGCTGTTGCGTTCGGGTATTCGTTTTGCAAGCCAGTGACTACCGGCCTGACTGCGGTATTTATTGCGCTATGAGCGCTAGCGCACGGAGCGCGTCCCGGGTGAGCAGGAAAATAGCCGAACCTTGAAATCGCAAACCAAAACGGAGCAGACCCTGCGAAATGGTGACCCAAGAGTTGGACAATGAAAAAACGCCTGATGCTGCAAAGGACGGGACTTGTCACGATGATGAGGCCGGCGGCAAAGTCGCATCCGCAACATCCGTCCCGGCTGCGGATTCTGCGGTGGTCACGAGCCATGAGTCACGTTACCTGCGCATGAATGTGGCGGTCGGTTTGCTGGCGGTCATCGCGCTCGTCGCTGCGCTGTATCTGGCGCGTGCCTTCTTCGTGCCATTGCTGATCGGGATCCTCGCGAGCTATGCGCTGCATCCAGTGGTGGACTGGTTGCAGAAGTGTCATATTCCGCGTCCCGCTGGAGCGGCACTGGTGCTGGGGGCACTGGTTGGCAGCCTGTCCTGGATCGCGTTCTCGCTGAGCGATGATGCTGCGGCGATGATCGAGAAACTGCCGGATGCGGCGCGCAAGCTGCGGCAGAACTTGAGCGATGAACGAACCGGCCCGACTGCGCTGCAGAACATGCGGGAGGCAGCCAAACAAATCGAGGGTGCCGCCGCCGACGCAGGCGCAAAGCCGGGAACACGCGTGGTCGACGTTCATGCGAGCGAGCCCACCTCCTGGTTGCGCGACTACGCGCTGGCTCAGTCCGCGCTGCTATTCAGTGTTGTCAGCCAGGCACCGATCGTCTTGCTGCTAACCTATTTTTTGCTGGCTTCGGGCGCGCATTTCCGCAGCAAACTGGTGCAGTTGGTCGGGCCGTCGCTGTCGCGCAAGAAAGATACCGCGCTGATTCTCGATGAGATCGACGTGCAAATCCAGCGCTTCCTGCTGACCATGCTCATGTCCAATGCCCTGGTCGGTGTTGGCACCTGGCTTGCGTTCGAGGCGCTTGGGATGGAGCATGCGGCCGTATGGGGTGTCACAGCCGGTGTACTGCACTCTGTTCCTTATCTGGGCCCGGCTTTGCTTGCGTTTTCCAGCGGCATGGCTGGATTCTTGCAGTTCGGATCGCTGCTTCATGCGCTCGCCATAGCGGGCGCGTCGTTCCTGGTGGCGGGCACTATCGGATTCGTGTTCATGCCCTGGATGCAGAGCCGGTTCGCGGGCGTGAACGCTGCAGTACTGTTTATCGCCTTGCTGTTCTTCGCCTGGCTGTGGGGCGTCTGGGGCCTGTTGCTGGGTGCGCCGCTGGTCGCCATTGCCAAGGTAATCTGTGACCGGGTCGAATCGCTCAAGCCGATCGGCGCGTTGCTCGGAAGGTGATGGCGACCGCAAGCGTTCTCTCTGTGTAGTAGCGCACAGAGCAAGTATTGCGAAACAGGCATAATCAGTCTCGCGGGTGACCGCAACCGGGCATTTTGCTGCAAATCGTTCAAAAACACAGGCCAGGATTTCTCGTGCCTGTTGCTGGCGGATGCAATTCTCACTCAACCATAAGGAGATTCAACATGAACTGGGATCGTATTGAAGGCAATTGGAAACAATTCAAGGGTAGCGTCAAGCAACAGTGGGGAAAACTTACCGACGACCAGCTGGACGTGATTGCGGGGAAACGCGATCACCTGGCCGGCAAAATTCAGGAGGCGTACGGCATCTCCAAGGACGAAGTGGAGAAGCAACTTGCCGCATGGCAAGCTCGCCAAAAAGAACACGCCAAGTGACCTGGCCGGGGACAAGTGCCCCGGCTATGCATCACTGCTTAATTGTCAATCGCAAATTTAAAGCCACCGGCATTCTCCGGTCAGCTTTAGCCCTGCTGTTTTTTGCCTACCTGCTGCTTGTCTTCCAGCGCTGAATTGAAAGCCGTCGCCGCAGGGCGGGCGCAATTCGATGTTTCCCATGTGGCGCTTATGTGCGCTAACGCACGGTGCGCATCCGTGAAAAGGCATTTAATAACCAAGGACGCTTCCCGGAAACTTTGGTTCTCCAACAGCGGTCGTCCGGACTTCGATGCGGCGAAAATATCTCACGCTGCGCATGCTGCTCTTACGAGGTCAGTGTTGCCAAGGCGGAAGCGGATTATGCGGTGGCGCAAGAAAAATGCGCTGCACTGGCGGGTGACGCTAAAGACAGTTGTATGAACGAAGCTAAAGATGCACTACGGCAAACAAGCCAGCGGGCTGGGGTTCCCCAGTGTCGGAAGTTTAACACGGAGGTACTTAAAATGAACACGATACAAAAAATTGCAGTGAATGTGGCAACAGTAGCCATGCTGTTTGGCTTGGCAGGTTGCTCCGGAATGTCGGCGCAGGATAAAAATACTGCAGTCGGGGCCGGAGTCGGCGCTGTGGGCGGCTCCGTCCTGACCGGTGGCAGCGCCGTCGGCACGGTGGGTGGCGCGGCGGTTGGCGGCGTTATTGGTCACGAGATCAACAAGTAACAATCGCACCCGTCCTCGTAACAACTGCGCCAGCCGCCATTGGTGGCGGGCGTCGTGCCTATGTGTGGATCATCAACAGGAGACTCTGGGAACGCCCGACGGGTCATTTTTGGCAGCCGCTTTAGCTTTAACCTCTGCTTCATGCGTGCTCACATATTGTTGATGAGTATATATATCCTGGGCATGAGCATCCTCTCATCCCGAACAGCTTTCTGTTGAGATGGGTTTTCTCGGATTTTGCCCTTGTCGCGACTGTTGGGTCAGTTGAAGCAAAATAATCTTCAAATGAGTAGCTGCCTGGCTGGCTATCGCCAGAACGTTGCAGGGAAATTATCGTGAATACCGGGCCGTCAAACCTGACGCAATGCTGCTTGTCCAATTCGCTCCCGAATCTGTAGGCACCCTTGATCGTTGCAGATGGGCCGCGTTTTCCCGCCTTGGTCGATGGCGCTAACGTGCCAGACATTCAGTGCTCCGATTGTGGCTGGCTCGCCTGTTTGGAAAGTCTGATAGTTAGTATTGGCGTGTCTGGCCTTTCAATGCACCGATCTCCTCAACTGAGGGACCTGGAGTCCCTCATGTTTGCTAGCTTCAGCCTGGCTAGAATTTGAATATGGCGCCAAGATTCCAGTTGCTGACTTTAAAGTTTTGCGTGTTGCCGTCTTCATCATTGAGGGCAGCACGGTATTGATCCCACCCCAGGCGCACGCCAACTGCGGGAGTCACGTCGTATTCGGCTCCGACGCCGTAGGTTACGTCGGAGCGATTCTTGCCTGAAGAGTATGCGACATTGTTTGACAAGCTGGATCGCGTATCGGCGTAGCCTAGCTTGCCGTACAGTGAGAAGGCATTGGCCAAAGGCACGATGCCTACAAGGGACAGGGCAAAGACATCATTTTTGCCATTGAAGTTAGTGGCCTCAAACTTGCCGAGATCAGTGTATTGCGCTTCAACGGCGAAGTTCGGGTTGAACTGGTAACCAAGCAATACGCCGTAGGAGGTATCATTGGTCTTGGTCACGACATCGGCGCCGATATTACTATCTGTTTTTGAACGGCCCACATTTATTCCGGCATAGTAACCTTCGT
>JBAUUR010000159.1:0-6622 GCA_049582805.1 Gallionellaceae bacterium | reverse complement strand
CAAACGAGACCATAGAAGCCATGGCGGAGGATTATGCGAATGCGTTGCGCCAAGTTCAGCCGCACGGGCCATATTTTATTGGAGGACTTTGCGCCGGGGGATATGTTGCGATCGAGATGGCACGCCTCCTGAGAAAGGAAGGGATACAGGTTTTACCATTATTGCTAATTGATATGGGTTTGCCATTCTTTTCTGAGCAACTCACAAGGGATAGCTACCAGGGGCTTTCTCACTGGATACGCAAGCGCTCTGCAGTGGGGAAAATTGATTTCGACCTTGAAGACCCCAGGCGCTGGAAGGGGGCTGCCCAGGTAGCGGCAAGCTTTGGAAATGCATTAGTCAAATATCGTCCAACACCATATGACGGACCAATATTTTTGCTCGCGAGCACTGCTCGTCTTCGGTCAGCACATGGATGGGGAAACCCTTCAACGTTCAATGGCGTATTTTCTGGAAAAGTTATTTGTTTTGAGGTTGGTAAATCTCATGGCCAGGTTTTCGATGTACATAACAAGAAATTCGCCAGTATTATCAAGCATTGCATTGAGGTCGTGCGATCAGGCAAGCATGATACTGATGAACCCGCATCTGTCACATTAGATACTTTATTTTGCGCAACCAATGAAATCCGCGCTGCTTTACGGCGAGCTCCAAAATGGTTTTGAGGGTGCGGGGAGGATGTGCGCCAGACAGACTCAATCCGCCCCACGCCGAATAGGTGTTGGTTCATCTGACGGGGTTTTGCAACGTTCATGTTTGTATTCCGGAGACCAGCATGACTCACGACGTCACTTTTGTTCTTTGCATCGAGAACAACTCGATCCGCCCCCAGGCGTTGCTGCTGTGTGAAAGCATCCGGGAATTCTGCGGCCGGCATCGAAACGCCCCGATATACGCCATCGCCCCGCGGCCGGGGCTGGGTGTAGACATGGAAACGCAGCGTGCTCTGAAAAACTTGAATGTCGAGTATGTGGAGAAGCCATTGAGCCTGTTATGTCCGGAATATGCGCCCACGAACCGCATTTTTTCCGGAGCCTGGGCCGAGCAGCAAGCATCAACCGAGTTTCTGGTTGTGCTGGATAGCGACACGATATTTCTGGATGAACCCGAACTTTCCGATGAGGTAGATGTTTTTGTCCGCCCCGTCGACTCCAAGGGCAGTACGACAACCGGACCAGGTGATCCGTTTGAAGACTATTGGCAGAATATGGCCAGGATTAGTGGCATTTCGATCGAGCAACTGCCTTTTCTGACGACCACTATCTGCAAACAAAGAATTCGGGCCTCCTACAATGCAGGGTTGACAGTTGCCCGCCGCAATAAGGGAGTAATGGCCCGCTGCGCCGATATTTTTTCTGAGTCCTTCAGGGCCAGCCTTAAACCTCACCGTGAAGGAACCGTCAATATTTTTGCCTCCACAGGATTTGTCGGCCCGGCAGGCAGCGCCTATTGGGGGTCGAGCCAGACGGCTCTTTCTCTTGCGATCTGGTCCGCAACATCGAGAGTGGCTGAGTATGATGCACGCTACAACATTCCCCTCCATCTGCTTGCCAAGCAGCAACCGATGGATCCCATCTGGGGTGCCGCCTCCCCTGTCCATATCCATTATCACTGGATGTTCCAGAGGCAATCAGTCAACGAGGCCTTGTCAGTAATGTCCAGACTGGGCGTTGATCAACCCCGTCTGGACTGGTTGCAAAAACGCCTTCCACTTCCGGACTCGCCGCGCAAGCCGGTACAGCCAATCCGTTCTTTAAGGTGGGTATAACCCAAGCTTATCAAGCCTCACTTATTGCTGATCAGTTCCCCCAGGCCTCGATTTCGGCGAGGCGGGAGTAGCTGCCGAGCGATCTGGTGATATTGATCCGGATACGGCGCGAAGTGAATGCCGAGAGGTTGTCCGTGCGCTTGACCCGATGGTTGCGGGTGACCATGCCCAGCGTCATCCACGCCGAACCATCCCATCCCTGCACTGTGAATCCGGTTACGCCATACAAAAATGACGTCATGGTGTCGGTGGGCTCAATCGGGTTCGTGTAGTTGTCCGGAATCGAATAGACCACCATATGGTCTATGGTTTGCGTGCCGCTGAAGTTGATCTGCACCCAGTCAGGATAGGTGTTGAATGTCGCATCTTGCCAGTACCCCCTTTGCCCGCGGTGGCGCCGGTGCGCGTTTTTTCGTTGAGTGCCGCAATCGGGTAAGCCCTGCTATAGACGCTCAATGCCGAGGCTACCGCACCAGCGCTGGCGAGCGCAACGTTAACGCTGGAGGTTCCATTCTGAGTGATGGTAAACGTCAGCCCGGCGATAGCCAGGGTGCCAATGCGCGATCCGGTGCCGGTATTCGCGGCTACGGAATAACCAAAGGCACCATTGCCGGTTCCTGCTGTTACATTGATGTTGCCGATCGCCGCTCCGGCGGTGGCAGATAAGCTGGTGCAACTGAGGGAATAGCCGCATGCGGCTGTGATGGTGCTGAGGGAGTCGAGCGGGGCATCAATCTGTATCCTCGGCTTGACAATGCCATTTCAAGGATCAGTATAACTTGCGGGCCAGTCGAACTCAGGGCGCATTCGAAAAAGCCCCTGTCGCAAAAAAGCGAGCGACTGTCTGGAAAAAGCGGCGACGTCGAAGAAGCGCCCGAAAAACCAGTGAAAGACCCCAGGCTTTGGGAGCCTCTGAGCAGGGCTTCCATGAACTGCGATGCGGGCAAATTCGCGATGGTTTCAAAGAGCGCGACGAAGATAATAGCAATTGTGCTGTAAGCCACGCGCCGGGCTTAGGTGGCTTCCATTGTGCTTGCCTGAATTCGCCCCATATTTACGTGCTGCAGAACCGGCCAGATCAACAGTTCGCGACACCTGTGTCCGACGAGCTGGCCCCGGTTGCCTGCGGGATGTATCATCGGAAACAGCACCGGCATCTCGTTAGACTAATGCAATCCAGGAGCAGCACATGGTAGATGAATCGCTCAAGCGATTATTGGATGCTGAAGCCAAGGCCGAACTCGTCATCGCCCAAGCCGATGCGGAACGGCAGGCCATCATCGAGCAGGCTCGGCATGATGTCCGCGACGCGGAAAAGCAGCACGCCGAACGCGTTTCCGGAATACATGCTTCTTTTCTCGCCCAGGCGGAACAGCGTGCGCAGCAAACCATTGCCGAGCTGAAGCGGCGCCACACTGAACGCTCTGCAACATTGCAAGCCGCGGCGGAACAACGCAGGCAGCAGGCGCTCGCTGCAGCCGTCGCATTGTTGACCGGATCAGAAACAGGCCAGCCATGAGCGCCGCCCGCTATGCCTACCTGAACACGCGCGTCAGTATGTTCGCGGAGAAACTGCTTGATCTCGAACAGGTCCAGGCGCTGATCGACCAGCCCGCGATCCTGCAGCCGCAAAGCGATAGCCGCACCGAGTCAGGCGGCGATGCTGTCGCTACCCAATACACCGGCGATCTCGACCAGAACAACGTCACCATCCTGCTTAGAGAACTGGCGGTGCTGATTCGCCCGTTGTCAGATGCTGCGCGCGACCTGCTCGGTTATTGGGCGCATCGCTTCGAGCTCAGCAACCTCAAGGCGATCATCCGTGGCAAGATGTCCGGACAGCCGCAACATGCAATAGAACAGCAACTGCTGGACATGGGCAGTTTCACGCGCCTGCCCACCGCCGAACTGCTGCAAAGCGACAGTCCGGCGGAACTGTTGCGTCGGCTGGAGCAGACGCCCTACGCGGACATCGCGTTCCAGGCCCGCCACATGCTGGAACAGGGCGAAGCGCTGTTCGCGCTTGATGCCGCCATCGACCGGCGCTATTTCGCCGGACTGGTTCGGCGCGGCACCGAGATCGGCAGCACCTCCGGCCAATTGCTGCGCGCCATCATCGGCAGCATCATCGACCGCGTCAACCTGGTGTGGCTGCTGCGCTACCGCTTCGCCTACAACCTGCCGCCGGCGCAGGCCTATTATCTGCTGATCCCCGCCAGCCATCGCCTGAGCGCACCGCAGTTGCAGCAACTGGCGCAAAGAGCCAGTTTCGACGATGCCATCGGCAACCTGCCCAAGCCTTACGATCAACTGCTGGCGGGCACCCGCAACAATACCGAAGTGACGCTGAGGCTGGAATTCGAAACCTGGCGCATTGCCGACAATGCGCTGTACCACAGTTCGTTCAACGCGGCGCGCGCACTGGCCTACATGGTGCTGCGCGAACGTGACCTGCGCCGGATGCGCGCCATCATTCGCGGACGCAACCTGCGCGTGGAACCCGACATGATCCGCGCCGCTCTCGGCCTGCCGTTGCCCGAAGGGGCGGAATCAACGCTGGAAGTCCAGTGATGTTCAAGCCACAGCCCATGCAGCGCGTCGACCTCAGTCTGCTCAAGGACGACGCCCCGCAGGCAGCATTGCTGCTCGCCAACTATGGCTGCTTCGCACCGGAGTTCACCGAGATCATTCCCGAAAATTTACCTGAACAGCCCGGCGAAAACTACCGTCATGCCTATCATGAAAACAAATTGCGCCTTGACAAGATTCTGGAGCATTTCGGCATCGCCGTCCCGGAAGAGATCAGTGCGCCCATGCAGCCGGTGACGCTGGAACAATTGACCGAACTCGGCGCCTGGCTGAAACAGATATGGACACAATGTTCGGACGACCAGGAGCGCATGCGCAGACTGCACGATGAGTACCTCCACACCGGACAATTGCTGCGGGCGCTCGATCAGTTCGGGGATATCAACATCGATTTGACGCGGCTGCGCAAGAAAGGCGAATTGCTGGATGTCCGTGTCGGCACGCTGCCGCTTGCCAACATTCAGCGCTTCGAGGAAGCGCTCAGGCTCGCCGGTTACATCGCCATCCGGTTTTTCACCAGCGCCGACCTGATCCACCTGATCATCGCGGGCGCCACCGGACAGGCGGGCGAAATCGAGCGCGTGCTGCAGGCCGCAGGCTGGCGTTCCACCGACATTCCCGCCGAGTTTCATGGCCAGCCGGCCGAGGTGCGCCAGGAACTCAACGAGCGTATGGCAAGCCTCGAGCTGCAATCCGCACAGGAAGACCAGCAGCGCCGCACACAGGCAGCACAACAGGATTTCCATGCGCGCCTGCTTGATGCCGCTCAAACGCTGGCGCGTACTGCACCCTATGCGGAACTGGCAGTGCTGATGCGCGGCCGCGGCAACCTGATTACGGTCAGCGGCTGGATACCCGGTAGCCAGCTGCAGCGTTTGCGCCAGATGCTCGAAAAAACTCTTGCTGACCACTTCGTGCTGCAGGCACGCGACCCGCGCGACGACGAACGCCTGCTGGTGCCGTCGCTGATCATCCACCACCGCTGGCTGCATCCGTTTGTCAGCCTGGTGCTGAACTACGGTGTACCGCGCTATGGCGAGGTCGATCCCACCATTCTGTTCGCCGTTTCCTTCGTGCTGATGTTCGGCATGATGTTCGGCGATCTGGGCCACGGAGCCGTCATCGCCGTTACCGGTTTGCTGCTGCGCGGGCGCTTCGGCCAATATGCCTCACTGGCAGTAGCGGTTGGTCTATCCTCGATGCTGTTCGGCCTGTTCTACGGCAGCGTATTCGGCTATGAACAGGTTATCCCGGCGCTATGGATGTCGCCGCTGGCCGACCCGATGCTGATGCTGGGCGTGGCTTTGGGCTGGGGCATCGCTTTCATCCTGCTGGCCACCCTGCTGACCATTTACAACCGTCTTGCCGATGGGCGCCTGCGTGAAGCGCTGCTGGACAGCCATGGTGTCGCAGGTCTGTTTCTGTATCTCGGTTTGCTCGGGGGCGCCAGGCGCCTGACCACCACCGGTCAGCTGGGCATCGCCATCCCGCTGCTGCTGTGCGCGGCGCTCGCTGCAATCTTCTTTAATGCCTGGCAGCGCAACAGCGGCAGCGCTTTCATAGAAAGATTGCTGATCGTGTTGGTGGAAGGATTCGAAGCGATCATGGCGTATATTTCCAATACGCTGAGCTTCCTGCGGCTGGCCGCTTTCAGCCTCAATCATGTGGCGCTGGCTATCGCCATCTTCACCGTCGGGAACATGCTGCATACCACGGGATACTGGCTGACGGTGGTGCTGGGCAATATATTTATCCTGGTGCTGGAAGGCGCAATCGTCGCCATCCAGGCGTTGCGCCTGGAATATTATGAGGGCTTTTCCCGTTTCTTCGGCGGCGACGGGCGGCCGTTCAAACCGCTCACACTGGGCGGCGCCAAGGCGCTGGTGGTTTGAAAAAAACAGATCAGCCACATAAGCAGCGAGGAAATGCACAAAAAAATCTCGCTGTGATCTCTGTGGCAAGAAATTTTTGTTTTATAGAAAGGAAATGACTATGTACTGGCTCATCGCGTTAATCGCTCTAAACCTGATCGGCACCCTGGGGCTGGGCGCCTATCTGGAATTTCGCCCGCTGGCGGACGGCGCCCGCGCCGGGCGCTGGTGGAAAGGCACGCTGGCCACCAACGTGCTGGTACTCGTCGGCGCAAGCATCGGCATGCTGATGCTGGGCATGCATGATGCCTTGGCACAACAGGCAGGCGCTCCGCACGGTGAAATCTCCACCGGACTCGGGCTGGCGCTGCTCGGCGCCGGGCTCCCGACCGGG
>JBAUUR010000158.1:0-32346 GCA_049582805.1 Gallionellaceae bacterium | reverse complement strand
ATAGGCGAACAGTTCCACGCGCGAACGGTCGTGGCGGGCGAACAGTTGCTCGATGAAGTAGCTCACCGCATGCTGCCGGAAATCGCCCGAGACATACCCAATCTTCAGGCGGCGCCCGCCCAGCGGTGGGTGCCGGAATGTCCGGCTGCGGGCCGCTTCCCGCTCCGCAAGCGGCACACAGGCCAGCTCCCAGCCGCGCGCCAGGGAAAGATATTCATCCGGCTCAAGCGTCGCGTGATACGCGTGCAGAAAAAGCAGCCCGCTGTATGCCTGCGCATAGTCCGGCTTCAATTCCAGCGCCTTGTGGAAACTCGCGATCGCCTCGTCCAGCTTGCCCTGATTGCGTAATGCATTCCCGAGGTTGTTGTAAGCCTCGACGTAGTTTGGCACCAGCGCGATCACCTTGTTGAAGTGCTCGACAGCTTCGTCAATTCTGCCCTGGTTGCGCAGTGCATTGCCCAAATTGTTATGCGCATCGACAAATTCCGGATTGAGTGAAATCGCCTTGCGATAGCATTCGATCGCCGCATCCAGGTTGCCCTGGGACTGGTGCGCCAGTCCCAGATTATTGTGTGCCTCAAAATACTCCGGATTGAGGATGAGTGCCCGCCGGTAATTCTCGATTGCCGCATCGAGCTTGCCCTGCATCAGGAGCAAAGTTCCAAGATTATTGTAGGTATCGGCAAAATCAGGTCTGAACCGGGCCGCTTTAAGGTAATGACCTATCGCCTCTTCGATCAGGCCCTGATCCCTGAGCACATTCCCCAGATTGCTGTGCGCATCGGCAAATTCGGGTTGGCGCTGGATCGCCTTGCGGAATTGTCCGGCTGCCTCGTTCAGCTTTCCCTGCGCCCGGAAAGCGAGCCCCAGATTGTTGTACCCCTCGACATAATCCGGCTTGACTGCAAGCACCTTTTCATATTGCCTGATCGCTTCATCGAACCTGCCCTGTGCATGCAGCGTAGCGCCCATCTGATTATGCGCATCGGCGCTGCCCGGCTGGATCAGCACGGCCTGTTGAAAGCATTCGAGTGCCGCATCCAGTTTCCCTTGCGCCCGGTAGGCGGAGCCCAGATCACAATACATGGCGCTGGAGGGTTTTACCCGTATCGCCCTGCCAATCAGGTCGATGGCAGCTTGCCAATTGCCTGCCTGGTGGGCGATCATGCCGAGCAGATGCAGCGCAGGCGCATGGTTTGGATCCATCCGCAAAATCTGCCGGTAGCCGGCCTCGGCCTCCGCCAGACGCCCCGCGCGGTGATGCTGCAAGGCGAGATTCAGCTGGGCTGCAATTTGAGTCGCTGAATTTTGTGTTGTGTTCATGAATTTCGTCCGGTCTCTCTTCCTATTCGAGACACAAGAAGCTGGAAGGATAACATCAGAGCCATAGCGCTGCATTGCACCAGAAGGTCAGATTTGTTATGGTTTCCCCCGGCAATCTGGCGCCTGCGCATGGTTATTCATCCCTGCGGTAGCGGATGCCGGGCACCTTAAATCAGGTAAAATCCAGGCAACCACACATGCTTGCAATTGCCTCACGGCGCTAAATAACCAGCGGACTCCACTCATTGAAGCTAATAATCCAGATACCCTGTTTTAATGAAGCGGAGACACTCGCGACCACCCTTTCCGCGTTACCGCGCTCGGTTCCGGGATTCGAAACGGTCGAGTGGCTGGTCATCGACGATGGCAGCCAGGACGACACCGCCAAGGTCGCCCGGGAAAATGGCGTTCACCACATTGTGCGCCACTCGCGCAACCAGGGACTGGCGCGCGCCTTCATGACCGGCCTGGATGCAAGCCTGCGCCTGGGTGCCGACGTCATCGTCAATACCGACGCGGACAACCAGTATAACGCGGACGACATCCCCCTCCTCACCAGCCCGATCCTGAATCAGAGTGCCGATATCGTGGTGGGCGCGCGTCCGATTGATGCCATTGAGCATTTTTCGCCGCTGAAAAAACTGCTGCAGAAGATCGGCAGCTGGGTAGTGCGTTTTGCCAGCAAAACGGATATCCCGGACGCACCCAGCGGTTTCCGTGCGATGAGCCGCGCAGCGGCGCAGCGGCTGGTGGTGTTCAACGATTACACCTATACGCTGGAAACCATCATCCAGGCCGGCCAGAAAAATATGGCCATCACTTCGGTGCCCATCCGCGTGAATAAAGACCTGCGCCCGTCCAGGCTGGTGAAAAGCATCCCGTCCTACATCGCGCAGAGCATTATCACCGTCGTGCGCATTTCCATTATCTACCGGCCGTTCCGTTTTTTCGGAGCCATAAGCGGTTTCCTGATAGTGGCCGGCTTGCTGATCAGCTTGCGCTTCCTGTGGAAGTATCTTACTGGTGATGGCACGGGTCACGTCCAGTCCCTGATCCTTGCTGCCCTGTTGCTCGGTCTGGGTTTCCAGACCTTGCTGATCGCGGTTGTGGCGGATCTGCTGGCGGCGAACCGGAAGTTGCTTGAGGAAGTTCGTTTCAAGGTAATCGTGCTGTCTCAACACGAAAACATAGACTTGGGGAGTCGTGAAAATGGCTGACCAGGGGTCGGAAGGACTGCTGTCACCCTGGCTGCGTGAAAAACGTTTCGAGGCGGCGCGGCCCTATCTGCATGCGCGGGTGCTGGATTTCGGCTGCGGTTCGGGCGCACTTGCCGGACTTGTGTCCAGCGACCATTATCTCGGCGTGGACAAGGATGAAGCCTCGTTGCAACAAGCCCGGTTACGATTTCCGCAACACCGTTTCGTCTCGGCACTGCCGCATGCTATCGATAAATTTGACACCATTGTTTCGTTGGCGGTGATTGAGCATGTTAGTGATCCGGCAGAGTTTTTACGGACGCTGGCGGCCTACCTCGACGATACACCAACATCCTGTCTGGTGATCACTACGCCGCACCCTGCTGTTGACTGGATTCACGATGCAGGAGCGGCCATCGGACTCTTCTCCAGGCATGCCAACGAAGAACACGAGGATTTGCTGGATCGCACCAAATTGGAGATGGCAGGCAATCAAGCCGACTTGAAGCTCATGTCCTATCACCGCTTCTTGTTCGGCGCAAACCAGATTGCGGTCTACGGCAAAGGCAATACATGAACGGCAAACTCTCAGGCGGCGCAGGGATAACGGGATGGTTGTGTGAAATTGCGGTCAATGCTCGTGCAGTTCTGGTAAAGGCCAGGTGATGGGCGACAAGATTCCCGAGAACAAGGGAGGTAGCGTCCTTGCACTATGGCTCATGGAAGCGGCCAGAAGATTCATTCAGCTGCTGGTTGGGATTCAGCTGTTCGATCTGCCTCCAATCCTGCAATTAAGGTGCCTGACCTACCGGCTATTGTTTGGATCCGGCAGTGGCCTGCTGGTCGGTTCCAGATGCATGTTCATTGTGCCGCACGGGATATATGGCGGATATCTCAGGATCGGCGAAAACGTCAAATTCCATCACAATGTCGAAATCGATTACAGCGGCGGAGTGACCATAGGCAATGATGTCTGGATCAGCCAGAACGTGCTGATCGAAACCCATGACCATATTCCATCCAGGAAACCGAAATCGGAATGGAAATTCGAGTCATCCTCATTGACCATCGAAGACGGTGTCTGGCTGGGCGCCAACGTTACTGTATTGGGAGCGGTGCACCTCATAGGCAAGGGCGCCGTGGTTGCCGCCGGCGCAGTCGTGACGAAGGATGTCGGTGCCTACGAGATCGTTGGCGGCGTGCCGGCCCGGGTCATAGGAATGGTTGGCGAATGAAGATTCGCCAACTATTTTTCGTCCGATACGAAGATGATGGACTCATGCGCCTGATATGCGGCCGGCTTTAAAAAAGAGCCTGCATTGGCTCGGTGGTTCCCTGGCGATCGCCGGCATCGGTTTTGTCGTGCTGCGCCTGCGCGACTATGGCGGACAGATGGACTTCAGCCGCTTTGGCCTGAAGCAATGGGCCGTCATCAGTGGCTTTGCACTGGTCTATGGCATATCGAACCTGATGCTCGCGCAGGCCTGGCGCAGCCTGCTGGATAGATTTGGCACGCATGTAACCTGGCGCTGGGCGATTAAAACCTATGGCGTTTCCCAGTTGGCCAAGTATGTGCCCGGCAATATTTTCCATCTTGCCGGCAGGCAGGCGATCGGCATGGCAGCCGGTGTGCCGGGATGGCACCTGGCCAAGTCATCGATATGGGAGCTGGGCTTGCTGACGCTTGCCGGTGCCGTGTACGGCGTACTTGCGCTTCCACTGGTAATTTCGAGCGTGCCCGCATCGAACGTGGTCTTTGCTTTCGTATTGACGGTAAGCGCCGCTGCCGCCCTGCTTGGACACGCTTCCGGTCGACCGGTAGCCCGTGCGTTTGTATGGCATGTCTCGTTTTTTGCCGTCTCAGCCGCGCTATTCGCCGCCCTGATCAAGCTGGTCTCATCCCTGTCGTTAGCCGATGCTTCGCTCTGGTTTGCCCTGGGCGGCGCCTATGTACTGGCATGGCTGGCCGGTTTCGTGACGCCGGGCGCACCGGCCGGAGTGGGTGTCAGGGAACTGGTGCTGCTGTTCCTGCTGCAGGGACGGGTGAGCGGGGCTGATTTGCTGCTGGCCATCGTGCTAGGCCGGGCAATAACCGTAAGCGGAGATGGTGTGTTCTTTGTGCTTGCTTCGCTGCTGAAGGGTGGAAAAAATATACGCGTCGATTAGGCCTGGGATTATCAGTATTAGGTGCCTGCTGAATTGACCCTGTAAACACGCACCTCATAACCGCCGTCAGTAAACAACTTCACCAGATGAAACTGCCGGAACAGGTTGTCGTACTGTGAACATTCGGTTAAATATTTTTCCGGTTCCTGATAAAACCGTCCATACATGCCCTGACTGAAAACCAGGTAATCGAAACCCTGCGCAACATACCATTCGGGTGGGTAATTGATCATTCGATATATACGCTGCACATAAAAGCGTGATGGATCCACAAATGGAGAATACGATTCGATGGCAAGTCTGGCACCCGCTGGCAGGTTGTTATTGATCCATACTCTCGCGGTCTCACGGCTGTCGACGGTGGTTAGTCGTATCGTGTCGGTAATCATCATCGATGCCGGCATGCTCAGGCCGGCAATGGCAAGACCCGCGACAGCCAGGACGGATAATTTGCGCAGTGAATTTGATCGTATTGCATTGGTCTCGCTCAGCAAATGCACCAGGAACGACGCAGCCAATAAAAACAGGAACGGCGTTAATGGCAGGAACGTGCGGTCATTTCTTATTTCAAAACTGTTGATAAAGACAAAGTACACCAGCGGGAAGCAGGACAGCAGGATTATTTCCCTGGAGCGCGAATAAATGCCGCGCAGGATTTCCACTCCGGCAAGAATGTAGATGACACCAGCAGTTTGCCACATATAATCCAGATACCATTTTAGGGCATCGCCTTCCTCACCTGCGTGACCCGTTGCGTAATGCTGACTTTCATAGCTCAAGTCGGCCAGGAATTTGGATGTATCGATCAGGGCATAAGGAGTGGCCGCAAAAAATCCCAATCCACTCAGCAATAAGGCAAGGTACAGATTTGGTTGTTTAAGTGCCGTTTTGCCATAACGCAGGAAATGCGCCAGAAGCAATGGCAAAATTATCAATCCGCCATTGTATTTGCTGGAGGCGGCAAGACCGATACCAATCCCGGCCATGATGTAATGCCTGGTTTTACCCTGCTGATATACGAACACCGTGGCCAGGAACGCCGCAGCGGCAAAAAAAACCATAAAAGTATCAGGAGTTATAGAACGACTATTTCCTACGTTAACCGGTGAGACAGCCACCATCAGCGCGGCCAGCAAACCCACTGTCGCTTTGCCCGTAAGCCGCTTGCCAATGGCGAACGTCAATCCCACGGTACCAACGCCAAAAATAACTGTGATAATACGCCCAAGCAAAATGGTGGACGGCATCGGCGATTGGGCTACCCCCATCGCCAGCGATACCGGAAACAAGATGTCGCTGCGCGTTGCAAAGACGCCAAATAACTTCCCAAAAAGGTAATACGGGATATAGGCAAACGAATTGATGTAGAGGAACAACGATGGGTAATTGAAGAAGTGCGGATTCAAGTCACCCGTCTTGAAAATATTTTGGATGATGGCAACGTAGCGGGGCTCATCCGGATGGTATATGAATGGCAAATCATAGTTTACCCCCCAGATCCTTGCTCCCAGCGCTGTCAGGAGAATAATGCCAATCAGAATTAACTCTCTATTACCTTGCTTCATATGCTCGATTGTAGACTTGTCTTCGCTTAACGCAGCTGTGAATGGCGCGATACCAGGAATTATCAGGCCACGTGCAGTATATCCAAATTTGCGGGCGGACGAAGCCGAGGTTCATGAGGGAATAATGTGATGCCGTCTTTGTCGAATAGATTTCTTGTTGCAACATCGCTCCTGGCTGCAGCAGTCATGTTGTTGGCCACGGCATGGATGAGTGACGATGCTTTCATCACCCTGCGGGTGATCGACAATTTTATCCATGGATATGGTTTGCGCTACAACGTAATCGAACGGGTACAGGTGTTTACCCATCCGTTGTGGATGATGTTTCTGACACCATTTTATGTATTGACCCGCGAGCCCCTGGTAACCACCATGCTGGTGTCTGTCGCCGTTTCGCTGGGCGCATTTTGGTTGCTTGCCGCCAGGATCGCCAAGGATATCGGGTATGGCTGCCTGTTGGTCCTGCTCGCCGTGGCGTCGAGCGCAATTTACAAGTTCTCCACCTCCGGACTCGAAACTCCGCTCACGTTCATGCTGCTGGCGTTACTGGTGTGGCAACTTTACCGCACGGAGAAAGTATGGATTCCTGCCGGCATCGTCGGGCTGCTGTTGCTCAACCGGCTTGATTTGGCTTTGCTTGTGGGGCCAGTGGCAGCATATCTATTGTTGCGGGCAAAAGGGCAGCGAATCAGGATTGCACTTGCTGTGGCTTTGCCAGAGCTGGTGTGGATGGTGTTTTCGGTGATTTACTATGGCGCGCCGTTTCCCAATACGGCGTATGCGAAGCTGGGTACCGGCTTTGGCGCGGCCGAACTGATGCTGCGTGGGCTGGGGTACACCAGGGACTTTGCGTTTCATGATCCGCTTCTTGTTTTGATTATTGGCAAGGCGGTCTTTGATGCCCTGCGTTCCCGCGAATGGCGAACAATCCTGCTGGGCAGCGGCATTATTTTGTATATTGCTTACATAATCATCATAGGTGGTGATTTCATGTCCGGGCGGTTCTTCGCTCCGCCCGGTTTCCTGGCGCTTTGCCTGCTTGCACGAGAACCAATGCCGCAATGGTTGGCCAAACAGGCCGCGCTAATCTCTTTGATTGCTTTTGTGGCACTTGGGGTTTTGCTGGAAGTGAGAGTAATGGAAAAGCCGATCCCTGACGTCCCCGACAGTGGCATAGTTGATGAGCGACGGTTTTACTATCCCGGTAATGGACTCATATCGATATTAAAGAATTGGGCAGAAGCCGGACATGAGCCTGTTCATCGATTGGGGCAAAAGGGAGAGGAACTCAAGGCTGAAGCGCAAAGCCTTGGAAAGCCTGTCGTCGCTATAAAGAGTGCTGTCGGGATGGTGGGCTATTATGCTGGCCCATCTGTACATATCTTTGATTACCTCGCTTTGACCGACCCTTTTCTTGCGCGCCTGCCGGCAATCCCGGGGGCGAGAGTCGGACACTATCAACGCAAGCTTCCTCCCGGCTACTATGAAACGGTGATCAATTACCCCTCCCCGACAACAGATATCGTGGCGCTGCGTCCCTTATTGAACGACGTGATACTTGCCACGCGCGCCCCGTTATTTGCTGATGGCAGATGGGGCGCCATTGAGCGATTGACTTTTGGGCACTACAACTGGATTTATGAGGCAGAACTTTACTGAGCCTGGTAATGAAGTCGGACATGGCAGGCAATTTGGTTTTTTGGCGTAGCTCGATGATTTTGCTTTTCGCTGTCATGCCCCGCAGTCATGCAGTGCGGATATATTCAGGACAAACGCAGCAAATCTATTTGGCTGTCGTGGGGACCTTGCCATCAGGTTGCATAAGGAGCGTTGCATACACCGCGACCAGCAAGAGCAGATTCGCAAGAAACAACATGCCATATGAATTATATATATTCCAGTTCGGGAAAAGGTTGAACAGGAAAATGCTGGAGAAAACCATTGATAACACGGGAAGTGCAATCAGCGCCTTTCCCCATAATCCTGAATTACGTAAAGACGCAGCATAGTATGAAAACACCGCTATCTGGCATAGCGGCAGATACACGAAGTAATGTGGCCAGGACGTCCTGATCACAAATGGAATGGCCAGAAAGATCACGACCATCGGGAGTCCGTGCTTTTCACATGCCTCTCTTCGTTGCAGGAACCAAACCATGGCAAAGCAGGACAAGGCAATTCCATAGCCGACAACAGTCAAGACTCGGGCAATAGTGTCTCCGGCGTTCTGGCCGGAAACAATCACAAACCACCTGAGTGCCACATGTACGATGTATTGGGAGTCGACAGCACGGGATACCCATCCGGAGTTGCTTATGGCCATATGAATGGCTTTCTCGAATTCGAGCCAATTGGAAAAACCGAGGACTGTCGCGGGAAAAGCAAGATAAAACGCAATAGCAGCCAGTAAAAATGCCGCACACGTGCGTATGTCGCGCTTCAGGATGAAATACACGATGAAGAATGCCGGATAGAATTTTATTGCGGCCGCAAAAGCCAACAGAATCGCGGCGAGGATTCTCCAGTTTTTATGGTATGCAAAAAATGCCGCTATCACAGATACGGTAATCAGAATGCTTACCTGGCCCCACTTGATGTTGTTGAGAATCGGATAGGATGTTGTGCACAGACCAGCATAAAGAACCATTCCGAGTGGCCGCAAACCCAGGATACCACGCGCAGGAATGATGCACAGAGCCCCCATGCAGGCGAATTGAATTGTTCCCCAGACAACCATGGCTGAAGGAAGCGTTAATGCGCCGATGGGCACAAGCAGGAGGGCAAAGAATGACGTGTAGTAATACCCGGAGACAGGTGTCGGAACCTGAAGAATCTGCCTGCTCATCGGATAATAGTGGCCTACAAAATCCTGCATAAACAGATCGTTGAAGTCCATGGACACCACAAAATCTGAGAAGGTGCGCCACTCCAACCAGTAGTACCCTGAAATGGCCAGCAGCATTACCACAAGCAGCAGGCGCCAATTGGCATCAAGATTTTTATGCTTCAACAGATTCAAGCTGGGTTCCCCTCATTCCTTTTCGGTACATGTATTACTGGAGTTCATTTGGCGCAGGTCTTGGCCAGAGAAATGCCATGTGGCGCTTGGAGACCGCTGCTTGAATCCTTTCATGCGGAGTGCCGGATCAATCACTGATCTGCTGAAGGTCGAACAGCACGATATTGTCCGAATAGTAAAGGAATACGCCGCCCTGCATCATGGCTGTCAGCACCTTCCTCAGGTACAGACTTCGTTGTCCGATCTTCCGGTAAACAAGGTAAGGGAAGGACAGCATCTTGCGCACCTTGTCTTCGGTGGGCATGCCATAACCGTTATATTCCCACATGATGTAACGCACACCCTGCCCTTTCAGGTAATGCACCATATCGCGGACATTGCCCGTGTACGGCAGGTCAAGCCATGGGTTCAGCAAGCCGGGCTCTCGCAGCGTATAAATTTCATTCCTGGCAAAATCGAGATCGATGGGCATCGAAACCCAGGCAAAAATCTTCTGTCCGGGCTCGGTCCTCGATTGGATTGCACGCATCATTTCGCTGGCTTCGGGCGAAACCACGTAACGGTTATATGCCAGGTATTGTTCATTCAGGTCGAATGAAATGGACTCGTGTTGAGTATAGGCTCGTTCGACGCGAGTCATGAAATCATTCCAGAACAGCACAATGAGCAAAATCGGCATGCCCGCGACGACCGCCAACTTCAAGCCTGCGAGATTTACCAATCCAGACAGACGCAACGAATCGGGCAACGCCGATGCCGCCGCCAGCAGGACAAAGGGGAAGCTTGCGATCAGCACCGGACAGGAGTAGCGCACCGCCAGGTCGGGATTGAAGAGGAGGCCATTGAACAGGTAACTGACGGTGCCTGCCAGACAAGCCGCTGCAGCAACGAGCAGGTATCGATTCCGTGCGGATACACCGCCGCCGAACCGCAAGTCAACAAATGAAAAGATCGCAATCAGCATCAAAAACAGCACGATCAATCCGTAACTCAGGAACGAACCACCATAAAACAAGTCTGCGCTTGAGAACAATGCAGCGACATTGCCTTTGGGCACGGAAAAATTACTGTCAGCCGCAGTTGCCGCATGATGCAAGGCCAACCGGATCGCGGCTGCGTAATTGTCGGCAAACAGCGCCAGCCATGGCAACAAGGCCAGCAGCAAAGACAACAGGGTCAGGCCGCATAGCTTCAGCACCTTCTGCCTGTCAGGCGCCAGCCACAACAAACCGGCGAAGAAGACTGCAAAATAAGCCAGCGAATAGGCCACAAAAGTAACCTTGAGCCCGATCAGTCCGGCAAAGAGCACGCCCAACGATATCGCAGCTATTTTTTGATTGGAGCTGTCCGCCGCATCCATGTGGTCCAGCAGCATGCAACTCGCGAAGAAAATCCCGAGGATCAATGCGGCACTGATGTAGATCGCCGAGATATTGACGGATTGCGGATTGATCACGATGAACGTCAGGACAGCGAACAGAGGATAGATCCAGTGCAGGTTGAATTTTCTGCCCAATGCAACCAGCAACAATCCAGCCAGGGCGAAACTGAAAACAGCATCAAAACCCAGCAGGTATTGGATGGGAAATCCAAGCAGGACGAAACCCTGCAGGAAGGCATTCGCACCGAGGCTGTCCAGGCCCAGCATTTCATATGGGTTGCCCGCCAGTGTTCCGGTCTGCAGCATGCGCACCGGCCTTAGCACATAGGTATAAAAATCATCGCTGATATTGAAGGCTTCCGCCGGGAGCAGCGTTAACGCATAAAAGCCGGTGGCGATAATCAGGATGACGAGCGGCAGAAAATCCAGGGCTTTGCCTGACGCTGTCGCCCTGTCAGCAATCCCGGCAGTGCGCCGGGCAACCAGCCGATTCTTGACTCCGGCCGAGCAGCAGATGGCAAAGAAGACCAGGCCGGCAAATATAAGGATACCCATTGCAAGCGGAACGGCGAGCCGGAGCAGATTCAACACCCCACCCAGGAAAATCAGGCAGGCAATGCCGGCGGCCGACATGAAAGCAAACTGGTTTCTTTCACGCCAAGTAGTCCATCTGGTCAGGACATACCCCCATCCACAGCAGGAAACCAAAAGGAGCGCGAAAGCGGCGATGGCCAAGAATTTCATTTGAAATGTCTGAGGGTGATCATTTCAACTTGCGTCCGGCAATGGCATCCAGCTGAGCCGCCTTCTCTGCATCGCGCGCTTCCGGTGCTGTGATGATGGCGTATTCCAGCGCGCTGCGGCAGGAACAGGCGCTGGCCTGCGCATCATCCCCCACTTTCGGCGCCACCTGCTTCACCAGCGAGCGCGCCCTGTCGGCGTTTGCCAGCAGCACCTTGACGATCTGCTCGACTGTCACATCGTCATGCTCCGGATGCCAGCAATCGTAATCGGTCACCATCGCCACACTGGCGTAGCACAGTTCCGCCTCGCGCGCGAGCTTGGCCTCGGGCATGTTGGTCATGCCGATCACGTCGCAGCCCCAGCTGCGGTATAGCTCGGACTCGGCCAGACTGGAGAACTGCGGGCCTTCCATCACCAGATAGGTGCCGCCGCGCAGCGCGGCAATGCCGGCTTCCCTGGCCGCTTGTTCGATGTGATTTCCCAGCCGCGAGCAGACCGGATGCGCCATGGAAACATGCGCCACCAGACCGCTGCCGAAGAAGGATTTGTTGCGCGCGAAAGTGCGGTCGATAAACTGGTCCACGATCACGAACATGCCGGGCTTCAGGTGCTCGCGCAACGATCCCACTGCACTCACCGAAATCACATCGGTGACACCGAAGCGCTTGAGCGCATCGATGTTGGCGCGGAAGTTGATCTCGGAAGGCGCTATCCTGTGCCCGCGCCCGTGGCGCGGCAGGAACACCAGTTGCTGACCGTTCAATTCGCCGCACAGCAATTCGTCGGAAGGCGCGCCGAATGGCGATGAAACGGCCACCCAGCGTTTGTTGGCCAGACCGTCCATGTCATACACGCCGCTGCCGCCGATGATGCCGAGGATGGAATTTTTTTTGCTCACTTTGTTCTCTTCCTGATCTCCCTTTCCCCAGCCCCTCTGATGAAACTTCTAGCCATTCTACTAGGTTATCAAAGAACAATAACCAAGTGGCTGGTTATCCCGCAAGCGGGAGAGGGGTGCGCGTAGCGCGGGTGAGGGGCTACAAAAAATCAAATCACCCGGTCATTCCCGCCATCCACCGGAATCTGCGCGCCCGTGGTCTTGGCGAACAGCGGGCCACACAGCTCCGCCGCCAGCTCTGCCACATCCTTGCTGGTCACTTCGGTCTTCAGCACGTTGTTGGTCTTGTATTCGTCCACCGTCAGGCCGTAGTGCTTCGCGCGGGCGGCCAGCACTTCTTCGGTCCACAGGCCGGTGTCGAACACGGCATTCGGATGCAGCGAGTTGATGCGGATGTTGTCGGCGCCCCACTCCAGCGCCGCTACGCGCGCCAGTTGGTTGAGCGCGGCCTTGGAGGACGAATAAGCGGCGGCGCCGGGGCCGGGCGCGGCGACGTTCTTCGAGCCGATCACCACCACCCGACCGCCGCGCGGCGCGAGCTTCAGGAAAGGATAACATTCGCGCATCAACACCAGGTTGGCATCGAGGTTGATGCGCATCACCTTGTGCCATTCCGCGCTCTTGAGCGAGTCGATGCGGCAGCCGCCGGGGAAGATACCGGCGTTCAGCACCAGCATGTCAAGGCCGCCGAATTTTTCGACGGCCTGTTCCAGCGCCTGCATGAATTGCACTTCCGAGGTCAGGTCGCATTGCTGGCCGAGGTAATTCGCGCCGCTTTTCAGCGCAACAACCCCGGCATCGAGGTCGAGCGCCACCACCGCCGCGCCGCGCGCCAGCAGCGATTCGACGCAGGCTTTGCCTATGCCGGATGCGGCACCCGTCACCAGCGCCACTTCGCCACTGAACGGCAACGGCTTGCCGCCCTTGCGCAGCTTCGCCTGCTCCAGGTCCCAATATTCGACATCGAAAATATCCTTTGCCGGCAGGGCGCGATAGCCGCCCAAGGCAGTTGCGCGCAGGATGATGTCGATGGTGTGATCGTAAATGTCGGCAACAATGGCCGCGTCCTGCGCGCTTCTGCCCACCGCACACAAACCCAGCTCCGCATCGAGCACCACGCGTGGAGCCACATCCAGCATGGTCTTGCGCTCTTTTGTTTGCGGCTCGTGGGCCTGGAAATATTTTGTGTAGCTCTCGGCATACGCGGCGACGTCACGCCCCAGCATCGGCAGGCGCTTGGTGCGGATCACATGGTCGGGAGTAGCCGGGCCTTGCTGCGCGATCACCGCGACATCTGCACGGCGCGCAAAGGACAAACTCTTGTCGTGCGCATGACGCGCCACAATGATCGGGAAGCCCGCCGCCCAGGAAATATCGGCGCGCAATTTCGCCTGGACATTTGCCAGATTCAAGTCGGGCGCCCGGTTCATACCGCGCGTGGCCGTCACGGCGGATGGCGCGACATCCCATGCCTTGTGCCGCTTGAGGTAATCCTCGGCACGCCCAACCAGCTCGATCATCCGCTCGTAGGACTCCTTGGCGTTCTGCCCGAAGGATAAGATACCGTGGTTCAGCAACACCATGCCGATGGTGTTCGCCCCCGCCTCGGCGGCGAAACGCTCGGCGCACAGCCTGGCGAGGTCGAAGCCCGGCATGACGTAGGGGATGACCACCACCAAGTCGCGGTAGATCTCGCCTATCCGCGCTTCGCCATCTTCCGTGTTGGTAATGGCAATGATGGCATCGGCGTGAGTGTGATCCACATAGGGATAAGGCAGGATGGCATGCAGGATCGCCTCGACCGAAGGAACCGGCGCCGAGGCGCGGGTCTGGTGGGTGACCAGTTGATTGACCATTTCGGGATCGGACAGCGCAGGCAATTGCGCCAGTTTTTTCAGGTGCTCAAGGCGAACCGGTGCAAAGCCGGAGGTTGTGATGGTTTCCAAGTCCCAGCCGCTACCCTTGATATAAAGTACTTGAATTTGATCGCCTAAGATATTATTTTCAATTATCTTTACCGATGTATTGCCGCCGCCATGCAGCACCAGCGACTGGTCTTTTCCAAGCAGGCGCGAGGTATAGACACGGCGCTCGAGTTCGCTGCCACAGGCTGCCGCCTCAGCATCTTTCCACAGAGTTTGCATGTTTCCTCTTGATTCTGCAGGGTGGAAAAAGCGTAGCGTTTCCACCTTGCGCGTGGGATTCGGCCTGCGGCCTTAATCCACCCTACACTGCTATCCCCGCACCAGCCTCTCGTAGATATCACGATAGGCCGCCGCGCTTTTGCCCCAGCTGAAATCCTTGCCCATGCCGTTCACTTGCAGCGACCGGAAGGTCTTCTTGTCGTGGAAGACAGAAGCGGCACGAAACACGGCAGCCAGCAGTCCGGGGGCATCCATGCCATCAAACACGAAGCCGCTTGCTGTACCGCTGGCCAGCGTGGCTGCGTTGCAATCCACCACCGTATCCTTGAGCCCGCCGGTCGCATGCACCACCGGCGGCGTGCCGTAGCGCTGGCTATACATCTGGTTGAGACCGCATGGTTCAAAACGCGACGGCATCAGAAATATATCCGCACCCGCCTCGATCAGGTGAGACAAGCCTTCGTCAAACCCGATATGCGCGCCGATATGCCCGGCATGGCGTTGCGACAGAGTCTTGGCCGCCTGCTGCATGCTCTCATCGCCGCTGCCCAGAAGGACCAATTGCGCCGGCAGGGAAACCAGATGCGTGGCAATCCCCAGCACCAGATCCACTCCCTTCTGGTTAGTGAAGCGGCTCACCAAGCCAAACAAGGGGATAGCCGGATCCTGATGCAAGCCCATGCGCTTTTGCAATGCAGCCTTGTTGGCGGCCTTTCCCTTTAAATGCGATGCATCATAAGCCCGGGCGAGATGGGGGTCGGCTGCCGGATTCCATTCGGCGTAATCGACACCGTTCAGTATTCCGCTCAACTCGTTACGACGATGCGCCAAAAGCCCATGCATGCCGAAGCCCAGTTCCGGCGTCTGTATCTCCATGGCATACGACGGGCTCACGGTGGTAATCATGTCGGCGTAATAAACACCCGCCTTCAGGAAGGACAGACTGCCGTAATATTCCACCCCCTCAACCTGAAAGCATGACTCCGGCAATCCCAGTTCCGCCGTCACGCTTGCAGGGAAAACGCCCTGGAAAGCCAGGTTGTGTATGGACATCACGCTGGGAGCGGGGTTGTTGGCAAAATGCAAATAGGCGGGTGTCAGCCCGGTTTGCCAGTCGTTGCAGTGAACGACGTCCGGCTTCCAAGTCATCGGTGTATCCGCACTGCCCAGTAGCGCCGCGATACTGGACAGCAAGCCGAATCGGTATGCATTGTCCGGCCAATCGTGACCATGTCCGTCCTGGTACGGGCCGCCACCGCGCTGGTAGAGCTCGGGACAATCGATTATCCACACCTGCACACCCCCAGGCAGATGTCCGGCCAGCAGATATGCCGCAGGAAAACTGTGCAGGGCAGGAAACTCGGCGACGCGCTGGAGACCGGACAAAGCCTTCAGCACTTGCGGATAGCCCGGCAACAGCACCGTTGTTTCTATGCCCATGCCCTGCAACGCAAGCGGCAAAGCGCCGCTTACGTCAGCCAGTCCACCGGTTTTGATCAGTGGGGTCATCTCGGATGTAGCGAGTAACACACGCATGTTGGCTAGCCCTGTAGCATTATTTACTGCACCGGCCTGGCTGCGACTCTGGGCAAGTGCCAGATATCCTTGTTGTAGTCCAGTATGGTGCGGTCGCTGGAAAATTTCCCGCTGGCCGCCGTGTTAAGGATACTCATGCGTGTCCACTTCTCGGTATCGCGATAGGTTTTCGCCACTTCCTGCTGTGCATTTACAAAGCTGCGAAAATCCGCGGCGGTCAACCAGGGATCATTGCGGTTTTCGATGGAATGGATGATGGAATCGAAAATTCCCGTTTCAAACAGATTGAAGTGGCCGCTCTTCAGCAGATTCATCACCCGATACAAATCTTCATCCGCCTCGATGATTGCCGCCGGTTTATAATGACCGTGCATGGCTTCCACCTCGGTGGCGGAAAGGCCGAACAGGAAAAAATTCTCGGCGCCGGCTTCCTCGCGGATTTCTATGTTTGCTCCGTCCAGTGTGCCGATGGTCAACGCGCCGTTCATCATGAACTTCATGTTGCCGGTTCCGGAAGCTTCCTTGCCGGCCGTGGAAATCTGCTCCGACAAGTCAGCGCCTGCACAAATCACTTCCATCGCCGATACCCTGTAATCCGGCAAAAAGGCCAGCTTCAACAGCCCTGCCGTGGCGGGATCGTTGTTGATCACCTCCGCTATCGCCCCGACCAGCTTGATGATGCGCTTCGCCATCTTGTAACCCGGTGCAGCCTTGCCGCCTATCAGCACGCAGCGCGGTGTCCAGTCTGCGATATCGCCGCGCTTGATGCGGTCGTAAAGATGGATGACGTGCAATACGTTCAGCAATTGCCGCTTGTATTCATGGATGCGCTTCACCTGCACATCGAACAGCGCATGGGTATCGAATTCCACACCGCAATCATGCCGCACCATCTTTGCCAGGCGCTCCTTGTTGGCCTGCTTGATCGCATGCCATTCGGCGCGGAATGCGTCATTGTCTGCATAGGGCGCAATCTGTTTCAGTCTGGACATATCGGTAATCCAGTCATGACCGATGGTCCGGTTGATCAGATCGCTCAGGGCCGGATTACTCCAGGCCATCCAGCGGCGCGGCGTGACTCCGTTGGTCTTGTTGTTGAATTTTTCCGGCCACATCTCGAAAAAGTCGCGGAACAGATGCTGCTGCAACAATTGCGAGTGCAGTTCCGCCACGCCGTTCACCGACCTGCTGGCAACCACAGCCAGATATGCCATGCGCACATGCTGCCCATGCCCTTCTTCAACAATCGACATGCGCCGCTGACGATCCATATCACCCGGCCAGCGCTGGGCCACGGCGGCCATGAAGTGGGCATTTATTTCGAAAATGATTTCCAGCAATCGCGGCAACAGCCTGCCGAACATGCTAACCGACCACCTTTCAAGCGCTTCGGGCAACAATGTATGGTTGGTGTAAGCGACTGTCTTGCCGGTAATGTCCCAGGCCTGATCCCATCCCAACCCATACTCGTCCATCAACAGGCGCATCAATTCAGGCACGGCGCACGTTGGATGGGTGTCATTCAACTGGAAGAAATTCTTGTCGGCAAATTCGCTGAAATCCCTGCCGTGCTTGCCCTCCCAATGCCGCAACACATCCTGCAGGCTGGCCGAAGCCAGAAAATATTGTTGCCGCAGGCGCAATTCCTTGCCGTTCTCGCTGGCATCATTGGGATACAGCACCATGGTGATATGTTCGGCCTGATTCTTGGCGGCTACGGCTTCGGAATAGCTGCCCGAATTGAATTCACTCAGATTGAATTCTTCCGTGGCAGTTGACTTCCACAAGCGCAACGTGTTGACCGTACCATTGTGGTAGCCGGGCACGGGGACGTCAAAAGGCACCGCCATGACGTCATTCGTATATTTCCAGTAAACCTTAAAATGGCCGTTCGCATCGCGGTGCATTTCTGTCTGTCCGCCAAACTTTACCCGCACGGTAAATTCGGGACGCTCAATCTCCCATGGATTCCCGTTACGCAGCCAGTGATCCGGTTCTTCAACCTGGTATCCGTTATTGATCTTTTGACGGAACATCCCGTATTCATAGCGCAGGCCATACCCGACCACCGGCAGTTGCAAGGTGGCACAACTATCCAGAAAACATGCGGCCAATCTTCCCAGGCCGCCATTGCCCAATCCGGCATCGTGTTCCTGGTTGGCAATTTCCTCCAACACCAATCCCAGATTTCTCAATGCATCAGAGGTGCGTGCCTCGACATCCAGATTCAGCATGGCATTGCCCAATGCCCTGCCCATCAGGAATTCCAGCGACAGGTAATAGGTGCGCTTGCAGTCCTGTTCTTCGTAAGCTGCCTGGGTTTGTTTCCAGCGCTCGACCAATCTGTCCCGCAACGCCAATGCCAGAGAGGTATAGACATGGAAGACCGCCTGATTCAAATCGTTACGGCCAAGCGTATGGCTGAAGTAACTCCTAAAATCCTCGACTATGCTTGCACCATCCATACCCAGGGGTGGAAGATCGACAATACCCGATATCGGTTTGCTGACTTTAAAAGGTCTGGAATTAATAATGTATCTCCCAATATTCTTGCAGCCTGTAACTATAACGGCGAAAGAAGCAAAACAAAATATCGATTGCCCGAATAGTTACAGTCGGCAGCTCATCATGAATAGCAAAAATAGCCCCATCGTTGAATTTTCCTTAATCCCATCTGGCAACAAGGCTCTCCCACAAGACTGGAGAAAGCACCATTCATGCCAAGTTTTGCATAGCGACACTTGACAAAAAAGAAAAGGAGGAACTCGCGATTTGGATAATTGAACCAGCTTCAAGCCAAGAAACCCAAACTTGGATTGCCGCCGACTTGCCGGTTACCAAGCCTTATTCATGACGCCGCGCACGGCCTTCCATCGCATCTGAGCGTTCCCCCTTGTGTGAAGCGAGTTCGGAAAATACTGCCACATAATGGGTCAGCTTCCCGCCTTCGTCGAATACGGTTTTGATAGCCAGCCATTTCAGGTAGATCTCACCGTTCTTGCGGCGAT
Source organism: Gallionellaceae bacterium (assembly GCA_049582805.1). Taxonomy (GTDB): domain Bacteria; phylum Pseudomonadota; class Gammaproteobacteria; order Burkholderiales; family Gallionellaceae; genus CAVXFS01. The sequence continues at coordinate 13,366 of JBAUUR010000158.1, read as the reverse complement.
CCCAGATTTCTCCGCTCCATTTCCCCGAGCTGGCCAGAGCGGCCCACATCCGCCTGAAAAACTCCGGGGGATGCCTGCCCGATGCAAGCATGCTTGGGTCTTTGCCCTTGGCTTCCTCTGCGCTATATCCAGTTATGGTCGTAAATGACGGATTGACCATCACAATCTTGTTTTCCGGGTCGGTCACCATCACCGCATCTTCCACCGTGTTGAATACGGCAGTCGCCAGCAACTGTCCTTCTTCCGCCTGTTTGCGCGCGGTGATGTCATGCGCGATGGAGTAACGCAGATTCCTTCCCTGGTAGGTAAACGGGCCGCTGAACACTTCAACAAAACGAATCTCTCCGCTCCTGGTGCGGTGTTGCATTTCGATGCGATGGGTGGTCCCGCGCTTGATAATCCCCATGACTTCAACAATCTTGTTGCTGGGAACAAAACTGATTTTGGCAATATTCATACTGCGTAACTCTTCCAGCGAATATCCCCAAAACTCAACTGCTGCAGCATTTGCATCCACTATCTGCCCCGTATTCGGATCCAGCAAGTATGCGATGGACGGATTTTCCTCAAACATCTGCCGATAACGAGCCTCCCTCTGGGATATTTCAGAGGCATCTTCCAGCGCGCGAGCCCGGCCATACACCAGCAACCCGGTAAGCAATGACAACAGCACACTTGTGATGAAGCTGATGTAGACTGTCCGTGAAGTGACATTTTCAAGCTGGTTATCAAAGCTGGGCAAAGAATGAGCGGCAACAGTCCAGACATGGTTGGCAATCGCTATTTGTTGTTCGCCGCGAAACCTGGCTTGCGAAACATTGACGAGGTGGCTATGGCTGAAATCGGAATCGTACAGCAGCGACTCCTCGGAAATATCGCTGCCGTCATGAACTTCAATATCCATATTTTTTCGGCTTTCTCCCAGGATACCCTGCATCATGGCTTCCATGCGTGATGAAGCATAGACCCAGCCTATGATGTTCGCCCGGCGCTGTTCCACCGTTTGGTGCGGCAACCCATTCCTGTATATCGGCAAGAACATCAGGAAACCCGCACGCATATGGCCATCTGTTTCCTGCAGCAACACTTTTCCGCTATTGACCGGCTCATCCGTATCGCGGGCCAGATCCATGCCCGCATGGCGTATCGGATCGGCATAATTGTCTATGCCGAGGGAATGTATGTTGGCCTCCGAAAACGGCTCAACGAAAATGCCGGGAGCATATATCTTGCGCTGGCCTGTCGGTTGAATCTCATACTCCGGCAAACCTTCCTTGCGAACGGACTCGACGTGGCTTTCCTTCTGGGAAGGTTGCACAATCAATGAAAATCCCATTCCCTGCACTCCGGGGAAATTCTGCTCGAGCTGCAGCACGCTGACATAAGAATAGAACCGCTCCCTGTCCACAGTTGCCGAAGCCGAAAACAGACCCTGCAACCCGCGCAGCATTTGCTCATAGGCATCCATGCGCTGCTCGATATTGCTCACCGTTGCACGAAAGTCGGAAGCAAAATCGCCTTGCAATTCCTGAAGGGCGATCATCTCCCCTCTGTGCCAAAGCCGGTAGGTAAATGCCAAAGACACCAGCAGCACTGCCCAGGGCAAATATCGCCCGAGCCGGTGCCAGTCCAGCACGCGTATTAAACGGCCCAGAAATCGGTTGGATAGCAATGCAGAACGGAGAGACATGCGTTTATGAATAACCACCAGTGCCAACAGAAGTTGCAATTATGACCGACGTTGACATCTCCGAACAAGAACAGCCCATCTTTTTAGCCTGGATGGGAGCCGGTTGGCGGCATTTCGCACTGTCGTGCCTTCCACCCCTGGCGCAACAGGAGGCTGTATCAGCATTCTTGCTGAGCGTCCTTCATCGCTTGTTGTGATGGATTTGCCGAAGCCCGCTGAACTGGCTATTGCAGGAATAATCGAGCCCCCAGCAGGCCGGTATCAGGACTGGTCACGATATGAAGCGGCAAGGTCTCGAGCAAAGCGGTGTATCGCCCTTTATCCAGAAACGCACGCATAAAACCACCCCGCCGCATTGCCTGCGAAATCTTCGCGGCAATTCCTCCCGCCACATAGATACCACCGCGAGGCAGGGCAAGCAAGGCCAGATTACCGACAAATGCACCATAAACCGAAACGAACAAATCCAGCGTCAAACGGGCGATGGGTTCATCTTGCAACTGTGCGAATTGGGCTATCGCAGCGGAGGCGTCACCCGCATGCATGGCCTCGATGAGGCGCGAAGAGGGCGCCGCACGTCCGCTGTCGCGAAGATAATCATATATCGCCAGCAGGCCGGGGCCGGAGACGACACGCTCATACGAAACATGCCCATATCGCTGCTGCAAATAACAAAGCAATCCATACTGCTCGGCATCGGCAGGCGCAAAATCGATATGTCCGCCTTCCGATGCATGCACCGCATACGCTGCGCCTGTCCATGAAAGCCACGCCACCCCCATGCCCGTCCCGGCACCGGCAACCACCCGCACGCCGTGTTGCACTGGTTCACCGGCCTGCAAAGTCAGCAGATCATCGGCTTGCAATGCCGCGATGCCATGCCCGACTGCCTCAAAGTCGTTGATCAGCGCCACCCTGGATATGGCGAAACGTTCCGCGAGCGCATCCGCGTCCACTTCCCATGGCAGATTGGTCAGTTTGACTTTCCTGCCTGCCACCGGCCCCGCAAGCGCAAAACAAGCGGCAGTAATTTCATCTACTCCCGCCTCGCGCAAAAACTCATCCAGTATTTCCGCCAGCCCGACATATCTGGCGCTGGCATAGGATTTCCTCAATACACCCGATTTCGTATTGACCATCAATAAGGTCTTTGTGCCGCCTATGTCACCCGCCAATAGAGTTTTCATCTATGCACCTGCAAATTTGCTTCCCGCCAAGAGCAATCACGCTGCCAATCGTTCATATATAGCGGAAGGCGTGGCAGAAGGAATCGAACAAAGCATGATGATACAGCCTGATGAATTGCCTGGCTCGGGTTGCGCCAAATTTACTGCCGGGCAAGTTCGGCATGATTGATGCTTTTCGGCTACGAGTTGACGATGGTGTAGTTGAAGAGCCCATTAAGGAAGCGCGGATGGCAAACTTCGGATTCTTCAACAAGGTCGCCGCAAAGGCGAGAGAAAAAATCCCAGGAGAGCTTTGTTGCAACAGCCAAACCTATACTTATTCAATAGATGCGGTGTTATAAATCAGCAACAATCCGGTTTCCTGAAGCAATGCTACTTTTGAACGCCGCTGTCCTTCATCCCCTCCAGACGATTAAGGTCGATTCCGCTTACCGCACCCTTGAGCTTGGAAATATCCAGGTTCCCTTTGGTGGAAACAACAAAACGATCTGCAATGACAACATCGAACTCGTTCTCGCCGCCGGTCTTCGAAATCCGCTCATGCGTTAGCCGTCCGTCGACATTCTGCGTGCGTTCAATACTGTCCTGGTCCTCCTTTTCTCCCTGGACACCCGCCCAGCCCGCAAGTCCCACCAGCCCGCTCATGCCTCCACTATCGGATAGCTCCAGCGACACTGTATTTCCGGAATTGTCCCCATAGCTTGCTTCCGCCTTGGACACCATTATGCCGGCCATACCACTCCTTTCGGCATTCATGCTTTTCTTTGCAAGGCCGGCAAATGAGTCGGGGATGAAGGACTTGATCTGTTCAACTGAAAGCGGATCGACATGTTTTCCGCCACCCATCAAGGTTCCCAGCATCGCGACGGATGCTTTGGCCTGGGCATTGACATCCCCGCTTTTCTGCGCCGCTTCCATTTTCTGGCCCATTTCCTGCAACTTGCCCAGCGGGCTGTTCTTGTCAAGCTGCATTTCCGGCGCGGCGGTTTCGCTGTGCATCGAACCGAGCAACGCATTGCTTCCCGTCATGCCCGCACCTACGAAGATCCCGCCTACCGCCGCGATCACCAAGGAAAGCACGATTGCGCAAATAACCACCACCACGGTGTACCCGAGCGCCTTGTCTTCGGGTGATTTCATCAGGCGCGGCAAACCAAGGTAAAGCACATACAGGCCATACAGTCCCAGGATAGCGAGTATGCCCAGCCCGGGAATCATGTGGAAGATGGCTGCCAGCCACCCCGGCGTATAGGAATAAACGGCAACCTTCAACGCTTGCGCATTGTTCTTCTCGCCGCCGAATGATGGCGCCAGCGCATTGATGATGAATGAAAGAATAAAGACAGTCACTACCGACATGATGATTTGAAATACCGCCAGCCCCACCCCGGCAACCATCGGCGTGCGGAATGTCCCGCCGACAAACGGAATGCTGTGGCCAATGATGGAACCGCCGATAAAGCCGGCAACCGCACCTATCGTCGCGAGCGGCAATACATAGCCCGTGATCAGACTTCCGGTAGCCGCGGTCTCTTCCGCGATGAGCGGCCATTCTGTTTTCGGGCTAAGGCAAATGTTTTTTACGCGTTCTACAATATTCATGGCATGCCTCCATGTTTCTTTGTTAGTTGGAAATTATCACTTTTGCAGCCCGTGCTCATGTAATGCTGGCTGCATGCTACTCCTGTTCAAAAGAAAGGTAAAAAACCCAAGCCAGAAGCTATTCATGGACCAGGCTGAAGCAACATGGCTGAACGCATAATTGTCCAATGCGTCAATGACAATCAAGTTAAAACCGGACCCCGGCATAAGGTGCCCATAACAACAACTGAGTATCAGCCTGGCAACAGTCGCAAGGAAAAGTATCGTTAATGTATAGCAAGTGAAAGCCATGGGTCTTCAGGTACGAGCCGCAGAACAAGCAACAACCAGATTCATTCGGCACCATGCCGTTTGCGCGGCTGATAGGCAACTACCGCCCGCACGATATGTGTATATGGAAATTGCTCCGCTGCACCGAATTTCAGCCAGGCCGCGGCAATCAGCGCGGCCACATCATCCACTGTGGACGACCCATCCACTTCCAGTTGCAATCCATGCAAACCGCCGCACTGGATCTTCATGTTCTGCGCATGGGTAATGCGTGATGCATCGTGCCATTCCTTGATCGCAAAAGCCGACTTGTGCCTGAACAGATCATGCAGCTCGACACAGGCTGCATGCGCAGCTGGCGCCGAGCAAACCATGGTCTCGCGCTCGGCTATGTAATGCCTGACCACGAGTGAACATGCGCAGCAACCGGATAATATGGCCCTGCCGAACGGGCATGGCCGCGTTGCCTTTTTACCATTTATCAAGGTAAGCCTTAAGTCGTTGAGAAAAAAGCCTTTTGATTTTGAGCCTCAAACATTGGGGGAGCAGATCAAGAAAAGGCGGCTAGAACTTGACCTATCACAAACAGAAGCGGGCCAAATGTTAGGCGTCAACTTTTATACTCTTTTAAATTGGGAAAAAGGTCGCACCGAACCTCTTATTGACTATATTCCTGCCATCTTAGTATTTTTAGGCTTCGATCCTTTTCCTAAGCCCAAAACAATTCCGGAACGCTTATTTGCCTTTCGACGCTCAAAGGGGTGGTCAATTCGGGATGCTACAAATGAATTCCGAGTCGCCTTTGCGACATGGCGAGATTGGGAGTGTGGCAAAACAATTCTAAATCAGAAACACCGAGAGCTGGTTGCACGACTCCTCGAATTGTCTGTCGAAGAATTTGACCAGCTAATGGCTGTTTAATGAAATGGCTTGTATTCTGCCAATCCGTGAAATATTGACCAAATTCACCATCAACCATGCTGAGTGAGTGCCTCTGTATCTTTGTGGGTGTGTTCGTTGAATTGATTAAAATCATGACCGAGCGAGTCAAGCAGCCATTCGTTCCCAACCTCACCACTTAGGTCGCGATGGAGATCAGAGATATGCAAGACTGAGAATTTCATGGAGTGTTTAAGCTAGCCAACCTCATCGAAAAGCAATACATCGCTCGCCGGGCTAAATTCTATTAGGAAACATGAGCCGTAACTTGTCCACAAACTTCTCCGCGATCGTTTTGAAACCGTTTGGATAGGGATGCAACTCGTTAGCCCAGTCATCCGCAGTAAGTAGATTTTGTGTATCGACCAAAACAAAATTGTTTAGTGGATCACCAGCCAAGCCCAAAAGCATATTCTTGAAATCTGTTAGCGCCTGTTTGACAATCAGCGTGCCTTGCGTGACGTTCCAACCGCTATAGTCAAGCGAGGGTTTAAGCCACGGGCCGACACAATCTGGATGGGCTCCGTTAGGAATCGGAAAGTCATAGGAGTGGCCGATGATTGGGACACCCTGTGCGTATCGGTCACGAAAGGCAAATAAGTCAAGATATGAGGCTTCCACCATACCGAGGGCTTTTTGGAACCGAACAGTATCGAGTCCGTTCGCGCCAGGAATAGCGTAGTCCAGAAAGATGCAGAACTGATTGCCAGCGATGTCGTTTCCACCACCTGAAAATAAAATAGCATCCGGCTTACCTTGATCCATCCAATTTTCTTGATCATTCAGCGCATCAATCATGCGCTGCTGTTTGGGCCATGATAATTCCTCGGTCGTGGCATCACCCCAATGTGAAATGTTAAGAATGACCGGGTTAATGTTACCCAACGATTCCAATTGAGAAATTATGTCCGTGTTTCGCAAAGTTGGGGTGTTTCCTGATAGCGGGTAGTCAAACCACGAGTCTCCATGTGCGAGCATAACCAATGGGTTGGGTGCAAGTTGGACACCGATGAGCATAAGTCTTGCACTGCTTGTTTTTAAGCTGGCAATTTTGGCTTGATGAATTTTTGTACGAGCTGCGATCTCTTCTATAATCGAGTCGTGCATCTGTTGGCGAAGTACAAGGCTCTGACGCATAGGTGATTCCTCCATCCAGAATATTTTGCTTCGCTTACTGACGAATTACCGACCAGTCAGGCATGTGACTCAAAGTCCACGATCTGAACTGGATTCATGCCAAACCAATCATGATTGAAAACTGCCTCACGGTCTTTGTTCACTTCATTAAGAGTGGTTAGTCCATCTCCAGGTAATCCGGTGTCTTGATTTACGACCAAAACTGTTAGTGGTGGAATCCCTTTATCTTTGCAGTAGCGCATAATTGGGTCGAGGAACTGGGACATTACGCCAGCACCACCCATACCGAGTATTGATGCAATTTGACCGTAAGTGTATGAGCGACGGCTGTGAGCAGCGCCAACCAAGATTTGCCAGATTTGCATCGCTCGTTGTGCTCGTGACATAGCCATAAATTTCTCCGTTCATGATTGCCTATCAATCAATAGGCCAGACGCTTGCATTCAGCACTGCCTCATCCAGATTCCTTAGGATGAACTGCGCAAGCAATTTCAGGAAGCGTGCATTTGACGTTGCCACCAATACTTTTTCGTATCGGGCAGATAGGCGTTTCCAGCCACAACCACATGGACTGACCTATTTTGAAGTATTTAGCTTCTCCAATTGTGTCTTATGCATCTCTAACTGATTTGTTAATTGTTCTTTTAGAGAGCCCGTAGATAGCGTCGAGACTGCTTTTTGTAAGACAGCAACTCGGGATTGCAGCATAGGAACAACGTTTCCTGCTGGATACAATGTCTCCATACCCAGAATATCAAGTGCCGACAAAGTATTATTGTCATGAAGGAAGCAAGGGCTTTTCGTGCCAAGAAACAGGAATTGCGGATCAGTTCCATAAATCATAATGGATAAAGGATCAAACTGACTCCAAGCATAAGCGCTGCTATCCGCCATAAGCTGTCGTACGTTATTGTCCACCATTTGCTGGTTCCAACCATATGTTGTCTGATAGTAAGCGTAAAGCTTTGGCCAGTCATACTCGTTGTCGCATCCGCTTGCTGGACTCTGGTGTTCATGTTCCAAACCTAAAGCATGACCAAACTCATGGAGTACAATGCCCGTAAAACGTGGCTCATCTGGTGGTGCCGAATCAAATCCTTGCAGGTTTAATGATGACAGATTGTTGTTTATTAAGTAAATATTTAAACTGTCATTACCTACATATGACCAATACCCTGGTTCGGAAAATCCTACACGAATTTCGCTGCGATCGTTGGTCGCGCATGTTTGAGCAGATGAATTTCCTACTGCTAGATGAAGATTAGCATGGTCAAACCACTGCATCGCCACCTTAATTATCCTATTTCGGAGTTCGTCAGAGCCGCCTACAAAACATATATGTATATCTTGTCCAATGGCCCATCGGTTGGGGAGTTTAATTACATATTCGGGAAGAATAACTCCAGGAGGGACATTGAGATTGCGAACGTGGTCAGTTGGCATATAACCAAATCTATTAGGTGCCCACTTAGCTGGGCCATTTTCCTTAAGATCATGACTGAATGCAGGATTCATGAGCAACGAAAACCATAACCACATTACTATTCCAGCTGAAGCGATCCCCTTATTTTCTATATTCATAACTTCCATTCCCTTTTGACTTAATACCTGAAAGATACACAATCGCTCCACTGATTTGCGTTACAAGCTAAAGACTTGAAAGGCAAGCATCAACATAGCTTTGTGCAGCAGTGACGCCAAATTTTGTGATTGCATTCGTCAGATTAGTGGTCGCTTGTACTAATAATGCGGCGCTTTTCTATATAGCGCCAGCATCGTCTGCCAATGGACTGGGAGTTGGCGGTGGCACCAGCCAAGCGAAATAACCGCTCGGCGATACATCGTAGATTCGGCACATGAAGGCACTAGGTAATCCTCCTGCAATTCCTTCATCATCGCGAACTTCACCGGACTTTCGTGGCAAAGGACGTTACTTTTTTTATCCAATCTAGTAGAGCCAAGTCTAACAGGCATAAAAGCGGGAAAGGTGTTGAATTACCTTGGCCGCCTAACCTTAACGCATCAGCCACTACTTATTTAGAAGGCGGTGCAACATTTGTTGCCATCAGACAAGCCGCCGCATCACTTAAAGCTTCTACTTGCAGTTGTGGCGCAGTTGGCGGACTGGTGGTATTAGTAGCATAAGTAGTAAAGGCAGCTAGGGTTGTTCGGATTGATGTCAGGTTGGCTTGATATACAGAAATATCACTCGTCGCAATAGTATTCATGTTCGCAGCTAAACCAGATGAACCGGCTAGTACGCCATACAATTTTGCAGTGGCAAGCGCGGAAGCAGCTGCCACGGTTGCTCCAACACCCAATACGGTAAAGCCAATCTGCCAGGGGTTCCATTTTTCAGCATTTTTTACCCAAGTTTTAGAAGCCGAGCTGCACATGTCTGAAACAAACCTCTCTGATTCAATAGCGCAATCCGCCTGAACATCAGAGGAGCATTTCCAAGGCTTCTTTTCTTCTTGTGCTTGTCCCCCCACACTTATAGGCAAAGCAACATTGCCCCCGAAGTTACCGGGGCGCGCTTGGGGCATCCCCGCACTTGCTGCGGGCACAGCTGCACGTCCATATATACTGTCATGCATTTGTTGGTAGATTTGAGCCGTCGTATCCTCCGCATAAGCGGTGGATAGAATTAGCTGTGCTGTCAATACAAAAATTAAACTACGCGCAATAGCTTTCATGAACCTCCCCCTATTATAGTGATTTAATAAAGAAATTTTCTTTCATGCGACAACTGCACTGAGCCGCTAGCAGAAAGCCGAGGAATATGTTTTCCCCTTCATAGTTATCGATAGTAGGTTAGCAAATCCATATGCTTTTCTGTCGGCCCTTAAAGGCCATAGCAACGAAAAAAACTTAGCGTACAGCCTGTTCAATGTTTTTTTACGGGGCACTGACATTTACCGGGTATTGCCTGATGCGAGAAAACCGGTGCGAAACTTTACTCAAGAAATTGGAATTAAGCAATAAGCACAAATACCTATGCACTGTCATAAAAATGCGTAGGTATTTTGGGGAAAAATGAACGCCATGTTTTAAGTTCATTAGTGACACAACGAAAATCAAACCCTTCCGCTTGAAAGCGGGGGGTTTACGGATCCCGAAAGGCGACTCTAAATGTCTATGCACTGTGAGATACAAGTTGGTAGCCCGAGTTTGCTACTCTTTCTGGGCTTTCGCCAACGACCGCGCGATCACCTGCGCCACCGCGCTACGCCGTTCAGCTAGATCGGCAGGGGATAGCGTTTGGCGGGTCACCTTGACCTTGTAGCCGCGAACGGTTGATTCAGTTGCTACCGGTGTCGCTGGAGAGATTTGATCGAGGTATTCGATCAAATCCTCGGGACTGAAATAGTGCACCTTGTTACGCACGGTCTCATCCAGGTTCTCCGGGATAAACTGCGCAAGGGATTTCAGGTGGCGGGCATTGGTGCTCACCACCAATACTTCTTCGTATCCGGCGGACAAACATTTCTCAACATTCTGGAGTTCCCAGTCGCGCCCCGTGGTAACGGATATTTCCACGGCGATATTCCGTTCATCGCGGGACAGATGAACATCCACCCGGCCTGCACCATCCAGGATGGGTTCTTCGATGGAGGCCTTGAAGGCGCGTTCCTCGGCCAGCTGCTTCACTAGCTGCGCGATGTACTTATGCTGTCTCCCGCCCCCACCTTGTTCCTTCGGCTCATACCGAGGAATGGGTGCCGTCGCACGGAGCACGCGTGGCACTGGGATGTCGAGGCCTTCGGAGGGAGGAGTACCAGGCGCGATTTCCTCAATTGGGAGTAGTGGCTCGGGTTGCGGCGCAGGTGCCTCGGGTTGCGGCGCAGGTGCCTCGGGTTGCACCAGCTCCGTCCGCTGCGTTTTCCTGGGCTGTGCAGCAAGGGTCTCAATCTCTGGAATATGTGGCGATACACTGTACATCTCCCGATTCTTTTCCAGCAGTTTTGCATAGTCACCTTCGTCCAGTGTCGACTCCCGTTCAACATGACCAAGCGGGATGGAGACAGATACCGCCTTCGCGGTGAAATTTTTCACATAACAGGCAAATTCGGTGTACTCCCCATGCTTCTTCTGACTCAGCAGAAAATCGGTATCGGTGCGGAACTCGGCATCCAGTGAATTGGCATCCTTGCTGGAGAGTCCGCCTGCAAACTTGATTGAAGTGCTGGCCAGGACGCTTGCGCGCAGAGAGGGACTTAACTGATCCAGATTCTGGTGACTGAATATGAGGCCGATCTTGTATTTGCGTGCCTGATTCACGAGCCGGTCAATGTTCTCGTCGAAATAGTCCTCGGCTTCGTCAATATAGGCGAAGGTGGGAGTGCGCTCGTAGGCAGGGAGTATCGCCCTCTGGATGGCCGCCTGCGCGATCAGGGACACGATAAAGCGGCCAAAGATCGAAGAGCCTTCATGTCCCAGAAAATCCTTCGCGGTATTCACGAGGATGATCTTGCCTTCCTGGGTGAGCCGGAACAGGTCAACCTTGTTCTTGGGATGGCTGAACATCCGTTCCAGCGTCGTGTTGCTGAGTACACCCCAGAGCCGGGCCGTTATCTGCTTCTTGTTCTCGGCAAACTGGCGGTCGAAGAACTGAGTCGCAAAGAAGGTACGGGCAGTGCCGGTGAGCTGCTCCATGTAGGGGCGGTACTTCTCGCCGTTCATCATCAGTTCGAGGAGGGTATGGATCGTGGCATCCGGTATTTCCATCATCAGCCGGGCAAGATACCGGAAGATCACCCCTTGCCGCTGCGTCAGTTCCGCCCCCAGCAGTGCACCGAAGAAATATTCATAGGTCTCGACGGTCGCATTCAGGATCATTTCCCGGTCCTGCACCGAAAGCGATCGCATCCGCGCTCGGTCGAAGTCGAACATGTTGAGTCCAACCGGGTGTTCTACGTCAGTTGGATCGATCAAGACAAAGCGATCCGCCAAGCTCCAATCGTCAGTGGGATCGAATAGCTTCAGGTGGGCAATGGTGCGGATCATGTCTCCCTGGCTGTCCAGCACCACTACCGAGCGCCTGTCCTCCAATGCCTTCACCAAATCATGGTGGATCAGGAACTGGAGCAACTGGGTTTTACCATGTCCTGAACCCGCGACGATATGCGTATGTTCGAAACGTGCCGGGAACGGAATGGCAAAGGGCAGCGTGCGATAGAAGAAGTCGAGAAAGGGGGTGCCCTGAAGGTACCCGTTGATGAGGGTTTCTGGATCGGAACTCTTGTAATCGCTCGGCAGGATGATCTTGTGCACCGAACTGTTGCGTCGCTCGGGCGGGATGCCGGACATTCGGAATGCGTTGTTGTCAAAAACTTCCCGCAGTGGAAGGAAAAGGTCGGCATTGAGAACGTCCTTATCGTAGAACGTGATCATGAGCCGATCGAGCACTTCGGGCAGGTTGTCGCAGAGGTCGCAGATGCGGGCCTCGGGAAGTACAACCGAGTCGTTAGCGCCCGTATCCTCGATATCCGTGAAGGCGGAGAGCGGGAGGTATTCGAGCACGCCCGAGAAAAGCCAGACTAGCTTGTCACGCCAGATCGTCGTCAGCCGCTCATGGTCATCGACGAAACGGAGGTGACGCCTGAGATAGGCCCGGAGATACACCCCTTCTTCGATAGTCAGCTTGGGTATGGTCAATCGTTCGGGAAGATCAACGAGTATTCCGTCGTGATACATGAGTTCCCACGTCGTCTCGTACAGGGCGCGCCAAAGTGAGCGCGTCGGAGCCGAGTCATGCCGTTCGCAGATTTCGACGACAATGCCGCTGATGAACTCTGATCTATACTCGTCATCGTAAAACGGGGAGCGTTCACGAGTTTTGGCGTACTCGATGTCATCATACAGTGCAAAGGTATCCTCTTGCTCGCGACTGATGGCCGAACCGATGAACCAGTTTTTCCAGTTCGCCACGGGACTCAGTATTCGATGACTTCTTCGCCACCAAAGGTTGCGGCAGCCGTGAGTACCGCCTTGAAGGTTTCGCAGGCTTCCTTGATCTGGTCTTCGACGGCGAGCATTTCAATGACATCCTTGCACTCGATCAGCTTACCCTTCGTGAGGTTATCAACCGAGACGCTGATATTCATCATCTTGAAGGCAAAGCGCGATGCCAAGCCAAGCAGGCCACTACCACGATCAATCAATTTATCGCGCTCGTAGAGCATGGTGTCCCCGAGCTTGTATTTCTTGATATTGTTCTGTTCCTCTGGAGTCAGTTCCGCCCGCACATCCAGGGTGAACGTGACTTTTCCGATACCCATCATCCCGGCCTTCTGATCCCGGCGCAACAATAGCTTCATGACTTACCCCCTTTGGTTAGATATAAAAAAATACCTCTCCTCCTAACCCGGAAGTCACCTATGCAAAACGATGTCGCCAGGTCATTCACACCGGCATCCCGTGGGGTGCGGCGGATTTATTATCGTTCTTCTTTTCATCATGCCGAGAACTTGGCTGCAAATTATGCCCCGCAATCTCGAAATTCATCAAGAGGTTCTGGAGGCGTGGCAGGGCTCAGGGT
>JBAUUR010000157.1:0-6534 GCA_049582805.1 Gallionellaceae bacterium | reverse complement strand
TGACACTGTCATCACCTGTGAGGTTGAAAGCGAGACAAGGGCGGCTTGCCTCGATTGCTTCGGCAAGATTGGTAAAATGCGGGATGCCAAGTTTCTTTGCAATTGCCAGCGCTGGAGCTTGCGGGTTAGCATCAATAATACCGACAATATTAATCAGGGGATCTTCGAGAAAGATTTCGAGCATTGCTGTGCCGCCGCGGCCCGCACCTATAACGAGTATTCTTTGGATGCTTTGTGGTTTTACTGCCATCACCTATCTCGCGGCAATTAATATCCGCTCAATTTTACCGTCTTCCAGCGGCTAATCCCTGTTTATAACTTCAATTTGCGGCAAGCGACAACAGCCGCCCTTCCTTGAGCAATGCGGTACAAGCCTCTACCGGCAAAGGTTTCGAATAGTAATACCCTTGCATCTCGTCACAGTTATTGCGCAGCAGAAAAGCGAGCTGGGCTTCCGTTTCCACGCCCTCGGCAATTACTTTCATTCTCATGTTATGCGCCAGATCAATGATGGTGCGCGTTATCAAGGCATCGTCAGCATTGGTCATAACGTCACTGATGAAGGATTGATCAATTTTCAACACATCCGTGGCAAAACGCTTGAGATAATTCAGGCTGGAGTGTCCGGTGCCAAAATCATCCACCGATAGTTTCACACCCAGCGATTTCAAATCACGCAGCGTTTGCACGGCCCGATCCACGTCTTTCATGATAATGCTTTCGGTAATCTCCAGATCCAGGAAGTTTGCCTCCAGCCCGGTTTCTCCGAGTATCTGTTGCACCACTCCGCAAAGGTCCTGGCGATGAAATTGAACTGCCGAAAGATTGACCGCCACGCTGCATCGCTTTATCCCCATTCTCTGCCAAGCCTTGGCCTGAGCGCAAGCGGTGCGTAGCACCCATGCCCCAACAGGCACGATCAGCCCATTGTCTTCAAGCAAGAGAATGAACTCGGTCGGAGAAATCAAGCCACGTTCCGGATGCCGCCAGCGCAGCAATGCCTCCAGCCCGCAGATTTTGCCGCTGCGCAGATCGACCTTGGGTTGATAATGCAGTTCAAATTCGTCCTTCTCAAATGCCCTGTGTAATCCGCTTTCAAGCCGCATCTCACGCTGCACACGCTGATTCATTTCGGCCTGAAAAAAACAGAACTGATTGCCCCCGTCCTTTTTTGCCTGATGCAGTGCAGTCGCTGCGCTTCTCAGTAACTCTTGTGCGCTCTCCCCATCACCCGGAGCCACGGCGATACCGATGCTGGCCGTCAAATGCAGCTGATGCTCGGCAATTTGGAACGGGGCAGCCAATACCTCCAGCACTTTCTTTGCCGCCACCCTAGCATCTGCCGCCGCATTCACACTCAGCAGAATCATCACAAATTCGTTACCGCCGGTTCGCCCCACCGTATCACTTTCGCGCAAACAATCGCGCAGCCGTACCGCCACCTGATTGAGCAATTCATCACCCTGCACGGATCCGAGGCTATCGTTGATCAGCTTGAAGCGATCCATATCGATCAGCAGTATTGCCACTGCACCAGCCCCGCGCCGCGAGAACGTGTAGGCATAGTCGATGCGATCATAGACCATGCTGCGATTGAGCAAGCCGGTCAGCGCATCATACTGCGCCAGATACTGCGCGCGTTCCTCGGCTTTCTTGTGGGCCGTGATGTCCCTCACCATGAAAAGGAGGAGCATCTGTCCTTCTTCCGTCACCGCCCTTGAGATGTCAGCCACATAGTATTTGTTGCCCTGCGCATCGTGCCGCTCGAAAGCCAATCCGGAACGCATTGTTCCGCGCTCAAGGACATTCTCAAATTCGCTGGTTAAATTCTCACTCGCCCCCAACAGCTCGGATACCGACTGCCCGACACAAGCTTCTGCTGTATCCAAGTCAAGCATGTTCAGCAATGCTTGGTTTACCAGACGCACGTTCAGTGCCGGATCCACCACTACCAGACCGGAAGGCATGTCGGAAATTATTTGTTTGGAAAATTTCTTTTCTCGGATAACCGCCTGTTGCTCGGCATAAAAATACGTGTCGAGTGCCAGCTCCATATCAAAAAAAACAATCTTGAGCAGCGCGCTATAGGTGGCAATACATTTTTCTGCATCCCCCTCCACTAGGTGGTAAATGCCGGGCATGAGTTCGTCCAGATACTTGCGATAGGCTCCGATATACCATTGGGGGGTCAGCCCGGCGCGCTGGTGAGCTATACCCACGTGCAGGCGGTTCTCCACATAACTCGAACCATATTCACCCTCGGTGAGTTGACTGAAATAAGCAGACTGGGTGCGTTTGAGACGTTCCAGCTTCTCGGCGTTACCGAGCAAGGGCAGCAACTGGGGAAAGTGTTGCAGGTGCCGATAGAACATCTCGCTGAAAGGATCACGCTGCGCCTCCAGACGTGCGTGCAGCTCTTTAAGCAACGCAACATCTACCTCGCTAAATTCAAGGAATTCCTTGCGCACCGCCACTTCGGCATCATTGATACCCATTTCGACCGAAGTAGGGTGGCTTTCGGTAGGATTGCTCATCTAATATTGAGATGCTTCCATGGATGACCTTTCATGATGACCAACACAACACAGCTTTTCACCAAGCAGTAAGAGCTGTTGCCATCCATCAAGGTGGGTGAAATGATTAATAGCTATAACTACATTAATAATAATGACATCCACTTAGCATTTGTCAAGCAAGAGCACGCGTAAGCCGATCATGGTGGATACCTACGGCGCTTTAATTCAGGCCAGTTATTCAGATCGCCACATAGCAGACACTGGTGACAAGGCAACCGACCCATTGTTACCGGTCGCGGAAGTCAGCTCAGGGTACGCACAAGTTAGATGGCAGGTGTTGGTTTCTTTTTAGGTTTCTTTGCTTCTTTGTTTTTTCGTTGCTGACCTTTAGGCATGATCGTTTTCCTTGCGTTGCTGCATATGTGCTCATAGTAATACGAATGAATAGGTTCAGGTAACCTCACGGCATTGTTGTAGTATGGTAATCGTTTTCATATTTTCACATACACAAGTCTGGAGAAGCAAACATGAGCATTATTACTGTATATCAATTCGTAATCTATGATGCGCAAAACGACGAGATGAAAAAATCGAGCCGCTGGGGGGTTCGTCGCGACTACCTGATAAAAGGATGAGCCGCGCTATGATGACGCTATATTCGGGAACGACAGATCCGTTTAGCCAGCGCTGCCGTTTCGTGCTGTTTGAAAAAGGCATGGATTTCAAGGTCATCGATGTGGATATGCTCAACAAGCCGGATAACCTCGCGGTAATAAATCCGGACAACAAGGTGCCAGTGCTGGTGGAGCGCGATCTGGTGCTGTACCAGTCCAACATCATCAACGAATACATCGATGAGCGCTACACGCATCCGCAACTGATGTCGCAAGACCCGGTGATGCGCGCCCGCACCCGCCTGTTTTTGCACCGCTTCGAGAATGAGTTGTTCTGCCATATCGATGCCATCGAACATGGCCAGCAAAAGGTTGCGGACAAGGCGCGTCAGATGATCCGAGATAACCTGACGCAAGTCTCGGTGCTGTTTGCCAAACAGAAATACATGTTGGGTAACGAGTTCTCCATGCTGGACGTGGCCATTGCGCCGCTACTGTGGCGGTTGGATCATTATGACATCCAGCTTGGCAAGGAGACTGCGTCGCCGCTGATGAAGTATGCCGAGCGTATATTCTCGCGCCCAGCTTATATCGAAGCGATGACGCCTGCCGAAAAAGCGATGCGCAAGTAAGACCATGATGCGAATCAGCTAATATTGTGGTGCCGTTTTGATGGCATTGTCAACTTAACCGTATCCATTGTCGCGGGTTTTTAGAATTGTCCGGTTCTGTAGCACATGAATTGTCCGCTTTTTCTGCCTTGGTTGGGGGGTACTGTCAACTTAACGTGGCAGACGGTCTATTGCTTCACTCAAAGTGGGAGATGTGGCCTGTCGCAACGGTATAGTCAAGCTTTTGAGTGGGAACGTTCTCCTAACCTTGGCCAAGAATTGAGGTCAAAGTGGGGTGAGATTTTTGATCCACAATTAAGTTGACAATACCAGAAGATCAACTACCACTTGCTGGTGAAAAGCGGACATTGGCAGACAGACTATTCGACGGACGTTATCCGGGGGCGTGTAAAAACACAAATTCGGTTCGTTTTCTGGGGTACCAAAAACCATTGCCTTAAAGTGCGTAAGATAACAATAAATGAGATTCCATCCCCATATCTTCCAAACCATGAAATTTTTAGGAAACAAGTTTAGCTGTCTGGCACAACCACTATGCCCTTTGTGAGCCTCAACCCCACCACCAATCAAGTGATTCAGACCCATGCCTGTTGGGATGTTCAGCATTTGGAACAAGCCTTGGAAAAAGCTGGCAGGGCGCAGCAAGCCTGGGTGCAAACAGCTTTTTCCCAGCGTTCAGAGGTGTTGCACGATGTGGCGACGCGTTTACGAGCACAATGTGGCCGATACGCGATTCTCATCACACAGGAAATGGGCAAGCCGCTGCGCGAAGCACGCGCCGAAGTCGAAAAGTGCGCCTGGGCTTGCGACTACTACGCGCAACACGCCGAGGATTTTCTGCGTGCAGAGCCGGTGGAATCGGATGCCGGTAAAAGTTATGTCGCGTATTACCCGCTCGGTGTGGTGCTGGCCATCATGCCGTGGAATTTCCCCTTCTGGCAAGTATTTCGCGCTGCCATCCCGGCCTTGATGGCGGGCAACGCGGTGGTGCTGAAACATGCGCCAAATGTGCCACAGTGCGCACTCGCCATAGAAGCCATCTTCCGCGATTGCGGTTTGCCGGAGGGTGTGTTTACGAACCTGATGATCGAGGTCGAGCAAGCAGCCGATGCAATCGCCAGCCCGCATGTGCATGCGGTCACGATTACCGGATCGGAAGCAGCAGGGCGCACAGTGGCGGCGTACGCCGGGCAACACTTGAAAAAATGCGTGCTGGAACTGGGCGGTTCCGACCCGTTCATCGTGCTGCACGATGCGGATCTGGAATCCACCGTCCATATGGCGGTAGCCTCGCGCTTCCTCAATTGCGGGCAGTCGTGCATCGCCGCCAAACGCTTCATCGTCGTGCCGCAAATCGCAGACGAATTCCTGCACCAGTTAACAATCAAAGTGGAGGAGCTCAAGCTCGGTAATCCGATGGATGACACCACGCAAATCGGCCCCATGGCGCGGCGCGACCTGCGTGAATCACTGCATAGTCAAATCAGTGATTCCATCGCGCAAGGCGCGGTGGTTGTGACCGGATGCAAGCCGGTCGAGCGCGAAGGATTTTTTTACCAGCCCTCCATCCTGGATCGGGTCACCGCCAAAACCCGCGCCTACCAGGAAGAGCTATTCGGCCCGGTGGCGGTCATAATTCGCGCCGCGAATGAAGAAAATGCGCTGCACCTCGCCAACGAAACCCGCTTCGGACTCGGCTCATCAATCTGGAGCAAAGACACAGCGCGCGCCGAACTGTTGGCGGCGCAGATTCAAGCTGGCTGCACCTTCATCAACGGCATGGTCAAATCCGATCCGCGCCTTCCGTTTGGTGGTGTGAAGTCTTCAGGCTACGGGCGCGAGCTGTCAAAACTGGGGATGCATGAATTTGTGAATGCAAAGACGATGTGGATTCGGTAGGGCGGAAAAGCGTAGCACATTCCGCCATTCGTTGAGTTCGCACTATCGATAGACGCTGTTCGGCGACAATCGGACAGTCACGGATTTTGTCGAAGCCGTGGAGCGATTCTAAAATCCAACACGCCGTCACTCGAACATTGAATATGTCAGGCCGATTGACTATCAGTAGTCAACACAATTAGATTGATCGAGTGTCTACGGAACTGGCAGCTGCCAAAAAGATATACTCTTGGACAAGTTAGTGTCTTCGTTGCTTGCAGGCCAGATCCTTATGTGGCAAGTTTGGATCCCTCAGGAGAAAGCGTCATGGAAATGCGCGCCGTTACATCGATGAAGCCGTTATGGCGCCAACTCGTATGGTGGTCGCTCGCATTTCCGATTGTGATGGTAGTCGCGCTAGTACGCCACGACCTTTACCTGTTGAACTTGATCCACGTACTGTCAGGGGCACTATGGACCGGTGCTGACCTTTTCATGGGGTTCGTACTCGGCCCTGTTTTGCCTGTTCTTGAAATTCGGGTACGAACCGCTGTTATTGCCTATCTTGTGCCGCGCACCCTGTTGTACTTCCCAATGGTAGCGCTGACCACGGGGACTGCCGGCTGGTTTCTCGCCAACTGGCTGGAGTTCATGAATCCAGCGTATTCCCATTATGAATGGATCATCGCAGCACTAGTATTAGTGGTGGTCATGACGGTGCTCGGCCTAGGCTTTCTTCTCCCCAACAGTCTGCGTATCTGGCTCGAATTACGCAAGGCTGCGCCAGACCGTGAACGCATCGTCCGCATCAACAGAATCAACATCTGGCTGGCGGGATCGCAAGGGGTGATGCAGATCGCGATTATCGTCGTGATGGCGCGCTTTGTTATGTAA
>JBAUUR010000156.1:0-2993 GCA_049582805.1 Gallionellaceae bacterium | reverse complement strand
GCCTTCGCCACCGGCGAGACCGACGCACTGTTCGGCGGCCCGACCATCCTGCAAAAGCTTTATCTTGAGGGCGTGCCGGTGCGCATGATCGGCACCGGCTTGAAGCTTTCCGATCTGGTGATCTTCGCCAGCAATCCGGCGATCAAGTCGCTCGCCGATCTCAAGGGCAAGCAACTGGCGATCGACATGGGCGGCTCGCAATATCAGATGGTCAAGATCTATGCCGCCGCCAAGGGTATCGATCTCGGCAAGGACATCACGACAGTGCAGGCCAATTTTCCGACCGCGCGCGCGCAACTGGAAGCCAACCGCGTCGATGCGGCGCTGGTGATCGAGCCGCTGGGCAGCCTCATCCTGAAGACGCATCCCGGCTGGAAGATCATCTTCAACGGCGCCGCCGGCTGGAAGGAAATCACCGGCGAGGACGGCTGGGAGATCGTGCCGGCGATCCGCGCCGACGCCATCCAGAAGATGCCCGACGCGCCCAAGAAATTGCTGGCCGCGCTGCAGGACGTTGCCGATTTCATCGTCAAGGACACCGCCGCCGCCGACAAGATCGCCAACGAGACGACCAAATTGCCGCCCGGCATTCTCAAGACCGCGGTCGATGCCAAGCGCTGGGAATTCGTCGTGCGCCCGGCGACCGGCGCCGACCGCAAGGTGCTGATCGACATGATGCAGCGGGCGGTCAAGGCCGGCTTCTATACGAAAATGCCGGACGAGAAGATCATCTATGCCCCGTAAGCGCGGCAGCGCGTCCGCACGATGACCGAGGAGCACGCGAAGCCCATTCCGGCGCCGGTCCCGGTGCCGGACCTGATTTTTCCGCGCCAGACCCTGGTCTCGCTCCTGGTCTTTGGGGTCTGCTGGGAGGTGCTGTCGCATCTGGCGCCGGCGCTCGGCATTCCGCCGTTCGCCATCCCGGGCCTGCTGAAGATAGCCAAAAGCATTACCGACATCACGCCGATCGACATCGTCGTGACGCTGGCGCGCGTGATCGGCGCGCTCATCGCCTCTTTCGTGCTCGGCGTGTCGCTGGCGATGGCGATGTACCGCTCCGACACGCTGGAGAACTACCTGCACCCGATGATCCGCATATTGATGGCGGTACCGGTGGTGTCGTGGATCCTGTTCGCGGTGCTGTGGTTCCGTGGCGTCGAATTCCGCATCGGCTTCGTGCTGGTGGTGGTGTGCGGCCCGGTGTTCCTGGTCGATTCGCTCGACGCCATGCGCGGCGTGCCGCGTGAGCTGCGCCACATGATGCAGTCGTTCCGGCCGACCACGCTGCAATATTTCCGCAAGCTGATCCTGCCGGCGATCGTGCCGAGCATCTTCACCAGCTGGAAGGTCAATATCAGCCTGGCGATCCGCGTCGTCACCATCGCCGAACTGGTCGGTGCGGTGACCGGCATCGGCCATCAGTTGTCGGTGGCGCAGGAATTGTTTTCCGTGTCCGACGTGTTCGCCTGGACCGTCGTACTGGTGGCGCTGTTGTTCCTGCTCGAAGCCATTGTCGCCCGCGTTGAGAAACGCCTGCTGCGGTGGCGGCCATGAGCGCCGCCCAAATGAACGTCGCACCAACGAGCGGGCCACCGCCGATCGAAGTGCTAGGCTTGCGCAAGGTGTTTCGCCAGACCACCTCGGGCCAGTCGGTGGTGGCGATCGACCGGCTCGACCTGACCATTGCGCCGCGCGAAGTGGTGGCGATCGTCGGCCAGACCGGCTGCGGCAAGTCGACCTTTTTCGACCTGGCGATCGGGCTGGAGGCGCCGACCGAAGGCTCGATCCTGATCGGCGACAAGAGCCCGCATTCCGACTTCGATCATTTCCGTGGGCGGATCGCCACCGTGTTCCAGCAGGACCGCTTGCTGCCCTGGCGCTCGGCGCTCGACAACGCCAAGCTGCCGCTCGAACTGATCGGGCTGCCGGAAGCCGAGCAGCGCGAGCGCGCGCTCGCCTGGCTCAACCGGCTGGGCCTCGGGCAATTCACCAACGCCTACCCGCACGAACTGTCCGGCGGCATGCGCCAGCGCGTGGCGATCGCGCGCGCGTTTTCGGTGCAGCCCGATATTCTGCTGGCGGATGAGGCCTTCGGCCACCTCGACGAGGTGACGGCGGCGGAGTTGCGCGAGACTTTCCTGGCGCTGGCACGCGAATGCGGCTCGACCGCGATCCTGATCACGCATCAATTGGAGGAAGCGATCGCCGTCGGCGACCGTATTGTGGTGTTCGGCCAGTCGGCCAAGCTATTGGCCGACATTCACGTGGCACAATGGCCGAAATCGAAATACGCCCAGTTGCGCGAGGCGATCCAGGCGACGCTGCAGAGCAACAAGCCGGATCCGCGGCTTAAGGATCCCGGCGCGAAGCCGTCACGCAGGAAGAAAACTAAGCCCGCATGATCGCCTTCGCGGCGTTACCGACGGCTTCCACCGACATATCGGTGTCGAGGAAGCAGATGATGCGGCAGGGGCAGCCCTCCAGGCCCTCGTAGCGCCAGGGGAAGGCGCCGATCAGGCAGCGCTGGCCCAACACCAGTTCGATGTCGCCGCCGAGATTTTCCGCGTGTAGCAGGCCTTCCTGGAACGCCCAGCTATGGAACGGGAATACGTCCTGCGTCACCCTGCGGCCGGATTTCTTGTGGGTGAATTCGAAGGTGCCGAAGAACTCGCCCGGCGTCTTGCCGTGCTTTCTGGTGAACTCGGCGGCGAGGTCGGGCCGCATGGTGCGGATCGAGGTGTTCATGGCGTGGTCGCAGGAGCCGGTGTCCATCGCCCACCATTTTATTTTTCGTTGCAACATCCAGTGCAGCGTCGCGAGATTGGGGCCGGGGTGATAGCAGAAGTATTTCACCAGGTCCTGCTGCGGCTGGCCCTCGTAATGACGATGCCAGCCGGTGTACAGGATGAGGATGTCGCCCTCGCGGATATCGGCGCCGGCGGACTCGATGATCTCGGGCGTGATCACCGCCCAATCGTGCATGTGCTTGGAGA
>JBAUUR010000155.1:0-34155 GCA_049582805.1 Gallionellaceae bacterium | reverse complement strand
ATACTGAGCAGACCTATGAGTTATTTCATCGCCGGATGTTTTAACAAGCCAAGCAAGATGGCAAAAATCTTGCCGCACCGTAAAGGGGGCCGCATTTCCGATGGGGGTTTAACAACATGGAGGAATTGATAAGCCAACTTTTATCCCATTTGAAGGGGATGTGGAAATACCGCTGGTACGCGGTAGCTGTTATCTGGTTGGTTGCCGTTGCCGGATGGCTCAAAGTGTATACCCTGCCCGACAATTATGAGTCTTCAGCAAGAATTTATGTTGATACCCAAAACGTTTTGCAGCCACTGATGGCGGGAATGGCGGTGACTCCCAACATAGAGCAGCAGGTCTCGATCATGAGCCGCACCCTGATTAGTCGTCCCAACGTGGAGAGGGTCATGCGCATGGTTGATTTGGACATCAAAGCCAAGACGGTAAAGGATCGTGAGCAGCTTATCAGCGACCTGATGAACGATATCAAGATCATGTCAACCGGGCAAGACAACCTTTATACGATCTCCTATGGAAACGATGATCCAAAAATTGCCAAAGGAGTCGTTCAATCATTATTGACCATCTTTGTCGAAGGCGGTCTAAGTGATAAGCAGCAGGACACCGCTTCAGCACTTCGCTTCATCGATGATCAGATCAAGGATTATCAGGCGAAACTGGTGGCCGCAGAATCTGCTCTAAAGGAATTCAAGCAGAAGAACATGGGACTGATGCCCGGTCAGGGCGGGGACTACCTTACTCAACTATCGGCTGCCGCAGATCAACTCAACCAGGCAAAGCTGGAGTTGCGAGAAGCCGAACAGTCGCGCGATGCCCTCAAACAACAAGTCGCTGATAACGAACCCGGCCTTGATGTCAATGATGCACCCGTCACTGAGCCAAACCCGGAAATCGATAATCGCATACAGGAACTGAACAAGACTCTGGATGGATTGCGCCTGCGTTATACCGAACAGCACCCGGATGTTATCACCACGAAGCACCTGATTGCAGCTCTCGAAGAGCGAAAGAAGAATGAGGCCAAGCTGAACAAACACAGTGGTGATCCAGGGAAAAACTATAGTCCCATGCTTCAACAGCTTAATGTTGCGCAAGCGGAAGCGGAAGCCAGAACCGCCGCCATGAGGGCTCGCGTGGAAGAATATTCTGCCCGCTACAGTCACTTGAAATCCATGAGCAATGCAGTACCCGAAGTGGAAGCGGCACTCGCTCAACTCAATCGTGACTACCAGGTGAATAAGGAAAATTATGAAAAACTCGTCGAACGCCGTGAAGCCGCCAAGATGTCTGGCGAGATGAACACCTCTAGTGAGTTGGTGACGTTCAAAGTCATTGACCCGCCAACGACTCCACAGTTCCCCACTGGGCCCAATCTGGCAAGGCTATTTTCCCTGGTATTACTTGGCGCGCTGGCAAGCGGAATTGGCATCGCATTCGTGATAAATCAGATTCGCCCCACTTTTCATGACCAAAACAGTCTTAGGGAGTTAACCGGCCGACCAATCCTGGGTTCGGTAGCCATGATCTGGACAGATCAAGAAATAATCAAACACAAAAGAGGGATTTATGCAATCAGCTTCTGTCTATTATTTTTGTTGGCCGTGTATGGCATGTTAATGGCGAAGGCGATTCAAAGAATCGCAGCAAGCTAGATTCTAACTTTTTGGCCATATGAATTGCCATGGGGACGGGGAAATGTTCATCAATGTTCAAACCCAAATGAAGATTGACCAAGAATTCTGGTTTCACCAGGAGGTAACATGAGCATCATTGAAAAAGCTGCAGGCAAACTCGACCAAAACAAAAAAAATGTTAAAGCCTCTGAACGCCAGAACATCATTGAACAGGCTGCAGGCAAAATCGAAAATGATGGTATAGCCAACGAAATCGACCCGAATCATACGCATGGCGCCGATTCCCCGTCGGATCTGACCATGCTTGACCTCACCAGATTGCGCCGAGTGGGGGGGGTTATACCTAATGAGGAAAAAACTCAAATAGCCGAAGAATTTCGCATGATCAAACGGCCATTGATTACGAACGCCTTCGGTAAAGGTGCCGGACATATCAAGAACGGCAATTTGATCATGGTTACCAGTGCCCTTGCCGGTGAAGGAAAATCCTTCTGTGCCATTAATCTGGCAATGAGTATTGCGATGGAAATGGATCACACTGTATTGCTGGTTGATGCCGACGTGGCGCGCCCTTCAATACCTAAATTGCTTGGAGTGCATGCACAAAAAGGTTTATTGGATCTGCTTCTCGATGAAAAACTTGAACTTTCTGATGTGATGTTGAAAACCAATGTTGAAAAGCTTTCCATTCTTACCGCCGGGAAAAGAAGCAGGCATGCAACCGAGCTCCTGGCAAGCCAGAGCATGAGCAAGTTATTGGGGGATATTTCGCAACGTCACCGCGATCGCATAATCATCTTCGATTCCCCGCCATTATTGTTAACTACCGAAGCACATGTATTGGCAGCACAAATGGGACAAATCGTTCTGGTGGTGGAGGCTGAAACTACTCCTCAAAAAGCAGTCATGGAAGCACTACGCCAGATCGAATCGTGCGATGTCATCAATTTGATCTATAACAAATCCAGAGCTTTTGCTGGCGAAGGATATTATGGCTACGGTTACCGCTATTAACCCGATGGGCCAGGGCAATACAGCGATCAAGAGGCGGCTCGAAAATAGGTTCACATTTTTGCTCGTTTGCTCAATCGCTGTTGCGATGCTGTGTTCTCAGCAAGTCGTCGCTGCGGATTCAGATTCAGCGTCCGCGCCTATCCAAAATTCGGACAGCACGAATTCTGACAATGGTAATGCCGCCCCGCAGCAGGCCGGAAATAGGAAGTGGACGATCACACCTAGTCTGGGATTCGAAGAAACCTATTCTGATAACATTGCGCTGGCACCGCGAGGGAGCGAGAAGAGTGCCTGGGTAACCCAGATCAATCCCGGCCTGTCCTTGACCGGTGCTGGTCCCAATTTGAAGGTCAACGCCAGCTATCAAATGCAGAATCTTTTCTATTCGGATAAAGCTATAGGACAGGATACTACGTATCAACAGTTGAATGCCAACGCAAACGCGAAATTGATTGATGATTTCTTTTTCGTTGATGGCATGGCGTCAATCGCTCAGCAAAATATTTCTCCTCTCGGCACACTCGCAATTGACAACATCAATGTCACCAACAATCGTACCAATATTCGGACATATAGCATTTCCCCCTATCTGGAACACCGCTTCGACGATATTGCTTCGGGCGAGCTACGCTATACCCATGGTGGGGTCGACACGGATACAGCGGGCCTGGCAAATAGTCAGACGGATAACATACTGTTTACCTTGAATAGTGACACTTCCTTCAAAACGATAGGATGGGGACTAAACTATAACAAGCAGCGCATAAGTTACAACAACAATAGCATCCAATTTGTTGGTGCTGCTGAAAGCGAAAATTACTCCGGCACCCTTCGCTACCTGGTTACACCAGACCTCACCGTGAATGCAACAGCGGGCTACGAAAAATACAATTACCTCTCGATCGGACCAACGCAGGAAGGTTCGTCCCTGACCGCGGGTTTTTCATGGGCCCCCTCCGCAAGGACAGACATTGAAGCCGCTGCAGGCCATGATAGTTTATATGGTCCGACCTATTTTCTCAAAGCCAGTTATCGCGCCCATAGAACCGCATGGACCCTGAACTACACGGAAAATATCACAACCACGCAAGGGCAGTTTTTGCTCCCTACCACGATTGACACATCAGCATTCCTGAACAATCTATGGGCTTCCAGCATCCCGGATCCTGCTCAGCGTCAACAAATTGTGGATGCCTTCATCAGCAGCAATGGGCTGCCAAACTTGCTTACGGAACCCGTCGATTACCTGACCAACCAATTTTTCCTTCAAAAACTCTTTCAAGCATCATTCGCGATAACCGGTAAAGGAAATACCATCATGTTCACTATCTTTGATATGTCTGGCACATCAGTAATATCAGGTGAAGCTTTGCTAGGAGGAAATAACGTGGTATACCCTAGGGAGACCGGAGGCAATGTGTTGTGGAACTCGCAACTTTCTTCGCGAACCAGCGCCAACATTAGTGTCAGTGTTTTCGGGACAGGGGCAGGAAACTACCTCAAGTCGCTCACTGCAGGCATCTCAAGACAATTTCAGCCCAAGCTGAGGGGTTCGATTATATTGCGACGGATCCAGCAAGACTCTGATCAATTTACCGTGGGTTACCAGGAGGACGATATCACAGCCTCTCTTCTGATGACATTCTAGCGAAAGCAAACAAATGTATGAACGATTCTATGGCCTCAGTGCCAAACCGTTTCAACTGAGGCCAGACCCGAATTTTTTCTTTGGCAGCAAAGGTCACAAGCGTGCAGCCTCCTATCTGGAATATGGCTTGTCGCAAGAGGAAGGTTTCATCGTCATTACTGGTGAAATCGGGGCGGGCAAGACTACTTTGCTGCGCAATCTATTCTGCAAGCTGCCGTCGAAAAATATCGTAGCCGCGCAAATAGTCAACACCCGCCTCGACTCGGATGACACATTGAGAATGGTAGCGGTTGCTTTTGGAATCCCCTGTGAAGATGCATCCAAAGCTACTCTCCTGACCAGGATCGAACAATTCCTGCGTGAGTGCGATCAGCAAGGAAAACGCGCACTGCTGCTGGTGGATGAGGCGCAGAACCTTACGCCAAGCGCTGTTGAAGAATTAAGGATGCTTTCAAATTTCCAAACCGATGAAAAATGCCTGCTGCAAACATTTCTGCTTGGTCAACCGGAGTTCAGGAAGACGCTGCTTGGTGAGGATTTGAAACAATTGCAACAAAGGGTGATTGCCACCTACCACCTTGGACCCATGGACGCCCAGGAAACCCGATCCTATATCGAACATCGACTGCATACCGTTGGATGGAGCGGCGACCCTGGTTTCAGCGACGAGGCCTTTGCAGCCATCCACGATTTCACAGGCGGCATCCCACGAAAGATCAATACACTATGCGACCGCCTGCTGCTGATGGGGTACCTGGAAGAAATTCACGCATTCGGAAAATCCGAGGTCGATGAGGTTATCAGTGACATTCAGCAGGAGTTCGTTCTTCCCACCATGGAAGCGAAAGCCAAGATACTTTCCAATGCTGCACAAAATGAACAAACAGTAAATGCGCCTGCCATCCTGGAAAACATGGATGAAAGAATTACCAGGATGGAACGATCGGTGATCTCTGTTCTGGATCTGCTCAAGCAGGTTATCTCCTCGTCCAGCGGCAAAACCTATACAAAACAAAAATAGTGATGCATACCCCCGCTCCAGTTTCGCAAGCTTCGTGCAGCATTCTCTGTGTTGTGGGTGCGCGTCCGAACTTCATGAAAATAGCTCCGATCATGGAGGCCTTGGGCGATTTCAATTCGGAGTTGGCTGTAAGCCTGGTTCACACTGGCCAGCACTATGACGTGGCCATGAACCACCAGTATTTCGAAGCGCTTGGCATCCCGAAGCCCGACGTCAATCTTGAGGTGGGTTCGGGAAGCCACGCAGAGCAGACGGCTGAGGTAATGCGACGCTTCGAGCCAGTCATGGATGAGAGGCGGCCTTCCGCCGTTCTCGTAGTCGGCGACGTGAACTCCACCCTGGCCTGCGCATTGGTGGCGACGAAAAAAGGAGTCCCGGTGATTCATGTTGAGGCAGGCCTGCGCAGCTTCGATCGCACCATGCCGGAGGAGATCAACCGGATATTGACCGATCAGATTGCCGATCTCCTTTTCACCACCGAGCGCAGCGGCCAGGTAAATTTATTACGCGAAGGGATAGCCGCATCCCGTATTCGGTTCGTCGGTAATGTCATGATCGACACCTTGCGCCGTAACCTGGAAAGGGCCGTTCCGGTTTCGCAGATACTGAAAGATGCCGGTAGGGAAGCGTTCCTGAACGGCCATGAGGGATACGTTGTTCTCACCATGCACCGCCCTTCAAACGTAGATAATTTCGACACTCTGCGGGCTCTGCTAGAGACCGTCCTCAAGATCAGTTCCAGGCTGCCAGTCATCTTCCCGATTCACCCTCGCACACACGCCATGCTTGAGAAATTCGGCTTGGGAGAAATGTTAAATGTCCCCGATTTATTGCAGTTACCCCCCATGGGGTATCTGGAAATGCTGGGCCTGATGAAGGATGCGCGGGTTGTGTTGACCGATTCAGGCGGGATCCAGGAAGAAACCACGGCTCTTGGCGTACCGTGTATCACGCTCAGGAACAACACCGAAAGGCCGATCACCGTAGACCAGGGAACCAACACCATAGCTGGTCAGGACTCGGCAAAGATCCTTGAAATATTCGATGAGATTATGCGCAGTGGCGGCAAGGCAGGCAGAATACCGGAATACTGGGATGGACAAGCCTCGATACGTATTGCGGCGGCAATTCGCGAGTGGCTGGAAAATGGGTTGCGGAGCTGACCCTCATGCAGACGCCTGCCGACAAGATGCAGACATCCGCAACGCTTATACGCAATGCGATGACCATCGACGTGGAAGATTACTTCCAGGTCTCGGCCTTCGCTCCGCACATCTCGCGCGATAGCTGGGATCACCTGCCGTGCCGTGTCGAGCGCAACATGGAGCGCATTTTGGCGCTGCTGGACGAACAAAATGTAAAAGCGACTTTTTTCACATTGGGCTGGATCGCCGAACGTTATCCGCAGCTCGTGCGCAGCATCATCGATAACGGGCACGAATTGGCGAGCCACGGCTACAATCATTTGCGCGTGTCAGATTTGAGTCCGGACGAATTCCGCGAGGACATCATCCGCAGCAAAAAACTTCTGGAGGACCTCGGTGGCCAATCAGTTATTGGTTACCGCGCGCCCAGCTTCTCTATTGGCAAACGCAATCTCTGGGCGCTGGACACGCTGCAAGAGGCAGGGTACCGCTATAGTTCTAGCATATACCCGATTCAGCATGACCACTATGGTATGCCCGACGCGCCACGTTTCAAATTTCAGCATGGCGGACAGAGTGGCCTGGTAGAGCTGCCGCCTACGACGGTAAACCTGTTTGGCCGTAATTTTCCCGCAAGCGGTGGTGGCTATTTTCGTCTTTTTCCTTACAGCTTTTCCCGCTGGCTCATGAAGCGCGTCAATCATACTGATGGTCAACCCTGCATCTTTTATTTTCATCCGTGGGAGATCGATCATGAACAGCCGCGCCAAAAGAACATCGGCATGAAAACCCGTTTCCGTCATTATGTGAATCTGGATCGTACCGAACCACGCATCCGCTCATTGCTCCGGGATTTCAAATGGGGCCGCATGGACCAGATCTTCATGGAGGATGAGCGGTGACGTCCCGCCATGGCTTTGACGCTGCGTCATCCGTCGCTTCACCGCAAATCACGATCAACCTGCTCGGTCACGCGGACTTCGACGAATGGGACGCCTTTGTCGAAGCCTGTCCGGAAGCCACATTCTTTCATCGTGCGGGATGGAAAACCGTTATAGAGAAAGCCTTCGGCCATCGCACGCATTACCTGCTGGCGAAACGCAACGGAGTTATTCTCGCCGTCCTGCCGCTCACGGAAATCAAAAGCCGCCTTTTCGGGCATTCACTGGTTTCCAATGCATTTTGCGTTTATGGCGGAATCGCGGCCGTCGATGAAGAGGCCCGCAATGCACTGGATTTGCATGCACAAGTACTGGCGCGAGAACTTGACGTAGGCCATCTGGAATACCGCCAACGCAGCCCATTTCATGCGGATTGGGCGAGCCGGGACTTGTACTTCACTTTCCGCAAAGCGATCGATCCGGAGGTGGAGCAAAACATGCTGGCCATCCCGCGCAAGCAGCGCGCCATGGTGCGCAAAGGAATCAAGAACGGTCTCACCAGCGAACTGGACAGCGGGGTTGATCGGTTCTTCTCGCTATTTGCCGATAACGTGAAGCGGCACGGCACGCCTGCGCTTCCCAAGCGCTATTTTTTCTTGCTGCGGGAAGTGTTTGGCAAGGATTGTGAAATACTCTCTGTGCTGCATGATGGCCAGCTCATCAGCAGTGTGCTCACATTCTATTTCAGGGATGAAGTACTGCCCTATTACGCCGGTGACCGGGAAGATGCCCGGCATCTGGCTGCAAACGACTTCAAATATTGGGAGCTGATGCGCATGGGCTGCGAACGCGGCTACCGGCTATTCGACTATGGGCGCAGCAAGTTGGGCACCGGTCAATTCGATTTCAAGAAGAACTGGGGCTTTGAGCCCACGCCACTGCATTATGAGTATTATCTGGTCAACGCCACAAGCGTTCCGGAACACAACCCGCTGAATCCGAAATACCGCTTATTCATCCAGATGTGGCGAAAGCTGCCGACTCCTGTTGCCAACACGCTGGGGCCGCACATCGTGAAGAATCTGGGATAAAACATGGAAGAACTGCTGTACCTTGTCCATCGCATCCCGTATCCACCCAACAAGGGCGACAAGATACGCTCCTATCATTTGCTTAAACATCTTTGCCGAAACTTCAAGGTTCATCTCGGTGCGTTCGTTGATGATCCTGAAGACTGGAAATACGCCCAGCCCCTTATGGACATGGTGTCAGGTGAAGTAAAGCTGCTGCCGTTGAACCCGGCTTGGGCCACACTGCGTAGCACATACGGATTGCTGAGTGGAGAGCCGCTATCGGCACCGTATTATAGAAATACCAAACTGAAGAACTGGGTCGACCAGATGATTGCCAAGCGGCCGATCCGTCATGCTCTGGTGTTTTCCTCAGCCATGTCCCAGTACGTCACGGCTTACCCGAATCTTCACCGTATCATTGATTTCGTCGATATCGATTCAGATAAATGGCGGCAGTATTCCGAGCGCAAATCCTGGCCGATGAGCTGGATATATCAGCGCGAAGCGCGCGCACTGTTCGCGTTCGAACGCCGCATCGCCGGCACTTTCGATGCTTCTGTATTTGTTTCCCGCACCGAGGCGGAGCTGTTTCAGCACCTTTCCCCTGAATCTTCAAGCCGGGTTACTTTTTACAACAATGGCGTGGACCTCGATTACTTTTCTCCGGCACACATCTATGACTCCCCCTACCAGGCTGGTGAACGCGTTCTCGTTTTCACCGGAGCGATGGATTACTGGGCTAATGTGGATGCAGTCACTTGGTTTGCGCGCGAAGTATTTCCCGCCCTGCGCGCGAAGTTTCCAGAACTACGCTTTTACATCGTAGGATCTCGACCTCCAGAGGTGGTACGAGCATTGGCGGGTGCAGGCATCGTCGTGACGGGCAGCGTACCTGATGTCAGGCCTTATGTGGCGCATGCCGCGATTTCTGTGGCGCCATTACGCATCGCACGTGGCATTCAGAACAAGGTTCTTGAAGCCATGGCCATGGGGAAACCGGCAGTAGTTTCGCCGCAAGCTCTTGAGGGCATCGACGCCGAGACCAATAGCGAAGTGCTTCTCGCTGTGGATGCCGCAGGATTTATATCGTGCCTTGCGGCACAACTATCGCAGCCGAATAGGGCGATAGGAGAGGCCGCTCGCCGCCGCGTGGAAAGCGCCTACAGCTGGAGCAACAGTCTCCGGCGCCTAGATTCCCTGTTCGGTTCGCTGCCGGCGATTTCAGCCTCAGTGGATTAACCCAGCCAACAGAATGGAAAATTCAAACGCACTGAGCATGACTTTGCCCCCTGACAAACACTGGCGTGCGTACGTGTTCCTCACGTTCGCTGCATTGGCCGGCCTGGTGGGAATTTACCGGGAGACGGCATGGTCCCTGGTTGCTCTTTGGCGCAGTTCGGAAACATTTGCGCATGGCTTTATCATTTTTCCGGCCAGCCTTTATCTGATCTGGCGCCAGCGGGTGTACCTGAGTTCCATCACGCCCCGGCCGAGTGCGCTTGGCCTTGCCGCCCTTGTGACTCTCGGGATTGGATGGGTGCTTGCGCAGTCCGCAGGTGTGCAGGTCGTCGCACAATATATGTTCGTTGCCATGATTCCGGCGTTTACCGTGTCAATACTTGGTTTGCGTGTTGCCCGTGCCATGGCTTTCCCGTTGGCGTTCACGCTGCTGGCCGTCCCGTTCGGCGAAATATTCATTAATCCGCTGGTCAATTTCACTGCAGACTTCACCGTATCTGCACTGCAACTCTTTGGGATTCCTGTATTTCGCGAAGGCAACCACTTTACGCTTCCTTCCGGCAGCTGGTCGGTTGTGGAGGCCTGCAGCGGCCTGCGTTATCTCGTCTCCTCCTTCACATTGGGCTGTCTATATGCCTATCTGACTTATCGCTCGCGACTGCGCCAGCTGGCGTTCATTGCGCTTTCCATTATTGTGCCGATTATCGCGAATGGCCTGCGTGCCATCATGATCGTGTTGATCGGACACTTTAGCAACATGCGGCTTGCGACTGGTTTCGATCATATTATTTATGGCTGGCTGTTTTTTGGGCTCGTGATGTTATTGCTGTTCTGGATTGGCAGCCGCTGGCGTGAAGATGGCGTGGCAGCATCGGCAGGCGAAACGATTCCGATATCCGCCGCAGTTCCGGAATATTCCGCTGCACCTGTGAAAGCCGCCGGTTTTGCGGTTATAGCGCTGGCATTGGCATGGGCCTCCCCAGCCTACCTGCATCGTCTCGAACAACAAGCTTATAGTCCGACTCCGGCCTCCTTGGCACTTCCGCAAATGATTGGTTCATGGACTGCCTCGCCACCCATCACCGGCCTAAGGCCAGAGTTCCCGGGTGCGGCAACCACGGTGATGCAGGAATATCACAATGGCAATCAGGTTATCGGCATTTATATCGCCTTTTTCCGCAACCAACACAATGGTGCCGAAGCGGTATCCTCGCGGAATCTTCTGGCCGATGAAAGATCCATGGAATGGAGTGTAACCGGCGAAACCACGCGGACCCTGCCCAACAATGAAGAACTCGAGTCAGTCCGGCAAAACAATCTGCTCTGGGGCAATCAACACATGCTGGCATGGCAGTGGTACTGGATAGGAAACACTCAAACCGCCAATCCCTATATGTCGAAATGGCTGCAGGCGAAGCAGCGCCTTTTCGGCAGTGGCGATGATGCTGCGGACATCGTCATTTTCGCCCCCTACCGTACAAAGCCGGATGAGGTTGTTGCGTCAATGGAAGAGTTTCTTGCGCAGGCCTTCCCGTTGATACGAAACAGGCTGGAACTGGTCAGCAGAAAATAAATGACGCGCCTCGTCGAGGATCCTCCGCTGATTATTCATGTGATTCATCGTTTCGGCGTGGGCGGCCTGGAGAACGGCGTGGTCAATCTGATCAATCACATGCCAACAGATCGCTATCGGCACGTCATCGTGTGCTTGCAGGGATACACCGATTTTCGCAAACGACTGAAGCGCGATGATGTCGATATCTATGACATGGCCAAGCGGGATGGTCACGACTTCGGATTATATGTGCGACTGTTCCGGACTTTTCGGCAACTGCGACCCGCGATTGTTCACACCCGCAACCTGTCAGCTCTGGAAAGCCAGATCGTAGCGGCATTTGCTGGCGTGGGCGGCCGCGTGCATGGGGAACATGGCCGAGACATCAATGACCTGTATGGCAAAAACTGGAAATACAACCTGCTGCGCAAACTGGTCAGTCCGCTGGTTGGCCACTATATCGCCGTCAGCAAGGATTTGCAGAATTGGCTTATAAATACGGTTGGTGTAGCGCACAACAAGGTAAGCCAGATTTACAACGGTGTGGACAACGTCCGTTTTCACCCTGCACGGACCTCGCGTGAATCACTCGGCCCGGCGGGATTTTTTCATGACGACTGCATCGTCATTGGCAGTGTCGGGCGCATGGCTGCGGTCAAGGATTATCGCAATCTGGTCCTGGCCTTTTTAAGACTGCTGGAACTGGCCCCAACACTGCGCGACCGCATGAGGCTGCTCATCGTCGGCGACGGAGTAACCCGTGGAGCCTGTATGGAACTGCTGAAGCAGCACGGCGCCGATCAGCTGGCATGGCTCCCTGGTGAGCGCGCCGATGTCCCCGAACTCATGGCCGCCATGGATATGTTCGTGCTACCCTCATTGGGCGAAGGCATCTCCAACACCATTCTGGAAGCCATGGCAACCGGACTGCCGGTGATTGCTACCAGGGTTGGCGGCAATCTGGAACTGGTTCATGAAGGCGCAACCGGCTTTCTGGTTCCTCCTTCCGATCCGGATGCAATGGCACAGGCCTTGCTGCATTATGTGCACGATCCCGGTCTTCGACATAACCACGGACAAGCCGCGCGTGACATCATCGCTCGCCAGTTCAGCATGGATGCGATGATGCAGGGCTATTTGTCGGTCTATGACCGCGTATTAAAAAGACAAGGATAACCACCAGCATGTGCGGAATCGTCGGTATTTTTGACACTCGGATGCAGCGAGTCATCGACCATGAGCTTCTGGCGCGCATGAATCAGACCCAGTTCCACCGCGGACCAGACGAGGGTGGCTTGCACACCGAGCCTGGCCTGGGACTGGGTCATCGCCGTCTTTCCATCATCGACCTGTCGAGCGGCCAGCAACCGCTGTTCAATGAAGACAGCAGCGTGGTTGTCGTGTTCAATGGCGAAATCTACAACTATCCGGAACTCATGGATGAGCTTGCCAAGCTGGGCCATACATTTCGTACCCATTGCGACACCGAAGTAATCGTCCATGCCTGGGAACAGTGGGGTGAAGCATGCGTCGAACGCTTCCGTGGCATGTTCGCCTTTGGCCTGTGGGATCGCAACAAAAAAACCCTGTTCCTCGCACGCGATCGCATGGGCGTAAAGCCGTTGTTCTATGCCTTGCTCGACGACGATCAGCTTATTTTCGGTTCCGAACTCAAGGCGCTGACTGCTCATCCAGGCCTGAAACGCGAAATCGATCCCTATGCGGTGGAAGAATATTTTGCCTATGGCTATGTGCCGGAGCCGCGCACCATATACAAGCAGGCACTCAAGCTGCCGCCCGCCCATGTGCTCACAATCAGGCTCGGCGAACCTTTGCCTGCGCCCAAACAATACTGGGATGTGTCGTTCAAGAGCATCGGCCCGATCAGCGAACAGGATGCGCAACACGAGTTGGTCGAGCGCTTGCGCGAGTCCATCAAGATCCGTCTCATGTCCGAAGTGCCGCTGGGGGCTTTCCTTTCGGGCGGCGTCGATTCCAGCGCGGTAGTCGCAATGATGGCGGGATTGATGGACGAGCCGGTAAACACGTGCTCGATCGGGTTCAACGACCCGGCCTATAACGAATCCGAATTCGCTGCGCTGGTGGCAAGCCGCTACCACACGCACCATACGCTCGACATTGTGGACACCGACGACTACGGCCTGATCGACACGCTCGCTGCGCTGTACGATGAACCCTATGCCGACAGTTCTGCCATCCCAACCTATCGCGTGTGCCAACTGGCGAAGAAGCGTGTCACAGTTGCGCTTTCCGGCGACGGCGGTGATGAGACCTTTGCCGGGTACCGGCGTTACCGCTGGCATATGCACGAGGAGTATGTGCGCAATTTACTGCCTTTGTCGTTGCGCCGTCCGTTGTTCGGCTTTTTGGGGAAGACTTATCCCAAGGCCGACTGGGCGCCGAAAATATTCCGCGCCAAAACGACATTCCAGGCATTGGCACGTAACAGTATGGAGGCCTATTTCCACAGCGTGTCATGTATATCTGACGACTTGCGCGGGCGCATTTTCAGCGCGCGTTTCAAGCGGGATTTGCAAGGTTACCATGCAATCGAAGTGATGCGCCGCCACGCGTTGAATGCGCCGGAGCACCCTTTATCTGCGATTCAATATCTCGACTACAAAACCTATCTGGTGGGAGACATCAACACCAAGGTGGACCGTGCCAGCATGGCACATGCACTGGAGGTGCGTGAGCCATTGATGGATCACAAGCTGATCGAATGGGCAGCAGGCCTGCCGCCTGAACTCAAGCTGCATGGCACCGAAGGCAAGTATGTGTTCAAGAAATCCATGGAAGCGTACTTGCCGAACGCAGTGCTGTATCGGCCGAAAATGGGTTTTTCCGTGCCATTGGCAAGCTGGCTGCGCGGCCCCTTGCGCGAACAGGCACGTGCAGCACTGCTCGGCCCCTGCATGGCAGATTCTGGTCTGTTCGATATGGGTTTTCTGGCTGAGATGGTTGATCAACACCAAAGTGGTTTGCGCGATTACAGTGCCCCGCTTTGGACCTTGCTGATGTTCGAGGCATTCCTGCGAAAAAATGCATCGGCGCCCACCTAGAACACCATATTTATCCAGTCTAAAACGCTGGCTAAACAAAGCTATATGACGGTTTGTGGCATAATCTACACTTAAATCTTTGAAAGAATCCTGCAATGAAAATTACCGTAATTGGAACTGGCTATGTTGGTCTGGTGACGGGCACTTGTCTGGCAGAAGTCGGCAACGACGTAATGTGCCTGGACGTGGACGCGAACAAGATCAACATTCTCAGACAGGGCGGCATCCCGATTTACGAGCCGGGTCTGGAGGACCTGGTCACGCGCAATGTCGCGGCGGGAAGATTGCATTTCACCACTGATGTGGCCGAAAGCGCCAGGCACGGCACGATCCAGTTCATCGCCGTGGGCACCCCGCCGGATGAGGACGGTTCAGCCGATCTGCAATATGTGGTTGCAGCCGCGCGCGCCATCGGCAAGAACATGCAGGAATACAAAGTGATTGTCGACAAATCCACTGTGCCGGTTGGCACCGCCGACAAAGTGCGTGCGGCAGTGCAGGAAGAACTGAGTAAACGCGGTGTCCAACTTGGATTCAGCGTCGCCTCAAATCCTGAGTTTTTGAAAGAAGGTGCGGCGGTGGACGATTTCATGCGGCCTGACCGCATCGTGGTCGGCACCGACGATGCCCGCGCTGTAGAACTGATGCGCTCGCTGTATGCACCCTTTAATCGTAACCACGACCGTCTGATCGTGATGGACGTCAAGTCTGCCGAGCTGACCAAGTACGCCGCCAATGCCATGCTGGCCACCCGCATTTCATTCATGAATGAGCTGGCATTGCTGGCTGAAAAGATGGGCGCGGATATCGAGAACGTGCGCCACGGTATTGGTTCCGACCCGCGTATTGGCTATCATTTCCTCTATGCCGGTTGCGGCTACGGCGGCTCCTGCTTTCCCAAGGACGTGCAGGCCATGCAGCGCTCCGCCAAGGAATATGGCTGCGACCTGGGAATTCTCAATGCTGTGGAAATGGCCAACGAGCAGCAGAAAAAAGTATTGCTGGACAAGATCACCGCCCGGCTTGGCGACGACCTGACCGGCAAGAATATCGCGCTGTGGGGCTTGGCATTCAAGCCCAATACCGATGACATGCGTGATGCCCCCAGCCGAGTGCTGATCAAGGGGCTGTGGGAGCACGGCGCTACTGTCACTGCCTACGACCCGGTAGCGATGCACGAAGCCAGGCGCATTTTCGGTAGCGATCCCCGCCTGCAACTGTCGGAATCACCTATGGCTGCGCTGAAAGATGCGGATGTTCTGGCCATTGTCACGGAATGGAAGATGTTCCGTGCACCGGACTTTGCTGTGCTTAAAGCCATGCTGAAGACCCCGGTCATCTTTGACGGCCGCAATATGTATGAACCCAAAGAAGTGCGTGCGGCAGGTTTGGAATACTTTGCCATCGGGCGGCGGTAAAACATGAAATTATTGGTAACCGGTGCGGCCGGCTTTATTGGCATGCATACCTGCTTGCGCCTGCTGGAGCGTGGCGACGAAGTGGTCGGCTTGGACAACCTTAACGACTATTATGATGTCCGCCTCAAACAGGACCGGCTGGAGCAACTGCGGCCATTCAGTAACTTCAGTTTTGTCCGAATGAATTTGGCTGACCAGGAAGCTGTCGCCAGCCTGTTTGTCAATGAACAGCCGCAGCGGGTAATCAATCTTGCCGCTCAGCCCGGCGTGCGCTATTCCCTGAAAAATCCTCACGCCTACATCCAAAGCAATGTCGTTGGTTTTACCAACGTGCTGGAGGGGTGCCGGCACCAAAACGTGGAACATCTGGTGTTTGCCAGCAGTTCCAGCGTCTACGGTGCCAACACCGCGATGCCTTTTTCGGTACACCAAAACGTGGACCATCCCGTCAGCCTGTATGCCGCCACCAAAAAGGCCAACGAGTTGATGGCACACACTTACAGTCATCTCTATGGGCTGCCAACGACCGGTTTGCGCTTTTTCACTGTTTACGGGCCATGGGGGCGGCCGGACATGTCGCCCTCCCTGTTTACCAGCGCCATCCTGGAAGGGCGTTCGATCGACGTGTTCAACCACGGCAAGATGCAGCGGGATTTCACCTTTATCGACGACATCGTGGAAGGGGTCATACGCGTACTTGACCAGCCTGCCGTATCCGATCCATCCTTTGACCGCGGCAATCCCGACCCCGCAAGCAGTTATGCACCTTATCGACTTTACAACATCGGCAATCATGAGCCGGTGGAGCTGATGACTTTTATCGAAACCATTGAAGCGGCTGTGGGAAAAAAGGCCGACAAGAATATGCTACCCATGCAGAAGGGAGATGTGCCGGCTACTTATGCCGATACGAAAAGCCTGCAGCAGGCGGTTGGTTTCTCGCCGCGCACTCCGCTCAGGGAAGGAGTGGGGAAATTTGTAACCTGGTACCGGGACTATTATGGGAAGCGCACAAATTAATGCGACCAATCAAAATTCTCACATTCAGTTCGCTTTACCCCAATGCAGTCCAGCCCACAAGTGGCATCTTTGTCGAAAACCGGCTGCGTCATCTTGTTGATAGCGGTGAGGTAACGGTAAAAGTGGTGGCGCCGGTTCCATGGTTTCCGATAGCGAACCCGGCATTCGGGAAATACGGCAATTTTGCGAAAGTGCCGGACTTTGAGGTCAGGCATGGCATCGAGATTTACCACCCGAGATACCTGGTGGTGCCGAAAATCGGTATGGGTATTGCGCCGCTCCTGATGGCACATGCCATGAGAAAAACATTGCGCAAGATATTGGAGCAAGGCTTTGATTTCGATTTGATCGATGCCCATTACTTTTACCCGGACGGCGTTGCGGCATGCATTCTGGCAACCAGCATGGGCAAGCCTTTTGTGGTGACCGCCAGGGGAACAGATATCAATTTGATACCAAAGCATGCCGTGCCCAAAAAATGGATATTGTGGGCCGCAGAAAAAAGCCACGCCATGATCAGCGTATGCCAGGCGTTGAGGGACGAAATGGTGGCGATGGGCATGCAAGCAGATAAAATCACATCGCTTCGAAATGGAGTTGATTTGAAGTTTTTCAAACCTGACGACAGGGAGAAAATCCGTACGCGGCTAAATATCACAGGCAGAACACTCTTGTCGGCAGGTTATTTGATCGAGAGAAAGGGCCATCATCTCATCATTGAGGCGTTGCCCAGCTTGCCTGGCGTCAGGCTGTTTATTGCGGGCGAAGGGGAAATGGCCGCCCAATTGAATAAGCTTGCCTCGGACAAAGGAGTGGCAGACCGGGTTACCTTTCTTGGCGCATTGGACCGTGAATCCGTCAGGAGCTACATGGTCGCGGCAGATGCATTGGTGTTGGCCTCGAGCAGGGAGGGCATGGCAAATGTGTTGCTTGAGTCAATTGCGTGCGGCACGCCAGTTGTTGCCACCCCGCTGTGGGGAACGCCCGAGGTTGTGGCCATGCCTGAAGCGGGCGTGCTTACGAAGGATAGAAGTGTGGCAGGCATTGTGGAAGGAGTGAACCGGCTATTTGCCAACTATCCCAGCAGGGAAGCAACACGGCATTATGCTGAAAAATTCAGTTGGGATGAGACGACACATGGCCAGCTCGAAATATTTCGCCGGGCTTTGGGTTGATTCCATGACGATTAAAATCCACAACATTGACCCAATCTGAATCGGCGCATAAATGAGTTTCCGTATACTGCATATACTCGATCATTCCATTCCTCTTCACAGCGGCTACACTTTCCGTACGCTGTCGATTCTGAAACAACAGCGAGCGTTGGGATGGCAAACATTTCATGTTACCGGCCCCAAACAAGAGAACTGCACCATCCTTGAAGAAAGCGTGGAGGGTTGGCATTTCTACCGCACCCCACCTCAAGCCGGCATGCTTGCAAAGTTGCCGTTGCTAAACCAGATTGCTGTCATCAACGGATTAACCAGCCGCCTAGATGAAATCATCCCTGCCATCAAGCCCGACATCCTGCATGCGCACTCACCCTCGCTCAATGCTATCGCGGCATTGCGCGCAGGAAAAAAGTTCGGCATCCCGGTCGTCTACGAAATTCGAGCCTTCTGGGAAGACGCCGCCGTGGATCATGGCACCAGCAGGGAAGGCGGGTTACGCTACCTGCTGACGCGCAGCCTGGAAACCTACGCAATCAAGAGAGCCGATGCCGTCACCACGATTTGCGAAGGGCTGCGCAGCGACATCATCCAGCGCGGCATATCGGCTGACAAGGTAACCGTAATTCCCAATGCGGTGGATATCGAAAAATTTGCAGTGGGCGGCACTGCGGATGCGACATTGAAGTCGCAACTGGGTCTGACGGACAGTCGCCTTATCGGGTTTATCGGCTCCTTTTACGCGTACGAAGGTCTCGACATCCTGTTGCGCGCATTTTCCCTCATTCTCGTCAAGGCACCGGATGTGCGCATTCTACTGGTCGGCGGCGGGCCAGAGGAGACCAACCTGCGCCAACTAGCCGCGAATCTTGGAATTGACGATAAAGTAGTCTTCACCGGGCGCGTACCACATGAGCAAGTACAACGCTATTACGATCTGCTCGATGTGCTGGTTTACCCAAGACTTTCCATGCGGCTTACCGACTTGGTGACGCCGCTGAAACCGTTGGAATCCATGGCACAGGGCCGATTGCTGGTTGCCTCTGATGTGGGCGGGCACCTTGAATTGATCCGCGATGGCGAAACCGGCGTACTGTTCAAGGCAGGTGACCCCCAATCGCTGGCCAACAAGGTAACCGATCTGCTCAATACGCCAGACCGTTGGCCCCAACTTCGTGAAACCGGACGACGCTTCGTGGAAAGCGAGCGAAACTGGCGCGTAAGCGTCGCACACTACCGGTCCGTCTATGAAAAACTGGCGGGCTCAGTCTCGGTTACATGAATGTTCTGATCTTTAGCACCCTTACCTTCTCCCGCGCTTGCGCGCTCCTCTCTCCCGCGGTTACGCGCTCCCCTCTCCCGCAAGCGGGAGAGGGGCTGGGGGAGAGGGGAGAAGGGCTAGGGGAGAGGCGAGAAGGGCTGGGGGAGAGGCGAGAAGGGCTGGGGGAGAGGGAAATTTCTGGCCCGTTTAATTTGAAATCGGAACAAGTGATGGAACGACAACAACGAAACAATAGGAGTGGGTAAGCAATGCGAAGTGGATTGGTCCTCACGATTTTATTTTTAGGCGCGGCCTGGGCACTGGTACACCCCTGGGTCGGGGTGCTGTTGTGGACATGGATCAGTCTCATGAACCCCCATCAACTTACATGGGGTGCCGAGGACTTTCCGGTTGCGGCAGTGGCTGGCGGCGCAACACTGGTGGGCTTGATTCTTTCAAAAGACAAAAAGAATTTTTTCTTGTCCGCTCCTTCTGTGGTGTTGATACTTTTCATGTTGTGGATGTGCATCACCTATCTCTTTTCGTTCTTCCCCGAGAAAAGCACAGAGATGCTGACGAGAGTGCTCAAAATCGATTTCATGATCCTTGTGGCGCTCGTTTTGCTGCACAGCAAACAGCACATCTTCTCGCTGGTGTGGGTCCTTGTGCTGTCGCTCGGTTTCTATGGCGTCAAGGGAGGCATATTTACCTTGGCGACAGGTGGGGGCTATCATGTCAACGGCCCGCCAACCAGCTTCATCGGTGGCAACAACGAAATAGCACTGGCCCTGATCATGATCGTCCCGTTCATGCACTTTCTTCGTGACCAGGCACGCAAGACCTGGCAGAGGCACGCATGGTTGTTGGCTATGGCCCTGACATCCATTGCTGTTATCGGCAGCCAATCGCGTGGTGCCCTGCTTGGTGTTGTGGCAATGTTGGCGTTGTTTTGGATTCGAGCCCGGCAGAAGCTTTTATTCGGAATCTTGATAGTCCTGGGTGGCATTCTGTTGTTTACTTTCATGCCAGAGTCATGGCATGAGCGTATGGACACTATCAAAACGTATCAGCAGGATAGCTCTGCCATGGGGCGTATCAATGCCTGGTGGATGGCATGGAATCTTGCGACCCACAATTTATTCGGCGGCGGGTTCAGTATTTACACGTCAGACGTGTTTGCACGTTACGCGCCGAATCCGCTGGATGTTCACGCGGCGCACAGCATTTATTTCCAGGTATTGGGGGAACATGGCTTCGTGGGATTGGGGTTGTATCTGACCTTGTGGGGACTTATCTGGAGCTCGGCTGGCTGGCTCAGAAAAAATGCAACGGGCAACCCGGAAACAGAATGGGCCGCGGTTCTGGGCAGCATGTGCCAAGTCAGCCTGATCGGATATGCTGTCGGTGGCGCCTTCCTGGGCCTGGCGTACTTCGATCTGCCTTACGACATTCTGGTGCTGGTCGTATTGGCCCGCCGCTTGGTCGAAGCGCACCGCAACAACAAAGAAGCCGCAAATCCTGAATCGGGAAGAGAAGGCTTGCCCTTGGCAAAAGTGACTCGCATTCTGCCGGGGCGGTCAGGTTAACGCTGGTGGCTGACCAGCCATTCCTCGAGCGTCAAAATAACCCAAGCGTCCTGGCGAAACAAGTCGCGTGCCCGGTCATATGCTCTGTGCGACTGTGCTCTATATAGGCAGGCTGCATCCAGCCGCGTTTTTTTGAAATCGGACAACGCGGTCTCAATCAGCTCGCACAGGGGAAGGCAGTCCCGCGACCATAGACCGAAAGGCAGCCCGACGCCATGCGGGCTCTTGTTAATGGTTGCATCGGGTAGGTGGCCCTTCAATGTGTTCCTGAAAACCCAGAGCAGATATTGCCATTCTTGACGTCTCCATGATGCTGAATCTGATTGTCGAAAATATTGGCATTGGCGTACTTGTCCAGGAGTTACGGCCTCGCTAGTTGGTAGCCGCAGGTCGATATGATGCACGATGTCTTACCCCCAAAGTGTTTTCCACTCCGGAAAATCGCGTTGAAGCAGCGTCTCTAGATCGCGTACCTTATATTGTAGGATGGGTCGCAAGTAGTCGATAGCAGCCGGAGTCTCATCGGTGTTTTTTGAAATTTTACTGGTCATGCGTTGTGTTGCCCAGCGTTTGGCACTCTTTGGCACAATCCCTTCGATTAGCTCCCATGCTTGTGAATTTCGCAACCGGTAGAGCAAACCGAGTCCAGAGGCTTTTTCCATTTCCTTTGGTGCCACATTCTTGATCTGATGCAGATTACCAGGTACATAGGTTGAGTGCACTCCAAGCCAATCAAATATATCTGCGATAACGCGACGTTTCTCGCTCAACATCTGCTCCATGGTGATGGCCATGACGTTATCTGATCCAAATAAGTCGAGATAAGGCTTGAGTTGAAGCGCATAGTCACTGACCTCCGTATA
Organism: Gallionellaceae bacterium; assembly: GCA_049582805.1. GTDB lineage: Bacteria > Pseudomonadota > Gammaproteobacteria > Burkholderiales > Gallionellaceae > CAVXFS01. Next base: position 12,542 of record JBAUUR010000155.1, on the reverse strand, counting down.
GTGCGGTTCCGCGCGAAGCGCCTTTAGCAGTCCCCGATACTCACCATCATGTGCCACTGAATGCCAATAGTGGCTTATGGTTCGCTCAATTGGGTCCCGCATTACGTAAATCAAGCGAGCTTCCGGATTAAAGTCAAATATCCTCTTTGCAACTCCTGTCACCTTGTTCAGTTTTGTGTATGCGGTGCTTGATTCGCCGAGTATCTTTTCTTCCCGCGCTCCGTCAAATAGCGCCAAGTAGCGTTCCTCGTTACCCCACAGTTTCTTTCTTTCGAGTTCCGGCCATATCTCTCGCAACTGTTTTGGTTCGACAAAATAAGAGGGTTCTTTGCGGGGGCACATGAATATATCGGGGTGATCGTTCAAATAGGTATGCAAAGAACTGGTCCCGGACTTCATTGCCCCGATAATAAAGAGGTTCGGTTTCCTACGATTCATAGAGACAAATCCATTTCACACATGATTCAGGTAATCACTTTCCCGGCAAGCACGATCCGAGCGCTTCCAATACAGTGGTTAGGCAATTGGAGCGAACGGAACCAACAAGGCTGAAGTATTGGCGTTTCAAACGAGCGGCTTTAAAATTTCTTGTACACGGCGCACATAGTCATCCATACCAAACTTTGCCCGACTGGGTTATAAAGCGGCCGCGGCAAATTGCGCAACACGTCTTGTGGCTGGCAATCAGATGCCGCAGCTTCTCGATCAATGCGCGCGCAGTGCCGGACATGTTGAGTTCGCACCGTCACAATTAATTCATGATTATCAATCCTGCCCCGCCGAGGATGTTGCCACTTCCTCATGCTTTTGCAACCATTGCTCCAGCATCATGATTACCCAAATCATTACACCGTAATAACTCGCATTTCCTGTTTGGTGCAGGCGGTCCAATTCATCTAAATATGTTGTTCGAACAATACTGCGCGTACGAAATGCCCGCAGACTCTCGTGCGCCAACTCATGCAGGGGCGCATGCTGCTGCATCCATAGGCCAAACGGCAGGCCAAAGCCATGCTTCGATTTGTTGATGATTTCGTCAGGCAGAAAGTCGCGCAGTGCTTCCTTGAAGAACCAACGCAGTTTCGTTCCCTTCACCTTATAGGTGGGCGGCAATTGCGCCGCAAATGCCACCATGCGCTCATCCAGCAATGGATAACGCACTTCCACGCCGGCCAATTCGCACATGCGATTGACCTTGCGCAAATCGTTGTCGGCCAGGGTGTGTTTCCAGTCCAGGTGCAACATACGATCTATTGCCGAAGCCGAACGTGTGCGGGAATAAACCTCGCGCATGTTCAAGAGCGGCTCATCAGGATCCACTGCGCTCAAGAATTCTGGCGTGAAGAGCTCATCCAGTGCAACGCTATGCAAAAAATTGTAGGTTTCCAGGCGATCCGGCAGCGGCACTCGCGCTTGTCTCACATAGCTGGCAATTTTTCTCAATGGCGACACACCGGGTAAATGTAATGCAAGCGGCTCAATCAAGTGCTGGCGTAACGGCGCAGGAATATGCTGATAGACTTCAAAAATCTTTTGGGTAGCATAGCGTGCATTACCACCGAAAATCTCGTCACCACCATCGCCGGCTAGCATGATGTCGATACCAGCCTCCTTTGCCTTCAGCGCACAAAAATAAGTGGGCACCGCGGAAGCGTTGCCGAAGGGTTCATCATATGCGGCGGCGATAAGCGGGATGGCTGCCACCACGTCATTCGGCGTGACGTAGTATTCGTGCGGATGAGTGGCAAATCGATTGGCCGCAATGCGCGCATACTCCATCTCGTCAAATCCTTCTGCTTTGAAGCCGATGGAGAAGGTTTCCGGTGGTTTGCCGCTGACTTGGGCCAGGATACCGGCGATCGTCGAGCTATCCGTGCCGCCGGAAAGAAATGCACCAGTATTACGTTGATCGATCGCACTTCCCACACTTTCGCGCAAGAGTTGCTTGAGGGTTTGCCGGTATTGATCGAAATCCCACGAGAGCCGAACGGACCAATCTGCTTCCCAATAAAATCTGCGCTCCTGCTGGCCGTCGCGGTACCACAAATATTGCGCGGGAAGAAGTTTTTCCACGCCCTCGTAGATGGTGCCCGGCGCCGGCACCATGTGATGGTACAAATAGTTGAAGATGCATTGGGAACTAATACAACGGCCAATTCCCGGGTGGGTAGCCACACTATCGCACGTGCTGCCAAACACCAAGCCCGATGGGTGGGTCGCAAAGCACAAACGGTTAATGCCAAGGCGGTCGATCGCCAAAAGTGCCATGCCGGAGGCGGGCTCCAGAATTGCCAAGGAAAATGGGCCGTGCATGTGGGTGAGGCAATCCTTGCCCCAGCGGAGGTAGGCGGCATGCAAAGCTGCAGCCGGTGAATGTTGTTGTGCCTGGTGTGCAAGCCTGGCATCATCCCAAGTCACACGGCCGTCGATAGCCGCCAGCAGGCCTTCTTCGTCATGGACACTTGCCAGCCCGAAGGGCGAATAAGCACCTAGAGCATAGGTAGCGCTTGCGAGATTTCGTCTTGGCTCGGTTAGGCCCAACGGAACCATCATTTTACCCAATAGGGTAGATGGATCGATATCATGATCCAGTGGACCAATCCAGCCGCTTAGGCCTGTCATGAAGTTTGCTCCCTGGTTGCCGTGAGTCCCTTGGTTTGAAATGGAACTGCATGCGAATAATTATTCCAACGCTGCATTTTGAGTGAATTCATCTTGAAAGTCGATTGCTTTGTAAAAGCCAATCCAGTAGCGAAGATGCCTGCTACACATTCCTGCGTCTAGCTTATTTTCATCAATTCCACTATCATCTAAATACAGTCGCGCCAGTTAGGAGGGGGCTTTATCGATAGTCTATTTTTTTTAATGTTAATACGATGAGCCAGGTCATCGCTCCTTATCTCGATTGGTACAGGCCAGTTGAAAACCATCCAGGCTTAATAAACCAATGGATCCAAAATTATCTATCGTCATTCCGTTTTACCAGAAAAAAAAAGGTATTCTGATAAAGGCCGTTGATTCCGCACTCGGGCAATCCGGCGTGAACAACGTGGAAATTCTTGTGGTGGATGATTCGTCGCCCATCTCGGCAAAAAGTGAACTGGCGCATCTGCCGCACGAGTTTGCTGCAAAGATCAAAATTCTTGAACAGCCAAATGCGGGCCCGGCTGCCGCTCGTAACAAGGCATTGGACAACGTGAGCTCCGGAAGCGAATATGTGGCGTTCCTTGATTCTGACGACGAATGGATCGCAGAGCACCTCTCGAACGCGCTGACCGCGCTGGATCAGGGGCAAGATTTTTATTTTGCCGATCATTATCAGTTAGATCAGACTATCAGTGCCTTCAAGCGCGCCAGGCGGATTACGCCAGACGACCATCCCTTGATTGCAGGCAGTAAGAATCTTTATGCTTACGACGGTGACATGTTCGACCAGATTTTACGAGGCAATATCATTGGCACGTCGACTGTCGTGTACCGATATCGGAAATTTCCCACGCTCCGGTTCCGCGAAGAATTTGTTTACGCGGGGGAAGACTACCTGTTCTGGCTGGAGCTCTCTCTGCTGACCAACCGAATTGCGTTTTCTTCATTTTGTGAATGCACTTATGGGAAGGGTGTCAATATCTTTGCAGGTTCCGGCTGGGGTACCGAAAAGTCCTTGATTCGGAATCATTATGAAATCAAATTCCAGAAAGCTCTACCGAGGCTGTTTCATTTGAATGGAAGACAGCTCGCCAATAACCGGGATGCCATCAGCAACCTTCGCAGAAGTTTTGTTGCAGATTTGCTTCACCGACTGGTGCACAGGAAGCCTATCGATCAAGCCACCTTAATCGAGCAGCTAAAAGTTGACCCCAAAAGCTTTATATACTTTTTGCCGATCGTCGCATCTTTAAAATTACAAAGAGGTATTCGCATGAATGTCGATGACAGTAAACGCGAATGACCTCATCAAAACCATTGATTGATATGCTTGGCAAAAAGTGGGCGCCCATGCATGAGCTAAACGCAGCCGCAGGCTTGAGCGATGAATTGATCAGACCTATGGCTTCACCAGTACCGCCACAAAAATCTCTCCCGCAAGCTGCGAATCGGCTGGCGAAATCAAGCCGACAAGTCTGGTCAGCAGTCTCAACCGCGGCGATCCGACTAGCTGGCTTGCTCCTTCTCCATACGATTCCTTCCACAGAAATCGAAATCCCGCCTCCGTGAATACCTTGTGGAGCTGCCATTGTGTCATCGGCGTGATATGACCGTGTCCTTCATAGTCTTTCTCAGTAAACCACAAGAAGGAGCCCGATCGGATAAATGATGCCTTGGAAGCCGCGGTATCCACGTTCGGGGTCGACAGCACCATACGACCACCCGGCTCCAGAATCTTGAAGCACTCGCGCGCGAAGTGTCGTGGATTCTCCAAGTGCTCGATGATCTCCGAAGCAAGGATTGCCTGAAAGCGCCGAGAATACGCAAATGAGAATGCGTCGTTTAGATCTGCTTGCATGAATGGAACTGTGCCTAGCTTGAAGTTTTCCGGCATATAGTCGGTTGCGGTCACCTTGAAGCCGAGATCCTGCATGCGCAAACTCATGGCCCCGGTACCGGCGGCCAATTTTAATAGTGTAGCTCCGGGTTCAAAATATTCAACGGCCTTAGTCGAAATGAACTCGTGTAGGCCAGGAAGCGCGTAAATGACCAGCCCTTTGTAGGAGTTTGCTTTGGTTCCGGCCATTGTGGCCTTCCGATAGGAATCCCCCAAGATCGTGGGTCCAACTCGAATTGACATACTTCCTGTCTCTAAAGTGTGGAGATATGCAATGCAAGTGGTAGAATCGCAATGCATATTGCCTCCAAATTAAAAAATGATTGCTGGACTTAGAACAAAGATCGATCGGGCATGGTTCAACTTCCGATGCTCGGGTATTTTCAACACACCGCCTGTCAAATGCGATCCCGATAGCGACATCTTGATCGTCAGCCAAGTACATCATCCTGACATGACAATGTACATGCTGGCGACGAAATCATTCGCACGCTTCGTCAGGCCGCGAGGTTTCGTCATAGTGGATGATGGCCTGTTGCCGGAAGACCGGCGCGTCCTTTCCGAGCATTTCGACTCAATTAGTTTCATTTCCAGCAAGAGCGTTCACTTGGGCGCCTGTCCCGCCGGCGGTTGTTGGGAACGCCTGATCACGCTAAGCCAGGAAAACAAGGATCATTACGTTATTCAACTGGATTCCGATACCCTGACCTTGAGCGAACCTACGGAAGTCCTGCAATGTCTGGCTCAGAATCGGAGCTTTACGCTGGGTACCTTCGTGGGTCGGCACTCGATCGGGTTTAGCGAAGCAAGCCGTTTTGCTAAAGAGAACACGGGCAATCATGTGCAGCTTCATGCCGAACGGGCTTTCGCAAGCTATCCCGGGCATGAGCATCTTAGATACGTTCGCGGGTGCGCCGGTTTCACGGGGTTTGCCAAGGGCCAGTTATTGCCGGAAAAAATTCAGGAATTCTCAACACAGATGGAAATACTGGTGGGCAAAGAAAAATGGTGTGAATGGGGCAGCGAACAGGTCACCTCCAACTATATGGTAGCCAATGCACCGGACTCACTGGTGCTCCAGGTCGAACGTTACCCGTTTTGGAATCCCAAGGTGGATATCGCCAAAGCTGCATTCTTACATTTTTACGGCGGATTCCGATTCATGGGGGGGACGTACGGTAAGCTCGGTAGAGCGGCGATAAAGCAGTTGACGATTTAATATTTGTTAACAAGTTCGCCGAATATAGGAAACAACGCCTTCTTTGCCTTGATTCCCTGGCACTTTGAAGGCGTAACCCTAGGTTGGAATATGGGTATGATTGATTTCCACAATGTGATCTACAAGATGCCGAACTATGTGCGTCGCTTTGGCTTAATTCACGGACTCCGATTGTTGCTTCTGATCGAACGTCGACTTGGTCGAGACGCCACATGCACAGATGCAATCCGCGTACCGGGATACCCATTTCCGATTCATTTACGTGACACCATAAGCGACCACGCGACTTTCTGGCAATGTATTGTCGATAATCAGTATGATTTTTGCCGTTTCCCGCAGGCTGAACGCCTGAACGAGGAATACAAGCGCATGACAGGAAACGGGGAGACGCCGCTCATTATTGACTGCGGTGCTAATGTCGGTCTCGCCACGTTATGGCTTGCTTACAAATTTCCTCTGGCAAGGATTGTGGCTGTCGAGCCCGATACGGACAACTTCAACGCCCTGCTTGCGAATATAAGGCCTTTGGGCAATCGGATCCGCGCCCTTCAGGGTGGTATTTGGAATCGTGGCGGACATCTCGACATAACTAATCCAGGTGCAGGCTCGGCGGCTTATCGCGTAGCATATGTGGATCAGCCGACGCAGAATTCAATTCGCGCCTACACTATTGCTGATATCTGCCAGATGGAGGGTGTAACGGCTCCATTTATCGCCAAGCTCGATATCGAAGGGGCGCAGCTAGCCGTGTTCAGCGATAACACCGACTGGGTGAGCGGTACTCACTTGATCATGATTGAGTTGGATGATTGGCAGATGCCTTGGGTAGGCACCAGCCGACCGTTCTTTTCAACATTAAGCAGAGTACCGTTTGATTATCTGATCCATGGCGAATCGATATTTTGCTTCAGGGACTTCAAGGTTTGATAAGGAGCCTTGTACTTGCGGTTCTGGTAGCTGGCAACAATTACCAAGGCTTTCGTTATTATCTTTTTGGGTAGCACATTGTGGATCAGAAGCAAGAGCATGCCGAACTCGTCGATAAAATCCTGTCAGGCGCTCGCTGGGCGACGGTCTTGCGGCTGTCTTCACAGGCCTTCAGTTGGCTTAGCACCATCCTTGTGGTCCGCTTCATCAGCCCGGCGGACTATGGTCTTAATGCCATGCTGGAATCACCGTTGATATTGATGATGCTACTCAGCACGATTGGCTTGGATGCTGCATTGGTTCAGGCAAAGAAGATCAAACCTGACGAGCTGCAAAGCATATTCGGATTTCTCTTGATCCTCAATGGGGTATTGTTTCTTTGCTATTTCTTTGGGGGCGCAATATTTGCGTCTTATTACCACGAGCCCCGCCTTGACCTGCTGGCCAAGGCATTGGCGTTCGTCTTTGTTCTGGTGCCATTCAGAGTCATTCCCAATGCGCTACTGGATCGCCAACTCGATTTCAAGTTGAGAGCACAGTTGGAAACCATTACAACCGTTGTAGCAGCGATAACGGTATTGGCGCTCGGCTATTTGGGCGCGGGGGTTTGGGCGCTCGTATCGGGCGTAATAGTAGGTAGGCTGTTGATGTCTGTATTGCTGATGATTTTCATGCCATGGTTTATCGTCCCCAGGTTTAATTTTTCAGAAATAGGGCGGATGGTATCTATTGGGGGGATCATGGCCTTGGGGGGCGCATTTTTTATGTTGAGTGACCAACTCGTCAGCCTGATAGCCGGTCCCAGGTTGGGCGCTGCACTTCTTGGAGTATTTGCAGTTAGCTCCCAATTTGCGTATCTCCCACTCGCCAAAGGCATGCCGATGGTCAACCAGACTTTGCTTCCCGCATTCTCCAAGTTTCAGGAACATCGCGATTCGGCAACGTATTACCTGCATAAATTGCTTGGCGTCACCTCTCTCGCATTTTTTCCCATGATGGTTGGCATGGCCAGTGTGGCAGACACGTTAGTACTGACAGTTTTTGGGGTCAAATGGGCGGCGAGCATTGTTCCGCTGGTAATCATGTCAATAGGAATGATTTTCAGGATGAACAATCAGCTATTAAAAACAGTCATGAATAGTATGGGGCGCGCCGATTTATCGTTGATTTCCAATTTCCTTCAACTGGCGCTAATGGTGCCCATGATAATTTATGGCGTCGAGTATGGCGTTACCGGACTGGTCGCGGCATGGGTGGCAACGGAATTATTGGTCACGCTGGCCGTAATTCAATTAAGCAAGAGGGTTGTTGATACCAATTTTATACTGCTTATTCGTTGTTACGTCCCTGCACTTGTATCTGCAGCGCTCATGGCTGCATGTGTGATCGGTATCAAGACATTACTTGGCAACCAAAGCGGCTTGCCTGCTTTATTGCTGGCAATCGCGACGGGGATAGTTAGCTACTATCTGGCAACAAGATTGTTGTTCTTGAAGGAATTGCAGACTGCATTCCATACGGTATTGGGAAATCGCTTAAGATTCTTGACTGCACGTTCCGGGAAATTTTAAGTTGACCGATGTTATCGCGATCTGACGCACAACGAATTGTATCGTTGCTCTTATGCGCGCGTTGGACAAAGTTCTCTTAGACTGAAGTTCCTGTAAGCGAAGAGCGGGTTTTCTCTGTCTTTCAAGCGCTTGGCTTGAAAGCAGTGTTCCGCTTTCTGTCTACACCTTGATCTGCCGCAGGAGCTCAATCGCACGCTGTTGCTTCGAGTTGGGGATCGTGAGGACATCGAAGGTAGGCGTATTTTCTGTGCTCTGTGGTGTGCGGCAGGTATTGCGCACGATGGTGGCAAGTTCAGCCATCAAGGTGCCAAAGCTGTGCACCGGTGTATCATCGTCGAGGGTGTGGCTGGCGACCTTGGTCAGTGCGGCTTTGGAGCGCACAGCCGGTGCCACAGGATCTCGGGTGGCCTTGGCCTTCTGCTCGGTATCGGCAAACATCAGTTCGCGCCAGGCTTCACGCATGTGCCACTCGACGTAGTATGCGAGCATGGACAGGAAGATGTGCGAACGCACCCGATCTGCCAGGCGGTGATGAATGGGGCGCACCTTGAGGTCGATGGTCTTGAGCGAACGGAAAGCGCGCTCGACGTTGGACAGGGACTTGTAGTTGCGCACACAGTCCGCGCGCTCCATTTGCGTGGCGGGCACCGAGGTGCGGATGATGTAGATGCCGTCCAGAGCGGCTTCAGCGTCGATACTGTCCGGCTTGCGCTGGAACGAGAACGTCGTATGGTCAATGGTGAGCTCGAAGTGCTTGGCGACCTTGTACTGGTTGACGACCGTGCCCACGCGCACACCAATATCATCTTTGCCAGTGAGCTTGGATGCCGACACTCTGGCCTTGATCTTGTCGAGGTTCTTCTCAGTGGCGCACAGCAACTCTTCGCGCCTGTGTGCGCGTAGCGAGGCCAACTGTGGATTGCGGCATGCTACCAAGCGTTCGCCAGGATAGTCCGGCGAGCTGAACTCGATCAGGTTGCTCTCATCAAACAACCCGAGCTGCAGCTGTCCCTGTTCAATCAGCGCGCGGATCGAGACGCTCTTGAGTGCAGTGATCCAGCCGATGCCGTCGGTATCACGCATCTCGTCGATGGCCTTTTGCGAGATCATTCCCCGGTCACCGACCATCACCATGCGCTCGATGCCAAAGTCCGTGCGCAGGCGCTGCACTTCGGGAATGAAAGTGGTGCTGTCCGAGGTGTTGCCCTCATGCACAGAAACAGCGACCGGACAGCCGCGACTGTCGGTAAGCAAACCATAGTTAACTTGCAGCATGCCGTGTTTGCCGTCGCGATTATAGCCGCGTTTGGCCAGTGGACAAGTGGTGCCTTCGAAGTAACTGGACGACAGATCGTAGAGCACCAAACCGCCCGCGCTCAAATGACGAGTCGCAAGTTTCTTCTCAATGATGTTCTTGCGCTGCAGCAACCAGTCCATCGCCGCATAAAGATCATCCTCGCTTGCGTCAGTCACAGCGAAATCCTCAGCCAGCGTTGTTGTGTGCCACCAGCGTGTGGTGGCCAGCTTGGTCTGTGGCGCCACAATGCGTGAAGCCACCATGGCCAGCACCAGGTCACGCTCGCGGCATGGCTTGGAGGCGATCAATGAAGCCAGACCCAACCGTTGCATCGCTGTAGACACGGCCTCCACATGGCCATGTGCGCGTGAGGACGAAATCTCGAAGGCCTGTGAAACTGGAACGAAGGTCTCTCCCTGCAACGAGCGGCGAATGATATCTACCAACTCATCGGGTAGATGCGAAAGATTACCCAGGGTCTCGTTCTTGACGGTGCCACCTTCGCGGTAGCTACGACGGAGCAGGTGCGTGCGATAGACCCGATCCTTGTACTTGCGGGTCGTAGTGACGACATGTGCGGTTCCGGTTCGAGCAGACATATGCGTTACTATATGCCATATATCGCACGAAGTAAAGACTATTTAGTGTCTACATAAATTACCCACAAAATGTCGCCTCACCGCGACATTCCTCAACAACAGGCGCTTTGGTGCTCTACAGTGACTACAAATGACAGGAACTTCAGCTTAGAACTCTGATTAGCTTCAGCGCCTGTTCCTCCATCGAGTATTTTTTTTCAACCGAGGCGCGTGCTGCCATGCCCATCTCTTGCCGACGTGCCGGATCACGCAGAGCGATCAGGCATTCCTGCCAATCACGCTTTGAACGGGCGAAAAAGCCATTAACGCCGTGCTCAATCACAGGCTCATAGGATGGAATCGGTGTGGCGATCACTGGAAGGCCTATGGACATCTTCATCGTCAGCCTGTTCTCTGACTTAACTTTCCACGAGGGTGGTAGGGCAAAGGCGGGTTTATCTTCTGATGTCTCGACAGGAATGATGCCGATGTCGGCCTGCATCATCTCGCGATATACGCCCACCGGCTCCCACGACACACATGATATGCGGCGATCAGCCAGAAATCGCAGGTAGTGCAGGCGATTCTCGGTTGGCTGCGCCGACCATGTCCACCACAGTTCGCGCCATTTACGCAGTCCGCGAGCATACCGTCCTACAATGCGAACTTTCATCCATTCTGGCGGATGACCAAGAACGGGCAACCGGTCGAGGTCGGCTGACGTGACGAGGACAGCTCGTAACGGGCGAGCGCGGTTGGCGTGGTTCTTGCCCCACTCGGATTTGCATATGTCAGGATGTTCAATGCCGTCATGAACGACATGAATTCGCGGCTGCAATGATGCCGGGTAAAGTGACTTGAGGTACTCGGTAACCACAATCGTCGCGTCAGTGGCCTCCACCATTGGCACATCGATCAAATCGCAAACTGCATAGACCGTGCGTATGCCAGTCGCTGCAAGTTGCTGCGCCAGCGCGACGGCATTGGGTCCATGTACCTTTTGGAGCACGACAACTTCGCAACCAGCAGCGGTCGCGGTCGCGGCCACTCCGCTGAGGTTTGGGGTTTCATCGGGCTGCTTTGGTTCGAATAGGATGTGGGGTTTTAGCCCTGCAGTTACCAGAAAAGGCAACATATTCAGCACCGCGATGCGAGTGCTCGGGAGCGGGTGAGCCGTACTTGAACACAATACAAAGCCGATGCACGGTAATGTCATGGAGCGACTTCGCCGCGTAGACACACCTGATAAGTGAGGAATTCGCGTATTGGCCCCCACTGCTGCACGACTTTTGGAAGATGGTTCAGGAGCCGGTTCAAGCGGCCTCCGCCACTGTCGCCCCAACGCAACGCCAAGCTCGTGTCGGAGACAATGAATGCGCAGTCGGCAAGCAGGCGATTCGCGTCGGCAATCGTAAACCAGCGCAGATGGGTGCGGTCGAATATTCCGCGGTCACGCTGCGGGAATCGCCCGCCGAGAAAGATCGACGAAATTGCCGAGAGGTGCCGGATATTTGGCAGGCTGACAATTACGCAGCCCCCTGGTTGCAGATGACTGCGGGCCTGCAGCAGGCAGAGATGCGGCTCGACCAGGTGTTCGAGTACGTCGGAGAAAATGATGCAGTCGAAGCTCCTTCCAGCTAACGCCACCTCCCAGTCGAGTGTGTTGAGGTCTCCTTGGATTACGTGGTCAAGATGAATGGCTGCTTCAAGAGCGAAGCTCTTGTCCAACTCGATCCCAGAGACGACGCGTCCTGATTGCGCTGCTCTCAGGCTGCGTCCGAGCGTTCCGTTGCTGCAACCTACATCAAGGATATTTCGTGCGGTGTGTGGAACCATGTTGAAAACGTCAGTGCGTAGATTGCTGTACGCTGCCAAACGAAGGTCGGGTTGGGTTGAGACGCTATTAGGATCGTGTGACATGCGAACGGCACGCTGGAGATAGTTGGAAATGTTAACTACACACTGGAAGTAACTGGTGGTAACGTGGTCGCGGTGCGAAGATCACAATTTTGGGTAATAAGCTTGGCACCCACGATCGCCAATCTGAATCGGGGCCGCTCCACGTTGAACATTGAGTTTGATTTCATCGTTTAGATTACTCCACCGAATTCATTAAAGTTATAGCCAATGAAGGCCACTTCGTAGTCAATAAAAGGGCATTCTGACGTCTCTCCCTCAAAGTTGCAGCGCAGGATGATCATAACGCAGATGTTCAACGGCTACATCAAGCTCTCGCGACGGGAAGTCAAATCTGCAATTCTTGCCTGTTTGTTAGGTGCAGCTCTATAAGCCGCCATATCCATATTGCTAGCAGTTTGTTGAAATTATCATACATGCAGAGAAACGAGTGAATTTCCGTGGTCACTTTACCCCTCCCGGTGATCTGAAAATCGACTGTAGGGCTTTC
>JBAUUR010000154.1:0-66022 GCA_049582805.1 Gallionellaceae bacterium | reverse complement strand
GCCGTCAGTCAAACCCGTTCTATCCACATCCCAAGCAGTAGTGCCACGACTCAAATCCCCATAGATTATCGCGTTGCCTGACAGGCACCGGTACATCACGCGGTTTCGTCCCTCGAGGCTTGTCCGACACCTGCCCAGCACGTGTTGCGGTATCCTGTCGGCCTGGGGTTGAGGGCATGTATCCGACAACCCTTAACAATTCCGGCCAGTTACGAATTTTATGCATTGCTGACGTTCACCATCAAATAAGATAACGGCCATTAACTGTGCGCCGAGACAGTCTTTCACACTATGTTGGCTAGCGCACTGTTCAGGCATGCTTTAAACTTTATGGTGATTTGCCATCACGCTCAAACTAATTCTGCGCCATGCAGGTTTATTTTCGATTCATCAGTATGTCCAACTAAGGAGCATCACCATGTCGTATCTAGTGATGAAGAAGCAGCGTATATCATCGTCAAGGTGGGCGGAGCGTTTTTCGTTCGTTGTGTTGCTGTTCTTGGCACTCGGAACGTGTCTCCTCTTGGCTGCTATCCCCGCGAAGGCGGCGGATGTGACATTCGTCGAATACGGATCGAACCCCGTGTACGACCCGCCCAACCCGAGCGATCGGGCCTACTATCCGAATGTGCTTTATGACAAGAACCAGTTCTCCAGCCACGGCGCTTCATACTATTACAAGATGTGGTACGCAGATGGCCAGGGGCAGTTCGAGGCAGTGACCTACTCCAACGACGGGATAAGCTGGAGCGCACCGGTCCAGACCACGGGCATCTTGGCCAGCGGGTATCACGCCAAGATTATCTACATCCCGGGCGGTTACAGCGCGCCCGGCGGGATCTACTATTATAAGGTCTGGTACTGGGATTCTGCCGTCCCCAATGCCCCATATACCATCGACGGCATCCGTACCGCCGACTCGATCGACGGAGAGAACTGGGCGAACGACACAGTAATCACGCAGGATGCGGGTGCCCAACTCGTGACCGGGGTCTGGCCTGACTGGAACAATGGCACATATGGCCCCGTCTCGGTTCGATACAACGCTGCGGCTACCAATACCGGAACCAACCCGTTCGACTACACGTTCTCGATGTACTACGACGCGACGACCGGTGGATTGGAGGCGGTCGGTCTCGGCTACTCTGCAGATGGGAACACCAACTGGCGTATCTATGGCAGCGCCCCCGTCCTCGACCACGGCACTCCGGGTTCGGGCGAGTGGGACAGCGACTACGCCTCCTACGGAGATGTTATCAAGGGGAGCGACGGCGTCTGGCGCTGGTGGTACTCAGGGAGCGGTCCCTCCGGTGGCGGAAACCAGGGGATTGGTTATGCCACTTCCATGGACGGCATAACCTGGACAAAGGATCCAGCTAACCCGATCTTCTCGATATATCAGGGCGTGGCATGGAGGAACGCTAGGTGCTACACCCCCTCGGTGCTCTACAGCTCCACCCGCTTCGACGGCCACGGGACGGCGGCCGCCTATAAGATGTGGTTCACCGGCGAAGCCAGCGCCACAGGGAACTTCACCATAGGATATGCCTATGCCGACCTTGGCGGCGCTGGAGTTGCCGGCATTCCCAGCCTTTCGGAATGGAGCATGATTCTGCTCTCCGTTCTGCTGGCCTTGGGTGCGGTCTTCGCCTTGCGCCGTCGGCGTCAATAAGCGTTCCTGCTTTGATGCCCCGCCCTGATCGGGGCGGGCTTTATTTTTTGACATCCAAAGCTCGCCACTGTCTGGCTCGGCGCATCGCCCGTACTGCCTGGTCGATGTATACCTACAAAACCGATTTCGATCCTGGGCGCCTTATAAAATGCTTGACATGAACCATAGAATCTTTCAGATAGTTAAATTTTATCTAGCCACAAATCATTCTTGGTACCGACACTTATCCAAGTACATAGACATGCCCGGCGGCCGGGTTAATCAAAAAAGTGGCTGGTTTGAATAATTGTATGCAGCAGACTCCCATAATTATAGGTGGCTGCTTTCGATAATTATGGGTGGTTACATTGAGGAGCAACACGTACCATCAGCCTACGCATTTTTTCAGAACGGCAGTTGCAGATTTGGATTCGCCTGCAACAGTACGCGGCGGAAATCATCCTGTATGCGTTTCAATGCGGCTTCGTTGTCCGCTTCGAAGCGCAGCACAATCACCGGCGTGGTATTGCTGGCGCGCATCAGGCCGAAGCCATCTTTATATTCCACGCGCAGTCCGTCGATCGTGATGATGTCCATTGCATCGGTGAATCTTGCTTCGGTGCCGAGCCGCGCGATCAGCGCGTGATTTTCGCCTTCCCGCAGTTTGATGTGCAACTCCGGCGTGCTGGTGGAATCGGGCAGCCCGTTCAGCGTGGCACTCGGATCGGTGGTCTTGCTCAGGATTTCCAGCAGGCGTGCGCCGGCATACAGGCCGTCGTCGAAGCCGTACCAGCGTTCCTTGAAAAACATGTGGCCGCTCATTTCGCCCGCCAGCAGCGCACCGCTTTCCTGCATCTTGGCCTTGACCAGCGAATGGCCGGTCTTCCACAGCAGCGGTTTGCCGCCGTGCTCGCGTATCCAGGCGAACAGGTTGCGCGTGGATTTCACATCGAAAATGATTTCCGCGCCGGGATTGCGCGACAGCACATCGGCTGCGGCCAGCATCAGTTGCCGGTCCGGGTAGATGATCCTGCCGTCTTTGGTGACGATGCCCAGCCGGTCGCCGTCGCCGTCGAAGGCGAGGCCGAGCTCGCTGTCGTTACCCTTCAGCGCGGCGATCAGGTCCTGCAGGTTGTGCGGATCGGACGGGTCGGGATGGTGGTTGGGGAAATTGCCGTCCACTTCGCAGAACAGTTCGGTGACCTTGCAGCCGAGACCCCGGTACAGCTTCGCGGCAAAGTCGCCCGCCACGCCGTTGCCGCAGTCCACCGTGATGCTGAGCGGGCGCGCCAGTTTGATGTCGGACACGATGCGCGCGAGGTATTCCGGCGCGATGTCGTATTGCGCGTAGCTGCCGGAACCGAGCGCCAGTTTGCCGCTCTCGATGCGGGTGTACAGCGACTGTATCGTTTCGCCGTACAGGGTCTCGCCCGCCAGCACCATCTTCAGGCCGTTGTAGTCGGGCGGGTTGTGGCTGCCGGTGATCATCACGGCACACTGGGTATTGAGCTGGAAAGCGGCGAAATACGCCATCGGCGTGGCGACGCGGCCGAGGTCGATCACGTTGATGCCGCTGTTGCGGATGCCGCGCGCCAGGGCCTGGGCAAATTCGGGGCCGGACAGGCGGCCATCGCGGCCGATCGCGATGGCGGATTGCTTGCGGGCGACAGCTTCCGATCCGATGGCGTGGCCGATGGCTTGCACTATTTCTGCGGTCAGGGTTCGGCCCACGATGCCGCGTATGTCATAGGCCTTGAAAATTTCCTTGGAGGGTAGGGTCATGGTTCTGCTTTGCCGGGTATATATTTTGCGACCAGATCGGGTGTCAGTTGCATCATGCAATTGAAATGACCAAGCGGGCATTCACGTTTGAAACAGGGACTGCAAGGCAGGTCGAGTCTGAGTATCCTGGCGTTTGCTGATAACGGCGGCGTGAAGTCCGGGCTGCTGGAACCATACAGCGCAAGCAGCGGCCTGTCCACGGCGGCGGCGAGATGCATCAAACCGGAATCATTGCTTACCACCAGATCGGCAGAGGCAAGCAGGGCGACAGCGTCCGCCAGGTCCGTCTCGCCGCACAGATTATGGCATGCACCGTTGCCCAGCGAAACGATCCTGTCTGCGATTTCCCTGTCCCTGGGCGAACCGATCAGCCACACGGCATAACCACGGTCGCGCAGCAACTGCGCAAGCTCGGCGAAATAGGCGATGGGCCAGCGCTTGGCCGGTCCGAACTCGGCGCCCGGGCAAAGCGCTGCGACGGGCTGGTCCAGCGTCAGGCCGAATTTGAGCAGCGCCTGTTTGCGGCGTGCTTCATTGACCTGCAAGCGCGGTTGCGGCACGGGACGGCTGATTGCATGATTTGGCGCTTCGGCGAGTTGTGCGAAGCGCTCCACCATCAGCGGCAAGGCTTTTTTGTCCAATGCACGCGCATCGTTCAGCAGGCCGTAGCGCATCTCTCCGATGAAACCGGTGCGCAACGGGATGTTGGCGAAGAATGGCAGCAGCGCGGACTTCAACGAGTTGGGCAGCACGATGGCCTGGTCATAACGGGTTTCGCGCAACTGCCGGCCCAGGCGGCGGCGCTCGAGGAATTGCCACGCGCCATGCGGGAAAGGGTTGATGATGACCGCGTGAACCTCCGGTATCAAGTGCAGCAGCGCGGCGGTCCAGGGTGGCGCCAACAGGTCAATCTGCGCATCGGGATGGCGCTGCTTGAGGCGCATCAGCATGGGCTGCATCAACATGCAGTCGCCGACCCAGCTTGGTGCGATGACGAGGATTTTATGCATTCAGCTTTCCATTACTCCCCGCGCACGCTTGCGGGATAACCAGCGACTGGGCTGCGGGCTTTTTGCAGCTTAGTCGAATGGCTAGTTGGTACATTCAGAGGGGCGGGGGAGAGGGGATGATTTAGTGGTGCCCCTTGGGCAGCTCGCCGGTGAATTTATACAGCGTGCTGCAATAAGGACAGCGCGCCTCGCCCAGCTTGTCCACCGCAATGTATACCCTGGGATGGGCATTCCATAAACTCATGTCCGGAGTCGGGCAATACAGCGGCAGGTCTGCGGCGGTGACTTCTATAATGCGTTGCTTGGCATCGTGTTCAGTTTGCATTGTTGTTTTCCTTGTTTGCTAACCCTCTCCCCAGCCCTCTGGTAAGACTCTTGGCCATTCGACCAGGCTATCAAAAAATGATAGCGAAGTCGCTGGTAATCCCACAAGCGGGAGAGGGGGCAGGGTCTCACTGCGCGAATGTCACGTTAAACGTGCACCAGCCAGTCTCCGTACTTCGCATTCTTGCCGCTCACGATGTCGAAGAACAGCGACTGCAGTCTGGCGGTGATCGGGCCGCGTGAACCACTGCCGATGGTGCGCGTATCGAGTTCGCGGATCGGTGTCACTTCCGCTGCCGTACCGGTGAAGAATACCTCGTCGGCGCAATACACCTCGTCACGCGTGATGCGCTTCTCGATCAGCTCGATGCCCAAATCCTTCGCCAGCGTGATGATCGAATCGCGCGTGATGCCTTCCAGGCAGGAGGTCAGGTCGGGCGTGTACAGCTTGCCCTTCTTGACGATGAAGATGTTCTCGCCCGCGCCTTCGGCCACGTAACCATCCACATCCAGCAGCAGCGCCTCGTCATAGCCGTCCTGCGCCACTTCCTGGTGCGCCAGGATGGAGTTGGGATAGGAGCCCACCGATTTTGCGCGGCACATGTTGATGTTGACATGGTGGCGGGTGAAACTCGAGGTCTTGACACGGATGCCGTTGGCCATGCCGTCTTCGCCCAGATAGGCGCCCCACGGCCAGGCCGCGACGGCGACATGCACGCTCAAGGTCGTGGCGGCGATGCCCATCGCTTCCGAGCCATAGAACACGATAGGCCGGATGTAGCAGGATTCCAGCCGGTTGGCGCGCACCACTTCCTTCTGTGCTGCGATCAAGGTCTCTTTATCGAACGGCATTCTCATCTTGAAGATGTAGGCCGAATTGAACAGGCGGTCGGTATGCTCCTTCAGGCGGAAGATGGCCGTGCCGCTGGCGGTCTTGTATGCGCGCACCCCCTCGAACACGCCCATGCCATAGTGCAGGGTGTGGGTAAGGACGTGCGTCGTCGCATCACGCCAGGGCACGAGCTTGCCGTCATACCAGATAAAGCCGTCGCGGTCGGACATGGACATGTTGGTGCTTCCTTAGTAAAGAATTGCAAGGATGCGATTTTATCCGTCCGGCGTACTATGGGCAATCTTATGGAGCAAATCGGCCGGAAATGAATGACAAACGTTTTTCAGCGCCCGGATGTTCGGGGCAGTTATCCCGGATTGTTCATCAGGCCGTTCGTGGTGCCCTTCGATTAACTCAGGAGAGTCTTGTCGAACCACATATACAGTAAAGCAATCCTCGCATAAGAAAATGCCATTGCTTTGATTGCGTTAAGTCCCGCAAGCCATTACATTTGCGCAGTGCGCATACCAGCGACACAATAACAACAGGGACGGCAACATGCTCACCGGGGAACTACGCAGCCAAGTTGACAGTATCTGGAACGCCTTCTGGTCGGGCGGCATCTCCAATCCTATGGAGGTGATGGAGCAGATCACTTATCTGCTGTTCCTGCGCAGGTTGGATGACCTGCACACCCTCGAAGAAAACAAGTCCACCCGCCTTAAAAAGCCGATAGAGCGGCGAATTTTCCCTGTGGGCAAAGATGCCAAGGGTCGGGCTTACAACGACCTGCGTTGGTCGCGTTTCAAGCACTTCGCACCATCCGAGATGTACACCGTGGTGGGCGAGCATGTCTTCCCTTTCCTGCGCACCATGGGCGGCGATGGTTCGACCTACGCGCACCACATGAAGGATGCCCGCTTCACCATCCCCACCCCGGCACTGCTCGCCAAGGTGGTGGACTTGCTCGACCACGTGCCGATGGAAGACCGCGACACCAAGGGCGACCTCTACGAATACATGCTGGGCAAGATTGCTAGCGCCGGGCAGAACGGCCAGTTCCGCACGCCGCGCCACATCATCCAGCTCATGGTGGAAATGTCCGCGCCCAACCCCAAAGACATCATCTGCGATCCCGCCAGCGGCACTTGCGGTTTTCTGGTGGCGGCGGGCGAATACCTGCGCCAGCACCATCCCGAAATCCTGCGCGATGCCAAATCCAGCAAACACTTCCACCACGGCATGTTCCACGGCTACGACTTCGACAACACCATGCTGCGCATCGGCAGCATGAACATGGCGCTGCACGGCGTGGACAACCCCGACATTCGCTATCGGGATTCGCTGGCGCAAGACCACGCCGGGGATGAAGACAAATATTCACTCGTCCTCGCCAACCCGCCGTTCGCAGGTTCGCTCGATTACGAGAACACCGCCAAAGACCTGCTCGCCATCGTCAAAACTAAAAAGACCGAGCTGCTGTTTCTCGCACTGTTCTTGCGCCTGCTCAAGCCCGGCGGCCGCGCCACCGTCATCGTGCCGGACGGCGTGCTGTTCGGCTCATCCAACGCGCACAAAGAACTGCGCCGCATGCTGGTCGAAGACCACAAGCTTGAAGCCGTCATCTCGCTGCCCTCCGGCGCATTCAAACCTTACGCTGGCGTTTCTACCGGCATCCTGATTTTCACCAAGACCAACTCGGGCGGCACGGATAACGTCTGGTTCTACGACATGCAGGCAGATGGCTGGAGCCTCGATGACAAACGTCAGCCGCTGCTGTCCGAAGACAAGCTGGGTGCTACCCCTGCACAAGCATTGAACGAAGCGGAACACTCCAAGAACAACCTGCCCGATGTGTTGGCGCGGTGGCAGCAACGTGAGGGCGAGGAACTACACCGTCCGCGTACCGCACAAAGTTTTTGTGTGCCCAAGGCAGAAATTGCTGCCAATGGTTATGACCTCTCGCTGAACCGTTACAAAGAAGTGGTGCATGACGTGGTGGAGCACCTGCCCCCCAAGGTGATTATGGCTAGGCTGGGCAAGCTGGAAGCTGAGATTGCTGAAGGCATGAAAGAGCTTGAGGGGATGTTAGGGTGACTTTAAATCAGGAGTTGCTGGGTAAACACGTAAAAGTAGTTGGAGGGTTTGCCTTCAAGTCAGAGCAGTTCGCTGAAAAAGGTATCCCTGTAATCAGGATTTCAGATATTCAAGGTGGCATTGTCTCCATTGAAAAAGCCGCACAAATCCCGGAAGCAAATATTGGCAAGGGTGAAAGTTATTGTATTCAAGCTGGTGATATTTTGGTTGCAATGTCAGGAGCTACAACTGGAAAAATAGGGCTTGTTCCAAATAATTTTGATGGCCTTGTTCTGCAAAACCAGCGGGTGGGGAACTTCAAAATAACATCCCCTGAAAAGTTGCACAAAGGCTACCTAAAACACTACGTCAACTCTCCCTTTTATCAAGGGAAAATATTGAACACTATGGCTGGGGCTGCCCAACCAAACATCAGCTCAAAGCAATTAGAGAATATTGAAATCCCACTCCCCCCACTTCCCGACCAAATCCGCATCGCCACCATCCTTGACCAAGCTGATGCGCTGCGGGTTAAGCGCAGGGAAGCCTTGGCACAACTGGATAGCCTCACGCAGTCAATTTTCATTGAGATGTTTGGTGACCTCTCAAACAACCCGATGAAATTCCCTGTTCATTCATTGGGGAGTATTTGCGATGTACGAGATGGAACTCACGATTCCCCTAAATTCGTGGAGTCAGGTTTTCCGTTGATTACCACAAAAAATCTCAGGGATGGCACTGTAGATTTTTCAGATGCGAGTTTCATTTCTGCCGCTGACTACGATGCCATTAACAAGCGTTCCAAAGTCGATATGGGCGATATCTTGATGCCAATGATTGGAACAATTGGCAATCCGGTACTTGTCGAAAATGAGCCAGCTTTTGCAATCAAGAATGTCGCCCTAATCAAGTTCTCAAGCAATTCGCCAGATCGCCGATTCATCTTGCGGCTTTTGAAGAGCAGATACTTTGAGCGTTTAGTAATGAGCAAGAACAAAGGCGGGACACAAAAATTTCTCTCGCTGGGGGATATACGCTCGTTACCAATTCCGTTGCCGCCTAAGCCTCTTCAGGAAAAATTCAGTAGAACGATGAAGCAGCTTAAGCTGGTGGAAACTACGCACTCAGACTCATCCGCTGAACTAGACAACCTCTTTGCCTCCCTCCAATACCGTGCATTCCGTGGAGAACTCGTGTGAGCAACTTCGCCTTCCTTCAATCCGAGTGGCCGTTGCTGTTCGAGGCGGCAACGCAAGCTGAAGGTATTGCGAACACCGATGCCCGCGCATCCTGCTTTTATTCCCGCCGCGCGTTGGAGCTGACAGTGGCGTGGCTATACACCTACGACAAAACGCTCAAGCTGCCGTACCAAGACCACTTGAGTGCGCTCATCCATGAGCCGACTTTCCGTAAGGCAACGGGCGATGCGGTCTTCACCAAGACCAAGCTCATCAAAGACCTCGGCAATCTCGCGGTACACAGCACGCGCAAGATTTTGCCTGCCGATGCGTTGACGGCGACACGCGAGCTGTTCCATGTGTGCTACTGGCTGGCGCGCACCTATGGCAAGAAGTCGCGCCCTGATCCCACGCTGAGTTTCTCCGCTGCCTTGTTGCCGCAGCATTCCGCCGCGCCGGCGCAGTCACTAGACCAATTGCAGAAGCTGGAAGCGCAACTGCACGAACGCGACGCAAAGCTCACCACGCTGCTGGCGGACAAGGCTGCGCTGGATGAGGAGCTGAAAAAGCTGCGTGAGGAAATTGCTGCTGCCAAGAAAGCTAACACCGTTCAACTCGACACCCATGACTATTCCGCAGCGCAAACGCGCGACTACTTCATCGACCTACTGCTGAAAGAAGCGGGCTGGCCGCTGGATAAGCCGCAAGACCGCGAATTTGAAGTGAGCGCTATGCCCAGCGATTCCGGTATCGGCTTTGTCGATTATGTGTTGTGGGCGGATGACGGCAAACCGCTGGCGGTGATTGAGGCCAAGCGCACCAAGCGCGATGCCAAGGTGGGGCAGCAGCAAGCCAAGCTGTATGCCGATTGCCTGGAAGCCAAGTATGCACAACGCCCGGTGATTTTCTACACCAATGGCTATGAGCACTGGATGTGGGACGATGCCAGTTACCCGCCGCGTGCGGTGCAGGGCTTTTTCAAAAAGGCCGAGCTGGAGTTGATGATACAGCGCAGAACTACGCGCAAATCGCTGGCCGCCGCGCCGATTAACGAGGCCATCGTCGAGCGCTATTACCAGACACGTGCTATACGCCGAATCGGCGAAGCCATTGAGACCGACCACCAGCGCAAGGCATTGGTGGTGATGGCGACCGGGGCGGGCAAGACGCGCACGGTGATTGCGCTGGCCGATGTGTTGATGCGTTGCAACTGGGCCAAGCGCGTGCTGTTTCTGGCAGACCGCGTGGCCTTGGTCAGGCAGGCGGTCAACGCTTTCAAGACACACTTGCCGGATTCTTCGCCAGTCAATCTGGTTACCGAAAAAGATACCGAGGGGCGTGTTTATCTCTCCACTTATCCGACCATGATGGGGCTGATTGACGAGGCGAAGGATGGCCAGCGCCGCTTTGGTGTGGGGCACTTCGACCTCATCGTGATCGACGAAGCGCACCGCTCGGTGTATCAAAAATATCGCGCCATCTTCGAGTATTTCGACAGCTTGCTGGTGGGGCTGACGGCCACCCCCAAGGATGAAATCGACCACAACACCTATGGTCTGTTCGACCTGGAAAGCGGCGTGCCGACCGATGCCTACTCGCTCGACGATGCTGTGTCCGATGGCTTTCTGGTTCCGCCCAAGGCGGTTTCAGTGCCGCTCAAGTTTCAGCGCGAGGGCATCAAATACGATCAGCTATCGGAAGATGAACAGGAGCAGTGGGACGCGCTGGAGTGGAACGAGGACGGCACTGCGCCCGATGAAGTCGGCGCCGAAGCGCTCAACAAATGGCTGTTCAATACCGACACCGTGGACAAGGTGCTGGCGCATGTGATGACGCGCGGGCAGAAGGTGGCGGGCGGCGACCGGCTGGGCAAGACCATCATCTTCGCCAAGAACAACGACCACGCCGAATTCATCGCCGAGCGTTTCAATATCGCCTATCCGCACTACAAGGGCGAGTTTGCGCGGGTGATCACCTACAAGACCGAATACGCACAGAGCCTGATTGATGATTTCTCCAACAAGGACAGAATGCCGCACATCGCCATCTCGGTGGATATGTTGGACACCGGCATCGACGTGCCGGAAGTGCTGAACCTGGTGTTCTTTAAGGCAGTGCGCTCCAAGACCAAGTTCTGGCAGATGGTCGGGCGCGGCACCCGTTTGTGTCCGAACCTGTTCGCGCCGAATGTGGACAAGGAATTCTTTTACCTGTTCGACTACTGCCAGAATCTGGAATTCTTCAGCCAGAACCCGGATGTGACCGACGGTGCGGCCAGCGAAGCGCTGGGGACGCGCTTGTTCAAGGCGCGCTTGCAACTGATTGGCGAACTGGACAACAAACTCGCCGATGGTCAGGCAATGCGCCAAGTAGAAGGAGAGTATGTCGATACTGGAAGCGACGAGATGCTGCGCAGTGAGTTGGCCAGTATGCTGCATACGCAAGTGGCTGCGATGAATATCGACAATTTCGTGGTGCGGCCACAACGCAGGCTGGTGGAAAAATATGCCCAGACAGAACCGTGGAAAAAATTGGGCGTGGCGGAGTTTGGCGAACTGGCTCAATACGTGTCGGGTCTGCCAACAGAGTTGGCCGATGAAGATGAGGAGGCCAAGCGTTTTGATTTGCTGGTGCTGCGCACACAGCTTTCCATTTTGCAGGCCAAGCCGGACTTTGCCAGTCTGCGCGATAAAATCATCGCCATTGCCAGCGCGCTGGAAGACCAGCAAAGCATCCCGGCCATCAAGGCGCACATTGTGCTGATTCAGTCGATGATGGGCGAGGAATGGTGGGTGGATGTCACCGTCGCTATGCTGGAAACCGCACGCAAACGTCTGCGGGCGCTGGTTAAGCTCATTGAAAAGGGTAAGCGCAACGTCGTTTACACCGACTTCGAAGACGAGCTGGGCGAAGGCACCACGATAGACCTGCCGGAAGTTGGCACCGGCATGAACTTCGAGCGCTTCCGCGAGAAGGCGCGGCAGTTCCTCAAGGCGCACGAGAATCATCTCGCACTGCAACGTCTGCGCCGCAACCAGCCGCTCACACCTTCGGATCTCGACGAACTGGAACGCATGTTGGTCGAAGCAGGTGGCACCAAGGAAGTCATCGACCGCGCCAAGGAAGAAAGCAGCGGGCTGGGCATTTTCATCCGCTCTCTTGTCGGATTGGATCGGGAGGCAGCGACGCAGGCGTTCAGCGAATTCATCAGCGGCACCACGATGACCCCTGACCAGATTGAATTCATCGACCTTGTCGTGCAAGAGCTAACGCAGAACGGGGTGATGGCGGTTGACCGGCTTTACCAGACACCATTTGTTGACATCAGTCCGCAAGGACCGGAAGGGTTGTTCACATCAGCGAAAGTGGACCAGCTGGTCGAGGTGCTGGCAGATATACGGTTAAGAGCAACGGCGTAGAATTTTCGATTGCACGAGTTAATGAGCCAACATCAATATTTTTCGGTTCATCTGGCTTTTGCATTGGTTAAACCCAGATTATCCATTAGACCGAGAACTCGTCATTCCCGCGTAGCGGGGCAATATCCGGGTTTTGCCCGCTTCGCGGAATGTTTGTCTTACTGGATTCCCGCCTGCGCGGGAATGACGGTGCTAATGGGTTATTGTGTGTTATCGCCGTATCCCACTTCAGTTACCCATAAAGAGCCCGGATGAACCAATAATTTTATGTTTGTCCACACAGAATGACTGCCTGAAAGCAGGCAATTATCTGCTTGCACTAAAAAAGTAGGAATGTTATTGTAAATTCCTACTTTTCATCCGGGATCGGAGTCGATCATGTCGCGAGTACGCGTAAGGCCCAAGCATCAAATCACGCTTCCCTCGCGTATTGTTGCAGCAGCGCACCTCAAGCCAGACGACGTGCTTGAGGTAGCTTATGCCAATGGGGTTGTCACCCTGATGCCCGTAAGCCGCAAGGAACATAAAGGATCGGTGATG
Source organism: Gallionellaceae bacterium (assembly GCA_049582805.1). GTDB lineage: Bacteria > Pseudomonadota > Gammaproteobacteria > Burkholderiales > Gallionellaceae > CAVXFS01. Next base: position 53,210 of record JBAUUR010000154.1, on the reverse strand, counting down.
GCCTACGCGGGTATCGCTCGTGGCATTTGGGGGCAAACGACAGACGAAATCGAGGCTGGCGTTAACCATGATCGTGCATCATGGGAAAGATAGATGCGGCGCTCGCCCGCATGGTTGGGCACCGCGTCTATCTGGATACCAATGTTTTTATCTACTTTCTGGATCGCAACCCGGACTTTTTTCCGGTGGTCCGACCCATCATTGAGGCTGTCGAATCTGGGTTGATCATCGGCCACACTGGGGATGCCGTGATTGCAGAGACTTTGGTGAAACCCTATCAAACAACCAATCTGGCACTGGTTGAGAGTTTCAAGGAGTTTTTCAGTATGGAAAATTTTTTATCCATCCAGCCACATGATGCTGAAACCTTTGACCTGGCCTCGCAGTTGAGGGCTGATCGTGGCTTGAAATTTATTGATGCGCTGCATTGCGCCACGGCGATGCGGTCTGGCTGCAGGTTTTTCATTACCAACGACGCGGGGATTCAGTCAAGTGATGCGCTCGAAGTTGTCGTTGTAAAGAACCTGGCCGAATAACCATGAAAAAACTGCGGGTGCCTGGAACGTGGAGCGGGAGCGCAGGGATGGGACAGAATAGTCCTGATCCGGGCTTGGAGCTTTTAATCATACTTCTGTGAAACATTCAGGTCTGGCAACCATCGCGCAACTGCACGAGTTCGACGAAATCGTCGACGTGCGATCGCCCGCCGAATATGCCGAGGACCATATACCCGGCGCGATCAATTGCCCGGTGCTGGACGACGCGGAGCGGGAACGCATCGGCATCTTGTACAGGCAATCACCCTTCGAGGCGAAAAAGGTCGGCGCGGTGCTGGTCGCCCGCAATATCGCGCGGCACATCGAAGACAACTGGCTGGACCAGCCCAGGTCATGGCATCCGCTGATTTATTGCTGGCGCGGCGGGCAGCGCAGTGGCGCAATGACCCACATCCTGCGGCAGGTCGGTTTTGCCGCCGAGCGACTGGAGGGGGGGTACAAAAACTACCGGCGGCATGTGCTGGAACAATTGCAATTGCTGCCGGCGCGATTTTCCTTTCGCGTGATATGCGGGTTGACCGGCAGCGGCAAGAGCCGGCTGCTGGTAGCGCTGCAACAGGCAGGGGCGCAAGTGCTGGACCTGGAGGCCATTGCGCGGCATCGCGGCTCGGTGCTGGGCGACATGCCGGATATACCCCAGCCGAAGCAAAAGGGATTCGACAGCCAGTTGCTTACCGCGCTGGAATCGTTCGATCCCGCGTACCCGGTTTACGTCGAATCGGAAAGCAAAAAAATAGGGGTGTTGAACATGCCAGATGCATTGCTGCAAGCCATGCGCGACGGCGCCTGTTTGCGCATGGAGACTCCGCTGAAGTTGCGGGTGGCCCTGTTGCGCGAGGACTATGCGCATTTCCTGCTGGAACCGGAATTGCTCGCGGCGAATCTTGAGCGCCTGCAGGGACTCTATGCCAATGATCTGCTCAAGCGCTGGCGCACCTTGTGCGCAGCAGGCGAGTGGGATCAACTGGTCGCCGAATTGCTTGAGCGACATTACGATCCCGCCTACAGCAAATCCATCCTGCGCAATTACCCGAATTACCAGAGGGCACAGAGTGTAGTTCCTAACGGCTTGAGCCGACAGGATTTCAGCCGCCTGGCTGAAGAAGCGCTTGCCTTGAGAATGGATTTTGACAACAATGGCGACAGTCCAATGGAGTCTAACTAGATGCTCGACCCGGCAGTACCCGATTTCACCTTGCCCGCCACCGGCGGTGTCGATTTCCAACTCTCCGCCGCATGCGGCAAATCCCTGGTGATTTATTTTTATCCCAAGGACAATACACCCGGTTGCACCATGGAAAGCCAGAAGTTCCGCGATCTGTATGCCGATTTCAAGAAGGCCGGCTGCGAGATAGTGGGAATTTCCCGTGACGGCATCAAGTCGCATGAAAATTTCAAGGCCCGCTTTACCCTTCCCTTTGCGTTGCTGTCCGATGCCGACGAAAAGGCATGCGAACTGTTCGGTGTCATCAAGCAGAAAAAGTTGTATGGCAAAGAAGTGCGCGGTATCGAGCGCAGCACTTTTGTGCTCGACCGGCATGGGGTGCTGCGCCGCGAATGGCGCGGGGTCAAGGTTGACGGCCATGTCGAGGAAGTATTGCAGTTCGTTCAGACTCTCTAAGGAGCATCATGTCCACACGCAAACCGGCGTCTGCTGCAAACACCACCAAGCTGTTTGTCCTCGATACCAACGTCCTGATGCACGACCCGACCAGCCTGTTCCGTTTCGAAGAACACGATATCTATTTGCCGATGTTCGTGCTGGAAGAACTGGATAACGGCAAGAAGGGCATGTCTGAAGTAGCGCGCAACGCGCGCCAGGCCAGCCGTTTCCTCGACAGCATAGTCAGCGAGACGGCGCATAACATCGAACAGGGCATCCCGCTGCAGTCGCAGAGCAACAAGGCCGCCACCGGGCGCCTGTTCCTGCAGACCCAGTTCATCACCAGCGAGCTGCCGGCCAATATGGCGATCGGCAAGGCCGACAACGCCATCCTCGGCGTGGTGATGTTCCTGCAGAAGCAACAGCCCGGCCGTCCGGTGATACTGGTGTCGAAAGACATCAACATGCGTATCAAGGCGCGTGCGCTGGGGTTGTCCGCGCAGGACTATTTCAACGACAAGGTGCTGGAAGACACCGACCTGCTCTACAGCGGCGTGCTCGCTTTGCCGGAAGATTTCTGGGACAGGAATGGCAAGGACATGAAATCATGGCAGCAGGGCGGCCACACGTTTTACAACATCAAGGGGCCGCTGTGCCGCGACTTGCTGGTGAACCAGTTTGTGTATCAGGAAAGCGAAGGCGGCAATCCGTTCTACGCGGTGGTGGCCGAACAGGATAACGCCGCTGCGACGCTGCGCACGCTGACCGATTACACCCACCAGAAGAACGCCATCTGGGGCATAACTGCACGCAATCGCGAACAGAATTTCGTGCTCAACCTGCTGATGAACCCGGAAATCGACTTCGTCACCCTGCTGGGCCAGGCGGGCACCGGCAAGACGCTGCTGACGCTGGCTTCCGGCTTGATGCAGACGCTGGAAAAGAAACTCTATTCCGAAATCATCATCACCCGTGTCACCGTGCCGGTGGGTGAAGACATCGGTTTCCTGCCCGGCACCGAGGAGGAAAAGATGTCGCCGTGGATGGGCGCGCTGGACGATAACCTGGATGTGCTCAACAAGGCGGACGACGAGGGCGGTGACTGGGGCCGCGCCGCGACGCGCGACCTGATTCGTTCGCGGATCAAGGTCAAGTCGCTCAATTTCATGCGCGGCCGCACCTTCCTCAACAAGTACCTGATCATCGACGAGGCGCAGAACCTCACGCCGAAACAGATGAAGACGCTGATCACGCGCGCCGGTCCCGGCACCAAGGTGGTGTGCCTGGGCAACATCGCGCAGATCGACACACCCTACCTCACCGAGGGCAGTTCCGGCCTGACCTATGTGGTGGACCGCTTCAAGGGCTGGGCGCACAGCGGCCACGTCACGCTGATGCGCGGCGAACGTTCGCGCCTTGCTGATTATGCTGGCGATGTGCTGTAAACATCAGGAAGTAGGGTGGATAAAGGCCGAAGGCCGTATCCACCATTTGCGCCGGTGGATACGCGCTACGCGCTTTATCCACCCTACAACGGATAGGTGAACGATATGAACAATCTAAAAAAATCCGAGGCCGAATGGCAGGCCGAACTCACACCGGAGCAGTATGCGGTGTGCCGCCAGTGCGGCACCGAGCCGCCATTCAGCGGCCTGTATTGGGATTGCCATGATCCCGGCGTCTATCGTTGTGTGTGCTGCGGCAGTGCGCTGTTCGACGCGGAAACCAAGTTCGATTCCGGCACCGGCTGGCCGAGTTTCTGGTTGCCTATGGACGAGCAGGCGCTCAAACTGTTGCCGGATAACAACCACGGCGTGACCCGTATCGAGGTGCGCTGCGGCGGGTGCGATGCGCATCTCGGCCACCTGTTCGAGGACGGCCCGGAACCGACCGGGCTGCGCTATTGCATCAACTCCGCCGCACTCACTCTGGACCGGGAATGACCTGCTGCCTGCGCAGCAGGCATTCACTGAAACTCTGTTTTCTCGTCACGCGTTGCGCGGCGTCTTGCATCTTGTCCTGCTGGCTTCGGTTCTTCTGATAAAATGGCGCCATGTCGAAGCCATAATCTGCCGCCATGAAGCTGTTATTTGATCTCTTCCCCGTCCTGCTGTTCTTCGCCGCCTTCAAGCTGTTCGGCATTTTCGCCGCCACGGCCGCGGCGATCGCGGCCACCGTCATGCAGATAATCTGGACGAAGTGGCGCCACGGTAAGGTAGATACCATGCTGTGGATCAGCTTCGCCATTATCGGGCTGTTTGGCGGTGCGACATTGTTGTTGCACGACGAGACATTCATCAAATGGAAACCCACCATCCTCTACTGGGTGTTCGCTTTGGTGCTGTTGCTTTCCAATCTGCTGTTCGGCAAGAACCTGATGCGCGTTATGCTGCAGGAAAAGGTCGCGCTTCCGGCCAAGGTTTGGGGACATGTCAACCTGGCCTGGAGCCTGTTTTTTGCTGTGCTGGGCGTGGTCAACCTGTACGTCGCGCTCAATTATTCAACCGATGCCTGGGTTAATTTCAAACTGTTTGGTGCCACCGGCATGATGCTGTTGTTCGTCTTGTTGCAAGCGCTGGCATTATCCAAATACATGGAAGAGGACAAGGAGCAGAACTGATGCTGTACGCCATCGTTGGCCAGGACACGCCAGGCAGCCTGGATAAGCGCCTGCATGCGCGTCCGGCGCATGTGGCCCGTTTGCAGGCATTGCAAAGCGCAGGCCGGTTGATCCTGGCCGGCCCGTTTCCCGCCGTGGATGCAATTGATCCCGGGCCGGCAGGTTTCACCGGCAGCCTGATCGTGGCGGAATTCCCTTCTTTGCTCGAGGCGGAAGCCTGGGCGCAGGCTGATCCCTACGTGGATGCAGGTATCTATGCGCAGGTCACGGTCAAACCATTGCGCAAGACCTTCCCATCGTGAGTAATCAGGAGAAAATACGCGCGCTGCTGTCACCATTGCAGCCCACGCTGGTCGAGATAATCGATGACAGTCATTTGCACGCCGGACATGCCGGTGCGCGTGATGGTGGCGGACATTATCAACTCAAGATTGTATCAGCCCATTTTATCGGCAAATCCGCCGTGGAACGGCACCGTATGGTATATTCCGCGCTGGGAGAAATGGTGAAGCGGGGAATACACGCTATAAATATAAAAGCCTACACGCCTGAAGAATATTAACCCTAAATCATATGAGGACAGAGCACATGCAGAAATTTGTCAAATTTGCCGCTATAGCCATGCTGGGGATGATCGTTGCCAGCCCGGTGTTTGCGGAAGATAAACCGGTTACTACGACTGTGAACGGTGTCGTTATTCCGCAGGAGCGCATTGATGTAAGCGTGAAGGCGGCCACCAGCCAGGGACAGCAGGATACGCCGGAATTGCGCAATATGGTTCGTGACAAGGTGGTGGATCTTGAGGTGCTGTCCCAGGAAGCGGTCAAGAACGGACTCGACAAGCAATCCGATATCCAGCAACAAATGGAGATTACCCGCCAGAACATATTGGCCAGTGCCCTGGTTCAGGAATTCCTCAAGAAGAATCCGATCAGCGATGATGCGGTCAAGAAGGAATATGACCAGATGAAGGAAGGCTTGGGCAGCAAGGAGTATGACGTGCGCCACATCCTGGTGAAAACCGAAGCGGAAGCGAAGTCGATCGCAGCCAAGCTGAAGAAGGGTGCCAAGTTTGACAAGCTGGCGAAGGAATTTTCGCAGGATGCGGGTTCCAAAGAGAACGGCGGGGACCTGGGTTGGGTGCCGGTGGGCAGCATTCCCACCACTTATGTGAAACCGTTCGCCGATGCGGTTCTGGCGCTGAAGAAGGGCGAGACTAGTGCGCCGGTGCAATCCCAGTTTGGCTGGCATATCATCCAGCTTAAAGACGAGCGTAACATCAAGCTGCCAACGATGGATGAGCTGAAGCCCAAGCTCACGCAGCGCCTGCAACAGGAAGCCGTGAAGAAATTTATCGCCGATTTGCGCGACAAGGCTAAAGTGGAGTAACCTGAATGTAGTCAAGAAAGGCGGCCTTGGGTCGCCTTTTTTATTGCCTGATACTCCTCAACATACCGAAAAGCTTGCCGGACGCAAATCAAGAGACTTCAGGCTAATGCTTACCCGTGCTGCCGAATCCCCCGGCCCCGCGGTGGCTCATCGGAAAATCCTCGACGATATTGAACTGCATCTGCATCACCGGCACGATCACCAGTTGCGCCATGCGTTCCATCGGCATCAGCGTGAAGGGATGATGGCCGCGGTTCCAGATCGAAACGAAAATCTGCCCCTGATAATCCGAATCGATCAGCCCGACCAGGTTGCCCAGCACGATGCCGTGCTTGTGGCCCAGCCCGGAGCGCGGCAAAATCATGGCGGCGTAATGCGCATCGCTCAGATGGAGGGCGATACCGCTCGGAACCAGTTCGCACTGACCCGGTTGGATGATCATGTTGAAGTCTATGCAGGCGCGCAAATCTATTCCGGCCGAGCCGGGTGTGGCGTAAGCGGGGGGGTGATCATGCAGACGCGGGTCGAGAATTTTTACATCCACGGTCTTTTTCATTGCTGGACTCCCTGTTTGTAGAGTTTCGACACATGCTGCATCAGCTGCCGTGCCAAAGTAAATTTGTCGGCATGCGGCAGCACATGCTCGCCCGCATCGTCGAACAAGACCAGTTCGTTATCATTCGCGCCGATGGCCTGCTGCGCCAGGTTGGCGGCAAGCAGCGGAAGGTTTTTTGCGCGGCGTTTGGCTGCGGCATGTTTGCGCAGATCATCGGTCTCCGCCGCGAAGCCCACGCAGAACGGCGCCTTGGGCAGGCTCGCCACATAGGCCAGAATGTCCGGGTTTGGAATCAGCTCCAGCGTCAGCGCATCCGCGCCCTTCTTGATCTTCCGTGCGCCCGGCTGTGCCACGCGGTAATCGGCTACCGCCGCCACGCCAATAAAAATATCGGAACCAGCGACATGTTGCTTCACTGCTTCGAACATCTGTTCCGCGCTGGTGACATCCACCACCCGCGCGCCGTGCGGCCTGGGCAGCGACGTCGGGCCGGAGATCAGGGTCACGTGCGCACCAAGCTCCAGTGCGGCTTGCGCCACCGCATAGCCCATCTTGCCGGAACTGCGGTTGGTGATGCCGCGCACTGCGTCTATCGCCTCATACGTCGGCCCGGCGGTGATCAGCACTTTCACGCCATCCAGCCGCTGCTTCAGTCCCCTCTCCCGCTGGGGGAGGGTTAGGGTGGGGGAGCACTCTTTCAATGATTCATTGCTTGGTAGAAATGCCGCAATCTCCCGCGCCAATTCCTCCGCCTCCAGCATGCGCCCCATGCCTTCTTCGCCGCATGCCTGCGCACCGCTGGCCGGACCGAGTACGCGCACGCCGTCGGCAACCAGTTGCGCGACATTGCGCTGCGTCGCCGCATTCGCCCACATCTGTTTGTTCATCGCCGGCGCCACCAGCAGCGGGCAATCGCGCGCGAGGCACAATGTGGAAAGCAGATCGTCGGCCAGGCCATGCGCCAGCTTGGCGATGAAATCCGCCGTGGCCGGAGCGATCAGGATGGCATCGGCAGCGCGGCTGGTATCGATGTGCGCCATGCCATTGTTAACGGCATCCCATTGCTTGACCAGCACCGCACGACCAGTCAGCGCCTGCATCGTGGCAGGCGCGATGAAATGGCATGCCGCCTCGGTCATCACCACCTGCACCTCCATACCCTGCTTTACCAGCAGGCGCGCCAGTTCCGCCGCCTTGTACGCGGCAATGCCTCCGGTGAGGCCGAGCACGATGCGTTTTGCAGGTTCCTGTTTCATGATGCTGCGCATCTTAACAAGAAACCGCCATGCATGTGAAAGTGAGCAGTTCCGCAGGATGCCCTCCGGCCACTTGATTGGCCATTGAAATATTTCGCGAAGTCAACCTGTCATGTTGGCCCGCGGGCACAACTGACGAGTAGTGTCAGAATTGACAACATTTACGTTGCTGCGTAATTCCGGGAGAGAGCAATGGGAATCAACGACTGGCCGAAAGGTGAACGTCCGCGCGAAAAACTGCTGCAGCGCGGCGCATCTGCGCTTTCCGATGCGGAGTTGCTGGCGATCTTTCTGCGCATCGGCGTGAAAGGGAAAAGCGCAGTCGATCTGGCGCGCGAGCTGCTTGCTCAATTTGGCAGCCTCACCAGATTATTCGCCGCGCGCAGCAATGAGTTTTGCGCCATCCACGGCATGGGGCAGGCCAAGTACGTGCAGTTGCAGGCCGTGCAGGAAATGGCGCGGCGCGCCTTGCATGAGGAAATGCAAGCGGGCGATGCGCTGAATTCGCCGCGCGCGGTGCGCGACTATTTGCAACTGCTGTTGCGCGGGCGCGAGCAGGAAGTGTTCATGGCGATCTTCCTCGATGCACAGCACCGGGTGACCGCTGCCGAGGAATTGTTCCACGGCACACTGACGCAGACCAGTGTGTACCCGCGCGAGGTGGTGAAGCGCGCCTTGGCGCATAACGCCGCTGCCGTGATCCTCGCGCACAATCATCCTTCCGGCGTGGCCGAGCCGAGCCAGTCCGACCGCCTCCTTACCGATGCGCTCAAACAGTCATTGTCGTTGGTGGACGTGCGTGTGCTCGATCATTTTATCGTGGCGGGGGCGGGGTGTTTGTCATTTGCCGAGAGCGGACTGTTGTAGTACCCAACTTTCTTTGAAAGATGTATGGGGGTTGATGTTTTATACTGCATGGCGAACCTTCAGTACATTTAAATAATACAAGGCATGAAACTTATCCGATCCCGCGACAATCCTTTCTTCAGGGAGCTGCTCAAGCTTGCGGACTCTGCGCGTCAGCGCACCAAATCCGGTCAGGCCTTGCTTGATGGCACGCATTTGCTTGCGGCCTATCTGGATAGCAACCAGTTTCCCAGGCATATCTTGTTGAATGAGGTGGCGTTGCACAACGACGAAATTGCCGGGCTGTTGAGCCGTATGCCAGATGTACCCGTCGCACAACTGGATCACAAGCTGTTCTCCGAACTCAGCGAACTGAAAACCCCCACCGGCATTCTTGCGTTGATTGACATTCCGCAGCCGGCAGCAACGATTGCCGACATCGGCTTTGCGCTGTTGCTGGAAGATATTCAGGATCCCGGCAATCTGGGATCGATACTGCGGTCCGCAGCCGCTGCGGCATGTGATGCGGTGTTCCTGTCCAGCGGTTGCGCCGATGCCTGGTCACCCCGGGTGCTGCGCGCAGGCATGGGTGGGCACTTTGTGCTTGGCCTTTACGAATCCGCCGATCTGCGTGCTGTGGCAAGGAGTTTCAAGGGCAGGGTTTATGCAGCCGCGCTCGAGGCAAAGGAAAGCTTGTTCGATTGTGATTTGCGCGGGAATCTGGCGTTCGCCATCGGCAATGAAGGTGCGGGTCTTTCCGCTGGTTTGCTTGCGCTTGGTCAGCCCGTCGCAATCCCCATGCCGGGGAGGGTGGAATCCCTGAACGCAGCCGCTGCTGCGGCTGTCTGCCTGTTCGAATCCGTCAGGCAGCGACGCTAAGGCGCGTATTTTTCCATGAATGTCTGATTGATCGGTCTAGCGACCAAGCAAATGTTTCACATGCTCGCGTTCTTCCAGCAGTTCCCGATGGCTTTCCAGCATGTGTTTGCGGCCGAGCTCGCTGATCGGTAAATCCTGCACGATATGATAATGGCCGTTGCGGCAGGTGACCGGGAAACCGAATACCACGCCCTCCGGAATGCCATAGCTGCCGTCCGATGGGACGCTCATGGTGACCCAGTCATTGTGATGAGAATGCAGCAGCCAGTCGTGGACGTGGGTGATGGCGGCGTTCGCCGCGCTGGCCGCGCTGCTCAAACCGCGCGCTTCGAGCACTGCCGCGCCGCGCTTCTGCACGGTGGGAATGAATTCGTTCTCGATCCAGGTGTGATCCTGCAGGATGTCGAGCACGCGGCGTCCGCGGATTTCCGCATGCGACAGGTCGGGATATTGCGTGCCGGAATGGTTGCCCCACACCACCATCTTGGCGATGTCGCGTATCGGCTGAAATAGCTTCAGCGCCACCTGCGCGATGGCGCGGTTGTGGTCGAGGCGCATCATCGCGCTGAAGTTTGTCGGGGCAAGGTCGGGTGCGTTCTTCATCGCGATCAGCGCGTTGGTGTTGGCCGGATTGCCGACCACCAGCACCTTGACGTGGCGCGCGGCGAGTTCGTTCAATATCCGGCCCTGCTCGGAAAAGATCGCGCCGTTGGCTTCGAGCAGATCCTTGCGCTCCATGCCCTTGCTGCGCGGGCGCGCGCCGACCAGCAGCGCCACCTCGGCATCGCGGAAGGCGATGCGCGGGTCGTCGGTGACGATGATCTGTTGCAGCATGGGGAACACGCAGTCTTCCAGTTCCATCGCCACGCCGCGCAGCGCCTGCTGTGCCTGCGGCACATCGAGCAGTTGCAGGATGACGGGTTGTTCGTGGCCCAGCATGTCGCCGTCGGCGATACGGAACAGCATGCTGTAGCCGATCTGCCCGGCGGCGCCGGTGACGGTGATGCGGATGGGGGCTTTCATGGCAGGCTCCTGCGCAGTGGGTGGTGGCATTTTGCCAGCGTTCGAAGGACAGGCAAAGGATGTTAACATTGCAGCCGGTTTTGTGTGTTCATCATCCTAATGAACAATAGTCGCCCCAAATATCTCGATCTGCGCCGGATCAGGCTGCCGTTGCCCGGTTTCGTTTCGATCCTGCACCGCATCAGCGGCGCATTGCTGTTCCTGGCATTGCCGTTGCTGCTGTGGACGCTGCAATACAGCCTGCGCTCGATCGAGACCTATACGCTGCTTTCATGGATGTTCCGGCACGCGGCCAGCAAGTTGTTCTGGATTTTCATGTTGTGGGCCTTCCTGCATCACTTTTGCGCGGGAATCCGCTATCTGGCGATCGACCTGGATCGCGGCGTCGAATTGGCGCAGGCGCGCGCCAGCAGCAAGTGGGTGCTGGTCGTGAGCCTGGCGTTGACGATTCTGCTGGGAGTGCGGCTTTGGTAGACCGCATCGTCACCGGCGCACATTACGGCCTGCGCAGCTGGCTGGTGCAGCGTGTCAGCGCCGTGGTGATGGCGCTGTATACCCTGTTCATCGTGAACTGGCTGTTGCTGCATCCCGACCTCGATTACAACGCATGGACCGGATTGTTTTCCAGCAACGTGATGCGCTCGTTCACGCTGTTGACGCTGCTGGCGCTGTTCTGCCACGCCTGGGTCGGTGTGCGCGACATTGTGATGGATTATGTGAAGCCGGCCGGTGCGCGCCTGGTGATCCATGTAACGGTGATACTGGCGCTGATGCTGTACGCGATCTGGTCGGTGCAGATATTGTGGGGATTTTGAAATGATCTCGGATAGTCTGCTGGAACCACACTTGTCCCTTCGCCTTTGCAGGGGGAGGGGATATGACACGTGGTGGATCATTTGCGATGATTCAAGGTTCGTCATTTCAGCGCAGCCCGGAATGATATCGAAGGACAGGTAATGGCAATCGCAAAACGAACTTTCGATGTGGTAATCGTCGGCGCGGGCGGCGCGGGGATGCGCGCGGCTTTGGCGTTGTCGGAGGCCGGACTGAAAGTGGCGGTGCTGTCCAAGGTGTTTCCCACGCGCTCGCATACCGTCGCGGCGCAGGGCGGCATCGCGGCGTCATTGGGCAACGTCAGCGAGGATAACTGGCACTGGCACATGTACGACACGGTGAAGGGTTCCGATTACCTCGGCGACCAGGATGCGATCGAATTCATGTGCCGCGCCGCCCCCGAGGTGGTGTACGAGCTGGAGCATTTTGGCATGCCCTTCGACCGCCTCCACAACGGCAAGATCTACCAGCGCCCGTTCGGCGGGCATATGCAGGACTACGGCAAGACGCCAGTGCAGCGCGCCTGCGCCGCCGCCGACCGCACCGGCCATGCGCTGCTGCATACCCTGTATCAGCAGAACGTGAAAGCCAACACGCATTTTTTCGTCGAATGGATGGCGCTGGACCTGATCCGCGATGCGGACGGCGACGTGCTCGGCGTGGTGGCGATGGAGATCGAAACCAGCGAGGTGATGATCCTGCAGGCGCGCGCCACGCTGTTCGCCACCGGCGGCGCGGGGCGCATCTTCCAGGCCAGCACCAACGCGTACATCAATACCGGCGACGGCCTCGGCATGGCGGCGCGCGCCGGCATTCCGCTGCAGGACATGGAGTTCTTCCAGTTCCATCCCACCGGCGTCTACGGCGCGGGCGTGCTGATCTCGGAAGGGGTGCGCGGCGAGGGCGGCTATCTGGTCAACAGGGACGGCGAGCGCTTCATGACGAAATATGCGCCGACCGCGCAAGACCTCGCCAGCCGCGATGTGGTGTCGCGCGCGATCGCCACCGAGATCAAGCAGGGACGCGGCTGCGGGCCGCATGCTGACCATGTGCTGCTGAAAGTCGATCACATCGGCGAACAGGTGATCCGCCAGCGTCTGCCCGGCATCCGCGATATCGCCATCAAGTTTGCGCACGTCGATCCGCTGGATGCGCCGATCCCGGTGGTGCCGACGGCGCATTACATGATGGGCGGCATCCCGGCCAATTATCACGGGCAGGTGGTTGCGCCGTACCGCACCGGGCCGGAGGAAATTGTGCAGGGTTTCTATGCGGTCGGAGAATGCGCCTGCGTGTCGGTGCACGGCGCCAATCGGCTGGGTTGCAACTCGCTGCTCGACCTGCTGGTGTTCGGGCGCGAGGCGGCGCGGCAGATCATCGAAGACCTGCAGCGCAATCCCCATCCCAAGCCGCTTCCTGGCGATGCGGCGGATCGTTCGTTGGCGCGCCTTGCCAGCCTGGACGGTCAAAAAGACGGCGACAGCGTGGCCGAGGTGGGCGCGGAAATGCGCCGGGTGATGCAGACGCATTGCGGCGTGTTCCGCTTTCCCGATTTGCTGGCCGAGGGCGTGGCCAAGATATGCGAGGTGGCGGAGCGCGCGAGGCACACTGCGATCAAGGACAAGAGCAAGGTGTTCAACACCGCACGGGTGGAAGCGCTGGAACTCGATAATCTGATCGAAGTCGCGCAGGCCACCCTGCATGCCGCCGCAGCGCGCGAGGAAAGCCGCGGCGCCCATGCGCGCGACGACTTTCCGCAGCGCGATGATGACAAGTGGTTGAAGCACTCACTGTATTTCAGCGAGGGACACAAGCTGGATTACAAGCCGGTGCGGCTCAAGCCGCTGACGGTGGAATCATTTCCGCCGAAAGCGCGGGTGTATTGAACTTGTAGCTCATAGCGCGTAGCGGGTAGCCACTCGGCTTTTGCTACAAGCTACCTGCTACAGGCCACAATCTTAGGAAAAACATGAAATTCAGAATCTACCGCTACAACCCGGAAACCGATGATCATCCCCACATGCAGGATTACGAACTGGATGTCGAGGCGGACAATCCCACGCAGGGAAAAATGCTGCTGGATGCGTTGCTGCGCATCAAGGAGCAGGACGACAGCCTGAGCCTGCGCAAGTCCTGCCGTGAAGGCGTCTGCGGCTCGGACGCGATGAACATCAACGGACGCAATGGGCTGGCCTGCATCACGCCGCTGGCCGGTTTGAAGCAACCGGTCGAGATTCGCCCTTTGCCCGGCTTGCCGGTGATCCGCGACCTGATCGTGGACATGACGCAGTTCTTCAAGCAGTACCATTCGATCAAGCCGTATCTCGTCAACCACGATCCGCCTCCGGAGACGGAGCGGCTGCAATCGCCTGCGCAGCGCGCGGAACTGAACGGCCTGTATGAGTGCATTCTGTGTGCGTGCTGCTCCACTGCCTGCCCGTCGTTCTGGTGGAATCCGGACAAGTTCGTCGGTCCGGCCGGGCTGTTGCAGGCTTACCGCTTTATTGCGGACACGCGCGATCAGGCTACCGGCGAACGACTGGATGACCTGGAGGATCCCTACCGGCTGTTCCGCTGCCACACCATCATGAGCTGCGTGGACGTGTGCCCGAAGGAATTGAACCCGACGCAGGCGATTGGAAAGATAAAAGAGTTGATGGTGAAGCGGGTGGTATGAGGAATCTGGAGTCGGGGATCGGGAGTCGGATCAGGTTATGTTGAGCCAAGCAGATCCGAATCCGGAATCCGGAATGCTGAATCCTGAGATGGCACGTCGTTTGCGCTGGCGCTGCCGGCGCGGCATGCTGGAACTGGATATCGTTCTGGGCCGCTTTATTGAGCGGCATTATGCGGGCCTGGACGAAGCGCAGCGTGCAGCATTCGATGCGCTGCTGGATATGTCGGATGTGGTACTCTGGGATATGATTACGGGCAGGGCATCGCCGCCCAGGGATGATGCGGGCGCGTTGCTTGAACTGCTCAGGAGCGCCTGAGGCAAAAAAATCGTAGAGGGGGAGGCATGGATAACAAGCGCGTTGCTAGGCTGACGCTGGACGATGGACGCAGCGTCGAGTTGCCAATTCTGTCCGGTACATTGGGGCCGGACGTGATAGATATCCGCAATCTGGGCAAACTGGGCATGTTTACCTACGATCCCGGCTTCCTTTCGACGGCGAGCTGTTCTTCCGACATCACCTATATTGATGGTGAAGCCGGGCTGTTATATTACCGCGGCTATCCGATCGAGCAGCTGGCGCAACACTCCGATTTTCTCGAGGTGTGCTACCTGCTGTTGAACGGCGAATTGCCGGACGCGCAGCAGAAGGCCGAGTTCAACAGAAAGGTCACCATGCACACCATGGTGCATGACCAGATGGTGCGTTTCTACAACGGCTTCCGCCGCGATGCGCACCCGATGGCGGTGATGGTGGGCGTGGTCGGCGCGCTGTCCGCGTTCTACCACGACTCGATCGACATCGATAATCCGGAATATCGCGAAATTTCGGCATTTCGCATGATCGCCAAGGTGCCGACCATCGCGGCGATGGCCTACAAGTACAACACCGGTGAGCCGTTCATGTATCCGAAGAATGCCTTCGGTTACGTGGAGAATTTCATGTACATGACGTTTGGCACGCCATGCGAGGAATATGTGCCGAACCCGATTCTGGTGCGCGCGCTGGAGCGCATTTTCATCCTGCATGCCGACCATGAACAGAACGCTTCCACTTCTACCGTGCGCCTCGCGGGTTCCAGCGGCGCCAATCCGTATGCCTGTGTATCTTCCGGTATCGCCGCGCTGTGGGGGCCGGCGCACGGCGGAGCGAACGAAGCGGTGCTGAAGATGCTGGAGGAAATCGGCGACAGTTCGCGCGTGGCGGCTTTCATACAGGGCGTGAAAGACAAGAAATACCGCCTGATGGGTTTCGGCCACCGCGTATACAAGAACATGGATCCGCGCGCAGCGGTGATGCGCACCACCTGTTACGAGGTGCTCAGGGAACTGAGGCTGGAAGATGACAGGCTGTTCCAGATGGCGCTGGAACTGGAGCAGATCGCGCTCAAGGATGACTACTTCATCGAGCGCAAGCTGTATCCCAACGTGGATTTCTATTCCGGCATCGTGCTGCGCGCGCTGGGCGTGCCGACCAATATGTTTACCGTGTTCTTTGCGCTGGCGCGCACCATAGGCTGGATCTCGCAGTGGAACGAGATGATCGCAGACAATGAACGCAAGATTGGCCGCCCGCGCCAGTTGTACCGGGGGGCGGCCAAACGTGATTATGTGCCTGTCGGCAACCGTTAAACGTGCAGGGGGGATAAAGCGCCGCCAGGCGTGTATCCATCATCCATGCAGGTGGATACGGCCTTCGGCCTTTATCCACCCTCCATGGAGGACGATTTAGCTGGAACGGTTTATGGCTGCCCAACAAGAAAACACCATGCAGACCATGCGCGACACATCGCTGCTGTTCGGGATGAACGATGTGTTCGTTGAGGGGTTATACGAGGATTACCTTGCCAATCCGTCATCGGTGCCGGAGGCATGGCGCGCTTATTTTGACGGCTTGCAGGCTGCACCGGGCGCAGCGCACGATGTGGCGCATACGCCGATCCAGCGGGCTTTCGCCGCGCTGCCCGGGCATCCCGCCGTTGCAGATGCAGCGCAGGCCGGCATGTTCCGCAAACAGGTTGCCGTGCTGCAACTGATCAACGCGCATCGTTTCCTCGGTGTGCGCATGGCCAACCTCGATCCGTTGAATCGCCACGACAAACCGCAAGTGCCGGAGCTCGAGCCGGCCTATTACGGCTTCACTGAAACGGACATGGATACCACGTTCGAGACCGGATCGCTGGTGGCTGCCCAGCGCATGACGCTGCGCGAGATACTGCAACTGCTGCGCCAGACGTATTGCGGCAGCATTGGAACGGAATACATGTACATCAGCGACATCGGGCAGAAGCGCTGGATCCAGCAACGCTTTGAAGGAACGCGCGGCGTGGCGGATTTTCCGGATACGGCAAAGCGGCAAATTCTGGCACGGCTGACTGCCGCAGAAACGCTGGAGCGTTATCTGCATACCAAGTACGTCGGCCAGAAGCGCTTTTCGCTGGAAGGCGGCGAAACGCTGGTGCCGATGCTGGATCACCTGTTGCAGCGTGCGAGCGGACATGGCGTGCAAGAGACGGTGATCGGCATGGCGCATCGCGGGCGGCTCAACGTGCTGGTCAACATCCTCGGCAAACTGCCCTCCATGCTGTTTGCGGAGTTCGAGGGCGTGCACAGCAGCGAACTGACTTCGGGCGATGTGAAATACCACAATGGATTCTCGTCGGACATCGTGGTGTCGGGCGGAACGATGCACGTCGTGCTGGCGTTCAATCCCTCGCACCTGGAAATCGTCAACCCGGTGGTGGAAGGGTCGGTGCGCGCGCGCCAGCACCGTTGCGGCGACTTTTCCGGCAATCGTGTGCTGCCGGTGCTGTTGCACGGCGACGCGGCGTTCTCCGGCCAGGGCGTGGTGATGGAAACGCTGAACCTGTCGCAGACGCGCGGTTTCCGCACCGGCGGCACGGTGCACATCATCATCAACAACCAGATCGGTTTCACCACTTCGGATGCGCGCGACACCCGCTCGTCGCTGTATTGCAGCGATGTGGCGAAGATGGTGGAAGCGCCGATTTTTCACGTCAACGCGGATGATCCGGAAGCGGTGCTGCTGGTTACCGGAATTGCGCTGGATTACCGCATGGCCTATCACCGCGACGTGGTGATAGACCTGGTGTGTTTCCGCAAGCTGGGACATAACGAGCAGGATGAGCCGATGGTCACCCAGCCGTTCATGTACCGCTTTATCCACCAGCATCCCGGTACGCGCGCGCTGTATGCCAAGCGTCTGGCGGATGCCGGAATTATCCAGCCGGGTGAGCCGGAGGCGATGATCGCCGCCTATCGGCGCATGATGGACGAGGGTGTCAGTCCGGTGCAGACGGTAGAGGCTGATGCCAAGAACGGACATGCCGCGCGCTGGGCAAAATACAATGCCGATGTAGCCTGGAACGCACCGGTCAATACCGCCGTGCCGCGCGAACGTTTGCAGTTTCTCGCCGAACGGCTGACCACCATTCCGTCCAATATCAAGCTGCATCCGCGCGTTGAAAAAATCATTGCCGACCGGCGTGCCATGGGTCGGGGCGAACAGGCGCTGGATTGGGGCATGGCGGAAAACCTGGCGTATGCCACGCTACTGACGGAAGGTTACCCGGTGCGTATGTCGGGACAGGATTGCGGGCGCGGCACGTTCTTCCATCGTCATGTCATGCTGCACGACCAGAACCGCGTGAAGTGGCAGGAGGGTGCGTACATGCCGCTACGTCATCTGGAGACGGGACAGGCAGATGCGCTGGTAATTGATTCGATACTTTCGGAAGAAGCGGTGCTGGCCTACGAATATGGCTACGCCACCGCCGAACCGGAGTCGCTGGTGATCTGGGAAGCGCAGTTCGGCGATTTCGCCAATGGCGCACAGGTGGTGATAGATCAGTTCATCGCCTCGGGCGAGGCCAAGTGGGGACGGTTGTGCGGACTGGTGATGCTGTTGCCGCACGGCTATGAAGGCCAGGGAGCGGAGCATTCTTCGGGCCGCATCGAGCGCTACCTGCAACTGTGCGCTGAGTACAACATCCAGGTGTGCATCCCGTCGACGCCGGCGCAGATGTTCCACCTGCTGCGGCGCCAGATGCTGCGCCCGTACCGCAAGCCGCTGATCGTGTTCACGCCGAAGAGTCTGCTGCGCAGCAAGGATGCCGCCTCGCCCTTGAAATGGCTGGCGCAAGGATCGTTTCAGCCGATACTGAACGAAACGGACAAGCTGGACAGCGCCTCAGTCAAGCGCATCATTTTCTGCAGCGGGAAAATCTATTACGAACTGGTCGCGTCGCGGCGCGAACGCGGCATCCAGGACATGGCCATCGTTCGACTGGAACAGCTTTATCCTTTCCCGCACGATGCCTTCGCTGCGCAGATGGCCGCTTACCCGAACGCCACGGAAGTAGTGTGGTGCCAGGAAGAACCGGGCAACCAGGGCGCGTGGCACCGCATCCAGCACTACCTGCTGCGCCACATGCGTCCCGGCATGAAGCTCGGCTATGCACTGCGCGCTTCCGTTGCCGCGCCGGCAGTCGGCTATCTCGCGCTGCATCACGAACAGCAGAAGGCCGTGATCGAAGCCGCGTTCCGCCCCGATCTGGATGTGAAGAACAATCCCAGGAGCAAGAAGCCATGAACATTGAATCCCATCAAATAGAAATCCGGGTGCCGCAACTTTCCGAATCGGTGACCGAAGCTACGCTGCTGTCCTGGCACAAGCAGGTGGGCGAGGCGGTAGAGGAGGGCGAAAACCTGATCGATGTCGAAACCGACAAGGTGGTGCTGGAATTGCCTGCGCCGAAATCCGGTGTGCTGAGCAAGATCATCAAGCGTGATGGCGAAAAGGTGGCGAGCAACGAGCTGATTGCCATGCTGGACACCGATGCGGCAGCGAAACCGACCGCCTTTTCCTTGCAGGGAGAGGGTCAGAAAAACCAGCCTGCCGCGGTTTCGCCCTCGGCACGCAAGCTGGCGCACGAGCTTGAGATCGATGCCAGTGGCATGCAGGGCAGCGGCCGGCATGGTTTGGTGACCAGGGAAGATGTGCTGGGCGTTGTGCAGGAAGCAAACCTCGCTTTCTCCCCCTCGACGGAGGAGGGCGGGGCAGAGGGGGCTGCTATTGCCGGAGGACGCATCGAGCAGCGCGTGCCGATGACGCGCATCCGCCAGCGCATTGCCGAACGTCTGCTGCAATCGCAGCAGAATGCCGCGATCCTGACCACTTTCAACGAAGTCAACATGCAGCCGGTGATCGAGCTGCGCAACAGGTACAAGGACGCGTTCGAGAAGCAGCATGGCATCAAGCTGGGCTTCACGTCCTTCTTCGTCAAGGCGGCAGTGCAGGCCTTGCAAAAATTCCCGGTGGTGAACGCCTCGGTGGATGGCGCCGATATCATCTACCACGGCTACTACGACATCGGCGTGGCGATCGGCAGCGAACGCGGTCTGGTGGTGCCGATCATCCGCGACGCCGACAAGCTGTCGTTTGCCGACATCGAAAGACAGATCGCCGATTTCGGCGCGCGCGCCAGGGTTGGCAAGCTGACGCTGGAAGAACTCACCGGCGGCACCTTCTCCATCTCCAACGGCGGCGTGTTTGGCTCCCTGCTCTCCACCCCGATCATCAACCCGCCGCAGAGCGCCATCCTTGGCATCCATGCAACCAAGGACCGACCGGTGGCGGAGAACGGCCAGGTGGTGATCCGGCCCATGAACTATCTGGCACTGTCCTATGACCATCGCATCGTCGACGGGCGCGATGCCGTGCTGTTCCTTGTAGCCATCAAGGAAGCACTGGAGTATCCGGGACGGGTGCTGCTCGATTTGTAAATGAACGTCTTTCGCGCCTGCCTCATCTTCAATAAAAGCGCCAACTATGCGGGGCGCTTTGTCGAGTCGACGCTGCGGCTATAAGAGCGGGATATATATTTTGGAGTGCCCGCACTAATGCATCGCACGGATAATAAATGGAGCGCAGTGTGAACCGGAATAGAGTCAAACTGGCACTGACCATCTTGCTGGCGCCGGTGCTGCTGAGTCTCGTTTGGCTGGCGTTCGCCCGCAATGAAAACAAAGCCAATATAAAAATCGGCGTGCTGCACTCATTGAGTGGCACGATGGCGGCGAGCGAGACACCGCTCGTGGATGCGGTGCGGCTGGCGATCGAACAGGCCAACCAGTCCGGCGGGGTGAATGGCGCGCAGATCGAGATGATCGTCGCGGACTGCCGCTCGGATGCCGACTATTGTGCGCAACAGGCCGAGAAGCTGATCACGCAGGATCGGGTGCAGGCGCTGTTCGGCTGCTGGACCTCGGCCTGCCGCAAGGCCGTCAAGCCGGTGGTCGAACAGCACCATCATCTGCTGTTCTATCCGCTCCAGTATGAGGGGCTGGAAGAATCGCCAGACATCATCTACACCGGCGCAGTTCCCAACCAGCAAATCATTCCGGCGCTGATGTGGGCCTTGCAGAATAAGCGCAAGCGTTTTTATCTGCTGGGCTCGGACTATGTATTTCCACACACGGCAAACCTCATCGCGCGGGACGTGTTGCGCATGAATGGCGGCGAGGTGTTGGCGGAACGGTATCTGCCCGTGGGCGAGAGGGATTTCGCCGGGGTGGCCGGTGAAATCGCCAGGCTGAAACCGGATGTCATATTGAATACCTTGAATGGCGACAGCAACAATTATTTTTTCAGCGCGCTACGCGAGGCGGGAATCACCGCAGAAAACGTGCCGGTCATTTCGACCAGCATCGCCGAAGTGGAGCTGGCTGCAATGGGTCCTGCGCTGGTAGCCGGCAATTATGCGGTATGGAGTTATTTCCAGAATATCGACAGCGTTGATAACCAGGCATTCGTAGCGCAATTTAAACAGCGTTTTGGCCGGGATCGCGTGCTGGATGATCCGATGGAGGCGGCCTATTGCGGCGTTCGCATGTGGGTCAATGCAGTGCGCGAAGCGGGCTCGACGGATCTGTCCCTGGTCAAGACGCTGCTCAAGCAGCAAACCATTCCGGCGCCCGAAGGAATCGTGTCGGTGGATTTTTCGACCAATCATCTCTGGAAAGCCGTGCGCATCGGCAAGGCACGGGTTGATGGGCAATTCGACGTGGTCTGGCAGGCCGACCAGCCGGTGCGTCCAGCCCCGTTCCCATTCTATCGTCCGCATTTGGCCTGGACATCCATGCAGCAGTCCGGCGTTCCGCAGACTGGCGCGAAGGTGCAGCCGTGATATTCACCTCGCTGACGCGCCGTTTGCTGGTTTGGTTTTTGCTCGTGGGCGTGCTGCCGCTGATAGTGCTGGCGTTCTTGTTGCTGCACAACAACGAACAATCGTTGCGTACCGCTGTACTGCAAAATCTATCGGAACTGGCAGACAAGAAGGCACAGCAAATCAGGGGATTTGTCATAGAGCGCATTGCCGATACCCGCCTGATCGGGCGCTCATGGATCACCCAGGAGGCTGTCGAGCAGCTTTCGCACAGTTATCAAGCGGCCCATCCGGATTCGCCGGAATACCGCAAAGTGGATGCGCGATATCGGGATTATTTCCAGCGTTACATCGATGACCGGACGATGTTCTACGATGTGTTCCTGATCAATCTGCAGGGTGACATCGTGTATAGCCAGAAGCACGAAAGGGATTTCGCCACCAATCTGCTCGATGGCCCGTATCGTGGCAGCGGCCTGGCCCAGGCGTTTCGGGACACGCGCATGACCCTGGAGAGTGTGGCTTCTGATTTCGCATTCTATCCACCTTCGAAAGCAATGGCCGCGTTCGTGGCGGTACCGCTTATTCGTGAAGGCAAACTGCTGGGGGTGATTGCTTTTCAGATGGATGTCACAGAGATATACCAGGTGACGGCCGATCCGATCGGCCTGGGGTCAAGCGGAGAAACCGTGCTGGCCAAATGGGTCGATCAGCAGCACGTGATGATTGTTACCCCGCTTAAATACCAGATTGAAAGCACGCTGCATCCGGTCGAGTTACGCACGCTGCAGCCGATCGAGATAAGCAAGATGCCAAGACCGATGCGTAACGCCTTGTCGGGGATTCGTGGCGGCGGTATCGAAACCGACTATCACACCCACGAGGTGATAGCCGCGTGGCGCTATCTGCCGGATTTGCGCTTCGGTATGGTGGTCAAGATGGATGCAGACGAGGCTTTTGCGTCCCTGCATCAACAGCGCGTTTTCACCCTGACGGCATTGCTGCTGGTAATGCTGTTGGTTTCTGTGGCGGCGTACTTTTTCGGCAGCCAGATCAGCATGCCCTTCAAAGGGCTGGCGCAGACTGCGGAGGAACTGGCCAAGGGCAATCTGGACCAGCGGGCGGACGAATCCGCTCCCGGCGAGCTGGGTTTGTTCGCGCGAACATTCAATCGCATGGCCGCAAACCTGCAATCGTTGTACCACACGCAGGAAAAGCGTGTCGCAGAGCGCACCGCAGAGCTTAGCCAGAAGATGGCAGAACTGCGCATCATGGGGGCCGCCATTGCCTCTTCGATTACAGCCATCGCCATCGCGGGCCTGGACGGCAGGATATTTTACGTGAACCAGGCGTTTGCCGATCTGTGGCGGCTGCGCGGGTCGGAGGATGCCGTCGGCCGCTTGCCAACCGAGTTCGTCGACCAGCCCGAAGATGCTCAGGCAGCACTCGCAGTCCTGCAGCAGCAGGGCCATTGGCAGGGCGAATTGCGCGCACGCCGGCATGATGGCTCGCTGGCCGATCTGCAAGTGTCTGCGCATATGGTCATGGATGCGGATGGCAAGCCTTTATGCATGATGAGTTCGTTCCTGGATATCACGGTGCGCAAGCAAGTCGAAGCTGACAACCGTGCTGCGCGGAACCAGCTCAAAGCCGCAATCGATGCCATCCCCGATCTGATGTTCGAGGTGGGGCTGGATGGGACTTATTACGACATCCATGCCCAGCGCAGCGACTTGCTGGCCGCGCCGGCCGATAGTCTGCCTGGAAAAAAAGTATCCGAAGTGCTGCCGCCCGGGGCTACGGAGGTGGTTATGTCGGCATTGCAGGATGCCCATGAACAAGGTCGTTCGCACGGAAAGCAGTTCGAGCTGTCGCTTCCGCAAGGCAGTTCATGGTTCGAACTTTCTGTTTCGGCCAAGCCGGTTTCTCCGGGCCAGCAACCCCGCTTTATCGTGTTGTCACGCGAGATTACAGCGCGCAAGCGCATGGAGCTGGAGCTGCAGCGCAATCAGGATCTGCTCAACGAGGCGCAGCGGCTGGGGCAATTAGGGAGTTGGGAATTGAATCTGGTGAGCGGCGAGCTGCGCTGGTCGGATGAAGTTTACCGGATTTTTGAATTGGATCCGGCGCAGTTCGCGCCTTCCTATGAGAAGTTTTTGAACGTGATCTACCAGGAAGACCGCGACAAGGTGAATCAGGCTTACACGCAATCCCTGGCGGACAGGCAGCCATATGACATCGAGCATCGCTTGCGAATGGCAGACGGCCGCATCAAGTGGGTGCGCGAGCATTGCACCAGCGAGTTCGACGCATCGGGCAAGCCGCTGCGGTCGGTGGGCGCGGTGCAGGATATTACAGGGCAGAAACAGCGCGAGGACGAGTTGCGCATTGCAGCGATTGCCTTCGAGACACATGATGCGATCATAATCACGGATCCGGATGACCGGATAGTCCGCGTGAACAAGGCATTTCAAACGATTACCGGTTACAGCGCGGCTGAGGTGCTCGGGCACACTCCCCATCTGTTGAGTTCCGGCAGGCACGACCAGGCTTTCTATGAGGCGATGTGGCAGCAGATAACCAGCACCGGACACTGGGAAGGGGAGATATGGGACAAGCGCAAGAATGGCGAGATATACCCTAAATGGCTGACGATCACGGCGGTGCGGGATGAGGAAGGTGAAGTCAGCCATTATGTCGGGGTTTCCAGCGACATCAGCCAGCGCAAGCTGGCCGAAGATGAAATTTACACCCTGGCGTATTACGACTCGTTGACCAGTCTGCCCAATCGGCGTTTGTTGCAGGATCGCTTCGGGCAGGCTCTTGCCGCATCGCAGCGCAGCGGCAGTTATGGGGCGGTGCTGTTCCTCGATCTGGACAAGTTCAAGGCGCTGAACGATACCCTGGGCCATGGCTATGGCGATTTGCTGCTGGTCGAAGTGGCACAGCGTCTCAAGGAGTCCGCACGCGGGGCGGATACCGTGGCACGCCTGGGCGGGGACGAGTTTGTGTTGCTGATCGAGGAAGTTAGCGTGGACGTGCAGGAAGCGTCGCAAAAAGTAGCGCTGATCGCCGAGAAGATCCGTGCCGCTCTGACCCTGCCTTACCAGTTAAAGGGGCATGAGTATCACGGCTCGCCGAGTATCGGGGTGTGCCTGTATCGGGGTCGTGCCGAGACGGTGGAGTCGCTACTGAAGCATGCCGACATGGCGATGTATCAGGCGAAGGATGCGGGGCGCAATGCAGTGCGCTTTTTTGATCCGGTGATGCAGCAGGCGGTGGAGACGCGAGTGGAACTGGAGGCGGATCTGCGCGGCGCGCTGAAGAACCGTCAATTGCGCTTGTATTATCAGATACAGGTGGATGACGGGCATCGCCCGATCGGGGCGGAGGCGCTGATCCGCTGGATGCATCCGCGGCGCGGCATGGTTTCTCCTGCCCAGTTCATCCCGGTTGCGGAAGAGAGTTCGCTGATACTCGACATCGGACAATGGGTCATCGAGACCGCCTGCCAACAGATTGCAGAATGGGCGCGGGATGGGCAGATGCGCCACCTGCAGCTGGCGATCAACGTCAGCGCACGGCAATTTCGCATGGATGATTTTGTGGAGCGGCTGGAGCAGGTGATTGTGCGGCATGGCATCGCGCCCGAGCGCCTGAAGCTTGAATTGACCGAGAGCGTGGTGCTGGAAGACGTGGCCGATGTGGTGCGCAAGATGCATGCGCTGAAAAAGCTGGGCGTGCGGCTGTCGCTGGACGATTTCGGAACCGGCTATTCATCGCTGGCCTACCTGAAACAACTGCCGCTCGACCAGATCAAGATAGACCAGAGTTTTGTGCGTGACATTACCACCGATCCGAACGATGCGGTGATGGTGAAGACCATCATAGACATGGCGCGGGACTTTCGCCTGAACGTGATCGCGGAAGGGGTGGAAACCGAGGCGCAACTGTCCTTTCTCAGGCAGAACAAATGCATGGCCTATCAGGGCTACCTGTTCAGCAAGCCGGTGCCGGTGGCGCAATTCGAGGCGCTGGCCCGGCGCATGTCCGGGTAGCGGCGAGCATGAATGCGCGGTTTCGAGCCTACCGGATTTTTGCGGAGAACGGCAAATCCGCCGGACGCTTTGTCGAGTTGACGCTGGATGACCTCGACTCCGGCGAGGTGGTGATCCGCAATGTTTATTCCAGCGTGAATTACAAGGACGCGCTGGCGGCGACGGGCAGCGGCAAAGTGGTGCGCAGATTTCCCTGCGTGGGAGGGGTTGATGCGGCGGGGGTGGTGGAAAGCTCTCTGGACGAACGCTTCAAGCCGGGCGACGCGGTAATCGTGACGGGCTATGGCATGGGCGTGGACCACGACGGCGGTTTTGCCGAGCGAGTGCGCGTGCCGGCCGACTGGGTCGTGCCGCTGCCGCAAGGCTTATCGTTGTTCGAAGCGATGGCGCTCGGCACGGCGGGATTCACCGCAGCGCTGGCGCTACGCCGTCTGGAGCAAAATGAACTGTCACCCGAAAAGGGAAAAGTCATTGTCACCGGGGCGACGGGAGGCGTGGGCAGCCTGGCGGTCCGGATGCTGGCGCAGCTTGGCTACCATGTGGTGGCGATGACCGGGAAAGACAGTGAGCACGAATACCTGAAAGCGCTGGGCGCGAGCGAGATTCTGCCGCGCAGCGCGGTTGACTTCAACAGTAAACATCCGCTGGAATCGGCGCAGTGGGCCGGGGCGCTGGATGCAGTGGGTGGCTCGACGCTGGCATGGTTGACGCGCAGCATGAGGCAGGATGGTGTCATCGCCAGTTTCGGCAATGCAGGCGGTGCCGAGCTGCATACCACGGTCTATCCCTTTATTTTGAGAGGGGTGCGCCTGATAGGAATCGACTCGGCCGCCACCGCCATGCCCTTGCGTGAGCAGATTTGGCGTGACCTGGCAAGCAGGCTGAGGTTGCGGAATCCTGGATTGGTTACGCGTTCGATACCGTTTCTGCAGATACCGACAGCATTCGAGCAACTGATTTCTGGCCGTTCGCGAGGCCGGATCGTAGTGGAGCTTGATCCTGACTGAGCCCGGGTGGCATTGCTGACATGCTATAATTCAACTTCTAAAAAGCGCGCGAAAGTGGCGGAATTGGTAGACGCACTGGATTTAGGTTCCAGCGGGGTAACCTGTGCGAGTTCGAGTCTCGCCTTTCGCACCAAGGTTTGGCTTCCGGCGGTTTCAGCAAGTTTCAATCGAATCCACGCATTTCTTTTCAACATATTCCAGTGGAAGTTTCACGATTGCTACAATTTTGCACGCAGGATGTTCCAAAAGACGATTTTTGTGGTAACTTTCCAACTGCGATTGGGGAAGGTGAATATGGTTGGTTGACTATGGCCTGATATCAAAGTTTACAGGGCATTCCATCATGGTGGACTGACTGGATAATAGATGTGAGGGAGCCAATTGCTTGATGGGTGCCCATGGGGAAAATGAACTGTGTTTTTGTTATGCGAGCCGTGGGTGGGAAGTTATTAATAATTTTGTGAAGGGGATTCCATGAATAGAAAAGAATTGGCCGAAGCGCTGGCAAGTAAAACCGAAACAAGTAAGGCTGAAGCCGATCGCGCTATCGGTGCTTTCATTGAGATTATTTCCGGGGCGCTGAAGAAAGGTGATTCCGTTTCCTTGGTGGGTTTTGGATCTTTCGCCGTGCGCAAGCGTGCAGCTCGCACTGGCCGCAATCCAAAGACCGGAGCCGAACTCAAGATCAAGGCCTCAAAGGTTCCTGCGTTCAAGGCGGGCGCCACGCTCAAGGCAGTTGTTAACGGTACCAAGAAATAAAATGCATCAGGGTTCCCTGTCCATGACAGGGAACCCTGGTTCATCCGGTCTTTTCCCCTGCGATTGAAGTTTCACATCAGAATCCCGGGCCCTGTTTGGTTCTCCAGGTGGTCGAAATGATGTGATACAAATCCTGTTTTCAGCAAATATCAGCCTGTTCGATCGGTAAATGGCGCCACCGGCATCCATCCTTCGCTGTGTCGACCGCCGTGCATTCCATCCCGCAGAAACCGGGTTCGCGGCCATGCGTGACTGGAGCAGATGTTCCTTCGCTGAAGCCACTTCCCGAGTCCGTCAGCACCGCGAGACTGGTGGGGCGATATTTTATGACGGCCATGTTAAAATTCGAAAATGTTCTGAATCACTCCCTGGCAGAATTGGACTTTCCGGTTTCAGGATGCAGGTGTTATTGTGGCACAATGATTTGTGAAGAATTACGGTAATTAAGCATTATGGCCCATCGCCGGTAGGCATGGCAGTCCAGATTGTCGTGTTCACTGTTTGGGGAAGTTACATTAATCTCAAGGAAAATCGGTATGGCTAGTGTTGAGACTTTGGGGGCGCTGGAACGGCGTCTTAGTTCGTTTATTTCGCAGCAACAGATTCGTGGCGAAGTGGAATCACGCCTCAAGCGTTTGGGGCGCACTGCCAGGGTGCGCGGTTTCAGGCCAGGAAAAGTGCCGCTCAAGATCATCCAGCAGCAGTATGGCGCGCAAGTCCAGCAGGAAGTGCTGGGTGATGCGCTGCAACGTTCATTCGACGAGATGGCGAGGCTCAACAGCCTCAGGGTGGCGGGTTCTCCAAATTTCGAGATCAAGAGCGCCGAACCGGGAACGGAATTGATCGAATTCAGTGCGACATTCGAGGTCTATCCGGACATTGTGTTTGGGGACATCAGCAAGGAACAGGTTGAGCGCCTGGTTTATGATCTGGATGATGCCGACGTTGATAACGCGATAATGACATTGCGCAAGCAACGGGCTGTTTATCAACCTGTCGACCGGGCGGCGCAGAAGGAAGATCAGGTGCGGATCGACTTTACGGGCAAGCTCGACGGAGAAGCTTTTGAAGGTGGCGACGCGCGGAATTTCAAGGTGATTCTAGGCGCGGGCAGCATGTTGCCGGATTTCGAATCCGCCATCATCGGCATGAAGACGGGAGAAAGCAAATCATTTGATATGACCTTCCCGGATGACTATTACGGCAAGAATGTGGCGGGTAAGCAGGTTAATTTTACGGTTACCCTGCATGCTGTAGAAGCGCCGATCCTGCCGGAATTGGATGCGGAGTTCATTAAGTCGCTCGGTGTTCCGGAAGGTGACCTGGAAAAATTCAGGGCGGAAGTTCTGACTAACCTGAAACGCGAGGCAGATCGGCGTTTGAAGGTGCGTAACAAGCAAAGCGCGATGGATTTGCTGCTGAAGGTTACGCAAATCGATGTGCCACGGGCATTGCTGGATATGGAAGTGCAGCAAATGATGCAACAGGCCATGGACGAAATGCGAACAAGCGGGGTCAAGATACCCAAAGGTGCGTCATTATCGCCTGATGCGTTTGTTGATCGAGCACAAAGGCGAGTCCGGCTGGGGCTTATTCTGGCTGAATTGATCAGGCAGAACAATCTGAAGGCTGACCCGGATCAAATCAGGACGCTGGTTGAGGACTATGCACAGAGTTTTGAGGATCCGGAAGAAGTGGTGAAATGGCATTATAGTGATCCGTCACGCTTGCGCGACGCCGAGATAATGGCGCTGGAAGACAACGTCGTGGTTTGGGTGATGGGAACGGTAAAGGTTACTGACCGTCATGTGAAGTTTAGCGAATTGATGGTGAACAATTGATGGCTCACGGTGATTTGTCGGTAATGAATGGGGGGCCGCAAAACATTGGCCTGATTCCGATGGTGATTGAAACCAGCGGGCGCGGGGAGCGGGCATATGACATTTATTCGCGCTTGCTCAAGGAACGCGTGGTATTTCTGGTCGGGCCGATCAACGATACGGTTGCCAATCTGGTGGTTGCGCAATTGCTTTTTCTTGAATCGGAAAATCCGGATAAGGAAATATATCTTTATATCAATTCACCCGGGGGATCCATTTCAGCGGGCATGGCGATTTACGATACCATGCAATTCGTCAAGCCGGATATATCCACTCTTTGCATCGGCATGGCGGCCTCCATGGGCGCATTCCTGTTACAGGCCGGCGCGAAGGGCAAGCGTTTTGCGTTGCCCAATTCCACAGTGATGATACATCAGCCGCTCGGGGGGTTTCAGGGCCAGGCGTCGGATATAGAGATTCATGCAAAATACATCCTGAGCCTGCGCGAGCGCCTGAATCAATTGATGGCGCAGCATACCGGACGCAGTGTTGAGGAAATTGCGCGTGACAGTGAGCGCGATAATTTTTTGACAGCGCAGGAAGCATTGGATTATGGTTTGATTGACAAGGTGTTGGATAAACGCATTTGAGGAACATCAGGTCTGTCATGAACTGCTTTGCCGGAAAATAAAACGAGGGGTCACATGTCGTCAGAAAAAAACAGCGGGGACAAATTACTGTACTGTTCCTTTTGCGGCAAGAGTCAACATGAGGTACGCAAGCTGATTGCGGGCCCGTCCGTTTTTGTATGTGACGAATGTATTGAACTGTGCAATGACATCATTCGCGAAGAAGGCCAGACCGGGACGGTTGGCAAGACGGAAAAGGACGATTTGCCGGTGCCGCACAGTATCTGCGCACGTCTTGATGAGTATGTGGTCGGGCAGGAAAAGGCCAAGAAAATCCTGTCAGTGGCGGTATACAACCACTATAAACGCTTGAAGAGTACTGACAAGGATGGAGTGGAGCTGGCCAAAAGCAATATTCTGCTGATCGGCCCGACCGGTTCCGGCAAGACGCTGCTTGCGCAGACCCTGGCGCGATTGCTTAATGTGCCGTTCGTGATGGCTGATGCCACTACCCTGACTGAGGCTGGATATGTCGGGGAAGATGTGGAAAATATTATCCAGAAGTTATTGCAGGCGTGTGATTACGATGTGGAGCGTGCGCAACGCGGTATTGTCTATATCGACGAAATAGACAAGATATCGCGCAAGTCGGACAATCCATCGATCACGCGCGATGTGTCGGGTGAGGGTGTACAGCAGGCCTTGCTCAAATTGATTGAAGGCACCAAGGCTTCCGTGCCACCGCAGGGTGGGCGCAAGCATCCGAATACCGAGTTTCTTCAGGTTGACACCACGAATATCCTGTTCATTTGTGGTGGTGCATTCGATGGCCTGGAAAAGGTTATCCGGGACCGCTCCGAAAAAGCCGGAATAGGCTTTGGAGCGGATCTGGCGAAACGCGGTGATAAAAAAAATGTGGGTGTGGTGCTGCAGGGGGTCGAGCCGGAGGATTTGATCAAGTTTGGCTTGATACCGGAGTTTGTGGGGCGTTTGCCGGTGATAGCCACCCTGGAGGAACTTGACGAGGCCGCGCTAACGCGGATCCTGACAGAGCCGAAGAATGCGCTGACCAGACAGTATCAAAAATTATTTGCAATGGAAGGTGTAGAGCTGGAATTCCGCGAAGGAGTATTGCAGGCTATTGCCAAGAAGTCATTGGCGCGCAAAGCCGGCGCTCGCGGACTTCGTTCAATTCTGGAACATGCCCTGCTCGACATCATGTTTGACCTGCCATCCATAGAGAACGTGGAAAAGGTGGTGCTGGACGAGAATGATGCAAGCGGGGAAATCCATCCGATGGTGATGTATTCCGACAAGCCGAAAGCTGTTGCCTAATCAATAAGTTTGGCAGCAGGTTGAATTTTGTCGCTGCGTCCCAATCTAATGAGACAAGTTAACTTATGGGGACTGCTGCCATGCATGAAAAGAATCTCAATAATCCGGATACCGGTTTGGTCCCACTGTTGCCGTTGCGCGATGTAGTGGTTTTCCCGCACATGGTGATTCCCTTATTCGTCGGACGCGCAAAATCCATCAAGGCGCTGGAGTCGGCCATGGAGCTCAGCAAGAGTATCGTGCTGGTGGCGCAAAAGTCCGCCGCCAAGGATGAGCCGTCGATAGACGATCTGTACGGTATCGGAAGCATCGCCAACATCCTGCAGATGCTTAAATTGCCTGATGGCACCGTCAAGGTTCTGGTGGAAGGCACGCAGCGTGCCAGGGTGTTGCATGTGTTCGATGAGAAATCGCATTTCGAGGCTGATATCGAACCTGTGATGGCCGATGAAGATATCGGCCATGAGGCCGAGGCCATGCGCCGCGCCTTGATCAACCAGTTCGATCAATACGTCAAGCTCAACAAGAAAATTCCCCCCGAGATCCTGACCTCGCTGGTCGGCATAGATGATGCCGGCCGCATGGCGGATACGATCGCCGCGCATTTGCCGCTCAAGCTGGAGCAGAAGCAGGAAGTGCTGGAGATTTTTGATGTGCGCAAGCGTCTTGAGCATCTGCTCGGTCTGCTGGAGGCCGAACTCGACATTCTCCAGGTTGAAAAGCGCATCCGTGGCCGCGTCAAGCGCCAGATGGAAAAAAGCCAGCGTGAGTATTACCTGAACGAACAGGTCAAGGCGATCCAGAAGGAATTGGGCGAAGGCGAAGAAGGCGCCGACATGGAGGAAATGGAAAAGAAGATCAAGGCTGCGCACATGCCCAAGGAGGCGCGCGCCAAGGCCGAGTCAGAACTGAAGAAATTGCGCCTGATGTCTCCCATGTCAGCGGAGGCTACTGTGGTGCGCAACTACATCGACGTGCTGGTGGGATTGCCGTGGAAAAAGAAAACCAAGATCAGTTCGGACTTGAAGCGCGCCGAAGAGATCCTGGAAGCGGATCATTATGGCTTGGAAAAGGTCAAGGAACGCATCGTCGAATATCTGGCTGTGCAACAGCGCGTCGACAAGATGAAAGCCCCGATCCTTTGTCTGGTGGGTCCCCCTGGCGTGGGCAAGACTTCGCTGGGCCAATCCATTGCGCGCGCTACCAATCGCAAGTTCGTGCGCATGTCGCTGGGCGGGGTTCGTGATGAATCTGAAATCAGGGGGCACCGCCGCACCTATATCGGTTCGATGCCGGGCAAGATATTGCAAAACATGGCCAAAGTGAGCGTAAAGAATCCGCTGTTCCTGCTGGATGAAGTGGACAAGATGGGCATGGACTTTCGCGGGGATCCTTCTTCTGCTTTGCTCGAGGTGCTTGATCCGGAACAGAACCATACGTTCGTTGACCACTATGTCGAGGTCGAATACGACTTGTCCGATGTGATGTTTGTTGCCACAGCGAACACCATGAATATTCCTGCGCCATTGCTGGATCGCATGGAGATTATTCACGTGCCGAGTTATACGGAGGATGAAAAGGTCAATATTGCCGAGCGCTATTTGATCCCCAAGACGCTGGAGAATAATGGCCTGAAAGCGGAAGAGATTACTATCTCCGAAAGTGCGATTCGTGACATTTTGCGCTACTACACCCGTGAGGCGGGAGTGCGTGGACTGGAACGGGAAATATCCAAGATCTGCCGTAAAGTGGTGAAGGCTTTGTTGCTCAAGGGGCACGGAAAGAAGGTGGCAGTCAACGCGCGCAACCTGGACAAGTTTCTTGGTGTGCGTCGCTATTCCTATGGAATAGCAGAGAAAAACAACCAGGTGGGGCAGGTTACCGGCTTGGCATGGACAGAAGTCGGTGGCGAGTTGCTGACCATAGAGACGGTGGTGCTGCCAGGTAAAGGGAAAACCATTACCACCGGCAAACTGGGTGAGGTGATGCAGGAGTCCATTCAGGCCGCGCTCAGCGTGGTGCGCAACCGTGCACGGACACTTGGGATTGCCGAAGACTTTTACCAGAAAAATGATTTGCATATCCATCTGCCGGAAGGAGCGACTCCCAAGGATGGTCCAAGCGCCGGCGTCGGCATTTGTACGGCAATGGTGTCTGCGCTGACCGGGATTCCAGTGCGCGCCGATGTTGCGATGACCGGCGAGATTACGCTGCGCGGTGAGGTATTGCCGATTGGCGGACTCAAGGAAAAGCTGCTGGCAGCGCAACGTGGCGGCATCAAAATCGTTCTAATCCCGGAAGAGAACACCAAGGATCTCGTGGACATGCCTGACAACATCAAGAACAGGCTTGATATTCATCCGGTCAGGTGGATAGAACAGGTGCTGAAAATGGCTCTGGAGAGTGTGCCAGAGGCTTTGCCGGAGGTGGCGACGGTAGTGAGCCCGATTCCTGTAGTGGAAGAAAACCTGGCGACTTCTCTGGTCAAGCATTAACTTTATCTCAAGGGCACCTCTAAAAATTCAGAGTTCGCCCAAATGCAAGGCGCGGAAAGAATTTCGCCGCGCCGCATATGTGTGATATGTAAGCAAGAAATTTTCCCCGCAACGTAGCAGTTGGGATGAAATGTGGATTTTTAGAGGTGCCCTCAAGAAACACTCCCCGTAGCTAACGGGGAGGTTATTGCTTGACCAAGCAGTTAACCCTTGATATAAAGCCTCCACAGGGTTTGCCTGTCATTCATTAACACTTTAAAAGGGGCGCTACATGAATAAATCTGAGCTGATTGATGCTATTGCAAAGTCTGCAGACATTTCCAAGGCGGCAGCGGGTCGCGCATTGGAGGCGACTGTTGATGCGATCAAGAAGTCATTGAAGAAGGGCGACTTGATTACCTTGGTTGGATTTGGCACTTTCTACGTAGGAAAGCGTGCTGCCCGGACTGGCCGCAATCCGCGCACTGGTGCAGCGATCAAGATCAAGGCTGCAAAGGTTCCGAAATTCCGTGCTGGTAAGGGCCTGAAAGATGCTGTAAACTGACAGGTTTTATCGGGTGCTTAGCTCAGCTGGTAGAGCGTCGCCCTTACAAGGCGAATGTCGGCGGTTCGATCCCGTCAGCACCCACCAGCAGTATTGGAGTGGTAGTTCAGTTGGTTAGAATACCGGCCTGTCACGCCGGGGGTCGCGGGTTCGAGTCCCGTCCACTCCGCCAGACCAAGGCGAACATAATGTTCGCCTTTTTTCATGTTCCGTTCATTTGAGTAACTTGCTATGTTTGATTTTGTGCATGAGAACAGACGGCTAATACAAATTGTCTTGGCTCTTATTATTCTTCCCTTTGCATTTTGGGGGGTGGATTCTTACCGCAGATCAGCCGCGGGTGAGGCGCTGGCTACGGTGAATGGCGAAAAAATCGGCCAGCAAGAGTTTGACAATGCCCTGCGCCAGCAAGAGGACAGGATGCGAGAAGTTATGGGGGATAAGTTCGACCCTGCCATGTTTGACAAGCCGGAGATAAAGCATTCGGTTCTTGACAATCTGGTCAGTCAACGGCTGATGACCTCGCAAGCGCAGGGACAGGGTTTGACTGTAAGCGATGCTCAATTGGCGCAGGTAATATCCGAAATCGGGGCGTTCCAGAAAGACGGGAAGTTTGATAAGGAACGTTACGAATCGGCGCTGCGCAGCCAGAACATGACCCCCCCGATTTTTGAGGAACGTGTAAGGCAGGAATTGAGTTTGCGCCAATTGACGGATGCATATAATCAGAACGGATATGCCTCGAACATCATCGCAGACAGGCTGATACATCTTAATGAGCAACAGCGCGTTGTCAGCACCTTGCAAGTGTTACCCGATTCCTTCCTGAAGCAGGTAAAAGTGGATGATGCGGAAATCAAAAAATATTACGAAAACAATACTGCGGAATTCCAGTCTCCGGAGCAGGTTCGAGTCGCGTATGTGACTTTTGCCGTGGATTCCTTGTTGCCTCAAATCAAGGTAGATGAAGCAGAAGTCAAGAAGTATTACGAAGATCACCAACCGGAGTTTGGCATACAGGAGCAGCGTCACGCGGCGCATATCCTGATTTCGGTATCACCTCAGGCCAGTGATGCGGACAAACAGGCCGCCAAGGCCAAGGCCGAACAGGTGCTGCAGCAAGTCAGGCAATCGCCCGGAAAATTCGCGGATTTCGCCAGGCAGTACTCGCAGGATACGGGTTCTGCGGCGAATGGCGGGGATCTGGGCATGTTTACGCGCGGCATGATGGTCAAACCGTTTGAGGATGTCGCATTCAAGCTCAAACCCGGAGAAATCAGTGGGCTGGTGCAGTCTGACTTCGGTTTTCATATCATCAAGCTCCTGTCAATAGTGCCCGCGAAAATGAAGCCCCTGAGCGAGGTGAAGGGCGAGATTGAGCAGAAATTGAAGCTGCAGAAAGCAAACGATGAATTTGCCGACCTGGCGGATAAGTTCAACAACACCGTGTATGAGCAAAGCGATAGTCTGAAACCGGCGGCTGAATTGGTAAAGGCGCAGGTACAGCAAAGTTCCTGGTTGGGCAAGGGACAGGCTGGCGGGCTGCCATGGACGGATAAGGCCCTGCAAGCGGTGTTTACCAATGATGTGCTGAAAGCAAAACGCAATAGTGCCGTTGTCGAAATAGGCCCCAACAACCTGCTGGCGGCCCGGATGCTGGAATACAAGCCGGCCAGTACCCGTTCATTGGCCGAGGTGAGCGAATCCATACGCCAGAAATTAATGCGCCAGCAAGCCATGGAGCTCGCCTCGAAACAGGGCCAGGACATCCTTGCCAGGCTGCAGCATGGTGAAAATCCAAAGCTGGATTGGAAGGGTGCCCAGACAATTACACGTATGCAGCCTGCCGGCTTGAGCCGCGAATTGGTGCAGAAGATATTCCAGACCGACTCGGCAAAACTGCCAGCATATCTAGGGATGCAGGATGCGCAGAAAGGTTACGTTCTGGTTCGTATCGATGCGGTCAAGGAAGGCCCGGCGATAGACGATGCCAAGCGCGATCGGTATTTGCAGGAAATTCGCAAGCTAACGGGTGAAGAAATGTACCAGGCCTATTTGGCTGATGCCAGAAAGCATGCCGATATCAAAATAAAAGCGTTTGAGGCGGAGGCGAAAAAATAATGCGGTTGGCAGAGCCGAAAAAAAACGCCACCGACTGGGGTGGCGTTTTTGTGTGTGCGGGATCAGCTTGACTAGGGTTCGGCAGAACCCAGTGCAGTGGTATTGAAACCACCGTCCACAAATGTGATTTCTCCGGTGATGCCACTGGCCAGATCGCTGCACAGGAAAGCGGCGACATTTCCGACTTCCTCGATGGTGACGTTGCGTTTAAGCGGGGCGTGCTTTGCGTTATAGGCGAGCAGTTTGCCGAAATCGCCGATGCCGGATGCAGCCAGTGTCTTGATCGGACCAGCGGAAATGCCATTCACGCGGATGCCGCGGGCACCCAGATTCATCGCCAGATAACGTACGCTGGATTCCAGACTGGCCTTGGCCAACCCCATGACGTTATAGTGAGGCATGGTGCGCACTGCACCCAGGTAACTCAATGTCAGCAATGCGGCTCTTCGCCCTTCCATCAGAGGCAGGGCCGCCTTGGCCATGGCCGGGAAACTGTAGGCGCTAATGTCATGCGCGATGCGAAATGCTTCACGGCTGAATCCGTCGAGAAACTCACCAGCCAACGCTTCGCGTGGCGCATACGCGATGGAATGCACCAAGCCGTCAAATTTATCCCAGTGCTTGCCGAGTTCGGTAAACAATTGGTCAATTTCTGTATCGCTGGATACATCGCAGGGGAATACGAGTTGGCTGCCAAATTCCCGGGCCAGTTCGCTGACCCGGTCGCGAATCCGTTCGCCCTGATAGGTAAAGGCCAGTTCAGCCCCTTCGCGCCGCATGGCCTGGGCTATTCCATAAGCAATCGAACGGTTGCTGATCATGCCGGTGATGAGGATACGTTTTTTTGCCAGAAATCCCATGTTGCCTCTGTGCTCAATAATGACGGCTGGATTATAACCCTACAATGAGTACAACGCACCGCACGAATGCAATCGTATATAATCACGCGCTGTTTTGGTTTTCTGGATTGACAACTTGATGTTTGGATCATGCCATGCTGGAAATTTGTGACCTCGCCTGTACCCGCGGAGATCACCAACTTTTTTCCGGATTGAGTTTCTCCCTGTCGAATGGTGAACTGTTGCGGGTCGAGGGCGCGAATGGCAGTGGCAAGACCAGTCTGTTGCGCACCTTGTGCGGGTTTATCCAGCCTGCGGCAGGAGAGGTACGCTGGCGCGGACAAAACATCCATGAACTGGATGAAGATTATTTTGCGGAGATGGTTTATCTGGGACACCATAACGCCATCAAGGATGAATTGAACGCGCTGGAAAATCTTCGTATCAGCGCCGGAATTGCAGGTTGCGCAGTTGATGACAAACAGGCCGTTTCGGCATTGCGGCGCATGGGGTTGCGCGGACGTGAAACTTTACCGGTAAAGGTATTGTCACAAGGCCAGCGCAGAAGGGTGGCACTGGCCCGATTGCTGGTCGGTAACGCTTCCTTGTGGATATTGGACGAACCGCTTACTGCACTGGATGTCGGGGCCGTGGGAATGATGCAGGAATTGATCGGCGAACATCTGGCCAATCGTGGCATGGTCATCTACACTACCCACCAGCCCCTTGAAGTGACGGGAGTGGCAACACGGCATTTGTCGCTTTCATGAACAGGCTTTCCCTGTTTGGTTTGCTTGGGTTGGTGATCCGCCGGGATCTGCTGCTTGCCATGCGGCGGCGGGCTGATGTGCTGACCACGCTGATTTTTTTCGTCATGGTGGTGAGTTTGTTTCCATTGGGCGTGGGGCCGGAACTGGACATGTTGCGAAAAATGGCGCCTGGCGTAGTGTGGGTTGCTGCGCTGCTTGCTTCCATGCTGTCGCTGGGAAGAATGTTTTCGGCGGACTATCTTGACGGTACGCTGGAGCAAATGATGCTGGCGCCGCAACCTCTGTCGATGCTGGTGCTGGGCAAGATACTGGCGCACTGGATGATATCCGGTTTGCCGTTGGTGCTGATGGCGCCGGTGCTCGGCTTGCAGTTCGACATGTCTGCGCAGGCATTGTGGGTATTGATCGCTGCCCTCTTGTTGGGCACCCCGATATTGAGCATGATAGGCGCTGTCGGGGCGGCATTGACTTTGGGGTTGCGTGGCGGCGGCGTGCTGGTGTCCTTGTTGGTGTTGCCGTTGTGTATCCCGGTGCTGATTTTCGGGGCGGGCGCGGTAGAGGCAGTTACCTCCGGGATGAATGTTGGGTCCCACTTGTCGTTATTGGGTGCGATACTGGCATTGGCATTGGTTTTCACGCCGTGGATCACGGCGCAGGCGTTGCGTATTTCGATGGAGTAGAGTTTGGCTATAAACTGGTTCAAGTATTCAGCGCCCAGCACATTTTATGGACTGGCAGGCAAGATGGTTCCGTGGTTCGCATGGTCTTCCGCAGCCCTGTTTGTGATTGGCCTGTATATCGGGTTCTTCGTGGCGCCGACAGATGCCCAGCAAAGCGAGGCCTACCGCATCATGTTTATCCATGTTCCGGCTTCCATCCTTTCCATGTTCATTTATCTGGTCATGGCGGCTTATTCGGCGTTCGGGCTGATTTTCAATACGCGGCTGTCATCCATGATGGCGACAGCGCTGGCGCCCACCGGCGCCTTGTTCGCCTTCCTGTCGCTGTGGACCGGTGCAATGTGGGGCAAGCCGATGTGGGGGGCCTGGTGGGTATGGGATGCGCGCCTGACTTCCGAACTTATTCTGCTGTTCCTGTATCTGGGGTTCATTGCCCTGCATGCTTCGATAGATGATCCGCGCCGAGCAGACCGCGCTGCCGCGCTGCTGGCGCTGGTTGGTTCGGTCAACGTGCCCATCATTTATTTTTCGGTGAGATGGTGGAACACTCTGCATCAGGGCTCCACCATCAAATTCAGCGGGACCAGCATGCATATCGCCATGCAGCAGGCCATGTACACCATGATAATGGCATGCTGGCTGTATGCCATTGCGGTAACCTTGCTGCGGGTGCGCAGCATCATCCTGGAACGCGAGCGCAACACGCAGTGGGTGCAGGAACTGGAGGAGCTGCAATGAACCTGGCCGAATTTTTTGCCATGAAAGGCTACGCGTTCTACATCTGGAGTTCATATGGCCTGGCATTGCTGATATTCATTGTTGAAACAGCCATGGTGCGCCACAAGAGAAAGATTACATTACAGCAGTTGCGCCTGATGCGTGACGCAGGAGAAGAGGAACAGGTATGACGCCACGCCGCAAAAAGACCATTTATATCATCATCGGCGCACTCTCGGTGCTGGGAGTTGCTGTGGGGTTGGTGTTATATGCATTGAAGAACAATGTAAGCCTGTATTTCACGCCGACCCAGGTTTTCAATCATGAGGCACCGCAGGGACGCAACTTCCGCATCGGCGGATTGGTGGAACAGGGCAGCGTGAAACGCGAAGGCGACGGACTGACCGTGCGTTTCATGGTGACAGATACCGCGAAATCCATGCCGGTGGTATATCGAGGTATCCTGCCGGATTTGTTCAAGGAAGGCAAAGGAGTGGTGGCGCAGGGCAAACTGGAAGCCGATAACGTATTCCATGCCGAGGAAGTGCTGGCCAAGCATGACGAGAACTATATGCCGCCTGAAGCGAAAGATGCCCTGGATAAAGCCGCCAAGGCAAAAGCAGCAGCAGGTGGAACTTCAGCTGCACCAAAGACCGCTCCCGCGGCCGCAGTCTATTAAAATCGGAGGTATGCCATGATTCCAGAGATCGGTAATTTAGCCATCATCGTTGCGCTGCTGCTGGCGGTATTGCAGGGAGTGCTGCCCATCTATGGCGCTGCGCGCAACAATATTGTCCTGATGGGCATGGCGCGGCCAATCGCGGTTGGCCAGTTTGTCTTTGTTGCGATCGCCTTCGGTTGCCTGGCTGCATCTTTTCTGAACAATGATTTTTCCGTGCTGTATGTGGCGGAACATTCCAATTCGCAACTGCCGATGCATTATCGATTTGCGGCGATCTGGGGGGGGCACGAAGGTTCATTGCTGTTATGGACGTTTATCCTGACCATCTGGACGGTTGCCGTCGCTACGTTCAGCAAGCACCTGCCGGATGAAATGGTGGCTCGCGTGATCGGGGTAATGGGTTTGATCTCGGTCGGTTTCCTGTTGTTCATGCTGATGACTTCCAATCCGTTTGAGCGCTTGCTGCCGGCGGCTGTGGACGGGGCCGATTTGAACCCGGTATTGCAGGATCCGGGACTGGTGATACACCCGCCAATGCTGTACATGGGCTATGTGGGCTTTTCCGTGGCATTTTCCTTTGCCCTTTCCGCCTTGATCGGGGGCAAGATGGATGCCACCTGGGCGCGCTGGTCGCGGCCATGGACGACTGTGGCATGGATATTCCTGACCACCGGCATCATGCTGGGAAGCGGATGGGCTTATTATGAATTGGGCTGGGGCGGCTGGTGGTTCTGGGATCCGGTCGAGAACGCTTCGTTCATGCCCTGGCTGGTTGGCACCGCATTGATCCATTCGCTGGCGGTGACGGAGAAGCGTGGTGCATTCAAGAGCTGGACGATATTGCTGGCCATCGCGGCATTTTCGCTCAGCTTGCTCGGGACCTTCCTGGTGCGTTCCGGGGTGCTGACATCGGTGCATGCCTTCGCCACCGACCCCAGGCGCGGCGTATTCATCCTAGCATTCCTGGTGCTGGTGATAGGCAGCTCGCTTACCTTGTTCGCCTGGCGCGCGCCCAAGATCGGATTGGGCGGCAAGTTCAACCTGATCTCGCGCGAGACCATGCTGCTGTCCAACAACGTGATGCTGGTGGTTGCCGCCGCTTCGGTTTTTCTGGGAACCTTGTATCCCTTGTTCATGGACGCATTGGGATTCGGCAAGCTGTCTGTTGGACCGCCTTATTTCAATTCGATTTTTGTTCCGTTGATGACGCCGATGGTGCTGATGATGGGGCTGGGCCCCATTGCGCGCTGGAAGCAGGCAAGCTTGCCGGACATGTGGGTGCGTGTGCGCTGGGCGCTGGCAGCCAGCGTGGTAAT
Organism: Gallionellaceae bacterium; assembly: GCA_049582805.1. Taxonomy (GTDB): domain Bacteria; phylum Pseudomonadota; class Gammaproteobacteria; order Burkholderiales; family Gallionellaceae; genus CAVXFS01. Next base: position 12,014 of record JBAUUR010000154.1, on the reverse strand, counting down.
CGCATTGTTGCTGCCGCTGGTGATGGGTAAATGGACACCGCTTATTTCTCTGGGATTGTTGCTGGCATTCTGGGTGTTCACCACTACGGCGCTCCATGTGTACCGCCGCATCAGCGGTCGAGAGGGCACTTTGGGCCAACGCATGAAAAGCCAGTCGCGCAGTTATTACGGCATGACTTTGGCCCATTTGGGAGTCGGCATTTTCATCATCGGCGTAACCATGGTCAAGGGGTATGAGACCGAGCGCGATGTGCGCATGGATGTGGGCGATACGGTGGAAGCAGGCGGGTATTCATTCCGGTTTGACGGCGTGCGTGAACAGCCGGGACCGAATTATGTTGCATCGCAAGGGATTGTGATCGTAACCAGGAATGGACAACCGGTTACCCAGTTGTTCCCGGAAAAACGCCAATACAATGCTTCCGGCATGCCGATGACCATCGCCTCGATTTCCACCGGGTTGTTCCGCGACCTGTATGTGTCGCTGGGCGAGCCGATCCCGAACAGCAACGGCGCCTGGGCGGTTCGCGTCTACATCAAGCCGTTCGTGGACTGGATCTGGGTCGGGTGCTTGTTTATGGCGTTTGGCGGAATACTGGCCTTGACCGATCGGCGCTACCGCATCCATGCCGCGAAAAAATCCGACAACACAGAGGAAGGTCTGGCAACGGACAAAAATACCGGGTTGGCAGTGGAAGGGAAAACACTATGATGCGTTTTATGTTGCCGCTGATTCTGTTTCTGGTTCTTGCGGCATTTCTTTACAAGGGGCTGTTTCTGAATCCGCGCGAAGTGCCATCGCCATTGATAAACAAGGCGGCGCCAACGTTCACCTTGCAGCAATTGCATGAGCCGGACAAGACATTCTCGGACAAGGAGATGCTCGGCAAGGTTTGGCTGTTGAATGTCTGGTCTTCCTGGTGCGTATCCTGCCGTGAAGAGCATCCGGTGCTGGTCGAATTGTCGAAACAGCACATCGTTCCGATCTACGGCATGGACTACAAGGACAAGCGTGATGATGCGTTGGGCTGGCTTCAGCGCGGCGGTAATCCTTATGACCTGAGCGTAATGGATACGGATGGTCGTGTAGGCATCGACTTTGGTGTATACGGCGTGCCGGAAACCTATGTCATCGACAAACAGGGCATCATCCGCTACAAGGAAATCGGCCCGGTCACCCCCGAGAAACTGCAGAGCAAGATCATGCCCCTGATAGCGCAGTTGCAAGCAAAATGAAGAGAATAATATTCCTGTTGTTACTGTGCCTGGCTCCGGTATTTGCCTATGCCGGCGAGGCCAAGGACCTGGCGGAAGATCCGGTGGTGGAAAAACGCATGGTCAAACTGGCCGAGAACCTGCGCTGTCTGGTATGTCAGAACGAATCGCTGGCAAGTTCCCATGCCGAACTGGCGGAAGACCTGCGCAAGGAAGTGCGCGAGATGATCAAGAAAGGGCTGACTGACCAGCAGATCAAGGACTACCTGGTGGCGCGCTATGGTGATTATGTCCTGTTTGATCCGCCGATGAAACGCTACACCATATTATTATGGTTCGGGCCTTTTGCGATGCTGCTTCTGGGCGGCGGGGTGCTGTTCTACCAATTGCGCAAACGCCGCAAATCCGCAGCGGAGTCCAGCCTTTCCCAAGAGGCGGAACAGCGTGCCGCCGCATTGCTCAACAACGAAATAAATAATCAAACATGACATCATTCTCGATTATAAGTGCGCTACTGCTGGTAGTCGCAGTGCTGTTTGTTGTGCTGCCGTTGTGGCGCAGCAAGGTGAAAAACAACAAGGTGCTGCGGAACAGCGCCAACCTGGAAATCTTTCGTGATCAGGTCGCCGAAATGGATAACGATCTGCGCAACGGATTGCTCACGCAGGAATTGTACGATCAGGGCAAACGCGAGTTGCAGTCGCGCTTGCTGGAAGAGGTGACTGGCACGGAAGGGACAGCGGAGCCGATCAAGCGCAATCCGAATAAAGTACTTGCTCTGGTGCTGGCTGTGGCATTGCCGTTGCTGGCCATTGGCTTGTACTGGAAGATCGGCAATCGCGATGCCTTATTGCCTCCCGGGAGTGTCAGCGGGCAGGGCATGACGGGAGCCGCGCAAACCGATGCCACCCTCAAGAATCTTGAAGACAAGCTGGCGGTGAATCCAAAAGATACGGACAGCCTGGAGGCGCTGGCCAGGTTGTATGCCGGAATGGGCCGTTATGGCGATGCCGCCATGACCTATAACAAGCTGACCAAACTGGTGACACAGAATGCCCAGTTGTGGGCTGATTTCGCCGATGCGCTGGCAATGGCGAGCGGGCAAAAGCTGGCCGGTCATCCGACCTTGCTGATCAAGACCGCTCTTGCCCTGGATCCCAATAATCCCAAAGCACTTGCCCTGGCTGGAGCGGCGGCGATGGAAATAGGGGAATATCCTGCGGCTATCCAGTATTGGGAAAAGCTGCTCAAGATAATTCCCAAGGATACCGAAAACGCCAAAATGTTTGCTGATGGCATAAAGCAGGCGCGCATGGCGATGGCACAAGGCAAGGGCGGCAAACAAATGGCGCCGGGGCAGCAGGCGCCGGTGGCATCAGGCCAGGAACGCATTACGGGTACGGTAACCATAAGCGACGCGATGAAAGGCAAGGTCAGCCCGGATGACATGCTGTTCGTGCTGGCGCGTGCGGAATCCGGTCCGCCCATGCCGCTGGCGGTTATGCGCAGGCAGGTGAAGGATTTGCCGATGCAATTTGAATTGAACGACAGCATGGCGATGGCGCCGCAAATGAAACTGTCGAATTTCGACAAGGTTGTGGTCGTTGCGCGTGTTGCCAAGTCTGGCGATCCAATGCCTCATCCCGGTGATATTCAGGGCATGAGTACAACCATCAAGCCAGGCACCAGCGGCGTGAAGGTCAGTATAGACAGCGAAGTGAAGTAACACGCTACCCGTAATGCGTTCCTGTGCGGGCAACACACTGCCCACCGAGTCAAATGCAGGATGTGCCGATGAAGGAAGGAGGCGCATCGTTCGCGATTGATGCGCGTCGTGCCTCAGCGCGTCCTCGCGGGGTTGCTTTCAAACCACATCATAACCCGCATCTTCCACCGCAGCTTTGAGTTGCGCTATCCCGGCTTGTGCAGGGTCATAGGCCACGATGGCGTGTTTCTGTTCCAATGATACTTCCACTTTGCTTACGCCTGGAACTGCCCGCAATACCTTGCTGACGTTGCTGACACAGCCATTGCAGCTCATGCCGTGGATATTGAGTTGTATGGTTTCCATTTTGATCCTTCGTTAAGGCTGAGCGCTGCTGGAATTATAGGGCTGCCAGCGTCTCAGCAACAGGGCGTTGCTGACCACCGATACCGAGCTCATCGCCATTGCCGCGCCGGCGATCACCGGGTTCAACATGCCGAGCGCCGCGAGCGGGATGCCGAGTGCATTGTAGGCAAAAGCAAAGAACAAATTCTGGCGGATTTTTTTCAGTGTGGCGCGCGACAGCGAAATGGCATCGACCACACTCATCAGGTCGTTGCGCATCAATGTGATGTCCGCTGCCTCGATGGCGATATCGCTGCCGCTGCGCATGGCAAAACTCACGTCCGCAGCAGCCAGCGCGGGCGCATCATTGATGCCGTCGCCAACCATCCCGACCAGTTTGCCCGCTTGCTTCAATGACTGGATATGGCCCGCCTTGTCCTGCGGCAGGACTTCGGCACGGAAATCGCTGATCCCGGCCTGTTGTGCGATGGCCTGCGCAGTCGCGCGGTTGTCGCCGCTCAACATGACCACGTGGATGCCCATTGCAGTAAGCCGCGCAACGGCATCCTTGCTGCTGGCGCGCAAAGTGTCGGCGAAAGCAATGCAGCCGAGCAGGGTACCGGCGCGCGCCACGGCGATGAGGCTTTTGCCTTGTTTCTGCAAAGCCTGGATTTGCGTTTCATCCAGCGGAACGTTTTCGCTTGCGATGAAAGCCGGAGAGCCAAGCAGATAAGTCACACCATCCATCTCTGCGCGCAGGCCGCTGCCGGAAAGTTCGGTGAATGAAGCGGCGGTAAGCAGCTCAATCTGCTTTGCAAAGGCATGTTCGAGCAAGGCGCGCGACAAGGGATGCGAGGAATGCTGTGCCAGGGTGGCGGCGCTTTGCAGCAACTGCGCTTCATCGCAGTCTGCAGCCGGGAGCAGGTCGGTGACCTGGGGTTTGCCGCTGGTCAAGGTGCCGGTCTTGTCCACCACCAGCGTCGACAGTTTGTGCACCCGCTCCAGCGCTGCGGCATCCTTGACCAGTATCCCGGCCTGTGCGGCGCGTCCCGTGGCGACCACCACGGCGGTCGGCGTTGCCAGCCCCAGCGCGCAAGGGCAGGAGATAACCAGTACCGACACGGCATTGATCAGCGCGGCAGTCAAACCTATTCCGGCAGCCCACCATGCCAGGAAAGTCACGACGGCGATCGCCACCACCACAGGCACGAAGATGGCGGAAATCCGGTCGGCCAGTCTTTGGATCGGCGCCTTCGATCCCTGCGCCTGTTCCACCAGCCTGATGATGGCGGATAGCTGGGTCTGTGCCCCGACCGCCACGGCACGGCATTTGAGCAGACCGTGCTGATTCAGCGTGGCGGCGTACACCTTGTCACCGGCTTGCTTGGTTTGCGGCAGGCTTTCGCCAGTGAGCATCGCTTCATCGACGCTGGAAGTTCCTTCCAGCACCATGCCGTCAACCGGCATGCTTTCACCGGGACGCACCAGAAGAACATCGCCCGACTTTACCTGATCCACCGGGATGTCGGCCATGTTGCCGTCGCGTTCCAGATGCGCCTGCCTGGGTTGCAGGTTGATCAGGGCTTCCAGGGCCGAGGAAGCACGCTGCTTGGCACGTGCCTCAAGCAGCTTGCCCAGCAACACCAGCGTAATGATGGTGGCGCTCGCCTCGAAATAAACCGGTTGCTGCAAATGAAACAGAAGGACGGCGCAGCTCAACAGGTAAGCTGCTCCGGTGCCGAGCGCGACCAGCACATCCATGTTTGCGCCCCCGCCGCGCAGGCTATGCCAGGCGCCGGAATAGAAGCGCTTGCCGATCCAGAATTGTACCGGTGTTGCCAGCAGCCATTGCAGCCAGACAGGCAGCAGCCGTTGCTGCATGCTGTGGCTGCCAAGAAACATCATCAACATTTCAGCCAGCAGCGGCGCGGTAAGCAGCAATGATATGAAGAATTGCATGCGCTCGCGGCGGTAGGCTTCCATGCGTTCCCGCTTTTCCACTTCAAAATTGCGCGCAGGATGCGCATCGTAACCGGCGCGCCGCACAGCCGCTATCAGGGTTTCGGTATTCGTGTTTTGCGGATTGAAATCAATCAACGCCTTTTCCGTGGCGAGGTTCACCACGGCGCAGACTTCGGGCATGCGATTAAGCACTTTCTCGATGCGTGCGGCGCACGCAACACAGGTCATGCCGGAGATTTGCAGTTCCTCATGTGCTTTGGGATCGTTCATGCTGTATTGGAGGATGCGCGCGGGTTTTGGTTCTGACTGCTAGTCTAGCAGAGATGCCGTGTGGCACAACCCGCATCCTGTGGCGCTGAAATTCTGTAGGGTGCGCTTGCGCACCAAATCGCAATGGTGCGCAAGCGCACCCTACGAAACTTTTGTTTCCACGCCCAATGCGCGAATGCGCGCAGCAAACCGTTGCAGTTGCTCGCCGGACAAAGCAGACAAGCGCGCAGCCTCGGGTTGCAGCGAAGGACGCGCCAGAGAATAAAGCAATATGCCTTGCGGCCTGATTCCGTCGCGCAGCAGGCCTGACAGAAAATCCAGATAATCGCCTTCATCCCGTTTCCCGGGTTCCGCGCCATCCAGCGCGAACCAGCAGGTTTGCAACCAGGTCGGGCACAAGGCGATGGAGGTGATCAGGTTCTCGCGCACTTTGTTCATGCCGGTGCGCGTGTCGTTGATCTGCTGCATTCCCGATTCGCTGGCGCGGTCGAGCTTGAACCAGACTTCGCCGTTGAGTTGCGACATCCGGCGCAAGCCTTGTTGCACTTTTTCGCGATGCATCAGGCTGCCGTTGGTTATCAGCACCAGTTTGAGCTGTTCCGGCAAATGCACTTCCTGTTTCAGTTTGCCTATCAGATCGATGACCGCAGAAAATTCTTCGGCGCTGGTTGGTTCGCCGTTGCCTGAAAGCGCAATGTCGTTGATGCGGCGCATATCCTGCGGAACGCGGCTTTGCATGAAGTCGCCATGCAGCAATTCACGCAGAAAGCCGCGCAGTTCCTGCTCGAGCAGGACAAGATCAACCGGAGGCGGCGCACCGCGAATCAGGTTGGGAACCTGGCAATAGATGCAGCGCCAGTTGCAGGCATTGTTGATGTTGAGGTTGATGCCTATGGAAACTCCACCTGCACGGCGCGACACGACCGGATAGACATAGCGCAATCCTGCGCTGTCACGGCTGTGGTCGGTTACGTTGAGATTGCCTGCGTTCAAGATTTTAGCATCGGCAGGTATTTCGCCGGATCCACCGGCTTGCCCAGTTTGCGTATCTCGAAATGCAGTTCGACATGATCCGCATCGCTGTTGCCCATCTCCGCGATCTTCTGCCCTTTGGTGACGGTCTGGCCTTCCTTCACCAGGATTCGGTCATTGTGTGCATAGGCGCTGAGGTAGGTCTGGTTATGTTTAATGATGATCAATTTCCCATAACCGCGCAGGCCGCTGCCGCTATAAACCACTTTACCTGCGGCGCTTGCCAGGATGGGCTGGCCGATCTTGCCCGCGACATCTATGCCCTTGCGATTCTCGCTTTCCGAATATTCCGCGATGATTTTCCCGCTGGTGGGCATGCCCCATTCGATGGCGTCGTCAGCCGTGTCTGGTACTGAGGCCGCAACAGGCGGCGCCACGGGCCTGGACTCGGGGCTTGGCGAAGGCTCCGCTTTGGCGGCAACAACTGCGGCGGGCTGGGCAACCGCACCCTGCATCTTGGCAATCTGCGCGGCTGCTTCCGCGGAATAGGGGAGTTTGACCGCCAGCGGCCCGCTTATGACGGGAATTCCCGCCGGCTTGACTTCCTCGACTGGTTTGCTTTCCGGCAAAGGTTTGCTCACCACAGCGCCCTGAGTTTCCGGCGGGGCGGGTTTCACCGATATCAGGTCGCTTGCGGCAAACAAGCGCAATTCCTGTCCTACCTTGATTACATCGGGATTCTGGATATTGTTGAGATCGGCGATTTCGTGATAATCCAGGCCGTAATTGAAGGCGATGGCATACAAGGTATCGCCTTTTTGCACGACATAAACTTGTGGACGCCAGTCCGGCTCGCCGGGCTTCTGTTTGCTGGATAGCGTGATTGGCGAAGCGGCAGGTTTTTTCTGTGCAGAACGAAGATCAGATATCGGTGCACGGTTCACGCTGGATGCACAACCTGACAGCACAACTGCAATGAGTACACCAACAAAATCGCTAGTCTTCAGTCTCATTCTTTCCCGAACAGCAGTGGTACGAACCTGACCCCGTCAAGACGGGTTTCGCGGTAGCCTTTTGCATCCCGCTCTATCAGGTAAAGGTTTTGCTCATAATTTCCCAGAGGCAGCACCATTCTACCACCGATAGCCAGCTGTTCCAGCAGCGCGGATGGAACATGGGTCGTGGCGGCGGCCATGATGATGCCGTCGAACAAGGCGAATTCCGGCAAGCCCATGCCTCCGTCATCGTAGAACAAGCGGGCATTGCGTAACTGCAATTCCTTCAGGTTGGCGACCGCGCGCTGGTAAAGGGGCTTGATGCGTTCCACCGAGTAAACTTCCTTTGCCACATGCGCCAGCACCGCAGCCTGATAGCCGCAACCGCCACCGACTTCCAGCACGCGATTGAGCTGCCTGCCGTTGCGCATGATTTCAAGCATGCGCGCCACGGTGTAAGGCTGGGAAATGGTCTGTCCAAAACCGAGGGGCAGCGCGACATCATCATAGGCGCGGCTGGCCAGGGCTTCGTCCACAAATATATGGCGCGGCACCGAGTTCATCGCGGCCAGCACTACTTCGTCCCGTATTCCTTCCTCGCGCAAACGTTCAATCAGCCGCCCGCGCGTGCGCTGCGAAGTCATGCCGATACCGGTGCGTTGCACCTTATTCATGCCGGGGGGTCAGCCAGTTGCGCACCGCATCCAGTTGGCTGTATTGGGTCAGGTCAATTTGCAACGGGGTGACCGAAACGCGCCGGTTCTCAATAGCGTGGAAATCGGTGCCGGCTCCCGCATCCTGCGCCTTGCCGGCGGCCCCGACCCAGTAAACAGTTTCGCCATGCGGATTGAACGCCTTGACCACCGGCTCTGCCTTGTGCCGCTTTCCCAGGCGCGTCGTTTCGATGCCCTGCAATTGTTCGTGCGGAATGTCGGGGACATTCACGTTGAGCAGCCACGGGTGGGTATGCGTATGCATTGCAAAGCGCTGCACCAGGTCGACCACCACTTGCGCCGCAGTCGCGTAATGCGCCAGGTCTTTCCCTGCCAGCGAAACCGCGATGGACGGGATGCCGAGCAGGAAGCCTTCGGTGGCCGCGGCTACCGTACCGGAATAAATCGTATCGTCACCCATGTTGGCGCCGGAGTTGATGCCCGAAATGACCATGTCAGGCTGCGCATCCAGCATGCCGGTGACCGCAAGATGGACACAATCCGTCGGGGTGCCGTTTACAAAATAAAAGCCGTTGCTGGCGCGGCGCAGCTTGAGCGGCCTGTCCAGGGTCAATGAATTGCTGGAGCCGCTGCGATCCCGCTCCGGGGCGACTACCGTGATCTCAGCCAGGGTGGAAAGCGATTCAGCGAGACAGGCCAGGCCGAGAGAAAAATAACCATCGTCATTGCTGAGCAGGATGCGCATGAGGCTGGATCAAATAAGGTTTCAGGAGCGGGGCGGGGATGAAAGGCAACCCATGCCCGGCGGAGCGGCTGAATTATAGGGGGTGTTTCAAACGGGGACAACGATTTGCTGCGGGAAATAAACCAGCGCACAAATGTCGCTGGATAATTGAAGATCAATATGACACGCCGGCGAGGCGACAAACAAGAAAGCTATCCGGCAATGCTCTGCCAGACTTGTGAATTTTGCGCGGCAATATTTCCCGCGATGTGCCGGCAGGGTGGAACATGAACGAGCGGATTCGCGATGCTCTGGTATTGCGAGGGGTTTGGATGCCCCTCGCGCAACCAATAGCGGACAAGACTTTGCAACCGCTATACTCTAGAGGAGTACGGTAAGAACTTCAGGTATTCTTGTGCGTCGGACATGTGCTCAGGCCAAACGGCAGATAAGCCGGGCAGAAACCGAATATTCCCGTCAGCAAGGGAACTACCCCGATCCAGCCCCACACACCTATCACGTTTGCCAGAGTCATTCCGATCAATGCCAGACCTACTACTACGCGCAGGGCACGGTCGATGCCGCCAACATTTGCTTTCATGATCTTCTCCTTGCAAATAGAAACTCAGGAAACGCAGCATAGCTGAATAGTCGCCTGCTGTCTGTGAGAAAAGTCACATGCTGGAAAATTCTTGCAGGGCCAAGGGGTTAATCACCTCAATTTGTTCCCGGCCCAGCCTGACCCATCCCTGTTCGGCGAAATTCTTCAACAATCGGCTGACGATCTCGCGCACACTGCCAAGCTCGTCCGCCAGCGCATGATGGGTAGAATGTATCGGGCTGGATTTGGCAATGAGCAAGGCGGCGAGGCGCTGGTCCAGTTTCTGGAAGGCAACGGCGGAAACCAGTTGCATCAGGTCGGTGAGGCGTTCCGAAAACAGGCTGAAAACATAATCGCGGAAGGGTTCGTGCAGGGCAATCAGTTTCTTGAATGCGGGCGCAGGCAGTGCCACCAATGTGACCTCCTGCTCCACGACGCCGCGCGCGTGATAGCGTGCATGACCCAGCAGGCAGCTGCTGGTAAGGATACAGCTCTCGCCGGGGCAAACGCGGTAGAGCTGCAACTCGCGTCCGTTGGCAGCAGCCTTGATCACGCGGATGCTGCCCGAGAGCAGCAGCGGGAATCCCTGGCACGGCTGGTTCTCGTCGAACAGCACAGTGCCTGCTGGCAGGTGCAGGAGCGTGGCATTGGCGAACAGTTCATTCAGCAACGATGCCGGCAATCCCTGCAGCATGGGATAGAGCTGAAGCAGATTTGACAGGGTTGCTGTGTCCAACATTGCGCAAATAATTACAAGAACAGAGGAAGGAAACCATTCACTCTGCCACACCAGAGAGAGGGATAGGTAGCGGAGAGGGTGAAGAAATTCACACCCTCTCCCCGGTCCTCCCCCGTGTGCGGAAGAGTCGCTGCGCAGCAGCGGAGTACCCACCGGCCTGCTCCCTGCGCGTGCAAAAGGGAGGAAGCGTTGCAAAGGTATTGTTTCCCCCGCAATTTGCTCATGGCTTCAGGATTCTGGGCGCATGTGCGGGAACAGGATCACATCGCGGATGCTGGGAGAATCCGTCAGCAGCATCACCAGCCGGTCCACTCCGATGCCTTCCCCGGCGGTGGGCGGCAGTCCGTATTCCAGCGCGCGGATGTAGTCGTTGTCCTTGAACATGGCTTCCTCGTCGCCCGCTTCCTTGGCAGTTACCTGCTCGTCGAAGCGCGCCTCCTGATCTTCTGGGTCGTTCAACTCGGAAAATCCGTTGGCGATCTCGCGTCCGGCGATGAACAGCTCGAAGCGCTCGGTGATCTCCGGACGGCTGTCGCTGCGCCGCGCCAGCGGCGAGGCTTCGGCGGGGTAGTCGACGATAAAGGTGGGCTCGAACAACTGGTGTTCAGTCAGTTCCTCGAACAGCGAGAGCTGCAGGCCTCCCACCCCATCCTCCGGTTTGTATTTGGCCTTCAGGTCCTGCAATTCATTGACCAGAAAGTCGCGGTCATTCAACAGCGCATCGGAAAATTGCGGGTGAAACTTCTGGATCGCCTGGGTGATGGTCAGGCGATGGAACGGCTGGGCCAGGTCAAGTTCGCGCCCCTGATAGCTGATCAGCGTGGTGCCCAGCACCTTGTGCGCCACTTCGCGGAACAGGTTTTCGGTGAAGTCCATCAGGTAATGGTAGTCGCGGTAAGCCTCGTAGAATTCGATCATGGTGAATTCCGGATTGTGCCGCGTGGAAAGGCCTTCGTTGCGGAAGTTGCGGTTGATCTCGAACACCTTCTCGAAACCGCCGACCACCAGCCGCTTGAGGTACAGCTCCGGCGCAATGCGCAGGTAAAGCTGCATGTCCAGCGCGTTGTGGTGCGTGGTGAACGGCTTGGCCGAGGCGCCGCCGGGGATAGTGTGCATCATCGGGGTCTCGACTTCGAGATACCCGTGCTGCATGAAGAATTCGCGGATCGCCTGGATCACCCCGGAGCGTACGGTGAACACGCGGCGCGTTTCCTCGTTGGTGATCAGGTCCACATAGCGCTGGCGGTATTTCTGCTCCTGGTCGGTCAGGCCGTGGAATTTTTCCGGCAACGGGCGCAGCGCCTTGGTCAACAGGCGCAACGCAGAAACGCGCACGGAAAGCTCGCCGGTCTTGGTCTTGAACAGGACGCCGCAGGCGCCGAGGATATCGCCCAGGTCATAATGCTTGAACGCATCGTGCGCCGCCTCGCCGGTGTCGCCGTTGCTGATGAACAACTGGATGCGCCCGCTCATGTCCTGCACCGTGGCGAAGCTGGCCTTGCCCATCACGCGCTTCAGCATCATGCGTCCGGCGACCGATACGCTGACATGCGCCGTCTCCAGTTCGTCGTGGCTCATCGCTCCATAAGCAGTATGCAAATCGCCAGCCAGATTTTTGCGCTCAAAATCATTCGGGAACGCGACCCCCTCCTTGCGCAGCGCAGCCAACTTGGCGCGGCGCTCGGTGATGATCTGTTTTTGGCTTTGGCCGTCACTTTGTGACTTTACATCGGCTTCGCCGATATTGGCCTTCGCCGAAATTTCATTTTCGTCTTGTGAGGGGAGGTTTTGTTCAATGGTCATGGTGATGGT
>JBAUUR010000153.1:0-7086 GCA_049582805.1 Gallionellaceae bacterium | reverse complement strand
ACTTGTACGACATGGCATGTCGGAATTCCCGCCGAGAGAATTTCGTGAGGCTTTGGAAAGACTGCGTTATGATCATCCCGCACTGCAACTTTGAGGGGAGACCTCAGAGTCTGATCCTATTAGCATTACTACATATTTCTCAACCTAACATAGAGTCGAAAAACAGGATTAACAAATTCGTATATTCCGCGTCCCTCTGGTACGCTCCTTAACACTGGACCAAATTTCTTGTCGAGCAAACGAGGTAGTAGTTGATCGACGAATTCAACTTTAAGATCGTTTGCGTCCTTCCTTGCATCCTTTAAAAAAACTCTACCAACATCCCCTTCAATTTGAGCAGCTCCTTCTGGCTGATCTGCCAAAATATGTAGAAGCATTTTTCGATCATCGGATTCCCCAATTGCTCTTTGATAGGCGCTTTCAAGAGTTGGAAACGCTATGCCTTCCTTAATGTCGTCCAACACCATTGTCAACACTTCCAAGCTTATCTTGTTTGTTTGCGCCTGATTTGCTTTGCTTACACAAGCTCTACCAAGCATCTGGACAAAGTAAGGATAACCTTGAGCCACTTCGCAAATTTTGTCTTTTGCTGGTTCATCAAATGTAAGGGCTCCCTGGAATAACTCTTCAGCTCGATCTAGAATTTGCCTAGCTTCTGGTGAAGCCATTGGTTTCACATGAATAGCTCCCTGTTCTAGCAGGCGCTCTACTGAGGCATGATCTGCGACAAGATCATTCAGGTCTTGCCCAATACCACAAATACCGAATTTCACTTCCGCGTTAGTCAGCGACTTAATGACAGAGCCAAGTCCATGTTTGTCTTGAATGACATCAAATTCATCCAAAAGAATTAATAATCCATCCCGCCCCATTCGCTTTTTTACTTGGTGAGAAATAATTGCACTCACGTAATTTCGAAAAGTTTGAGCAATATCGTTTGGCACTGTGCGCGCGTATTTTGATGATTCAATCCCTTTGGCGCCCCAATTGATTAGTTTGAGGTCTGCTCCTCCGCTGACTTCTTTGGTCCTTGTAAATTCCGTCAATTCTTTGCCATCATCCGGCACAAGGCGGAGTAGCCCGTCTTCAGCATCTTGATCATTACAAAGTCGACTAAGAAGTGATTCCCCTGACGTAATGAGGGAGTCGCATGAATAATAAACAGTGAGGAATGTACGAGGTTTCTGCGGAATCTCGTGTGTCAATCCAGCCCGCTTTACTAGAGTGTAGTCCCCTAATGCGAGCTGTTGAATCTGACGCAATAAAGATGATTTACCAACGCCACGTTTCCCATATATCGCTAAAAGGCTAACTGGTGAATTTAAGCCTTGAACACACCTTCTGATAAGTTCAGTTCTACCTACAAATCGAACAGGATCTTTAATAGCATCAGATGTAAAGCCAATCTCCGGGTCAATCATCTCACCTCCAAATTATCAAAAGTAACGTGTTGGTACCGGATTACTTTAACGGCTAATCGGCTTATACCGAATCCGCTTAGGCTTCGCCCCCTCCTCACCCAACCGCTTCCTCTTATCCGCCTCATACTCCTGATAATTCCCGTCAAAGAATGTCCAGTGCGAATCCCCTTCCGCTGCGAGGATGTGTGTGGCAATACGATCAAGGAACCAGCGATCGTGCGAGATCACCAGCACGCAGCCGGCAAATTCGAGCAGCGCATCTTCGAGCGCGCGCAGCGTTTCCACGTCCAGATCGTTCGATGGTTCGTCGAGAAGCAGCACATTGCCGCCGGAAATCAGCACCTGCGCCAGATGCAGCCTGCCGCGTTCGCCGCCGGAAAGCTGGCCGACGATCTTGGCCTGGTCGCCGCCCTTGAAGTTGAAGCGCCCGATGTAGGCGCGCGCCGGGGTTTCGTATTTGCCCACGGTGAGGATGTCGTTGCCGCCGGAGATCGCGTCGAACACGGTCTTGTCGTTTTGCAGCGAGTCGCGCGCCTGATCGACGTGCGCGATCTTGACGGTGGAGCCGATCTTCACTTCGCCTGAATCCGGTTTTTCCTTGCCGGTGATCAGCTTGAACAGCGTGGATTTACCCGCGCCGTTCGGGCCGATGATGCCGACGATCGCGCCGGGCGGCACCTTGAAGCTGAGGTTGTCGATCAGCAGGCGGTCGCCGTAGGCTTTGCTCACATTGTTGAACTCGATGACTTCATTGCCGAGCCGCTCGCCGACCGGGATGAAGATCTCCTGCGTCTCGTTGCGCTTCTGGTGTTCCTGCGAATTGAGTTCTTCGAAGCGGGCGATACGCGCCTTGGATTTCGCCTGGCGTCCTTTCGGATTCTGCCGCACCCATTCCAGTTCCTGCTTCATCGACTTCATGTGCGCGTCGATCTGCTTGTTCTCGGTCTCCAGCCGCGCTTCCTTCTGCTCCAGCCAGCTCGAGTAGTTGCCCTTCCACGGGATGCCGTGGCCGCGATCCAGTTCGAGTATCCACTCGGCGGCGTTGTCGAGGAAATAGCGATCGTGCGTGACCGCGACCACGGTGCCGGGGAAGCGCACCAGGAATTGTTCCAGCCACTCGACCGATTCGGCATCGAGGTGGTTGGTCGGCTCGTCGAGCAGCAGCATGTCGGGCTTTTCCAGCAGCAGCTTGCACAGCGCGACGCGGCGCTTTTCGCCGCCGGAAAGATTCTTGATCAGCGCATCCCACGGCGGCAGGCGCAGCGCATCAGCTGCGATCTCAAGCTGGTGCTCGGCATCGCTGCCCGACGCGGCGATGACGGCTTCCAGCCGCGCCTGCTCGGCGGCCAGCGCGTCGAAGTCGGCGTTCTCTTCGGCATACGCTGCATACACTTCATCGAGTTTCTTCTGCGCGGAGAACACTTCGCCCAGTCCCTCCTCCACTTCCTGACGCACCGTGTTGTCGGGATTCAGTTGTGGTTCCTGCGGCAGGTAGCCGATGCTGATGTTGGGCAGGTGCTGCACCTCGCCGTCGTATTCCTTGTCCGCGCCCGCCATGATGCGCAGCACAGTGGACTTGCCCGAGCCGTTCAGGCCGAGCAGGCCGATCTTGGCGCCGGGAAAGAAGCTGAGGGAGATGTCCTTGATGATCTGGCGCTTGGGCGGGACGATCTTGCTCACGCGGAGCATCGACATTACGTATTGGGCCATGGGGTGTAGTCAGTGCGATTGGGAAGGTGCAAGCTTAACCGAAGGCAGTAACCTTGTGGAAGACCGCCAAGCCGAAATGCAAGGATCAATTCGTATCCAGGAGTATGCCCCACCGGGACCTGTAGTTAAGGCTGTTGTTTTTGTCGCCACTTGAATAAACATCGTTGCCGCCGCCGGTATCAAACAGGAGACCGAAACTGCCCAGGTCGCGCGCAGGCTCGAAATTGCCGTGGCCCTGGCCGAGACTCTTCAGATAGTATTCGTCGTCACCACCGTTGTCAGAAAGTACGCCGATGCCGTTGTCGTTCCCGGCTCCCTGGGCGATGAATCCGGAGACATAGCGGTCGTTGCCGCCGTTGTCCAGCAGGAATCCGACGCCATAGTCATGGCCGCACCCCTGCGCGACGCCGTAATCGGCGAGATAATTGTCGTCGCCCTCGCCGTCGATCAGGATGCCGGCGGACATATGGATCCCGGCGCCCTGCGAGTAGCGTCCTGCAATATAACGGTCGTTGCCCTTGCGGTCGTCAAGGATGCCCAGCGAGAACCAGTAGCTGGACCCCTGCGCGAAATAGTCGGCCACATAGGTATCGTTCCCTTCCGCCTCGGCGATGACGCCGATCCCGCCCGACGCGCCGACGAGGGATTCCCACGGACGCATGCCGTAACCGAACCCCTGGGACAATGATTGGTAGGACTTGCCGGGCGCCCGAAAATCCTCGAACCTGCCTCCGGCGAAATAATTGTCGTTGCCCGCAGCCTCGACGATGGCGCCGAAGCCCTTGATGAATCCGAATCCCTGGACAAAGCGGTTGCCGAAATAGGTATCGTCGCCGTTGCCTTCGGCCAGCACGCCGATGCCAAAACTCGCCGCGCCCTGCGAGACGGAAACGGCGCTGTACTGGTCATTGCCTGCCAGATCAGCCAATATTCCAATGCCCAGAATTCCGGCGCCCTGGGAATAGTTCTTCGCCATGTAGCGGTCATTGCCTTCGAGGTCGATCAGGAACCCTCCGCCGAGCAGCCCGGCCCCCTGGGCAAAATCGTCCGTTGCGGAATAAACATCGTCGCCGGACAAGTCGATGACGACGGAGAACGGATTCAACCGCGTGCTGCCACCGGCGTGGTTGAAATATTTGTCGTTGCCGCCGAAGTCGAGGATCAGCGCGGCATCCTCCGTGTACGTGTTGTCCTTCGTTCCACCGATCAACACGCGCCCTGCCGGGGTATCGATGACCGTCAGGTTTTCTTCCTCGTGCACGACCCAATCGGATGGATAGTGTTCCAGCTTGCCGGCCGTTTTATCCAGGGACACGAGCGTTTCCAGATCGATTGCCCGCGCCACCTCCCCGGCGGCGTTAAACAAACGCGGCAGATCGAGTTTCAGCACGAGCTGAAAAAAGCGCAGCAAGCGGGCTTCATCTTCCCGCTTCTCCGTCTCGGTTTTCTCCTTCTTTGCGAAGTCCGGGTTTTCCTCGAGAAGCGTCGGCGCGGTTGCGTACAGGAAATCGATCTCCCCGGCGTCGAGGACAGACAAGACTGCGGCGCGCTCGGAATTCGCGTGCTGGATCGCCTTGACCAGACGTTCGACATACTCGCTAAAGTCGGCGGGCTTCTTTTCATCCGGCTTCGCCGCGACATAGGTCGTGTCCAACTCGTCCATGGCCGTCTGCACCAGCGCCGCGAGATCATGATGTGTCTTGTCGAACGCCCCCTGCAAACGGTCAGTGATTTTGCGCGCCACCACCGGTAATTCCAGCGGGTGGTACATGACGTAATTCACTTCTTGCAAGCGGAAGGCGTTGAAACTGTCCTGGCGCATCAGCGGACTTACTACTTTGTCTGTCTCATTGCGGAACCCCTTGAGGAGCCTGACAAACTCGTTCGTCAGCCCCTGTTTTTTCAATACGTCATGCAGCAATGACCTGTCATTAGCGGACAGTGTTTTTTCCAGGTCGGGGTGTGCTTTCAAAACCGACTTGACCCGAGGATAAGCCTTGATCGTCGCCTCCGGTTCCAACAAGGCTTCCCCGCGCAGGACGCGCAATTTCACTTTCTCGCCAGGATGTTTTTTGGAAATCGCCACCCGGAAGGCGAGCAGCGTCTTGTCGTCCTTGTTCTCGATTGGTTCGCCGTCGATGCCCACGATCAGGTCACCTTCGCGCAGCCCCGCTGCTTCCGCCCCAGTGTCCGGCATGACCCTTGCCACTTCGATGGCTGGCAAGGCGCGATCGGTGCCGGGCTCCTTCGGCGGCTTGGCCGGGAGTTTCATGGCGATGCCCAGCCAGCCTTTCTCTTCTTCCTCCGGCTGCTGCGCAAGGAGCGCGTCCCAGTCCGCATCAGTCCCGAACAACTGGTCAAGACGCGACATATCGGCATTGACCTCGGCACCATACCCGTTCATACCGTTGCCCCTGAAATCGTAGGACTTGTCAATTTCCTTCGGGCGTTCCGGAGGTGCCGCAACGGCCGGACTGGAAAAACCGACCGCGATTATCACGAACATCATCCAGCAGGAGAATTGAGAATGAAACCTTGTCATAAGGGCACCTCTAAAAATTCAGAGTTCGCCCAAATCCAAGGCGCGGAAAAAATTTCGCCGCGCCGCATATGGGTGATATGTAAGCAAGAAATTTTTTCCGCAACGCAGCAGTTGGGATGAAATGTGGATTTTCAGAGGTGCCCATAAATTTTTCCCAGCAATACGCCGCCAAACGTGGCTCAAAACAAATGCTGCCCGAACATTATCTCAAAAGCCGTTTCATTTTATAATCATGAAAACATACGCAGTATAAGCAGTTATCACACCTTACCCAACCTTCTTGCTGCTCAGGCTGATGATAAGCACGCCGCTCAATACCAGCGCCGATCCGGCGATTTGCAGCAGCGATATGCGCTCGCCCAGGAACACATAGGCCATGTAGATCGTGCTGACCGGACCGACGGAACCGATCAGCGAGGCGCTGCCGGAGCCGATGCGGCGTATCGCGTAGGACAGCAGGAACACCGGCAACACCGTGGAGAAGATCGCCATCGCGATCGAGAGTTCGTACACGCGCACGGGCAGATCGAGCGCGCCCAGCGCATGCGTCACGCCAAACTGCAGCAGGCTGGCCATGCTGGCCACCACCATCGCATAAGCGGTGAAGCGCGCCGTGCCGATGCGCGCGATGGCATGGCCCGCGCCCACCAGGTAAGTCGAATACGACAGCGTGCTGAGGAAGATCAGCGATGCGCCCAGCGCGATGCTGCCGCCCTGCTTCATCCCCATGTCGTGCATGAATACCAGCGCGATCCCGGCATAGCTCAACGCCATCGCGGCAAGCGTCCTGTTCCCGATGGGACGCTTGTACACCAGCGCCGTGAGGATCACCGTCATGGTCGGATAAAGGAACAGGATCAGCCGCTCCAGCCCGGCAGAGATGTATTGCAGGCCGAGGAAATCGAGGAAACTGGAGAGGTAGTAGCCGATCAGTCCCAGCGCCAGCACCAGCATCCGGTCCTGCTTGCCGAGCGGCTCGGCGTGGTGCAGCCTGGCCCAGAGTGCTACGCCGATGAAGAACGGCGCCGAGAACGCCATGCGCAGCGCCAGCAGCGTCACCGCATCCACATGGTCGAGGTAGGCCAGCTTGACCAGGATGGCCTTGGCCGAAAAACCGACGGCGGCAAGCAGCGCAAAGATTACGCCGAGAAGCAGATCCCTATTGTCCAAAGTATTTCGTACAACGTTTGCCATGATGAAAGACCCGGAGAGTTGACTGGTGCAGATCTTGAGCTGGCATGGGGCAACACGGTCAGACCCGCAGTTGCCCGGTTAAAGACGATCAAGTTATACATAGCGACAGAAATCGTAGCGAGCGGGCCGACATTGGGGGAGCCCGGAGCGCAGGCACCGGAATGTACACAGAAGTCTGCCGCTACGCGGCCCCGGATGCCGAGCACCGCGCGACGCCGA
>JBAUUR010000152.1:0-3841 GCA_049582805.1 Gallionellaceae bacterium | reverse complement strand
AATATTGGGTCTCCGAGTTTTATAACACAGTACAATTAAGGACTAACCGGGCTGGTCGAGAGACTGACCAGCCCGACTTCGGTTCCTGAAGCTTACTCAGCGTCCTCCTGGTCATGCTTCTGGTCATGCACGATGATCTTGGCCTGAGGGAACAGCCCACCCTGTGGCGAATAGATGATCGAGCAGTTTACAACGATAGTGGTCTTCGACAGAGTGACCTCTCCAGCCGCGGCCGCTGCTAGGACATCCTCTTCCGAAGTTAGAAGATGGGCCTGATTCGGATTTACCCAGGTGACCAGCGTAACCTGCCACAGTGGCGTGTAGTCTGGATCCGTGTTGGCAGGGCCCTCAGGCAGCGGCGCGGATGGAACAATGTTGGACTGCTTGAAGTTGGTGACGGCATAGATGTCGTCGACTGCTGCCGGGCTCGCGGTCACCGCATTCGCGAGGCGTGCAACATAGGTCGCTTGTTGCGACTTTGCCAGTCCCGCATCGGATGCTTCGGTCTGTAGATAAAAAATCTGCTGGCCCTTGTACCAGCCCGGGATCAGGGGTAGCTCCACTGAATACGACAAAGGTTCGGCTTTCTCGTCAGCGTATGCGGAGGACACGAGGCACTGCGTGCTAATGCTCAATGCAGCTGCCAGCAGTGCCGTACGGAAGGTAAACCGAAGCGCGTTGCGAACTGATGCTCCAGCCAAATTGAGATGAGAGGTTCTAGTTGTCATGATTGCAATCCTTGGTAGTCGTTGAAGGGATGCCTGGCACCGCCTCAATGCAGTGCGCTATATCTGGTCAGTGCCAAGCACTGATAGATTCGTAGCTGATGGGAATTTGGTTACATTCTCGTGCAAGTTATTTTCCACTCTAACATTTCCACTGCAAGTTGCCGGGGTTCGTGGTGGCCTAACAATTTAGTCATTTCCAGCCCAACCAAGCCCACGGATGCTGGCATGGGTCTCTCGCGCATCGTGTTAAACTCCGCAACGAAGCTGGCTAGACAGTCGCTGCGCGTCTTGTGCGCGTAGAGGAAAGTCCGGGCTCCACAGAGCAGGATGCCGGTTAACGACCGGACGCCGTGAGGCGATGAACAGTGCCACAGAAAACATACCGCCGATGACTCGATTCCTCCGCCCGCGAGGGTGGCGAAGTCGGGCACAGGCAAGGGCGAACCGGTGCGGTAAGAGCGCACCGCACCTCCGGCAACGGAGGTGGCACGGTAAACTCCATCCGGAGCAAGACCAAATAGGCAGGCCATGACGTTGCTCGCGTCGCCTGCGGGTAGGTTGCTTGAGCGTCAGGTAACGAAACGCCTAGAGGAATGACTGTCCACGACAGAACCCGGCTTATCGGCTGGCTTCACCTTAACTTGCTGTTGATATCGGAAGAGCCCAATGAAATTTTTCCGGGAAATTATGGGCATCTCGAAAATTCAGATTTTGTGCTTGCGCATTCACTTTCCCCAACTTTGCCCCTGGGGTTGTGATGGCAATCGTCCCCTCTCTCCGCGAGCGAAAGCCTATTCGTAATCCGCTGGCGCATGTTCCGCGATCCCTGATAGATAGACTCTGATTTCTGTTCGGGCTTCGCCAATGCCGGAGTGTTATCACCTTTGGAACAACCAGCTCGTATAACCCAACGGTCAAGCCGCCCGCCGCCTAAACCGATATTTCTGGTGACTTGGTACGTATCGCTTCCAAGCCTCTATCCAGTTTGATGCCATTGCTTGCTGAGCTTCTTTGAGTGATATTTCTCCAGCGCATACCATACGGTTCATTGCAAACTCTAGCTGGTCTTTTTTATCTGCATTCCATTCGCTGATACGTGGTTCTGGCCATAGGTTGCGTGGGTCATATGGTGCGCCGCCGATTGAAAGTGCAATCAGGTGGTCTCCCGCTCGAGCTCGCCTACGGTAGCAGTATTGCGGCAGCAATTTTAATTGGTATTGGCAATAAACTCAGTGGCGAATCGCTAATATAGGCTACCAAAACAACAACCAGCAGCCAAGCAGCAGAAAAGCCGTCTACAAGAATGGGTAAGGAGAAATTAAAAAAAGATGGCACTGGGGACGCCCCATAACGGCCTTCGCTACGTTAGAACAATTTATCTAGGAGGGAAGATATCAAAGCGAGCAAAAAACCTCTTAAAACACATCCTGAGCAGTTTAGGCCTACAACAATTCCAAGATTAACGCCCTCTGCACTCGCTTCACTCCCGTTGCATTAATAGCTGGTGATGCCGAGAGAAGACATCGCCAATATCAGACTTGAACTACGATAATCCAGTGCCCAGATTCGTCCGAACCGGCGAGCCAACTACAACTAGACGTGGACAACTGATGTCGGGCGGTTGCAGTCTTATAGAGGCTTCCACAATCGCTAAACATGCCGCTGTTTTGCTTTCTGATGTTACAACAGATCAAGCGATTAACTGCCGATGCGGTGGCTCAAAGGGGACTTCCGGCAGATGTGGCGCTGGCAATCAAGAGCAACCTCGCGATCATCATCACGCTGAACGCACAAATCGATCTACTGGAAGAAGCGTCTGCAAGAAAAGGTGGTGGAGCGGATGGAATATGCCTTGCTGACCAGCGTACCGGGAATAGGCCGCATTCTGGCGACCATCATTCTGCTGGAGACCGGACCTATCGAACGCTTCAGGTGCCCTTCACCGATTATGTACACAACCGCTTTGAACCTTAACATGCGGTGCTGACGTGCCATATAACCTCAGGTTAAGCCAAGTCAATACAAGCCGTACCTTACAGCAAACCCAGCCCCTTGCGCCGGCGGGCATAACCAAGCACTGCGAATCCAAGAACCATTAAGGCAAGGATCCCTGGTTCAGGTACGGAGGACGGCCCATCTACAACATTGTTCAGTTCTAAAACTATATCGTTGAAGTCACCGTCGGCGCCGGGAAATGCGAGATCTTCAAAGGCGACGAAGTAACGCTGTGGATCGTTTGCGTCGACCCACGTCACCATGTGATCCCAGGAATCGATGTTGTCGGTTGCGAGCGAACTCCAGATTTGACCTGAGGGTGTACTAATCGCCAAACGGAAGTCCCCACTCAATTCCGGCAAAAGCGTTTCAGGACCACCATTATCAGCAATGCCATTGTGGCTCAGCGACGAAACCACCGGGATAAAACCACCAACACCGCTATTGGTTCCCGGAATAACGCCAAAAATATCGTCGTAACCGGCAAATCGGGCTACTACTTGC
The DNA here is from genome assembly GCA_049582805.1 of Gallionellaceae bacterium. Taxonomy (GTDB): domain Bacteria; phylum Pseudomonadota; class Gammaproteobacteria; order Burkholderiales; family Gallionellaceae; genus CAVXFS01. The sequence goes on along the minus strand of JBAUUR010000152.1, from coordinate 614 downwards.
ACCGTGGCCTCTCGATCTCCAGCCCACGACCAAAACTGGTCATTATAATCGCTCACTCGTATCAGTGAGATCCCCTCGCTCGCCTCTATACTATTCAGAATGGTGGCGAGAGGCATTTCGTTCCCCGGCTTGATCGGAGTCAGAAGCGGCGTCGCTATAGCAGCATGTGAAAACGACGCGAATATTAAAAATAGCGCGGCGCACGACAAAATTCTGTTATTTGGATTCGACATGATGTGTGCTGTGCGGCTCATGTGGTTGTGGGTGAAAAAAGCGTACCTTATTTGCCTTTGGCGTGGAATTGGACGAAGGTACATTGGACGAAAGTACAAGGGCTGAAGGTTTGCGATCAGATCAATTACACAGATTCACTTTTACCGAAACCGGAAATTCAGGATTCGAGTTCGTGTTGGTTCGCCAATCTGGACTCGAACCAAATATTTTCTCCAGTGGCAAGAGATAGATTGCCACCTCATATATCCGTAGCCCCCCGTAATGGAATGGACGCCCACTTCCTAAAACGGCATCTGAGTGCCAAAGTAGTGGGGGCTTTACTACCACTAAAATAGAAAGGGCGTCCAACATGAAGATTACGACAATTGGCATCGATTTGG
>JBAUUR010000151.1:0-12198 GCA_049582805.1 Gallionellaceae bacterium | reverse complement strand
CCAAATCGATGCCAATTGTCGTAATCTTCATGTTGGACGCCCTTTCTATTTTAGTGGTAGTAAAGCCCCCACTACTTTGGCACTCAGATGCCGTTTTAGGAAGTGGGCGTCCATTCCATTACGGGGGTAGCGTCCGGAATGGTGACGGTAACGCCGTAAACGCAATGAATCCGGCGCGCTGCTCAGCCGGGTATCGCAGGTCATCGCGGCGGCGTCTTTTTCAGGAGCAGCAGGAAAAGGAGCAGCAGGAAAGTTGACATGTTGCGTGGCGGATGGTACTTTTCAATCGCGCCGATTTGAGGAACAGCTTGCGGGCGCGTAATAAATTCAGCTAAAGCGGGCGAACCCGGTTTGGCGCTAAGCTTTCCGGGTTTTTGTTTTACGGGAGTGGGATTATGTCAGAAGAAAATTCGTATCAGCCGGAAACGCTCGCGGTGCGCGCGGGCATAGCACGCAGCCAGTTCAACGAGCACAGCGAGGCGCTGTTTCTGACCTCCAGCTTCGTGTTCGACAGCGCGGAACAGGCCGCCAGGCGCTTCATTGGCGACGAGCCGGGCAACATCTATTCGCGTTTCACCAATCCCACCGTCACGATGTTCGAGGAGCGCCTCGCCGCCATGGAGGGGGCCGAGCAATGCATCGCCACCGCTTCAGGCATGTCGGCGATCCTGGCCTGCTGCATGGGCGTGCTGAAAGCGGGCGACCATATCGTGGCATCGCGTTCGCTGTTCGGCGCGACGGTGAACCTGTTCGGCGGCATCCTGAAAAAGTTCGGCATCGAAACCACCTTCGTTTCCGCGACCAATGTCGCGGAATGGCAGTCGGCGGTGCGTCCGGAGACGAGATTGTTTTTTCTGGAAACCCCGTCCAACCCGCTCACCGAGATCTCCGACATTGCGGCGATCGCAGCCGTGGCGAAACAGTGCGCTGCATTGCTGGCGGTGGACAACTGCTTTTGCACGCCGATCCTGCAACGCCCCTTGGAATGGGGCGCGGACATCGTGATCCATTCCGCCACCAAGTATCTGGACGGGCAGGGCAGGGTGCTCGGCGGCGCGGTGCTGGGCAAACGGAAAACGCTGGAGGGCATGTACCAGTTTCTGCGCACGGCGGGGCCGACCATGAGTGCGTTCAACGCCTGGGTGTTCCTGAAAGGCCTGGAAACACTGAAGATCCGCATGGACGCACACAGCGCCAATGCGCTGCAACTGGCGACGTGGCTTTCGGCGCAACCGAATGTGGCGCGCGTATTCTATCCCGGCCTGGCTTCGCATCCGCAGCATCAGCTCGCACTGAAGCAGCAGAAGACCGGCGGCGGCATTGTGTCGTTCGAGGTCAGGGGCGGCAAGGATGCAGCGTGGCGCGTGATTGACAGCACGCGGCTGGTTTCGATTACCGCGAACCTGGGCGATACCAAGACCACGATTACGCATCCGGCTACGACCACGCACGCGCGCAACACGCCAGAGCAGCGTGCGGCAGCGGGCATCAGTGATGGCTTGTTGCGCATCGGCGTGGGACTGGAAGCGGTGAGCGATATTCAGGCCGATCTGGCGCGTGGGTTGGGATAAATCCTGTCGTAGGGTGCGCTTGCGCACCATGATGATGATGGTGCGCAAGCGCACCCTACAACGTTAAGGTTGGATAATATGGACAAACTCGCCGTACAAGTCGGTGAATTGCTCAAGTCCCACGGCATGATGCTGGCGACGGCGGAGTCCTGCACCGGCGGGGAAGTGGCGATGGCTATTACCGAGATCGCGGGCAGCTCGGCATGGTTCGAGCGCGGTTTCGTCACCTACGCCAATGCCGCCAAGGTGGAGATGCTGGGCGTGCGCCAGTCCACACTGGATCAGCACGGCGCGGTGAGCGAACTCACCGTGCGCGAAATGGCGGAGGGCGCGTTGCAGCACAGCCCTGCGCATGTTGCGCTGGCGGTCAGCGGGGTTGCGGGGCCGTCCGGCGGCACGCCGGACAAACCGGTCGGCACCGTCTGGTTCGCCTGGAGCCTGCGCGATGGCGCAACCCGCGCACAGATGCAGCATCTTTCCGGCAATCGCTCGGGAATCCGCGCCCTGGCGACGCGTATTGCCTTGCAAGGCTTGATCGATCTGTTGAACGGATTGAAACTGACTGCATAGATAGGCATCGTCGTTGGTGCAGGCATGTCCGATATGCCATAATCACGCTCCATTTTTGAAGGGAATACAGCATGGATGAGAATAAGAGCAAGGCGCTTGCGGCGGCGTTGAGCCAGATCGAAAAACAGTTTGGCAAAGGCTCGATCATGCGTCTGGGCGAACACGAAGTGGCGCGCGACATAGAGGTCGTTTCCACCGGTTCGCTCGGGCTGGACATTGCGCTTGGAGTGGGCGGCTTGCCGCGCGGGCGCGTGGTCGAAATCTACGGCCCGGAATCGTCCGGCAAGACTACGCTAACCTTGCAGGTGATCGCCGAGATGCAGAAACTGGGCGGCACCGCGGCCTTCATCGATGCCGAACACGCGCTTGACCCGCAATACGCGCAAAAGATCGGCGTGAACGTTTCCGACCTGCTGATTTCGCAGCCGGACAACGGCGAGCAGGCGCTGGAGATCGCCGACATGCTGGTGCGCTCCAGTTCGGTTGACGTGGTGGTGATCGACTCGGTCGCCGCCTTGACGCCCAGGGCCGAGATCGAAGGCGAAATGGGCGAGCCGCAGATGGGCCTGCATGCGCGCCTGATGTCGCAAGCGTTGCGCAAACTCACCGCCAACATCAAGCGTTCCAATACGCTGGTCATTTTCATCAACCAGATCCGCATGAAGATCGGCGTGATGTTCGGCAACCCGGAAACCACCACCGGCGGCAACGCGCTCAAGTTCTACGCTTCGGTGCGCCTGGACATCCGCCGCACCGGCGCGATCAAGAAAGGCGACGAAGTCATCGGCAACGAGACCCGCGTGAAAGTGGTGAAGAACAAGGTGGCTCCGCCGTTCAAGGAAGCCAACTTTGACATCCTGTATGGCGAAGGCATCTCGCGCGAAGGCGAAATCGTCGAGCTGGGCGTGTTGCACAAACTGATCGAAAAGTCCGGCGCGTGGTACAGCTATCAGGGCGAAAAGATCGGCCAGGGCAAGGACAACGCGCGCGAATTCCTGAAGAGCAACCCGGAAATGGCCATCGAGATCGAAAACAGGGTGCGCGCCGCAGTCGGCGTCGCCGCGCTGGGCGGCGGTGAAGCACAAGACTGAGCCGACGCTGCGCGTCCGCGCCATGCAGCATCTGGCGCGCCGCGAACACAGCCGCGCCGAGCTGCGGGCCAAGCTGTTGCCGCATGTGCAGGAAGGCGATGATGTGGATGCGCTCCTGGATGATTTGAAGAAACGCAACTGGCTGTCGGACCAGCGCGCTGTAGAGCAAGTCGTGCAGCAACGCCGCAACCGCTTTGGCACCCAGCGCATCTCCCACGAATTGCGCAAGAAGGGCATCCCCGAAAACCTGATCAGCGCTGCTCTGCCGCAACTGAAAGAATCCGAGCTCGAAGCCGCAAGAGTAGTGTGGCAAAGGAAATTCGGCGCCGCGCCGCAGGACGCAAAAGAAAAAGCCAAACAAGTACGCTTTCTGCAATCGCGCGGATTTTCTCTGGAGGTGATTTTCAAGGTGTTGCACCTGGGAGATTCAGAAGTCTTCCCTTGATCCCTATCCTTTGCTTCCCAATGAATCAAAGTTCGCTCTGCATGCGCAACAGCTGCTATGTACTTCGTTTGACCCTTGCCAGAAACACGGTCACTTCTTCCCGGTCGTGATAGAGTTGCTTTGCTTCCAGTCGGTAACTCAAGCCTTTTGCATCCAGCACGTCGCGCACCATATCGAGCGCATCGGCCAGGGCCGCGACGCGTTTTTTCATCGGCAGCTTGAGATTGAAGATGGCGCGCTGGCTCATGCCCGCTGCCACCCATTCGGCCATCAGCGCGGCGACGCGTTGCGGCTGTTCCACCATGTCGCACACGACCCAGTCCACCGGACGTGGCGGGCGGTAGCGGAAACCGTCCTGGCGCAGGTGTTTGATGGCGGGATGCTCCGCCGCCACGCCTTTTAATGGGCCGTTGTCCACCGCAATGACTTTCAATCCGCGCAACACCAGTTGCCAGGTCCAGCCGCCGGGCGCGGCACCGAGGTCAACTGCGGTCATGCCCGGCTTGAGCCATTGCACCTGTTCCTGCCTGCTCAAGAATATTTCGAAGGCTTCGGCAAGCTTGAGAAATGAACGGCTGGGCGCATCATGCGGAATTTTCAAACGCAGGATGCCCATGTGGGAAGTGGCGCTGTTGCGTGGATCGCTGTTGCCGATCAGCGCGCGATGCTTGTCAGGGAAAAAGATGTGCAGGCGCGGCAAGTCTGCAGTGCTGCAAGGTGAAGGCGCTTCTGCTCCCTCCCCCTTCAACGGAGAGCGGGTTAATCGCCCGGCCATTATTAATTCCGCTTCCAGCAATGGCTGGAAGCGGCGTGTAAAGCCTGAGAGCGTCTTGCCTTCATTGGTGTCCGGTGTTTCCAGCCATAGGGCGCCGAATTTCTGCGGCGCAGCGGGAATCGCGGCCAGCAATGGCGTGAGGCGGTCGCGTTCGGGCAATTCCTGCACTTCGCCGAGCAGATGGATGAGTTGGCGCGCGAAAGCGAGTTGCGCGAAAGCCAGGCGCGGCTTGCCTTGCAGAATGACGTAACCGCTGTCGGCAATCGCTTCGATCGGCTTGGCCTGGGCTTCTTCCACACAGTCGCGCTCGAAGCCGGGACGGCAGTAGAGCAGCCAGTTGGGCGGAGTAGTATGCATGGCGCGCCATGCTAGAGCTTGTTGAATAAGCGGGCAAGCAGATTTGCTTGAACACCGGTTTGAACTATCCAGCAGTTGCTGCCGATAACATTCGACGCACGATTCGCTCCCTTTGATTGCGGAAGGGCGTTTGCGCAGCAACGGGGAACCCACCGGCGTACGTCTTGCGGGTGAAAAGGGGTTAGGGCGATTTGCGAACAGTGGAGAATGAAACAGAGTTTTCAAACTCCGCTCAGTACCATTTGGGAAAGGGGAACGGAATTCACAGAAGCGCAGCGCGAATCTGTACTTCTGACCTATGCGGAATACTGGAAGGTTTTTATTTGAACCGCAACCCAAGATTGGGTACAATGCGCGGCCTTAACAGGCGCGTAGCTCAGCTGGTTAGAGCACCACCTTGACATGGTGGGGGTCGTTGGTTCGAGTCCAATCGCGCCTACCAAATACGGTAGGTTTCACGGTAGCATCCACTAACAAAAAGCAGGATAAACCAGCATAAACAGCATAAATCAGTTTAAATCAGGAACAATCCAGCACAGAATCCAGCACAGATTTATCTAAGATGGCTCTTCCAGTTCTTGAACAGTCCATCCTCATCGATCCAGATGATCGTGTCCCAGGCGACGACCATTTCACCCCGCCCCATACCAGCCTGAACACGTCAAAGATCACCTGCTCCAGTTCAAACAGCGGCATTACCTTGCCGTCAGTCTCATGCCATAAGACATATTGGCTGGCGATGTGGATCGGCTGCGAGTCAAGGATAAGGCAGGCGTACTCCGAGAGGGCGCCTTGGCTGCATAGCTTGGCGGCATCGCGTCGGGTGGCACAACAATTCATTCTAAGGGCAACCCGCCACCGGCAACTCATTCCAGTCGGTCGTGTAATCAGGCGATTTTTTATCTCGACGCATCGCCCAGTGTTAACTAATCCCAGAGGCGGCAATGGTCAGACTTTCCCTGCCCCATGCGCCGGTTGATGCTGTCCATGACATGCATCATGCCGACTGACTTGGCCTGCTTAGCTGGATCGTCAAATAGGCTCGCCTGGACCGTTTCCCTGGCTTGGAGCCCCATCAGCAGCACTCCGGATTTCTTACAGTTATAAGCCGCTTCGGTAGATCGCCTTCAGCCCAACCAGCGCCGGCCTGGCAAGCCTGGTTGTGTCGTCGGTAGCCTGGCTTAACGGCACGATCATCGAGCGCTGGAATTGCGGCTCGTCTTCCTTGAACGGGTTGGTACGGATCTAAACACACACGCTGGCCGCCACAGAGCCATCATGCCTGAGTTTTTCTGCTGCGCGGGCAGCGAAGCACGCAACTGACTCGGAAAGGTCTGCCAGGCCCGTTATTGACGAGCCAAATGAGCGTGACACCATAATCTGCTGCCGGGGTGTGCCGGCATCTTCAAGCTCAATGCAGGGGATGCCGTGAAGCTCATTAACGGTCCACGCCAGCACGATTGGTTTCGTCAACCGTCAACACCGTGGGCAAGCGCCTTGGCGTGCTCGACATTGGAAAGCCGGGGCAACTCCTGCCCGAACACTTCGTTGTATAGGAACAGCAGGGCCGACAGTGCCTGGTTCTGCGTGGCCTCGGCCACGCCGCCGTGCACCGCCAGATGGCTCAGGAACGCCGTCACCTCTTCCGCCCCCATTTCCTGCGGGTGGCGCTTGCGGTGGAACAGGATGAAACGCCTGATCCAACCGACATAGGCCTGTTCGGTGCGCAAGCTGTAATGTTTGAAGCGCAGCCTGCCCTTGACTTCATCCAGGAATTTGCTTTTTCCATCTTCCCGCATTATCTTGACCCCAATTTATTTGTCGCCGTGTTTGTATATTTGAACTCTATGCGAAACGAGAAGATGGTGAAACCAATCCAGGTTATGCGGCACTTGCTACCGGGATATGCGGCAGAAGTGCCGCATAATTTATAGTTAGAGGGCTGAATCGTGCGGAGCACTTGCCGTGTCTTTATCTCAGATTCGCACACCCTGCGGTCGTTCTATTGGTTTGAGTATTCCGACGACCACAGCATTTATTTCGGCAGTTCCAATAACAAGCTATTTCGTAAGGGCTATGCCGGTACGGCCATTAGTTCAGCGACAGAAGGTAAACGTGTTGAACCACTTCGGGATGGCCGCCCGATGAACCCCGATGAGCTTGAACACAAAAACTCTATTCACGGTTCCGGTGTCGTCAACCAACGTACGGTCATGGACGGACGTCGAGAGCGCTACATGATCGCCCCGCCCAAGGATGGCTTCAATACCCTGCCGCTCGTCGCTGTTCTACCTACGCATCCAACTCGTTACCCAATTTCACACAAAACCCCAAAGCCCACGGACATCGTAATTGAAGTTGGCTCAAACCCCTTTGTTCCGTTCGGATCTATGTTCTACCTCAACAAGACCTCGTATCTTGAGCCCCCGCCAATCATCGGAGCGAAGAGCCGGTATGAGACGGTTATAACCGCGTTCGTACCATTTGGTATCTGTCGTCTGTGCGTCTCAATCTACGCCGACTCTTCGCACATGAAGCTGTGGCCAGAGCTTGAAGGTTCAGTAAAGGCATTTCCTGAGCAACCTGGAGGCGAGCCAGCTTGGCCGTTCTTCGCAAATACAAATGCTAACGCCCTCTAAACCACGTTCAAGCGGGACTGCGCAAAAGCGCGCAGCCCCTTACTTTTACGCTAGGCTAAACACCCCGCATATCATTGGTGATATGAAAGGATAAAATCATGGGGCAACCCGGCAAACCAAGTGTTTTTCACATGGCCGCCTACCTCGCTGCGCTTGCGGTAGGCGGTAAATATGGCTGGCTATACGGTTATGACATAAGCGGAATAGTTTTAGCCATAGTCTTTGCTATTGTTGGTGCTGTGCTCGCAGCAACCCTGGTAGGTGTAGTCGCCTCCCTGTTTGGCTATAGGCCGTAGGATATACCACTATGAAGCTATTTGCGGCACTCCGCGAAGATACGCAGCAGGGGTGGGTCTGGCTGCAAGACTCATGTCTTCCGGCACGTTCCATCGTGAAAATTACGAACCCCGCTAATGGAAATGTCGTTTATTGCGAGGCGCTGCAAATCGATAACAATTTTCTCAGTGATACAATCAATCTCCCCGTATCAACATCGACAACCCACAGTCTGCGCTTGTAATTAATGGTTGCCCGCTTTGAAGAACCCGGCTTAATTCACACTTTGCGCCAGGAACAGACCGCCAGAAGAATCGCCATGAAGGCTCACTCCTCGGCCATTGCTGCCCTTGGCGCTGATTGACACAGGCGGCCGGTGTAGATTCGTTACCGGCCATTGGTCACAAACTTAGGCCGAGCGGCAGCTTTCCATACTTTATTCACTTATCATTGCCACATCGTCGAGACCGGCAACGACAGCTATCGCTTTCGCCACAACACCACCAAGAATCGAAAGGAAGCCAAGTCTAGGAAACTATCTGCAACCTGAGCCATAATTCGGCTCACAACGGGTGGGTCAAAATTCAATGCAAACCTCGGGTCATAGTTCGCTGCAATTAGACGCCCTTACCCGACTGTCTGTGACAGCAACACCTGCTGGTCGTGCGTCAGCCCAAGCGCATCGGCAATCGCTGCACGGTCGATCCATGCGCGTATAACTGTGGCCATGTCATTGCTGGCAGCAAACAAGTAGACATTCTGGGCGATTGCGCCCACCGCAGTTGACGCATAGGACTCGCGCTGCGCTACGGGCACCATGCCCATCCGCGAGTGGTCGGCCACATACACCAGATCCAGTGGCGCTTCATCTACAAAGTCCTGGTAACCCGTGACTCTCCTCAGGTCGCTCGCTGCCACCAGGTCCAATTGATGTGCCGCAGCATCATAGAGGTACGCTCCGGAAGACAACGCAACGAATATGTCAATCTCCTGGGCATTCAACGCCGAGGGGGCCGTGCGTCCGCCGTCGGCCCGGTTCATTCCATAGGCCGACCAGAGCAGATCTGAAAGCAGCGGCAAAGGTAATGGGGTGCTCGCAAAGTCACGAGACGAGCGACGTCTGGCCAGTGCTTCCATCAATGGAAGACCGCCGTGTTTTGCAGCAGGCGGTAATGAAATCGAAGCTGCCGATTCCCCCTTGGCAGGTTTAGGCCGTAACCGCCCCATCATGCCGAGTGCAACCTTGGTCAAAGCATTCATGACAATCTCTCCCTTCCTTCCGGATGCCGAAACGCACCGATACTATAGACCACAATGGGCCTCCTCGCGTTGATCTGGTTCAACAGAAGGCACACGTTCACACTATAGCCTTGCCGGATATGGCTGGCAGACAAATCGTCATGGGCTGAATGTATCTCTACCCGATTTCAGGGAGAAACATGGAGGCAATTTCTTGATATAAGAGTTTTGGGCGCAGAAAGTCTGCGAAAGGCAAAATATGCCTGAAACCAACTATTGGCGCGCTTTTACGAGATTGCTGTGCTGAAATAATGGGCAATGACTTGGTGTTCAAATGGCTCTCTATTGTTATAAATTTCAATATGGCGTAACCATCTGTTTTAATTATAGTAATCAATACATAACTTCGGTCTAACTTCGGTCCAAGTTCACCCCAAGTTCACCCCAAGTTCCGGCTAAATCGGATCTGCTCAATGCTTATAGGGAAGTGAAGTATTTATCCGGAAGCCAGAAGGCGTTAATCGGGCAAAACCAAGCAACCCAAGATCACAAAAATGGGAGCTACCGCCGCCACTTTCTTTGGAAGATTAACTGCGCGTCAAATAAATTGGCAGGCAGCCTATCCATAAATAACCAGGATAGTTTCACCATCGTGAAGGCGAGATGCTTGTATAAGGGAAGCGAAGTCTAACGGCAAAAGTGGAACCGCCAATATAATGCCTTCCTCATTCCATGCGGGAATTTAGAATATCCTTATACAGGGAAGTCTGGCGGATCATCGCTTTCGGATCCTTATAGAGGCATGACCATCTCCAACGCCCCGCAGATCGGAGCCGCAATCCCAAGCTCGAACCACCTGAGCAAGCTGAAGCATCTGCACACAGGTTTATTATAGTAGTCATGCAGCTTAGGGCGTCGAATACTTCTTGGGTAATTCATCCCAACGCACCCCGGTAACTATCCCCCCCTTGCCTGCCTTGCCGGGGCGTTCCCAGCGGGCGGTATCCATCGTCTTGAGGTAATCAAGCGCGGCGTCAAAAGTGTCAAATCTAACTAGCTTCCCTTTATTGCCGACGGTGAATGTTCCAGCTCTGGGACGGCGTAGCGTTGGATTAAAGCAAGAACCGTCATTAGCGAATGGAACGAGAATCGCAGGTGGCTTTGCCTTAGCTGATGGTAGTACAGGGCCGGTAGTCTCGAAAAGCTCCTTAACCTCGACCCCCAACGCAACAGCAAGCACTTCAACCATACCCAGCGAGGGGTTGGCCAGCCCACGTTCGACACGGCTCATATAACTTCGGGCATAGCCGCACTTGTCCGCAAACGCCTCCTGCGACATGCCAGCAGCGAGTCGCAACTCCCTTACTCGTTCTCCGAAATGGTGTCTGAGGGTGGTCTTCACACCTCAAACTTTGGGTTATTGTATACTTAATGGCCACGCACTAATTGATACATATAAGAACTCTAATATAAGGAGAAGAGCCATTATGAAAAGAAGCCTCGTCGCGCTTGCCTTGGCGCTCGCGCTGTCAAACACCGCCCTCGCCGGCGGTGATTATTCCAACGCCGTTGTCATCCAGGATATGTGTGATTATGCCGGACAGGCCGGAAAGATCGCCTATAACATCAAAGCTGGCGTTACTCACAACTGGACCAGAGAATACTTCACCAACATGGTTAGTACAGGTCATTATGCTGACGAAAAAAACAGGCAAGCTCAAATCTGGGCAGTCAACTACGGGTTCGACCAGGCCAGCGATCTGCAAGACGCCTACATGAAGTCCTGGGCACACTGTATGGATCTGTTTAACTGAAATGATGGTCCTGGATTGCATCCATTTACGACGAGTACGTCTGGTTGATGCGGCATCATCTTTCGCGGCAGCGGCCGTACACACTTTCTTCGGCACGAGTAAAAATTGAGCAAGGACTGATCCCATGCGCGGACTACCGATATCCGATCAGTTCGTTCCTGTTCTGGAACTTGAAGGCTGAGAACCGGCAGAGCTGGGAAATCTACAAGTTCATTCAGGATTTCAAGTTCGGCGAAATTCACGATGAGAAGGTAGATTCAGGTGATGGGGACATTACGCTCGTCCTCGACGGCCAGCAGCGCCTCACGTCCTTGCTGGTGGGTATCAAAGGCACTTATACGGTCAAGATGAAGCATCAACGCAAGAACAACCCCTACGCCTGGGTGAGCCAGGCATTGTTTCTCGATCTCATGAAAGACCCAAACCCCGGCGGAGCCGAGGAAGAGGACTATTTTGAGGATATTGCATACGGCTTCAAGTTTTTCAACGTGGAGAGCCTGCCGAAAAACTCCGCCAATCATTACTGGTTTCGTGTGGGACGCATCCTGTCTTGCTCAGACCTGGATGTTTTTGACGACATGCTGGAAGAGGTGCTGGACGACGCTGGGGCAATTACGCCGGAACAGCGTAAGGTATGCCGCCGCAATCTTGAGCGAATTTACAGGGTGATCTGGCGCGAGGAAACAATTTCTTACTACACGGAGCCAAGCCAGTCCTACGATAAGGTTCTCGACATTTTCATCCGCGCCAACGATGGTGGAACGAAGCTCAGCAAATCTGACCTGTTAATGTCGATGGTGACGCTGAAGTGGTCAACGCTGAATGCACGAGACGAGATCAACCAGTTTGTCATGCATCTGAATACGCGGCTCGAAAAGGAGAATGCTGTCGATAGGGACTTTATTCTGCGCTCTGGCTTGGTCTTGTCAGAACTCGACTATGGCTTCAAGGTAGAGAATTTCACGCGGGACAATCTGGGGCAAATTGAAAACAATTGGCCCAGAATCAAGCAGGCAATCGAAAAAGCATTCAGAACAGTCAATCTGTTCGGAATCGACGCCCATAATCTGACCAGCATGAACGCAGTCATGCCCATCGCCTACTATTTCTATCGGCTCGATGGCAACGGTCTTGTCGATAGTGCTGAGAATATAGAGCGTATCCGGCGCTGGCTGGCGAGCGCATTGCTCAACGGTATTTTTGGCGGCACAGCAAATGTAACCATCGGCATGTCGCGCAATATTCTACGGGAAGGGTCCGCAAGAACGCACCTCTTCCCTTCGAAGCTACTTGTGTCGCAGATGACCAAGCGCGGACGTATTGCCGAATTTGATGACGAAGCCGTCGAGAAATTCCTGAGCATGGACTACCGAAAGACGCTCGGCTTCGTTGCGCTGTCACTACTCTACAACCAACAAGAT
>JBAUUR010000150.1:0-10646 GCA_049582805.1 Gallionellaceae bacterium | reverse complement strand
ATCGGATTGCGGACGGTCGGGTGATGGAGCTCGTTCAGCGGTTTCTCAAGCAAGACATCATGGAAGACATGAAGCGATGGACGCCGATTTCGGGTAGTCCGCAAGGGGCAGTAATCAGCCCTCTGCTCGCCAACATTTACCTGCACGAGCTTGACGTAGAAATGCGTGAAGCCGGGCTGGTGATGGTGCGATATGCTGATGACGCCGTGGTATTACGTCGCAGTCGGGAACAAGCGGAATCTGCGCTGGCCCGCATGCGTGCTTGGGTGCGTGCGAACGGATTGACGCTTCATCCGGACCAGACCCATGTTGGGGATTGCCGGGTAGAGGGTCAAGGGTTTGAGTTTCTGGGTTACCGGTTTGAAGCAGGGCAGCGTTGGGTGCGCAAGAAAAGTCTGATGTCCTTGCGGGATAAAATCCGCATCAAGACGAAGCGTAACGAGGGAAACTCTATTGGTTACGTAATTGCAGCTCTCAATCCGACTCTGAAAGGTTGGTACGGCTACTTCAAACATGCCCATCGGTTCACCTTCTCGTCAATCGACGGCTTTGTTCGTCGTCGATTGCGGGCAATACTGCGACGGCAGAAGCACCGACCGGGTCAAGGTCGATGCCTACGCGATCACAAACAATGGCCGAATGCCTTCTTCGCTGATCTTGGGCTGTTCACGATGCACAAAGCCCACAGATTGGCGCGCCAATCCCGATGAGGAAACAACTGACTGGAGAGCCCGTCGCGGGACAACCGCACACCGGGTTCGGAGGGAGGGGACGGTGATCGCCGTTTCCTACCCCTATCCTTCGACACAAACCCACCCTTCGTTTTTCTGCAAAGCGGTCGGTCAGTGGAGCGATAATCGGCACGCGTTAGAACAAATGCAGCAACGGGATTAAACCGAACCACACCAGATAGATCAGTGCCGCCACCATCAGTCCGTCTATGCGTTCGCATAACTGCCTCCGCCATTCGCGGTAAAGCAGGAACAGCAGCAGCACAGCGTGCGGCAATACCCACGGTAGCAGTCCCTGCAAGCTGCCGCGCAGCGCCGGCATGTCCTTGATCAGTACCACTGCAAAAGGTGCGGCGGCAACCATCGCCATCGACAGCAGCAATGCCCGCCCTAAGCCCAGACGCACCGCCAAAGTGCGCTTGCCGGCTTGCTTATCTGCTTCGAAGTCGGGAATGCCTGATAGTATGATGGCCGGTAGCACCGCCAGAAAGAGCGGCAGGCTGATTAGCCATGGAAAAGAATTGTCCCATGCGCCTCCCATAAATAGATAGCCGCAAAGGATTACCCCTAGGCTATGGGTAAATGCAACATTCACTTCGCCCCAGCCGCGCCAAACGAGTTTTAGCGGCGGCGCGGTATAACCCAGCCCGAGCACTGCCATCATCAGGATGGCAAGCGGCACGGCCGCGCCCGCAAGTCTGTCTATCAGCAAACCCGCGCATACCGCAGTGGCCACCAGCGCAAGCAGGATACCTGCATGTAGTTCACGAAAGCTCAGATTACTTTCTACCAGCACTCGCGAGCCGCCGGTAAAGGGCCCGAAGTTAAGGTTGCGTCGGTCGCTTTCGTAGTCAAAACGTTCATTGGTGAACACGGTGGCAGCCTCGCCGAAGAACAGGCAGGCATAGCCCAGCCAGAAGATCGATGAATTCCACTCGCCCCTGACCGCCGCGGCGCCCAATGCGCCCACCGTATAGGCCATCAAGGTCATCGGATAGAACTGCAACCGCAGCGCCTTGAGCCAAGACTTGACTTTGAAGGAAGCACGACCGACGCAACTGCGCGGACCGTTGCGTAACGAAAATCCCAGTCCGCGTGCTTGTTCCAGCCAATGGGTACGTTGTGCCGGTTCGGAATCCTTTACCGGGCCCAGAGCAAGGATGCGTGTTGTCGCGATGCCACAGAATCCCAAAGAGGAGCGCTTCATCGCATTATGACCGGGAGCACGATAAATAAAGCGATATACCCAAGGTGGCATATCCAGAGTAGTGATGAGATGAGACGTTCGCCCACTTAGCAAGCCTTCGAAACGACCATCGACGCGTTCGCGGAACGCGAATCCCGGCAGCAGCACACGATCAAGAAAACCCTTAAGCCGGGCCGGACCGGTCCCCCACCAAGCGGGATAAATAAAGACTATGTGTTCTGCCCATCCGATAAGTCGCCGGGCGCGTTGCAGATCGGGCTCCAAGTCCTGGTCACAAGGCGAGTGCGTGTGTACATCGAGGTCGAAGCTAATGGCCGCCAAGTCGACATTTTCGACTTCCATACCCGCTGCCCGGGCGCCCTGTCCATAAGCGTCAGCCAGAGCGGAGCACAGACTGGGGCTGCGCGGATGTCCCAATATCACCAGTACCCTCATCGCGCTATTGCTTGTCGCATCAGTCACCATTTGTTAATACCGGACTTTATTTATCTTGCGCCTTATATCAAACGTTTCATGGCCCGTGGGCTGACATGAGCATCATTCCCGCTTCATGCATCCATTCTGCTGCTGCCCTATCTCGTGCAACATAGATGGGCATTTAAGGCTCCTGTCCGATAGCCGCCAGCAAAATCCATCAGCGCAACCTAACGAATAAGGCCGCGCAGTTTTTCCGGGGTCATCCTTTCCCCCTTTATAATGAGTTCGCGCGCCATCTCTACCTTGTCCCACACATTGCACATCATCACACCTCGTACCATCCCATCGCGCAGATAGTAGATGACACCGGTATCGTTTTCATTCTGCCAGTCAGCGAAAGTTTCCAGACGTGAATCGACATCGCCGGTCGCCTCATAGCCAAAGTCGAACAGATCTGAGAAAAAATACGGCTGATAGGTAAAGGGTTCATGCGCGCCGGCCATGTTGCGCCCGGCCCACTTCCCTTGGTTGAGTGCGTGATCCCAGTGCTCGATGCGCATCGGCTGTCCCAGCACCCGGTAAGGGAAAAAGGCATTGTCTCCGGCGGCGTAAATATCCGACCGGGAAGTCTCGAGATATTCGTTCACCACGATGCCGTTGCCCACCTCCAGCCCGCCGCTCTTGGCCAGATCCATCTCCGGGATGACGCCTACACCGACGATCACGATATCCGACTCAATCATCTCGCCCTGCTCGGTGCGGGTAATGAACGTGCTGCCATTCTTGCTGAAAGAAACGGGCTTGTCTGACGCCAGTATCCTGACGCCCTTCTCGGCATAGCGCTGCTGCACGGCACGTCCCAGGTAGTCTGGCAACACCCGGTCGCATAGAAGGGCGCTGGGGAAAATCATGGTGACATGCAGCTTGTTGATATTGAGCGCAGCGGCCAGCTCCGAACCGATGAAGCCGCCGCCGACCACCACTGCGGACTTGCCCTCCGCGGCTGCTCGCCGTGTGTGCAGGTAATCGTCCAGACTGCGGTAGTAACTGATGCCATCGAGATCGCCGCCGGGAATGGTCAGCGGCCGCGGCTTGCAGCCTGTCGCCAGCAGCAGCTTGCCATAGACGTAAGTCTCGCCTTGGGCGGTGGTTAGCGTCTTTGCATCGGGATCAAGCCGCGCCGCCTTTGCGCCCAGCGCCAGCGTAACGGCGTGCTTGTCGTAGAACGAGCGGTCGTGGAGGTAGATGTCCTCCACCTTCTGTTTGCCGAACCACAGCTTCTTGGATAATGGCGGCCGGTCGTAGGGCAAGTGATTTTCCTCGCCCACCAGCAGTATCCTCCCCGCCGCATCCAGCTCGCGTATGCCCTGCACCGCTGAAGCACCCGCCAGCCCCCCGCCCACAATCACATAGTCGTAAACATGTTGCATGTTACCTCCTTACATGGAACAACAATGCTGGCGTACAAGGATTTTGTTTGCCATTTGTCGCCACAATACGCTGCATAGCCATGGCGGAACTGTGCAACAACACTCGCACAAGAAATTTAGGGCGGGTGGTAATATCAGCAAAGCGGCATAAGTGATGGAAAGCATAAAGTGGATAAGCGTGGCCGTCAGCATGATACCGGCATCGAATGTCGCCGGCGGAGGCAATACATTGCCACCCAGCACTATCGCTGCAGTCAGACGTCCATCGCGGTACAGGATGGCGGGGAAGTCATCGGTAAAGATCGGCCAGAGCAGTATCTGGATTGGGGTGGACACCACAGCCGCCACTAAGCCGGCCCAGATCATGACGTACCAGCGGGTAACCAGAAAAATATGAACGAAACCGCCCATGGGGCCGGAGTTAAATTTATTCTTCCAGCAAGCTGCGCAACATCCATGCGTTTTGCTCATGCACCATCATGCGTTGCGTCAGCATATCGGCGGTGGGTTGGTCGCCTGCCGCCTCGGCAACCGGGTACACGGTTCGGGCCGTGCGCACCACGGTTTCCTGCCCTTCCACCAACTGTCGAATCATGTCAGTTGCATTCGGCACACCGCTGCTTTCCTTGATTTCGGTGAGCGCGGCGAATTCTGCCGAGCTGCCCGGCGCGGGAAATCCCAGCGCGCGGATCCGCTCCGCGATCACATCCACCGCCAACCATGTCTCGTTGTATTGAGTTTCAAACATCAGATGCAGTGTCTGGAACATCGGCCCGGTCACGTTCCAATGGAAATGGTGCGTCTTGAGATACAGTGTGTAGGTATCAGCCTGCATACGCGCCAACCCGTCTGCAATCTTTTTGCGGTCTTTCTCGCCGATTCCGATATTGATGTTCGATTTTTTCATGATGCATCCTTGAATAAGTTTAAGGTGCTGGCCGGGGGCGATGCGGTATGCGTTTATTATTGGCCGATAAGTGAAACAATTGTTCAGCTTCCGGCAAAATCTGTTTTCAATTCGGCTCAGCACCTGGTTCGGTTTCCAGAACGATGCGGCTGTTGGGGAGCAACGCCTGTGCGCGCAACGCTTCGGTTTCGTCATGGCTATGGGCTATGATCACCCATTGGCCAAGACCA
This sequence comes from Gallionellaceae bacterium, assembly GCA_049582805.1. GTDB lineage: Bacteria > Pseudomonadota > Gammaproteobacteria > Burkholderiales > Gallionellaceae > CAVXFS01. The sequence continues at coordinate 5,724 of JBAUUR010000150.1, read as the reverse complement.
ATGGCTTCCTCCACTTCCAATTCCACATTAACTTCCTTTTCGGTGCTGTCGAGATTGTTCGTTGCGCCGCCTAACACACTGCCGCCGAACGCCCCCATACCAAGCGCCTCCAAGGCGACAACCATAGGCCCCGCCGCCAGCAATCCAGCGCCACCGGTCAAGGCGACACCAGCGACAAGAACCAGTCCCGGAATAGCGCCCAAAGCCGCGCCTCCCAGGGCGCCTTTTGCGGTATGCAGTGCTTCCCATTTGGCGCCGAGCCGTTCCTGCCAATCATCCTGCTCGCGTCCGAGCAAACTGATTTGGTCGTTCGTGAAACCCTCATTATTCAACAAGGCAAGGGCGTTGCTGACGTCGGCAAAATCCGGATAAATTGCGATGGTTTTATAAAGAAAGCCCGTGTTCACGGGCGACATCGTTTCGCCAGCGTGTAAACGGCTTTCAATAGAAGTAGTAGTACTCATGTTGTTTCCTTTCAGTTATTGAACTTGATTATCAGTTATTGATTTGGGGCTCAAGTTGTCTTGAGCGACGAAGCATAGTTTGCACCGGCGATCACATTAATTCTGTGCGGCAACGCACTTTGGGCAAGCAGGGCATCTGACCTGCTTGACCGAGTGTTTATTGAAAGCTGGATGCATGATGCCACTTCGGGCGCGTGCGGGAGATATCTGGGAGCAGGCGAATTCCAACTTCACTGCCTGATAGCACTCGCAGACCGCTTCTCCAATCCCGGCCGGTACAGCACCGTGATGTTGCCGCGACGGTATTCAATCAATCCCGCTTCATGCAAATTTCCTGCAGCTTCCGTAACGCCTGTGCGACGCACGCCCAGCATGTTGGCAATCAATTCCTGGGTCATGACCAACTGATTAGAGGAGAGCCAGTCGAGGCTCAGCAGCCGTCAGCGACAAAGTTGCTGATCCAGAGAACGATGCCGGTTACAGACGGCCGTCTGTGCCATCTGGGTGATCAGCGCCTGGGTATAGCGCAGCAACAGGCGCAGCAGCGGCCCGTTCAGGCCAAACTCCTGCTTTACCAAGGGGGTGCGCAACGGGTAGGCGTAACCCGCGCTCTGCAATACCGCCCGGTTCGCGATAGTTTCGCCGCCCATGATTACGGCCATACCGATGATATCCTCATTGCCGATTGCGGTGATTTCGGCCAACGCGCCATTTTCCATGACATACAGCAGCGATTTGATGCAATTCGTGGGGAAATAGACGTAACGGAACTACTCGCCGAATTCGTAGCATATAGCCGTTGTCGTGTTGATACTCGATAACGGTGGTACGGTACCGCACAGAAAAAGTTCGCAATGACGCGTAGCTTGAACAATTGCAACTAAACATCTTTACCGGTTTGTCAGATTGGCTAAACGGCATCAGGAACATGGGAATTTTCCAATCTTCCTTCCATGATCAACGAAAAGATACACGAGCCTGTTCCCCGTTAATCGGTTCTTCAGAAAGAGGCTGCCACTAAGTGGGACTTATTTTTTCGGTACGGGACGCAATACTGCCGGATGACCGCTATCGGGGTCTGCGTCAAATGGAGGGTAATGGCATACGCACATACTAACTGTTGACCCAAAGCTGCAACTGGGATTAAGAATCTGCCTTTACTATTTTTATCGCCTGAAGCGAATGCTGGTATCTACAGCGCGCGACACATAAGTCGCCCTTCCACTTCATCGATATCAGACGTTCAAACCTGATCTGATTGACACCTAGAACCGTAGTGAAAACCCTAGTGGTGGATGCATTGCGTGCGGCGTATTGGCGCAAGAAACCCAAGCCTGGTTTGATGCACCACTCTGACCGTGGCAGCCAATACTGCAGCAGCGCATACCGTGCACTGAAAGTCACCTATGGCATGAAGACATCGATGAGTCGAAAAGAAAACTGCTGGGACAACGTACCGATGGACAGCTTTTTTGGCACGTTCAAGACAGAAAGCTTGCATCACTTTGGCATGACAAGCTAACTTGGAGGTGCTTCAGATGTCTTCCCGGGCTCGGCAACATCCACTTTTGGCGGCAATAAGAATTCCCTAGGCTGTTGCCCGAAGCGCCTGCCCAAACTTTGCAGCAGCGTGCCCCAATGCGCAAAAGTCACTTTACGGGCTTTTAACGCCACCGACAGCGCAAGAGTAAAGCTGACCATCAGATTTGTCAGGCCAATCAGCGCAATGCCCAGCACGGCGAGTAAAACCTCCTGCGGTGCCAGCGTGAAATCCAGCCCGACCAGCGAGAATCCCAGATAGGCGGAGGAAAAGGTGACGTGCCGGATATCCACCGGCAGGCCGAACAATACCCCGATGGCGGTCATACCGCCCAGCATGCAGCCAAAATAAAAATTCCCGGCCAGCGCACCGAGATTGTTTTCCACATAGTTCGCCACACGTGCCAAGCGGGCTTGTCCCAACAAACGCCTCAGCCAGCGCAATTGCTTCAGCCGTTGCGGTATTTTGTTGTACACCGCGAGATTGTCGTAATGACCGGCGATCAGGCCGGATAAAAACAGGCATACCCCGGCAATGGCCGCATAAAAAACAGCCGGACTATGGATGGGGTCGGTGTCAGCCAGCAAATGATGGGCTATTTCCGGTGTGATGAAATGCGTGCCGGAAACGGCAAAAACGCCCCAGGCAATTAGCATCGCCATTGGCACCACAACCAGCACATTACCGAGAATGGCGGCCAGCTGGCTACGCAGCGTTTGCGCGATGATGCTGGTCAGACATTCTAGATCGCTGTTTTTGCCGCCGCTTTCGCTGATGCTGGCGGCGATGGTAGATGCCGTCATCGCAGGCTGCTTGGTAGCCACGGTAAAGTGCAGGATGTGGATCAGCATAAAGCCCAGACCGTAATTGAGGCTGAATACCAGGGCCTCTGTCAACGGAGGCCATTGCTGTCTGGCCGCGAGCAGCTTGAGTACCGCCATGAAAGCGATGACCAAGCCCGCCCCCATGGCAGAGCGTAGCAGAATGAAATATTCAGCTCGTGTACTGGTGATGTAGTGCTCACCAGTACGGCTGGCATTTTCCGTCACACGCAGTGCCAGCAGTTCCAGACTTTCTTGCCAGTACTGGCGCACGTCGTTTTTGTGACATTCGCCGCTGACCAGTGTTTTGAATAGACTGACAAATAACGGCTGCGCGCTAAGCCCGGTTTTATCCTGCCGCAATTCAGCCAGGATGGCGAGCAAGGCTTCCATCCGCTCCATTTGCTGCGTCAGGCGCTGCAGTAAAAACGTCAGGCTGATGCTGGTACCAAAGCGGGAGGCGGTGCGCCGGACTTTCTGTATCACCTGCGAACATTGATCGAGCAGAACGAGAATATGTTTTTCGTCCCGCATTTCAAGTTCAGCGTTCTGCCAAACCAGCGCAAACTGCTCCAGATATTCACCCACCTCGTCATTCTGGGTGAGAAAAGGTGAGGTAAAATCTTCCAGCGCAGGCTCGTTGCGGATTAACTCCGGTTCCAGACCGATTGACGAGATCCGGTAGGAAAGCACGAGTACCGCATCCAGAATACTTCGCAATCGCAGAGGCAAACCACCATCAGTCGACTGTTCGTCAAAACGCAGCGTCGCCAGCAATTCCAGCCAGCAAGCATCCGGCACGTCTGACACCCAGACATCGTCATCCTGTCGGATAAAAATCAGCGCAAAAATATCCTTTAGATAGCCGGTGTCTATGGCGTCCGGCAACAACTTATGACTGATCCGCCGACGCAGTTCGGAAAAAAACCCGGTGTTGGGCAAAACCCCGGATTCAACATACAGCGAGACCGGCTTGCGCGTGCTGAGCAGCTCGAACAGCGCATCGCACAGGGCTGTGCGCAATTCCAGCCGCCTTCCGAGGGTGTGGCAAAGCACCTGTATCATTTGCGCGGCATGGTCGGCGTCGCGAGCTTTTGGCGGGCGAATTTTGGCGGCCAGTGCGGCGATCAGCGTTGCTGGATCGCCACTGTCCTGAAGATGTTGTTGCAGCAGTGCTTCCATCTAGCTCAAAACCCATCTGATTCAGGCGACTATTTAGCCATAGATCGCGGGATGCAGCAAAGTCGCATCTGCCTCCGGATTTACCCGGTTCAGCGGGAGAATTGGCGCAACTTTACCAACCGGCCACATGCCCATGGGCTTGATTGGGGAACAGGATTTCATTGCCAACGTTCACGACGCGTTGTAATACGTCTCCTGCCGCCACTCGCCAGATTTTCTGCACGCGCTGCCGGCCGCCTGCCAGCGTGAAGCATCACCCGCGGCACGTGATGCGCTGGGGTAAATCCTGATCAACGGTTCATCCCCATGCGCGAGGGGATGAACCGTGTTTCTTAATATTGGAAGCACCTGACAATCTTAGGTGAGAATCATAAAGCCAACCTCACCGCTTCGTTCTACGGACGTGCGGTGTAAAGTTAAGGTGCTTGAACCCTTTTATTTTAAGGAGAGCGCCATGAATAAATATATCGGGATTGATTTGCATTCGAACAACAGCGTGGTGGTAGTGAGCGACGAAGAAGATCGGGTGATTTTTCAGAAACGTTTGGCAAATGATCTTGCGCAGATTCTGATGGCATTGGCACCGCACCGGGACGAGACAGTCGGAGTAGTGGTCGAATCAGCGTACAACTGGTATTGGCTGGTGGATGGATTGATGGATGCTTGGTATCAGGTGCACCTGGCGAATCCATCGGCGATCAAGAAATATGAAGGACTGAAATACAGCGGATACTTTGCCGATGCAACCTGCCTTGCACATCTGCTGGTTTTGGATTGTCATCTGAGGGCTATGTCTTCCCTCGGGAACTGAGTGCAACACGAGATCTCGCGCGCAAACGTATGCAACTGGTGCGCTGCCGGACGATGCAGATTCTGTCGATCGAATGCTATGGTATTGGCGCCCGTTTTGGGTGTTAAATTAATTGATTGGTGTGCGAAGCAACAGACTCACTGGCTTGAGCCCCACAGCGTCCTCTAGTGCTTTGTCTGCCAAGTCAAAATAATGCGTATGAATAATTGAAAAATAGGAGTAGCTTGTTTGACATTACCATCCGATTCCAAACCCACAGAGGAGTAAGGCGCCATGACTACTGAAAGCTATCTAGGTCGTAGGGATATATACCAGACTGTTCGTATTGAAGAGCTTGGCAAGGATAAAGATGGATTAACCATAAAGCTCCATTCTGCAGAGACCGAGGTTGGTAGATTGCAACTGATAATTGAACGAATGGAAGATGGAAAGCTGGCACTAACCGTGAGGTTACAAGACGCCAATAATGAAATTGGTCGATTGGGTATGGTATTGAAGCAACGAGAGGAAAATCTAGAATGCTTAGATTTACACCATTAAGAAAATTTGAGTCACCGCAATTCGCACCTTGCAGCAGTTCAACTTGCGAGATTGTTTGCCGTAAAGCAGCCGGTGGGATAAAAAGATTTGCGCCGCCAGGAACCTGCCATTCGCCAACCATCACTAACGACCCTGACCAGTCAGTCGATTTTTCTCAAAGAAAAGAAAAGAGCAGAGTTAAATGTTTAGGTTAAAGGCCGGAGTCATGAACGATTCAGCCCCCAGAACAGGTACGTTCTCCCCCATAATGGAATGGACGCCCACTTCCTAAAACGGCATCTGAGTGCCAAAGTAGTGGGGGCTTTACTACCACTAAAATAGAAAGGGCGTCCAACATGAAGATTACGACAATTGGCATCGATTTGG
>JBAUUR010000149.1:0-16776 GCA_049582805.1 Gallionellaceae bacterium | reverse complement strand
GAGATCCTGCGGATCCCCGGTTTCCCGATGACTTATCTTCTTACAAGGGAACGCACCATTGCCCGTATTGTTGTAGGCGAGCGGAATTGGGTGGAGCCGCAATCAATTGAAGAAATCGAAAGTTTGCTGAAGGTGCGCAGAATCAAAACTGTCTGAGATTGTACATGTCCTGCGGGTCAAAAGAATTGGAAAATTGCACCGCATTAACGTATGAAAAGGTATCTACCCGATAAAAAAGCATGAATGCGTCACATAACGAACAAATGAACATTTCCCCACAAGCGGAGCTGGCTGGTTTGGCAGAAAGTTTCCCGCCGGTTGGAATTGAAAAAAAGCCAGGCATGTTTAACGGGCTGTCCTTGAGGACCAAAGGCGTATGGGTGATGGTCATTTTCCTGATATATACTCTGACAGCCGGTTTCATCATGAGCAGGGACAGAAATGCCCTGTATTCTGACCTCCAGCAACTGGAATCGATCCATTTGGATGAGGAGCACCAGCTGGGGCTTAATATGTTGGTGACCCGCGCAATTTTAATCGCAAATGAAAACTATTATTCGGGCGCATTGGATTCCCCCGCTGGTATAAATACGGCTACACGCAGTGTGGCTGTTCAAGTCGAGGCAGTGCTGGATAGTTTGACCAAGATGGCGCAGTCCTACCCGCTACTCATCGATGATGTTGTTGCGCTTCGGGAAGATTTGCGCGATTTGACGAGCAAGCCCCCGAGCCGGGAACTTATTACTGAGGTACGCAATAATTTGCACAAGCTGGTACTTGGCTTGGATCAGGTTACTGTTTTGATGGAGGGCCAAAAGGACACCCTGATTGGCAGATATCACCAAAACTTCGATAAGCTGTCTATCGTCTGGTCTGTTACAGCGGCAATTGGCGTGGTATTTCTTGGTGGGCTGATCATGCTTTTCGTGTCCAGGCTCACCTGGGATATCAGGCGGGTACAGGATCGTGCGTTGGCGATTATTGAAGGTTACCGTGGCAAGCCTCTGGTTGTTTCTCGATATGATGAAATCGGTTCGCTGATGGAAGCCGTTAACAAGATGCAACTCGAGTTACGTCAACATGAAATGCAGATGGAACTCATTCGGCAGCAACGTTTCCACAAGGAAAAAATGGTTGCGGTAGGTTCGCTTGCCTCCGTTGTGGCTCACGAAATCAATAACCCGCTTTCAGCCATCGTGGGAGCGGCGCAATCGATGTCGCAACTCGGAGATGCACAACTAGCTGGAAATCATGAATACATCCAGCAAGCTGAAGTTATTTTGGCGCAAGCCAAGAGGGTGATGAATATCACGCGTCAAATATCCGAATTTTCGATGCCCCAGTCTGCTCAGCCTGAATTACTTGATTTAAATTCGCTGATCCGCAATACGGTCAAATTCATCACTTTTGACAGACGGTTTAGTTATATTGAGATAGTGCTTAATCTTGACCCCAGCATTCCCGCCATCTCTGCAGTCGGGGATCATATTACCCAGGTGGTGATGAATCTTCTTATTAATTCTGCAGATGCGGCTGAAGGCAGATCGGCACCCAAACCGCGCATAACCATTTCAACCTCCAGCCAGGACAATGGCGTAATTATTAAGGTTACCGATAACGGAACGGGAATGGATAAGGCTACGCTTGACCGGGTATTTGAGGAATATTTCACGACCAAGCCTTTGGGCAAGGGTAGCGGAATAGGGATGGCTGTTTCAAAATCAATGATTGAATCAGGTAGTGGCTCAATCGCAATTGACTCCGAATTGGGTATGGGCACCACAGTGACTATTTGGCTTCCTGTAAATCAGGATAGACCAAAGGAAGCATGAGATGCATGTCCTGGTGATTGACGACGAAGTTGCGCTCAGGCAGATACTCGCTGCCTTGGTTAGCCGGGCAGGTTATTCGGTTGATACAGCCGCGACCGCAGCTGAAGCGACAGCAAAGCTGATTCGGGGCGATGTTGATGTGGCCTTGTGCGACGTGAGGCTGCCGGATGGCGACGGGATCGAGCTTGTGCGTGGCTTCAAGGCATCCGGGTCAGCCATCGAGACGCAATTCATCATGGTTACTGCATTTGCATCAATGGAAACCGCAGTTGAAGCCTTGAGGGCGGGAGCTACCGACTATATTGTGAAACCCGTGCATAACGAAGAATTGCTGCACAGGTTGTCGCAGATTGAGGCAATAAAGGGCCTGCGTGCTGAAAATAAAGCCTTGCGCAGCCTTGTCTCCGGAAAGCGCGGCTTTTACCATTTTACTTCCCCTTGCATGCAGCAGGTCGATCGGATGGCCGGCAAGGTTGCTGCTACCAGCAGCAATGTACTGATTACTGGGGAAAGCGGTACCGGCAAGGGAGTTCTGGCTCGCGCAATCCACGAACAAAGCTTGCGGTCAGAATTTCCATTTATCCCGGTGAATTGCGCGGCGATCCCGGAAAACCTGCTGGAGAGCGAATTCTTTGGCCACACAAAAGGTGCGTTTACCGGAGCTGACAAGGCGCGCAAGGGGCTATTCACGGAAGCGGATCGCGGCACAATATTTCTCGATGAAATTGGAGAATTGCCGCTGCATCTGCAGACAAAATTGCTTCACGTCATTGAAGACAAGCAAATTCGTCCGCTTGGCAGTGAGCAGGCGAGGGGTGTTGATGTGCGGATTGTCGCGGCCACCAACCGGAATCTGGAAGAAATGGTCAAAGAGGGGAAATTCCGTGAAGATCTATATTTCAGGCTGAGCATGTTTCATATTTACCTGCCACCCTTGCGCGAGAGGCGCAATGATATAAGTGGATTGATTCGGCATATCCTGGACAATATCGCTGCGGCATCTTCAGGCAAGGCGCTGGAAATTGATAAGGATGCGGAAGAACTGCTTTATTCATATAGCTGGCCTGGTAATGTGCGACAGCTGGAAAATGTGATTAATCGTGCATATATTCTGGCTGATGGCGGGCGAATAACTTTAGTCGATTTGTCACCCGAGGTGTCGCAAAATGGTATTAAATATGCAGATACATCGTCGTCCGTTGCCAGGACTGGCGACTTGCGGGAACAACTGAGGAAAGCTGAAGCCGAAATTATTGCCAGGACTCTGGGAGAAACAGGCGGGGACCGGAAAATTACCGCTCAAAGGCTCGGCATCGGACTCTCCAGCCTCTATCGCAAATTGGAGGAACTGGGGGTGGGGTGAATGGAACAACATGTTCGCAAAAGGCTGTGAGAAATTGCATGAGGAACGTTAATATTTGTATCAAGTCAAATCAAACGATGATTCCTGGGCGATGTGCCAGGACATTTTGGAGGAAATCATGATGCGAGGACGTAGGCTTCGGGTGTGCTTGGTGGTTCTTATGTGCTGGATATCGGCAGCGGCTGGTGAAACCAATGCTGGCGCGGAACAGAAAAAGCCGCTTACCATTGACCAAATGCATAAAATGGGTTCGGCGGAATTGCTCAGGAGGACGGACGCTACAGCGGAAGAGGATTATCAGGCGGGTTTAATTGCATTTGATAAGCAGGAATTGGTGGAGGCGCAGGGGTTGTTTGAGCGTGCGGCCAAGAAAGGACACACGGGCGCAATGGTGAAATATGCCGATCTTCTGAACCGCGCCGGATTCATTGATGAAGCGGTTGCCTCGTACCGCAAGGCAGCAGAACAAGGGAATCCTGAAGCACAATTCGACATGGCTATGATGTATCTGGATCTGGGGAATTATGATTGGAAAGATATGAATTCAAAAATTCACCCAATTGAGGCGCGCACGTGGATGGTGAGGGCGGCTGAGCAAGGTTACCCCGACGCAATTAAAGTAGTCGCTACAGCTTATGCTGATGGTGGGCTGGGTTTGACAGCCGCCGACAGGACTGATGCAGAAGTGTTGAGATGGCTGAGTATAGCGGAAGATATTGGGGACGGCATGGCTATGGATAAGCTGGCAGAAGCATATCGCGAAGGAAAATATGGGCTGCCAGTCGACAAGGAATTGTCAGACATGTGGGCCGCTAACGCGAGAAAAGCCTATGGGCTAAAGGAAGAAGAGCAAAAGAAAAGAAAGAAGAGACGCCTCTGAGTGTTGGCCACAGGTTCAGGGGATGGCGATTCTTGTATTCTGAGCAGCGCGAGTTCAGAGTGGCCGTCTGGTACAATCAAAAAATTTGTGATGATATGCACTGGCAAGGCAGGTTCGATTGGGAAAGGTCCAGAATGTATCCCATGAATTCGAGCTACCTTTGCCGATCAAGGAGAATGCAATATGAATGCGGTTAATCGAATTGCCACTGGTCTACTGGTAGGCATGGGCGTGATTTGGATAATGTTGCCGCCAGAAGCACTTGCCGCAGATGCGGTTAATGGACAGAGATTGTACCTCGCCAACTGCGCTGGTTGTCATGGCACTAATGGGATCAGCATCATGCAGAAAGCGCCTAATCTTGCGCGCTTTGAGATGCGTGATCAAACCGACCAGGCTTTAGTGGACACGATTCGGTCAGGAGGTGGTTCGATGCCGCCTTATATCGGAATACTCAAGGATAGCGACCTGCTTGATGTGGTAAGTTTTTTAAGGACTTTGAACTAATGCTAAATGTTATGAAAACTGCCGCAATGGTTGCGGCCACATCGTTGTTGATCATAAACGGCGCTGCTGCTGCGTCGGGCGGTTCCAGTGCACATGTACTGGAAACATTTGAAGTCGGCCCTGATGTCATTGTGCGCGCATTGAAATTTGAAAAGTCCAGCAATACCCTGTGGGTCGGTACTTCCACCGGGGCTATCGAAGTTGATCTGAAAACGAATAAACCCCGCAATACCTTTACCCGAGATCAGGGATTGGCAAACGAATATGTTTTTGCGATTGGCATAGACTCCAGGGGCTACAAGTGGTTTGGCACCAATGCAGGCGGAGCTTCACGATATAAGGAAGGAAAGTGGAAGACCTATTTCCCCATGCATGGACTTGCGGATTACTGGGTTTATTCCTTCGCCAACGACAAGCAGGGTGACCTGTGGATAGGTACCTGGGCGGGGGCCAGCCATTTTGACATGAAAACCAAAAAGTTCACAAACTATGTCAGAGAGTTGGTGAATGAGTGGGTATATGGGATTGATGTGGATGACAAGGGACGCGCCTGGTTTGGCACCGAAGGCGGCGTATCCATGTTCGATGGGAAAACCTGGCAATCCTGGTCGCATAAGGACGGGTTGGGAGCGCCGAATGCCAACGGTTTGCCAGCCAGTCCGAATACCGGATTGGGAACCCGCATGCGCCATAATCTGGATACCAGCGTTGAAGGATCGATGAGTTACAATCCCAGCTATGTACTTGCCCTTATTGTCGCGAAGGATGGCACTGTCTGGGCCGGAACATGGGGCGGTGGTGTGGCCAGATTCGATGGCAAGACATGGCGCAATTTTACAATCAAGGATGGACTTTCAGGAAACATGGTTTACTCGGTCGCACAAGATGCTGATGGCGTATTCTGGTTCGGAACGGATAACGGTGTAACGCGTTACGATGGAAAAACCTGGAACAAAATTAGGCGGGCAGATGGCTTGCTGGATGATGCCGTTTATTCAATTGCGCCACTTCCCGATGGGGATGTATGGGTTGGAACCAGGCGTGGTGTGGCCAGAATCGGTTTCGGTAGATAACTCGTGGTAGCCTTCGGCTCATTAATAGGAAACAATATGCAAATCGACAAAAAATCGGCGGTGATAACCGCCCTGATATTCGGATTGTTTGTTGCAGGATGCAGCAAGAGCAATACTGGCGCCAGTCAAGCGCCCGCGCCAGCGGTATCGCCTCAGGCACAACAAGCACCTCAAGCAGTTACCGCTCCGGCTGCCCCGTCTGGAAATGCAGCACCTGCGACTCAACCCCAGGGTGGACATTCACCTTCTCCTGTTGCCGAAGCACCGCATCAAGGCAAGCTCAAGGTTGATCCCAGGCAAAAGTTTACCCACTATCGCGTTGGCGATATGAATGTCAAGGCTATCTATGCAGACGGCAAAACAATGTGGATCGGCACTTCGGGTGGCGGAGTCATACGTTATGACACCCGCGATGACTCTTTCAAGGTTTTTGACAACAGCAATGGCTTGCTTTCCAACGGCGCCTTTTATGTCGGAAAAATCAAGGGCCACATTGCCGTGGGCACCTATGGCGGCGGCATGTCGTTGCTTCAGGCGGACGGGGTAAGCTGGAAAAACTACAACATTCCCCAGGGGGTAGGCGACCCATTCGTTTATGGTGCGATAGAAGCCAAGAACGGTGACATCTGGGTTGCAACGTGGTCTGGAGTCAATCGTGTGCGTGGTGGAAACCTGGACGACCCGGAAAAATGGGATCTCTTCACCGTAGAGAATACGCATGGAGGATTGCCGAACGATTGGGTGTACGGTTTGGCTGAAGGGAAGAATGGTGAGATTTGGCTTGCAACTGAAGGCGGCGTAGCGCGGTTTGCCAATGGCAAGTGGAGCAACTGGAATCATGAAAAAGGAATTGGGGCTCCATACGAAAAGGTCAAGAGTGCCATTGCGTTCAAAAACGATCCGGGCAGATTTTCGGAACATCATGCCCAGCAAAAGAAAGAGATGGGGCTGGGAGGGGTCGATATTTCCTACAACCCAAATTACATCATCGCCCTGACGGTTGGCAATGATGGCCAGGTTTGGGCGGGCACCTGGGGTGGCGGGTTATCGCGATTTGACGGTAAGCAGTGGAAAACCTATACCACAGTTGAAGGGTTGCCGGGCAATCATGTGTTCATGTTGCACAAGGACCCGGATGGTCAGATATGGATAGGCACCAACAAGGGATTGGCCTTATGGCAGGACGGGAAGTTCAAAGTGCTGACCAGCGCTGATGGATTGCTGGCCGATAATGTATTTGCCATGGAAACAACCCCGGGTGGCGGCAAATGGATTGGAAGCTATGGCGGAGTTGCCTACTTGCGTCCGGCTAATTGAAAAGCGGAAAGAAAATTGTGATTCTCTCATTTAAGGATGTTCGAAAATTTCGGTAAATTGCTTCTTGCGGCAGTTCTCCTGATAAGCTGCGCAGGGTGTGCTGACCACTTCAAGCAAGGAGTTGACGCTTATAAAAAAGCTGATTACTCAACGGCGATGAAGGAGTTGAGACCGTTGGCGGAAAACGGGGACGCCTCAGCCCAGAACTATGTCGGCTTTATGTATGATAATGGGCAAGGTGTCCCCGTGGATTACAAACTTGCCGCAGAGTGGTACAGCAAAGCTGCGGAACAGGGAAATGAAGTTGCGCAGCATAACCTGGGATTATTGTATGGCAATGGACTCGGTGTTCAACAGGACTGGGTGCAGGCACTTAAGTGGATCAATCTGGCGGTAATCATTTCGAAGTCAAGACACGCACAAGCCGTCAAGGACGGGAACTATGCCGTGACTCAAATGACTCCAGAGCAAATCAAGGAAGCGGAAAGATTGACGGATCAGTGGTTAGCCAACCATCGGCAGATCCTGAATAACCAATAGGTCAGCAACATCCTTGGCGGGCGATGGTTATTTTTTCTGGACCTGGCCTACAAATATCACCAATTCGAAGTTTCGCTGCAGTTCTTTGCTGAAGAAGTTCGGCATGCTAACCCCCTCGCTATAACCTAGATGATCCCCAGTCTTGAGATCCGCAATCTTCGGGCCGGCCAACCAGACATCACCATCCTTCTTGCTGAGTACCCTGGCATAGGTATAGCCCTGCGTTTGCAATACTTCCTGCACCACGCCTTCATTGGGCAGCATTGATTTCTTTTTCTCGCGTTCAATAGAACGTGACTTGGCAGCTTTGGCTTCTTCCCTGCTGCCCCAGTAACCAATGTCGCCGCTGGCGTTTCGATTGGCGTAAGTCACGCTGGATAAATAGCCTTCCCGGTTGGTGCCGGCTAAAACATAAAGTATGTCGTTGTAATCAATTGTGCTGAAGTTTGCGCGCGGCTGATCGAGATGGGCGACAGTCTGCCACGGTTCAAGTTGCCCGTCCTTGATGACGGCGGTGCGCTCAATGCTATCAAGATATTCTGCCCCGGAAATACCTCCTAAGGCGTAGATATAGTTGCCGTAGGAAGCGGAAGAGAGGGCGTAGCGCCCCTGTCGCATTGGCGAAGTGGCTTGCCATGTTTGCAGGGTTTCATCGGCAGCAGGACGGGACCACTCCACATCGGTGATTCCTATCCCTTTGGATTGGTCATGGCCGCCAATTACAAAAAACGTGTCGCCTTCCTTCTTCACAGTGTTGACATAGCGTTGCATGGTCATCACTTTCGGATCCAGTTTCCATTCCCCAAGGCTTCCGTCGGCCTGTATCTCGGCGTACTCCACGCTGTCAAGCAGTACACCCCCGAACCCGCCGAAGGAATATATCGCCTTGTCGGTAGCGATGATCTTGCTGCAACGTCTTGCAACCACCATTTCATTCTTTTCTTTTTGCCATGGCCCCAGCGTACCATCTGCCTGGATATGCGCCCGTTCAACCGAGTGCAATAAATGGTGGCCAAATGGGCCGTTCCCGCCACCGACAACATATACGAAGTCACCATGAACCACCGCATCAGTAAAACCGCGGGCTTCATTCAAATCATGCCCAAATTGCCAGGGTCCGAGTGAACCATCCTTCTGGATTTGCGCATACTCGGTTGTGTTGAGGAAGTCTTTTCCGTCCACCCCGCCGATCAGATAAATCTTGTCCCTTACCAGAACTGATGCAGTGCCTGCCCGAGGAATATTGATATGTGAAGTCTCTTTCCAGTCGGGGATCCACACTTGAGTGGCGCAACCAGACAATAGCACTATCAATCCGGCAATAAAGATTCTGAGGGCATAATTCATCATTTGATTCCTTGGGATTGAATCCAGTCTTGATGAAGATTGTACCTGAAATCCCCGACGATTATGGGCGCCAGAATTGCCGGAAAAGATCTGCCTGCGAGTCAAATCTCAGGAGGCATGCGCCCTGGCAAAAAGATAGCCGCTGCTGCTTTGGTAAACAATTTTCCAATCCGGGCTGTTGAGCAGGTAATCAACAAGCGGGTAGCGTTCGCCGGTAAATGAATTACCCGGAGGTATCAATACAAGATCGAAGCTTTCCTGCTCAAGAAATTGCCGCCCTTCGGGGGTCAACCACAAAATATTTGAGTAGGCCTCGATTCTATTCGGGTCAAGCACTCTGCCATCGAGAAACACCGTGACTGCGGGTGACAAGTTCCAGGTAAGGTATCCTCCCCAATTCATGGTGTTGAACATCCTGCCGGTCAAGTGATTTGCCTTGATCAACGCAGTTTCTGCAACCGGAAATTTGCTTTCCATTATGCCATGCTGGAATACCCGGTTTTGCTTGAACCCATAGACCAGGAATAACAGGGAGGCTGCAATCACAGTCATGCTTACGGCTGTTTGCGGGACCTGAATGCGCCGGGAAATGCGGCCTATGCTTGACGCAATATAAGGAGCCGCGAGCAAAATGAACAGGGGAATATATCTGTATGCGGTCAGGCTGATCAGCGCAGCCGAGACGACAAGAATCCCTTGCTTAAAGTATGCCGTATTGAAAAATCCAGGCAAAGAAATTATGCAAATGCCGAAAAATATCCAGTAATAAATTGTCTCAGGCCATAATGACCAAGGGCTCATATATTCCGACATGCGATCGCGTATCAGCTGATTTTCCGGAAAGGCTATATATTTGAGCGTAGTCAGCCCGTTTGGTGCGATAAGCAGGGCTGCAATGCACAAGCCGATTACGAATAATATTTTCTTGTCCGGTACAAGAGTCCTTGTGCCGTCTCCAATCATTCTCTCAAGCAAACGGGACCCTCCAAATAGAACCAGCATTGCTTCGCCATAAACCACTCCACCATGGCTATTTGCCCAGACAAGAAACAAGGGAGGTAAAAGATATAGGGGCCAGTCCCTGGTTGTTTGCAGGTGCAGGTCGATAAGGAGAAAAGTCAGTGATAAATAGGCAAAGGAAAAAAGTTGCGGTCGCTCGCCCGTGTGCGTGGAAATGGCGATTCCAGCCAAAGCCAGAATTAGCATGGTGGGCATCAGTCCAGCATTGGCGATGCGGCAACGCCAATAGACAATTCCCAGACAGGCCGTCAGCAGCGCGGCGCGGAAATAAATGATGCCATCGAGTCCGAGGAAACGATAAATCCAGTACAGCAGCACTTGTCCCAACCATTGGCTTTTCAGGACTGTCTGCCCCCAGTTGTTCGCGGCATCGTACACTCCGAATGGATCCCGGCTTGGAATTGCGCCGGCTGCGACGATTTCTCTGCCCGCGGCAATATGCCACCAGAAATCGATATCCCAGATCCTGACCGCAAAATATCCAAAAAACGTAACAAGCAGCAAAGCTGCCGCCATGAACTCAAGATGACGATGATTGCGGTTTATATTCATTCTGGAATCGATGGTAGCCGGGCCGGACAACAATGAATGATAATGCAATGCTGCCTATTTTTCCGGCAAGGGATACAGCGCCTTGGAAACGTAAGCGACTATCGCTTCAATTTCTTCCTTGTTGAGGACCGACTTCCATGCGGGCATCGACGTGCCCGGCAAGCCTTCATTTATTGTTTTTCTCAATCGGGTGCGGGTCATGGTTTCCATGAACGCCGGATCTCGCAAATTTCGCGGGTGCGGTTCAAGAAAACTCCCTATCCAGTTTTTTCCGGTACCGTCGGCAGCATGACAAAAGGCACAGTTGCCCTGGAAAAGCTTTTCCCCATTGCGTTCGAGCGGGGTCATATTGGCGACCTTGGGGGGGGTCTCGTGCAACAGGTAGGGGCTGGCACTGGCCATGGCATCAAGCTTGGTTGTGGAAGTGGCGACAGGAGCAGAATTCGAATAATTATTGCGCGGGTAGGAGAGCGGAGTGGAATCCCATGTCGCACTATTTCCCTCGGCATGGCCACGATCATGGCAAGTAACACAACTGGACAAAAACAGCCGCTTCCCGCGCGCCTGTTCCTCGGTCAATTCTTGCCACGGCCGGTTGATCGGAATCTGGCCGGTCGCAAAAGGAAAGGCCAAACGGTAGCGCTCATGGTTGGGCCAGCCGTTTTCAGGGGTGTGATATTTGGTATTCAGTGCTTTTTTTCGCACGAATTCATCGATTACAAACGCCGCTACCTGTGCCATCTCACCGTCATTGAGCACACTGCTGAAGGATTGCATTGCCGTGCCGGGCTTGCCATTTTTCAAGGTGGAAACTATATGTTCCTGGGTAAGACGACCTGCTTCGGCGTGGGTAAAGTCAAGCGGAGGAGGCGAGAGATAATTTGCAGCAACTGTTTGCGCGTTGCCGGAATAGCCATGGCAGAAATAACAGCGGAAATTATATATCTTCCGCCCGGCTTCAAGACTTGAAGTTGATGCAGCAGGTGTGTCGGCGCCATATGCCGGTAAACTGCAGGGAAAAACCATGACGGCGGCACAGAGCACCGCCGTCATGCAAGATGCTTTCTTCACTTTTTATCTGCTTTTGCCCCGGCTTTTTCCTGAACAAATGTCTCGAATACGTATTCGCCCACATTGGCAATTTCCTGGTCAGAAAGCACCTTGCCCCATGCCGGCATGACCGTGCCGGGTTTTCCGGTAGTAATTACGGAAAAAAGTGTCGGGCGATTGAGGTTGGTATGCGAATACTCGTCATGGAAATTCCGCGGTTTGGGATTCAGGAAGTAAGCCCGTGGTCCTTCCCCATTGCCCAGTTTGCCATGGCAGGTGGAACAGTTGCCCAGGAAAAATTTTCTGCCTGCATCAATATTCCCGACCAATCCTTTGGGGAAGGGCAGGCTCATATCGGCTTGTTTGGCGGCAGATGGGACTGGAGCAGACGGGGCTGGAGCGGCGGCAGATGGGGCTGGAGCGGCAGCAACCGGAGCCTGGCTGGCGCCTGCTGGTGGAGGGGGAACGTTTTGAGCCGCGCTGGATGTGGGCGTGGCGAGCGGTTTGTCCTTGTAGCGTTGAGCAAGCTCCGGAAGCAGCACCCAGCGCATGTAATCGACCACGGCTTCGATATTGGCGGGGGTCAAGCGGTCGCCAAATCCGGCAGGAGTGCTGCCGTGTTTGCCGTGCGTGACCGCCTCGATCATGCGTTCACGGCTCATTCCAACCTGCGCCTGGGGTATTGTGAAGTCAGGCGGGGTATCAAGTTTATTGGTGCCAACGGCTCCCTGTGCCCTGTCGCCATGGCATATCTGGCAGAAGTGGCCATAAACACCGCGGCCCATTTCAATACGCGGATCAAGCGCCACCAACATAAAGCGGTTGCGAACGTAGTCAACAACAGCCTCAATCTGTTTGTCCGTGTAGCGAGTCTTCCATGGCATCATGGCAGTACCAGGCCGGCCATACGTGACCGCGTTAATCATTGCCTCGCGGGTCAGATTGGAAGATTGGGTGAAATCGCGAGGTTGAGGGTTCAGGTTGCTGCTGGCGCGTCCGCGTCCATTGCCGCGGTCGCCATGGCAAACCGAGCAGGATTTGCGGAAGATCAACTCCGGATTTATCTCTCCGGCTTTCACTACCGGATGTTCGCCGATTGCATGAGCTGGTGCAGAAGACACACAGGCTATACTAACCAGCCACAAACAGAGGGACAGATTGGCAGAATTTCGCAAGGTTCTGACCCGTTTTGGTTGCAACGTTGCGCGTATTGCATCGACTGTTTTCATTTACTGGGTTTCCTTAAAACAGGCAGTGTTAATCGGATTGATGAGTTTGCCAGGCTTGATTTCGGCGTGACATTTATGCTTGGGAGTGGCTGTTTGAGTGAAATGAAAAATCCGTAAATCTGAGGCATGATAAACGATGCAATGAAATGCGGCGATTGCGAATACGCAGAAAATAGTCAATCTCTGGAATCACTTCAGGCGCCCTTCAGTTTAACCGATCGGCATAGCATACGCATTTTCTCAGGTAGATTATAAAATACTCCGAAAATTCTAAATGACATGGCAGCCTGGCGCAAGTAAAACTGTATGGCATAGGAGCGTTGCAAGGAATTGTTTGTGTCCTTTGGATAGCGCTTTCCGGGTTCATGGCAGGCAGATTATTTTCGCGGCTTATACACAAGCGAGCTTGATGTTAATATTCGCCACCCTGATCACCGGCTATGCCCCCATCCTGGAAAACTGAATGAGTACGACAGATCAAAAGACCCTTTGCCCATGCGGCAGCGGCAAAGAATACAAGAAATGCTGTATGGGCAAATATGCGGCAATTAACAAAGCCAGCCAATGGGGGAGATTCCGTCCGTACCGGGCGGGATTATATGAGGTTGATATCAGGATTGGCGCCAGCGCCGTTTCTCCCAGTCGTGCGCTCCAACACTTTGAGTTGGGCAATGAGCTGCATTCACAGGGCAGGCTGGATGAAGCGATAGGAAGTTACCACAAGGCCGTTTTGATCAAGCCGGATTTTTTCGGGGCCTATATCAATCTTGGGCTGGCTTATGAGGCGCAAGGCAAGCTGAATGCGTCCGTTGAAAATTATCGCAAGGCGGTTGCCCTGAATCCGAATAATGCCGACGCCTGTTTTGATCTGGGAAATGCTCTCAAGAAACAGGGGAAATTGGCTGAGGCGATCAATTTCTTTCGCAAAGCTCTTGCACTCAATCCAAAGGATGTCGAGGCCTTTTACAATATGGGGAATGCGCTGCAGGATATCGGTGAGCTGGACGAAGCCGTCAAGAGCTATCATGGCGCAATCGTGTTGAATCCCGGTTATTCTGATGCGTACAACAATTTGGGCAATACGCTGCAGAAACAAGGAAAGCTTGGCGAGGCAATCAGTAACTATCGAGAAGCGCTCAAGCTCAATGCAGATAACATGGAGGCATACAACAGCCTGGTAAATGCCTTGTTGCATAGCTGTGATTGGGCGCAATATGACGTTTATGTCAAAGAAACGTTCAAGGCCGTCGAAGAAGGCAAGCTGGTGCTGCCATTCCTGTTTACCGCAATTTCGCAATCACCTTCTGCACAGCTAAAGTGCGCGCAGAATTATACCGCCTTAAAGCATCCAATAACGGCATATCCGTTGTGGACCGGGCAAAAATACAGTCATGACAAAATCCGCGTGGCGTATTTGTCAGCGGACTTTCATAATCATGCAACTGCTTATTTGATGGCAGGGCTGTTCGAGCTGCACGATAAAGAGCGATTTGAGATTTCTGCAATATCGTTCGGCCCGGAAGACGCGGGGTCGGAAATGAGGAAGCGCTTGCGACGGGCTTTTGACCGGTTTGAAGATGTCCGCGGAATGGGAGATTACGAAACAGCCTTGATGTTGCGCGACCTGGAAATTGACATCGCGGTTGATCTGAAAGGCCATACCAAAGACGGTCGCACGGGAATACTGGCTTACCGTGCCGCACCGGTTCAGGTCAATGCCCTGGGTTTTCCCGGCACAATGGGGGCAGAGTATATGGATTACATCATCGCCGACCGGCATCTGATCCCGCCAGAGCATCTGGCATATTATACCGAGAAGGTGGTGTATATGCCTGACAGCTATCAGGTCAACGATGACAAGCGGCAGATCGCAGAACGCACACCTACCCGCACCGAAGCAGGTTTGCCTGAAAGCGGCTTCGTATTTTGCTGCTTCAATAACAATTTCAAGATTTCGCCGGAGATCTTTACTGTCTGGATGCGCCTGCTTGACAAGGTCGAAGGAAGCGTGCTGTGGTTGTTGGAAGACAATCCGTCGGCATCAGTGAATCTGAAACGTGAAGCGGCACAACGGGGTGTTGCGCCGGAGCGGCTGGTCTTTGCGAAGAGAATGGATCTGGCCGATCACCTTGCGCGGCATCGTCTGGCAGATTTGTTTCTGGATACGTTGCCTATTAATGCCCATACCACTAGCAGCGATGCGTTGTGGGCCGGACTGCCGGTCCTGACATGCAAGGGCAGCGCGTTTGCAGGCCGGGTTGCTGCCAGCTTGCTCAATGCGGTCGGTTTGCCGGAACTGGCAACGGATAACCTTGAGGACTATGAATCCCTGGCGCTTGAATTTGCCGCCAACCCGGTTCTTCTTGCAGAAATTCGTAACAGGCTGGCGCTGAACCGTACCAGTTGCCCCTTGTTTGATACTGACCGATATCGACGGCATATCGAATCTGCCTACATTACCATGTGGGAAAGGCACCAGCGAGGGGAGCCGCCGGCCAGCTTTGCTGTCCAGGCGTGACTAACCAGGGAAAAATTCAGGATTGCAGCGTGGTTCCTGCAATACTGAATGCCTGCTTTGTGTCCACCCGGACTTGCCGGAGCATCAGCGGAATGGCAAACAAGGATCATTGAGCCGGATCAAGAGTATTTTCCTTCAGAGGCGAACTTGGCCGCCTAGCCGGATGGTTATCTGTGGCATCCATTGTGGCTTGCGGGACATTTTGCAGAGGATGCGCTGTGCCATCGCGCGAAGGATGGTGCTACTATTCGGCTCCTTGGTTTCCGCACCTGTATTCACCGAAAAGCCTAATGAGCACACCAGGCCGCAATGATCCTTGCCCATGTGGCAGCGGAAAAAAATTCAAGAAATGCTGCATGGGCAATTCGACGGAAATCAACAGTTCAACCGCTCAAAAATTCGATCCCGGCAGGCCGGAAATCAAGTCAGCGAATCTTCGTGCCCCGGAGTACATGGCAGAAGCGATAGGCTTGCATCAGGCGGGCAAGCTTGAAGAGGCGATCGTAAATTATCGCCAGGCGCTGTCCGCCAGCCCGGATTTTATCGGCGCTTACTTCAACCTTGGACTTGTGTTCGAGGCACAGGGCAAGCTTGATTCGGCGGCGGAGAATTACCGCAAGGTGATCACGCTGAGTCCGGGCAATGCCGATGCCTGTTTCAATTTGGGGAATGTGCTCAAAAAGCAAGGCAAGCTCAACGAGGCGATCACCTGTTATCGTCATGCGCTTGCGCTCAACCCGAAAGATGTTGACGCCTGCTTCAACATGGGAAATGCATTGCAGGAGAGCGGCGAGATGGATGCCGCTGTCCGAAGCTACCGGCAGGCGATTTCTCTCAGGCCGGGTTATTCCGAGGCACACAACAACCTGGGCAACGCGCTGCAGAAACTGGGCAAGCTTGATGAAGCGATCAGCAGCTTCCGGGTGGCTATAGCGTGCGATGCCAATAATGCCGAAGCCTGCAACAGCATGGGGAATGCATTCAAGGATTTGGGCAGGGTGGAAGAGGCGTTGGCCAGTTACCAAAAGGCAATAGCCATCAGGCCGGATTATGCCCACGCTTATGGAAACATGGGAAATCTGTTTTATTTGATGGGTAAGCTGGATGAGGCAATCTCTTGCTTCCGCAAGGCGCTGGATCTGGATCCGGATTTGGCCGAAGCGTATTGCGGTCTGGCTAATGTATTCCTGAAACAGGGCATGATCAATGACGCAGTGGAATATTATAACAAGGCGCTCTTGCTCAAGCCGGATTTCGTTGAGGCGCACATCAATCTGGGGAATGCCTTCCTGGATCAAGGCAGGCTGAATGCTGCAATCAGCACCTACCAAGGGGCGCTTGCGTTCAAGCCGGATAACATCCTGGCGCAGGATAATTTGCTGATGGCCCTAACCCATGACCCGACATGTTCGCCAGCCCATTATCTTGCGGAAGCGCGTGCCTATGGCGCCATGGTGGCTGGGCTGGCCAAGCCTTACGGCGCATGGCCTGTTTCCTCGGATGTTCGAGATGGACGCCCGCTGCGGGTTGGATTGGTCTCGGGAGATT
>JBAUUR010000148.1:0-1653 GCA_049582805.1 Gallionellaceae bacterium | reverse complement strand
TCACTAGCTTCCCGCGGCCGGGCGGCAACGTCACCGGCTTCATGAATATGGAGCCGACGATGGCCGGCAAGTGGATGGAGCTGCTCAAGGAGATTGCGCCGCGCATCGCCCGGGTCGCCCTCCTGTTCAACCCCGCAACGGCGCCATATGCTGAATATTGGCTGAACCCATTCAATGCCGCCGCTGCGTCCTTAGGCGTGCAGGCGATCGCCGCGCCTGTTCACGACACGTCCGAGCTCAAAACCGTCATTGCCGCCCAAGCACTCGAACCGAATGGCGCTCTGATCGTGATGCCGGATACCTTCACGACCGCCCATCGCGCGGAGATTACAGCGCTCACGGCACGATACCGCCTCCCGGCCGTCTATCCTTTCCGTTTCTTTGCCGAATTTGGTGGCTTGCTGTCCTATGGAACTAACCTGGTCTATGATTTCCGGCGCACCGCGACTTATGCCGATCGCATCCTCAAGGGAGCGAAGCCAAGCGAGCTTCCCGTTCAGGCCCCGGTCAAGTTTGAGCTGGTGATTAACCTTAAGACCGCCAAGGCGCTCGGCCTCATCGTGCCGCCTATGCTGCTCGCCCGCGCCGACGAGGTGATCGAATGAGACGGCGCGAGTTCATTACCCTTCTCGGCGGGGCGGCTGCGTGGCCGTTGGCCGCGCGGGCGCAGCAGCCGGAGCGAATGCGGCGGGTCAGCTTGCTGCTTGGCCTCACCGAAATGGACCCCGAAGCAAAGGCCCGCGTCAAGGCATTCCGGTTGGGTATGCGCGATTTGGGGTGGGTCGAAGGGCGCAATGTTCAATTCGAAATTCGGTTTGCCGGGAGCAATCCGGAAGTGATTCATAAGCATGTGACGGAACTGATCAGACTGGCGCCTGACGTCATTCTCGCAAATACCAGTCCGGTGATGGCTGCGCTCCGACCGGCGACGAACAATATTCCCATCGTATTCGCGGTTGTGAACGACCCAGTCGGGCAAGGATTGATTTCGAGTCTTGCGCACCCTGGGGGCAATATCACCGGGTTCTCATTCCTCGAGCCCGAAATAGTCGGTAAGTGGATTGGTCTGCTCGGCGACGTTATGCCCAATCTGTCGCGGGTCGCATTGATGTTTAACCCGGATACCGTGCCCTATTACAACGCCTTCCTTCGGTCTTTCAATGCACTGCGGCAGCAATCATCTATCGAGGCGAACGCACTCCAGGTGCGGAGTGTTGCCGAAATCGACTTGTCGGTTGCCAAGTTAGGGCGCGAGCCGGGCAGCGCTTTGATCGCCGCAGGGGACCCCTACATACTCGCTGTGCGTGGAGCGATCTTGAAAGCGGCAGGTCAACACCGGGTGCCGATCATTTCCCCCTATAGGCAATTCGTTACTGAGGGAAGTCTGATGTCCTATGGGCCTGATACCGCCGATATCTTCCGGCGTTCAAGTTCCTATATCGATCGCATCCTGCGAGGCGAGAAGCCAGCTGATTTGCCAGTTCAGCAACCCAGCAAGTTCGATCTGGCCATTAATCTCAAGACCGCTAAGGCGCTCGGCCTGTCGGTCCGTGAGTCATTCTTGCTGCTCGCCGACGAGGTGATCGAATGACGGATCGCATGGCACCGGCTCAAGCAGGAGCATACGGTGCCGCAGTGCCGCCGAAGATTCGC
>JBAUUR010000147.1:0-21742 GCA_049582805.1 Gallionellaceae bacterium | reverse complement strand
TCCTGCTCGATGGCGCCTGATTCACGCAAATCCGACATGACCGGACGTTTGTTCGGGCGCTGTTCCAGGCTGCGGTTTAGCTGCGACAGCGCCATCACCGGCACTTGCAGTTCCTTGGCCAGCGCTTTAAGCGAACGGGAAATCTCGGAAATCTCGGTGGCGCGGTTTTCGCTCGCCTTGCTTGCCGGGGCAGACATCAGTTGCAGGTAATCAATGACGATCAGTCCCAGGCCGTCGTTTTGCCGATGCAGGCGCCGCGCGCGCGAACGCAATTCCAGCGCATTCAACGCTGCGGTTTCGTCAATGAAAATCGGCGCGTCATTCAAGCGTCCCAGAGCATGGGTCATGCGCGACCAGTCATCGTCCTCCAGG
This sequence comes from Gallionellaceae bacterium, assembly GCA_049582805.1. Lineage (GTDB taxonomy): Bacteria > Pseudomonadota > Gammaproteobacteria > Burkholderiales > Gallionellaceae > CAVXFS01. The sequence goes on along the minus strand of JBAUUR010000147.1, from coordinate 21,370 downwards.
CGTCCGGTGCGCAGGTGGTGCTGGTTGAGCTTGCCTACCGAACCAATCATGCGCATCGCCAATTGGGTGCCGCCCATTTCCATGCTGAAAATGGCCACCGGCTTGTTCAGCTCCAGCGCGGCGTGTTCTGCGATGTTGATGGCAAAGGCGGTCTTGCCCATGCTCGGGCGTCCCGCCACGATAATCAAATCGCCCGGCTGCAAGCCGGCGGTATCCCTGTCCAGATCGGTAAACCCGGTAGCCAGTCCGGTCACATCACTGGCATTGTCGCGCCCATACAATGTCTCGATGCGTTCGACCACTTTGCTCAATAGCGGAGGGATGCGGATAAATCCCTGGCGTCCGCGTTCGCCGGCCTCGGCGATCTCGAACACGCGGCTTTCCGCCTCGTCCAACAGCTGATCCGCATCGCGTCCCGCCGGGTTATATGCGCTGGTGGATATTTCGCTGCCGACTTCAGCCAGCTTGCGCATGATCGCGCGCTCTCTCACGATTTCCGCATAACGCCGGATATTGGCTGCGGAAGGCACGTTCTGCACCAATGAACCCAGGTAGGCCAGACCACCTGCCTTGTCCAGTTCGGCGTGGCTTTCCAAAGACTCCGCTACTGTAATTGCATCGACCGGCTTGGCATGCTCGATCAGTTGTACGATATTCCGGTAGATCAAACGGTGTTCAAAACGGTAAAAATCCTTTTCACCAATAAGATCGGCTACTTTGTCCCAGGCACTGGTATCGAGCAATATCCCGCCCAGGACCGACTGTTCGGCCTCGACTGAATGGGGGGGGAGCTTGATTGCATCAAGTTGGGGATCACCCAGGAGATTGGTTATATTTTGCATGTTACCGATTATCGACTCGCACGAATTTGCAATTGCATTTTACTACCGGGCAAAACAAAAAGGGCTGTTGCCAGCCCTTTTATCCTGGTGCCAGAGTACCTTCTAGTGTTCGCCCAACACTGCAACCGTGATGGTCGCCACTACATCGGTGTGCAGGCCGATGCTGATCGGGTAGTCGCCTATTTGCTTGAGGTGGCCATCCGGCATGCGGATTTGCGATTTTTCTATAGAAAAGCCCTGCTGTTTCAACTCGGCAGCGATGTCGGCATTGGTGACGGAGCCGAACAGCTTGCCATCCACACCGGCCTTTTGCACGATTTGTACGGTCAGCCCACCCAGTTTTTCGGCGGTTGCCTGGGCATCCAATAATTTGGCGTTTTCTGCGGCTTCCAGTTCGCCGCGGCGCGCCGCGAATTCAGCCAGATTGTTTTCTGTGGCGCGCTTGGCTTTGCCGTGCGGGATCAGAAAGTTGCGGGCATAGCCATCCTTGACCCTGACTACATCGCCCAGTTGGCCGAGGTTGACCATTTTTTCCATCAGAATTACCTGCATGTTCCGCTCCTTAATGCAAATCGGTGTAAGGCAATAATGCCAGGAAACGCGCACGCTTGGCGGCGGTGCTCAACTGGCGCTGATAGCGCGATTTGGTGCCGGTAATGCGGGCCGGGATCAGCTTGCCGTTTTCGCTGATCATTTCCTTGAGGATATTGATATCCTTGTAATCCACTTCGGCAATTTTTTCAGCAGTGAATCGGCAAAATTTCCGACGCTTGAACAACTGACGTGAAGGATTGTTCTTCTTGTCATCTTTCTTCTTGAATACTCGGGCCATGCTTATGCTCCTTCTTGCAATCTAATGTTATTTATGTGCAGCACCAGTTGCTTGTTATGCTGGCTGCGCTGGGCAATGAATCCATCCGCCGTGACACGCTGACCGAGACGCATCTGGCTTGCCTGCAGGGCAACATCACCCAACGCAAGAACCGGCACTTCACACGTTACCTGACGGGATGTTCCTGCTTCCTGCCGGGTTGAAACGTGGTGGATTTTCAATCCGATACGTGCTATCCCGGCCGGGGTATAGCGCAAATCTTCCAGCTCAGCGATTTTGCCATCAACGACAAACCGGTTGCTGCCATCCAATTCAATCAAACGCCCGCTGCTGCTTCAGCCGATGCTGCTTCAACAGGTGTATCGCCTGTCAGCGAGCGCGATTTTTCTTCCTTCATCATTGCCGATGGGGCGGTTACCGCTGCCTTGGTCTTGATGATCAGGTGGCGCAGAACGGCATCATTGAATTTGAATGCATGCTCCAGCTCATCCAGCGTTTCCTGGTTGCATTCGATGTTCATCAACACATAATGCGCCTTGTGGATTTTCTGGATCGGGTAAGCCAGTTGCCGGCGGCCCCAGTCCTCCAGGCGATGGATCAGGCCGCTTTTGGAGGTCACCAGGGTGCGGTAGCGCTCGACCATGGCGGGCACCTGCTCGCTTTGATCGGGATGTACGATAAATACAATCTCGTAATGACGCATAGTTTCTCCTTATGGATAAAGCCCCCCGGCATGCGTTACGGTGGGGCAAGGTTTTCGGGAGCGCGAATTATAGCGAAAGCGGTTGTCAGGTCAAGCTTTTTTATCCTGATCTGCGGTTGGCAATGAAATCACGCAGTGGTCAAGGCAAACCCAGTCTGAGTTTACTTGAGGTGCCCTTAAGGATGTTCCATAACCCGGTTGAGCCAACTGTGGAGTTAACAGTTGTACAATCCGGCATCCACCATTTTCTTCGGATGCAACCGGTAAAACAAGCATGGCAAAAGCAAAAACGGTATATAGCTGTACCGAGTGCGGTGGGCAGACGCCCAAGTGGCAGGGGCAATGTCCGCACTGCCTGGCGTGGAACACGCTGGTGGAAAGCGTGGCCGAGACAGTGCCCATGGCGGGCAAGAATCGCTACAGCGCATTGGCTGCTTCCGGCAAATTGCAAAAACTGGCGTCTATTGAAGCGTCCGAAGTGGCGCGTACGCCAACTGGCATTGGCGAGTTCGACCGCGTGCTGGGCGGCGGACTGGTGGAGGGAGGCGTGGTGCTGATCGGCGGCGATCCCGGCATCGGCAAATCCACCTTGTTATTGCAGGCATTGGCGCATCTTGCGCCGACCAGGCATGTATTGTATGTCACCGGCGAGGAGTCCGCGCAGCAGATTGCGCTGCGTGCCAGGCGACTCGCACTCGACGCGCGCGAGATACACCTGCTGCCGGAGATTCAACTTGAAAAGATCCAGGCGGCCATCGCCCGCGAGAAACCGGAAGTGGTGGTGATCGATTCCATCCAGACCGTGTATTCCGAACAGCTCACTTCCGCGCCCGGATCGGTGGCGCAGGTGCGCGAGTGCGCCGCGCAGCTTACGCGTGTCGCCAAGAGTGCCGGTGTCACCATGATCCTGGTCGGCCATGTCACCAAGGAAGGGGCGCTGGCCGGGCCGCGCGTGCTGGAGCATATCGTCGATACCGTACTCTATTTCGAGGGTGACACGCATTCCAGCTTTCGCCTGGTGCGCGCTTTCAAAAACCGCTTTGGCGCAGTGAATGAACTTGGCGTGTTCGCCATGACCGAGAAGGGCCTGCGCGAGGTGAGTAATCCGTCCGCGCTGTTTCTGTCGCAGCACGGCGCGCAAGTGGCGGGCTCGTGCGTGATGGTCACGCAGGAAGGGACGCGGCCTTTGCTGGTGGAGATTCAGGCATTGCTCGATGAAGCGCATTCGCCCAACCCGCGCCGATTGTCATTGGGCCTGGAACAGAATCGGCTGGCCATGTTGCTCGCCGTGCTGCATCGCCACGCGGGTATCGCCTGCTTCGATCAGGATGTGTTCATCAATGCCGTGGGCGGGGTGAAGATCACCGAACCGGGCGCCGATCTCGCCGTGCTGCTGGCCATCGTTTCCTCGTTACGCAATAAACCGTTGCCGGAAAAACTCGTGGTGTTTGGCGAAGTCGGTCTGGCGGGCGAAGTGCGCCCGGTGCAGCGCGGCCAGGAGCGGCTGAAAGAAGCGGCCAAGCTTGGTTTTACCCGGGCTGTGATTCCCAGGGCGAACAAGCCCAAGCAGGCCATAGCCGGCATGGAAATCATCACGGTGGAGCGGGTGAACGAGGCTGTGGAAAGCGTGAAATAAGCAGGCTGGAGCATAGAAAATACTTGACAAAATTACTCTGATATAGGTAAAATTCATTTGTAATTCGCAGTAAAAATCCACGCTACAGACAAAATAATTTAGCATCGATTTTGTTCAGCTAAATTTCACGCAGGATTTTTCAACCATATCCTTAGGAGGTTGTTATCATGCTCACAACAGTACAAAAATCTGGAAAGTGGCCATTTGATGCCGCAAATGCGGAAGCGCTGGACCATAAGCTAGAGAAAGTGGAGAAGTTTGTTGGTCAAACCGTTTCGGGGATGGCGGAATCTCTGGGCGTTTCGCCGGAAGAGGCGCTGGGTATCCTGATAAAAGTCCATGTAGAAATGATGGGTGATTTGAGGGGGGCAGTTCATTTATTCGGGGATGACGCATTGCTCGGGCGCGTCGGACCGGAAAAGCTGTGCAAGGCGATCGAAGAAGTCATTATGGCGATTTCAAAAGCGACGGCTCTCGATACAGATGAAATTACCGAGATCTTCGCGAAGAATGCGATTGCCAACATTTCGGATATTTCATACCGCTTGCATTTGCGGAGCCTGATCGACCGTTCCTATACTTCATGACACGGTAGATTCAACGGCAATATCAACACCGAGGCGCGCAAGCGCCCTTGGTTTTTCTGGAAACCTAATCTTTATGCAACACGCCATCCATCAGCCGCAACCGGCGCTGCATCTTATCGGCCAGCTCCATGTCATGGGTGACAACGACGAAGCTGGTATCAAGGCGTGTATTGAGTTCCAGCATCAGTTCAAACAGCGCATGCGCGCTGGCGCGGTCCAGGTTGCCGGTGGGTTCGTCGGCCAGCACACAAGCCGGGTCAGTGACCAGGGCGCGCGCCACAGCGACGCGCTGACGCTCGCCGCCCGATAGTTCGGCCGGCAGGTGCAGGAGTCGCTGGCCCAGTCCGACCTGTTCCAGCATGGCCGCGGCTCTCGCTTGCGCTTCCTTGCGTTGCATGCCGCGAATCAATAGCGGCATGGCGGCGTTTTCCACTGCACTGAATTCGGCCAGCAAATGGTGGAATTGGTAAACAAACCCGAGGGAACGATTACGCAGATTCCCGCGTTCTGCTTCATTCATTGTCAGAACATCCTGCCCCAGTATTTTCACACTGCCGCCCGAGGCATTGTCCAGTCCGCCAAGCAGGTGCAGCAGCGTGCTTTTGCCGGAACCGGATGCGCCGACGATGGCGATACGTTCACCGCGCGCGACATCGAGATCAACCCCTTTAAGTACCGGCACATTGAGTTTCCCCTGGCTGTAGGTCTTGCGCAAATTACGGCAGGACAGGACGTTGTTTGTGTCCGGTTTTCTGTATCCCGCATCCTGGTTACTCATAGCGCAGCGCCTCCGCCGGCTGCGTTTTTGATGCGCGCCAGCTCGGATACAGTGTGGCGAGCAGGCTGATCAGGAACGAAAAACTCGCCACCATCAAAACGTCGCTGTGTTGCAGGTCGGAAGGAAGTTCGTTGATGTAATAAAACTCCTTGGACAGAAAATGCACGCCGAACAGATGTTCGATAAACGGGACGACAGTACCGATGTTGAGCGAAATCAGCATGCCGGCGGTGACGCCCAGCAACATGCCGATCAGCCCGATCAGCACGCCCTGGACCATGAAGATTTTCATGATGCTTCCCGGAGAAGCGCCCAGTGTGCGCAATATGGCGATGTCTGCCTGCTTGTCCGTGACGACCATGACCAGGGTGGAAACGATGTTGAAAGCGGCAACCAGCACGATAAGCGAGAGAATGATGAACATCATTTTCTTTTCCATGGCAACCACACTGAAATAGTTTGCGTTCTGGCGCGTCCAGTCGTTGGCATAAACGTCCTTCGGCAACAGTTCCTCAAGCTCGCTGGCCACCTGCGGGGCAAGATCCAGGTTATTTAATTGTGCGCTGATTCCGCTTACTGCCGTACCCATGCGGAAGAGTTTTTGCGCATCATTCAAATGGATCAGTGCCAGTGCATTGTCATAGGGTGCCATGCCGATCTCGAAAATTCCGACGACGCGGAATTGCTTCAGTCGCGGCATCATGCCGGCGGGCGTGATCTGCCCCTGTGGCGTGATGAGCAGGACCTTGTCATTCAAATGTGCACCCAGCGCCCGTGCCAGATCGGAGCCCAGCACAATGCCGAATTCATCCGGCCGCAGGGCTTGCAGCGATCCGGCCTTCATCTTGTCGGAAAGGCCGATCAAACGGTTCTCGGCATCGGGCAATATTCCCCGCACCATCACTCCCTGTACGTTGTCATTCATCGACAACATGCCCTGGCCATTCACGAATGGCGCAGCGGCGCTGACTTTCGGGTAATGCGAAACCAGGTTCAGAATGGCCTGCCAGTCAGGCATAACCCCATTTTCAGTTGAGATTTGAATGTGCGGCGTGACGCCCAGAATGCGCGCCCGAATTTCCTTCTGGAACCCGTTCATCACTGACAGCACGATAATCAACGCTGCCACGCCAAGCGCGATGCCCAGCATGGAGATCAGCGAAATAAAGGAAATAAAATGGTTGCGCCGCTTGGCACGGGTATAGCGCAGGCCGATCAGGAGTTCGTACGGAAGCAAGGTTGTAAGTGACATAGTCGGTATCAAATGGACCAAGGCGCTAGTTTGCCATAAGGGCACCTCTAAAAATCCACATTTCATCCCAACTGTTGCGTTGCGGGAAAAATTTAGTTTCGGCCAACCTGAAGGTTACCCTTCACTGAAACTTCGTTTTCTTGCTTACATATCACAAATATGCGGCGCGGCGAAATTTTTTCCGCGCCTTGCATTTGGGCGAACTCTGAATTTTTAGAGGTGCCCATAAGAGATAATGATGCGGGATGCTAAACTCGCAACATGAGCTCACATATGCATGTAGTCATTCCCAACCTGTTTCTGCCGCAGGGTCTGGCAGCAGAGTGTTATGCAGGCTTGCGGCTGCCCGCCCTGGAAAAGTTGCTGGCGCGTGCGCAGCCTGAACCGTTGCTGCAGGACACGCTCGAGGCATGGATGTGTTCGGTTTTTGGAATCAGGGATGGGGCCATCGCTCCAGTCACACTGCGTGCCGATGGGTTGGAACCCGGATCGAATTACTGGTTGCGGGCTGACCCGGTTTGCCTGCACTTGAGACGCGATCAATTGGTGCTCCAATCCGGGCTTGACCCTGGAATGGATGAGGCCGAGCAGCTTTGTTCCAGTTTGAACCGGCATTTCGCCGGAACCGGAATGCACTTTGTTGCGCCGCATCCACAGCGCTGGTATTTGCAACTGGATTCGGAGCCGGACTTGATCACCCAGCCTATATCGAGGGTCGCCGGGAAAGACGTGCATAAATATTTGCCTGATGGCAAGGATGCTTTGCATTGGCATGGAGTGCTGAATGAAATCCAGATGCTGTTATTTGAACACGAGGTCAATCTGGCGCGCGAAGACGCCGGAAAATTACCCGTCAACAGCGTCTGGCTGTGGGGTGGCGGCCATTGGTCCGGCCAATTGACTGGAAGCTACCGGCGCATGATGGGTGACAGTGACCTGGCGGCGGCGTTTGCCGGTGCGTCCGGTATTCCATACGAACCTTTCCATCAGGACGTATTGCGAGAAACAGGGAAGGCGGAGCAGGTTCTGATAGCCATTGAAAGCCTGCATCGTGCAATGCAGCGCGGTGACATTCATGCCTGGCGAAATCTATTGCTGAATCTTGAACAGAATATTGCCGCGCCACTATTGCAAGCATTGCAAACCGGGAAAGTGGGAACGGTAACGCTGGATATCTTGCAGGAAGGAGCAGCCCAACGGTTTGTAATAAACCGCAGGGATTTATGGAAGTTTTGGCGGCTACCCGCCAGCCTGGATAAATATGCGTTGGTGTAAAATGGCTTCCTGCACTGATGTGAAATGTCACCGGCTATAAATGCCGGTCAGGATATCTTACAGCGCAGCAGCGAAATTCTTGCCGCCATGAAACGCTTCTTTGGCCTGGAGGGTTAGTCTCCTGTATCATCTCTTCCGGCTAACCCGATATGTCGAACTATGAAAATAACATTTCTGGATTTCGAACAGTCAGTTGCCGATCTTGAAAGCAAGATCGAGCAACTGCGTTTTATGCAGGATGATTCAGCGCTGGACATTTCCGAAGAAATAGGCACGCTGCAAAAGAAAAGCCAGGCGCTGACCAGGGAAGTCTATGCCAAGCTGACACCGTGGCAGATTTCGCAAGTATCGCGTCACCCGCAGCGGCCATATACGCTGGACTACATCCAGCATCTGTTCACTGATTTCGAGGAATTGCACGGCGACCGTTCATTTGCCGACGATCCCGCCATTGTTGGCGGACTGGCGCGGTTCAATGGACAGAGTGTGATGGTGATCGGACACCAGAAAGGGCGCGACACCAAGGAACGGCAATATCGCAATTTCGGCATGCCGCGCCCCGAAGGCTATCGCAAGGCATTGCGCCTGATGCGTCTGGCCGAGAAATTCGGCATCCCGATAATGACCTTCATCGACACGCCCGGCGCCTACCCCGGCGTGGGTGCGGAAGAGCGTGGCCAGTCGGAAGCCATCGGCCACAACCTCTATGTGATGGCCGAGCTGCGTGTGCCGATCATATGCACGGTGATCGGCGAGGGCGGTTCCGGTGGTGCGCTGGCGATTGCGGTGGGTGATGTATTGTTGATGCTGCATTATGCCACCTACTCGGTGATTTCGCCGGAAGGCTGCGCTTCGATTTTGTGGAAGAGCGCGGAAAAGGCGGCTGATGCAGCTGAAACGCTGGGCATCACGGCTACTCGGCTGAAGACGCTGGGACTGGTGGACAAGATCATCAGCGAGCCGCTGGGAGGCGCGCATCGGGACTATCCGGCAATAATGCAGACCACCAGGAAGGCGCTGCAGGATTCACTCAAGCAAGTACAAACCCGTCCCATCAATGACCTGTTGCAGGCCCGTTTCAACCGCCTGATGGGCTATGGAAAATTCAAGGAAGTCAGTCTGTGATTTGACCAGGCGCGTCGCCGCAACGCTTTCGACCGTAGTTCCCGCCGGGGCTTCGATTCTGGTTGGGTTGAGCGGCGGAGTGGATTCTGTCGTGCTGCTGCATGTGCTTGCGCAACTCGCGCCGCGCTTTTCCTGGAAGCTGTCCGTTCTGCACGTGCATCACGGCATCAGTTCGCGCGCCGACGCATGGGTTGAGTTTTGTGAAAACTTGTGCGCGCAATACGGTCTCCCCGTGTATCTCGAACATGTAAAGATTGCACCTCTGCGCCAGATGGGTGTGGAAGCCGCGGCGCGCGAACTGCGCCATGCCGCGCTGGCGCGCCAGCCGGTGGATTTCATCGCGCTGGCGCATCATCTGGACGATCAGGTGGAAACCATGCTGTTGCAATTGCTGCGGGGTGCAGGAGTAAAAGGCGCCGCTGCGATGCCGGTGCTGAAATCACGCGGCGGCGCCCCGCATGTGTTGCGTCCCCTGCTTGACTTGACCCGCGAACAACTGCTTGCCTACGCTCGAAAACATGCACTTCAGTGGGTGGAAGATGAAAGCAATGCCGACGACGCCTACCCGCGCAACTTTTTGCGCCATCGCGTACTGCCGGTCCTGGAGCAACGTTTCCCCGCCTATCGCGCTACATTGGCGCGAAGCGCGCGCCACTTCGCCGAAGCAGCCGAACTCATGCATTTGCTGGCGGTACAGGATGCGCAGGATGCGTTCGACGGCGCAACCATGGCGGTGGCGCGCCTGGTGGAACTCGAACCGGTACGCGCCAGTAACCTTTTGCGCTGGTTTCTGCAGCAACGCGGCGCGCTGTTGCCAGACCACACGCGACTGGAAGAAATGCTGCGCCAGTTGCGGGAGGCGCGTCCGGAGGCGCAGATCTGCGTAACCTGGGATGACCGGGAATTACGCCGTTACCGCGACAGGGTGCATGTCTGTCGCACACTTCCCGAGCCTGACGCGGACTTGTGCGTGCTGTGGCAAGGCGAAGAAGAATTGAAGCTGCCGCAGATGGACGGCGCACTGCGGTTTGTGCGCTGTACCGGCGAAGGTTTGAGCCTGGAAAAATTGCAAGCTGCGCCGGTCACCATCCGCCTGCGCCGGGGCGAGGAAAGGTTACGCCCGGACGCCGCCCGCCCGGCGCGCTCGCTTAAGTACCTGTTCCAGGAACACGGTGTGCCACCGTGGCAGCGCGGGCGTTGGCCGTTGGGGTTTTGTGGTGAAAAGCTGGTAGTTGTTCCCGGTATCGGTGCGGAGTGTTCGTATCAGGCTGCACCGCAAGAGCCTGGTGTGGTGTTGATCTGGTCGCGGTAATTGCACGGCAAAACAAGCCGGCCAGATAACGGCCCAAGGCCATATCCACCTTATGCAACGGTGGATGCGCGCGATGCGCTGGCAGTCCACGTCCAGCCTATGTTACCAGCGACATTGCCCGCAAAGCCTGATAGAATAACGGCCTGATTTTTTGACCAACTTTTTTATTACGTGTGGAGAAAGCAGCATGGCCGTTGAACGCACCCTGTCCATCATCAAACCCGATGCCGTCGCCAAGAATGTGATCGGCCAGATCTATGCCCGTTTTGAGAACGCCGGGCTGAAGATTGTCGCCGCGCAGATGCGCCACCTGAACCGCCGCGAGGCGGAAGGATTTTACGCGGTGCACCGCGCTCGCCCATTCTTCTACGATCTGGTGAATTTCATGATCTCCGGCCCGGTGATGATCCAGGTGCTGGAAGGCGAAAACGCGATCCTGAAGAACCGCGAGCTGATGGGCGCCACCGATCCCAAGAAGGCCGAGAAGGGCACCATCCGCGCCGATTTTGCCGACAGCATAGATGCCAATGCGGTGCATGGTTCAGATTCCGCCGAGAATGCTGCGACCGAGATTGCCTATTTCTTCGCGCCGCAGAACATTCATTCCCGTTGATGAAAACCAATCTCCTCGACTTTGATGCAAGTCACTTGACAGACTGGTTCGCGGAAGTGGGCGAGAAGCCTTTCCGCGCGCGCCAGGTGCTGCGCTGGGTGCACAAGTCCGGGGAGGCGGATTTCGATGCGATGAGCGACCTGGCGCTGGCGCTGCGCGACAGGCTCAAGGAAACAGCATTCATCGCTGCACCCAAGGTGATGCGCGAGGAATTGTCGGAAGACGGCACGCGCAAATGGCTGCTGGACGTGGGTACCGGCAATGCAGTGGAGACCGTTTTCATTCCTGAGACAGAGCGCGGCACGCTGTGTGTGTCGACTCAAGCAGGTTGCGCTTTGGATTGCTCTTTCTGTTCTACCGGCAAACAGGGTTTCAACCGCAATCTCTCCACGGCGGAAATCATTGGGCAACTATGGTGGGCGAACCGCGAGGTCGGCAGGGACGCAGACGGCAACTGGCCGGTCACCAATGTGGTGCTGATGGGCATGGGTGAGCCGCTGCTGAATTTCGACAACACGGTGCGCGCGCTGCACCTGATGCTGGACGACAATGCCTATGGCCTGTCGCGCCGCCGGGTCACGGTTTCCACTTCCGGCATCGTTCCGGCGATGGATCGTCTGCGCGAGGCATGTCCGGTGGCGCTGGCGGTGTCGCTGCATGCACCGAACGATGACTTGCGCAACGTGCTGGTGCCGGTCAACCGGAAATATCCGCTGCGCGAACTGATGGCGGCCTGCCAGCGCTATCTGGAACAGGCGCCGCGCGACTTCATCACTTTCGAGTACGTCATGCTGGAAGGCGTGAATGATGCAGTGGAGCAAGCGCGTGAACTGATTGCCCTGGTGCGCGACGTGCCGTGCAAGTTCAACCTGATACCGTTCAACCCGTTCCCGCATGCACCCTACAGGCGTTCTTCCGCCGATGCGGTGCGCCGCTTCCGCGACGTGCTGATGCAAGCGGGCATCGTGACCACCACGCGCAAGGTTCGCGGAGACGACATCGCGGCGGCTTGCGGGCAACTGGCTGGACAGGTAATGGACAAGACAAAAAGGACGCACCGGCTGCTGGAGGTACGACCATGAGGATTGCTGTCGCCGTTTTATGGGTTCTGCTGATGGCAGGATGCACTTCGCAGAACATCATGAGTCCGGATGGGGGAATCACCACGCGCGCGCATGCCAGCGCGAAGATACATACCGAACTGGCCGGACAATATTACGACCGTGCGCAACTTGGCATAGCACTGGATGAATTGCGGCAGGCATTGCAGGCTGAATCCGATTATGCGCCGGCCTATAATGTGCGCGGATTGGTGCATATGGCGTTGCGCGAGGATAAGGAGGCGGAGGACGATTTTAAGCACAGCCTGCGGTTGGACAGCAATAACCCGGACACGTACAACAATTACGGCTGGTTCTTGTGCCAACGCGGTCGCGCCCATGAATCGGTCAAGATGTTCCTGGCGGCATTGAAAAATCCGCTGTATACGACACCGGAAAGGGCCTATCTGAATGCCGGGGTGTGTTCTCAAAAAGCCGGTGAGATGAAGGATGCGGAAGAATTCCTGCAGAAGGCGATTTTGCTCAAACCCAATTTGCCTGAGGCTACAATGGCTTTGGCTGAACTGAATTTTGCCAAAGGCGATTATCCCGCTGCCAAATCCTATTTTTTGAGTTATGCACAGGACAACAATGCGCTGACAGCCGAGAACTTATGGATGGGAGTGCGCATTGAGCGGGAGTTGGGCGATAAAAATGCCGAGGAAAGTTATGCCCTGCAATTGCGCAAGCGTTTCCCCGGATCTCCGGAATTCAAACTTCTGCCTCCGGAACAATGACTGATACCTTGCCGGAAAACGTTGCTGATAATGCCGTTGCGCCGGAAGACAGCGGCAGCGACAAGATGCGGCCTTTCAGCGTCGGCACGACCTTGCGCGAAGCACGTGATCGGCTCGGCCTGAGTGTGGCGGACGTGTCCGCCAGCATCAAATTGGCGCCCCGTCAGATTGAAGCGCTTGAGGCGGATGATTTCGCCCACTTGCCGGAGCCGGCATTTATTCGCGGCTTTGTGCGCAGCTACGCCAAATTGCTGAGTCTGGAACCCGCAAAACTGTTGGCTGCCTTGCCGCAAGCCGAGAAGCAGAGCGTACCGCTCCAGGCCAAGGCATTGAATGAGGTTCCGTTTCCCAATGCCTATTCCGAGCGCAAGCCAAACATCATCTGGCTGATGGCCGCATTGATCGTCGCTGTGGTATTGGCCTCGAGCGCCTGGTTGATGAGTGGTTCTTCAAAGAAATCCGCGGAACAGAAGAAGGCAGGCGTGCAAGCCATGGCGGACAATGTTGTGGTGGTTCAATCAATGGTTATGCCTGTGCCGGTTGCCGTCTCTGCGATAGAAGCTTCGTCTGTGTCAGCGACATCCACATCCATATCTCAAGGAATATCTGCTCCATCTCAAACCAGGTCCCCGCCAGGCATTATTCGTTTGCTGTTTGACAAGGATTCATGGGTGGAAGTGACTGACCGGAACGGCAAAATATTGTTGTCGCAAATTAACCCGCAAGGTACTGAACAGAATTTGGATGGCGCTCCACCATTTTCTCTGGTGATCGGCGAAGCCAAAAATGTTCATTTGTATTACAAGGGGAAACTGGTGGACCTGACGCCCTACAGCAATCTTGACGTCGCCCGTTTGACGCTGGAGTAAGCCGTGAGCCCTTGCCTTGTACGACATGCCACGCAACGGGTAACCGTAGGCAATATCGCGATCGGCGGCGGTGCACCGGTGGTGGTGCAGTCCATGACCAACACCGACACAGCCGATGCGCAGGCCACGGTACAGCAGGTGTATGAACTGGCGCAAGCCGGTTCCGAGCTGGTGCGCATCACCGTGAATACTCCCGAAGCCGCTGCTGCCGTGCCCCGCATCCGCGGGCAACTCGATGCACGCGGCTGCAACGTGCCGCTGATCGGCGACTTCCATTACAACGGCCACCGCCTGCTCAGCGAGTTCCCCGAGTGCGCGCAGGCGCTGGCGAAATACCGCATCAATCCCGGCAACGTCGGACGCAGCCGCAAGGAGGACGACCCGTTCACGATGATGATCGAGGCCGCCCTGCGCTACGGCAAGCCGGTGCGCATCGGCGTCAACTGGGGAAGTCTGGATCAGGCAGTGGTGGTGCGCATGATGGACGAGAACGCCAAGTTGCCGCAGCCGAAGGATGGTGCTGAGGTAACGCGCGAAGTGCTGATCATTTCTGCGCTGGACAGCGCCAGGCGCGCCGAGGAACTGGGGTTGCCGCACGACCGCATCGTGCTGTCCTGCAAGGTGAGCGATGTGCAGGACCTGATCGCGGTTTATCGGGAACTGGCGCGGCGTTGCGATTACCCGCTGCACCTTGGCCTGACCGAGGCGGGCATGGGCTCCAAGGGCATAGTCGCATCCACCGCAGCCCTTGCCGTGCTGCTGCAGGAAGGCATTGGCGACACCATCCGCGTTTCGCTCACCCCCGAACCGGGCGGCGATCGCACGCAGGAAGTGGTGGTGGCGCAGGAGATTTTGCAGACCATGGGGCTGCGCGCCTTCGCGCCCATGGTCACCGCCTGCCCCGGCTGTGGACGCACCACCAGCACCGTGTTCCAGGAACTGGCGCAGAACATCCAATCCTACCTGCGCGCGCAGATGCCGGTGTGGCGCTTACAGTACAGCGGCGTGGAAGAAATGACTGTTGCGGTGATGGGCTGCATCGTCAATGGCCCCGGCGAAAGCAAACTGGCCAACATCGGCATCAGCCTGCCCGGCACCGGCGAAAATCCCGCAGCCCCCGTGTATGTGGACGGCGAGAAAGTGATCACCCTGCGCGGCGACAACATCGCGCAGGATTTCCGGAAGATCGTCGACGACTACGTGGCACGCAGGTATGCGCCGCGAGCGGCGGGCGAGGCGGTGCGCAAGGAGATTCCGATACAAGCCGTTTAGCAGCGTTGGAACCATACACTCTGCAAGAATTCGCGGGAAATCCTATGGTTTGGGGGGCATCGATTCGGTCACATCCTTGCCGATCCCGCGGTAGCCGGTAAAGCGGCCGGAGGAGTCGAACATCGGTTCCCCGCTCACCATCAAATATTGCCGCGAGCTGTCTGGATTGGTCCGGCTGTAGACGAAATCCAGGAACGGTCTTCTGGCGGCCAGGTTCGCCTCCAGTATTTCTCGCTCGGTCTCGTTCCAGATCGACCCCTGATCGTCCCTTGTGTTGCCCAGCGCGTCATCGACCTGGATTCCAAGCATTTCAAGCACCGGGCCGAAAATTTTGGTGAAGTGCCCGTTTTCGTCCTGCTCCCAATACCAGTCGGACGACAGCTCGGTCAGGCGGCGAAAACGCGCTTCGCTTTCACGTAGTTCGGCGGTCCGTTTCAGCACCGTTTGCTCCAGCACCTTGTTGTAATTCTCGAGCTTTTTGTATAGCAGCCGCACTTCCAGCATATTGTGGATACGCGTCTGCACTTCGACCAGGTCAAACGGTTTGGCTACGAAATCTTTCGCGCCGGCGGCGAGCGCACGCAGCTTGTGATCTGGTTGGGCAGTGATTACGAGTACCGGAAGATAGTCATCCGTTTCAGTTTCCTTAAGGGCTTCCATCACCTGGAATCCATCCATGACGGGCATCTGCAGGTCGAGCAGGATCAGGTCGTAGTGGTTTTTATGGTGCAGCGCCCACACCTCGGTGGGATCATTGGTCGACGCAATGCAGGCATAGCCGGCATCACGCAGCATTTCCCCAAGCAAAAATACATTGGATTGCTGATCGTCGACGATCAGAATGCTGGCGTCATGAATTTCCTGTTCGCTAATCATCATATTTGTCCGGTTTCATTTGCGTTGACCGATCCCGTTTCAGAAAATTTCAGTGCATCGTCCAGCGCGTTCATAAATTCATTGACCTTGATTGGTTTGGTGAGATAGCGGAAGAATCCAGCCTCCAGTCCCTTCTCGATATCGCGGGGCATGGCATTGGCGCTGAGCGCGACGACGGGGATGTGCGTCGTTGCTGGGTCTGCGCGCAGGATATTCAGGGCTTGGATTCCACTTATGCCAGGCAGATTGATGTCCATCAGGATCACATCCGGGAGAAAGGTGCGTGCAAACGCTATGCCGAGATTTCCTTCGCGCGCGCTTATCATGCGTATATGCGTGTGCCCCTCGATTATTTGCTCGACCAGCATCAGGTTGGCCGGATTGTCCTCCACATAGAGCAGGGTGCGCAGTGCCGGGTTGCTTGGAGCCTGTGGCGCAACTGCTGCGAGCATGCCATCTTCGGCGGCAAGTTGCGGCGTAACGTCCCGGATCAGTTCGATCCAGAATTCGCTGCCCACTCCGACAATACTGTCCACGCCGATTTTGCCTCCCATCAATTCGACCAACTGCTTGGTTACCACCAGTCCGATGCCCGTCCCTTCCTGGCTGCCGCTCTCTTGCCCGAGACGATTGAACGGCTGGAACAGTTGCGCCAGTTTTTCCGGGGGCAATCCCGCACCGCTGTCCTTGATGTTGATGCGTATGTATTCCCGGGAGATTGCGGTACACGCCACTTCGACCGTTCCATGCTCGCGGTTATATTTGACCGCATTGGACAGCAGGTTGACCAGAACCTGCTTCACCCGGGTTCGGTCGGCATTGGCGAACAAGGTGTTGTCGAAGGGAAGAAAGTTTATTTGGATGCCGCGATTTTGCGCCTGCGGTTCGATCATGGCCTGGCATTCGCGCATGACTTCGATCAGCGACACCGGTTCTCGCGACAGCGATAGCTTGCCGGATTCGATCACCGCGAGATCGAGTATCTCGTTAATCAGATCCAGCAGATACCATCCTGCTTTGGTTATCTCGTGCAGCCTTACAGTCTGGGCGGGCGTCGGCGGCGGCGAACCGACCTCCAGCAATTGGGCGAAGCCGAGGATGGCATTGAGCGGAGTGCGCAGCTCATGGCTCATTCTGGAAAGAAAAATCGATTTCGCCAGGTTGGCTTTTTCGGCCGCGAACTTGGCGCTTTCCAGCTCGGCGTTATTATCCTGCAGCACCTGATCCAGACGTTTGCGTTCGGTGACGTCGCGCGCGGCGGCGAACACGCCCTGCAGCTTCCCGTCGCGGTCGTAGAAGGTAGTCGCGTTGTAGGAAACCACGGTTTCCTTGCCGTCCCTGGCGCGCGCGGTCAGTTCGTAGTTGGTGATCTTCTTTTCGCTCAGGACCAGCTTGATGGCGGCCTCGGCCCGCTCCGGATCGGTGAAGTAATTCTTGAACGGCGCGCCGATCAGCTCGTCACGCGTGCAGCCGGTGAGCGCCTCCATCTGCTTATTGACGTCGGTAATGATGCCGGACGGATCGGTGGTCATCAGCGCGTCGATGTTGGATTCGATCAGAGAGCGGGTGTAGAACTGCTGGTCGCGCAGCCGCTGATCAAGCTTCTTCTGCTCTTCCTCGATCTGTTTGCGCGCGGTGTTGTCCGTGCCGATCAGCAGGTAGCCGATGATGACGTTTTGATCGTCGCGTAGCGCCGTGACCGACACAACCGCCGGGAAGCGGCTGCCATCCTTGCGAATGTAGGTCAACTCGTAGATATCCTCGATGCCGCGCGAGGCCTTGAACACCAAGGCCTCGAAGCCCGGCGTAATCGGGGTGCCGAGTTCCACGCTCAACGCCTTGGCGCGCGCGATCACTTCCTGCGGATCGGAGATGTCGGCCGGGGTGATCTTGTTCATCACGTTGGCGGCCACATAGCCCAGCATGCGTTCCGCGCCGACGTTGAATATCTGGATGACGCCCTTCGCGTCGGTGGCGATACTCGAGAAGTTGGCGCTGTTGAAGATCGCGCTCTGCAGTGCCCCCGCCTTGAGCAGCGCCGCTTCCGCCTGCTTGCGCGCGGTGTTGTCGGTGCCGATCAGCAGATAGCCGATGATCGCGTTTTGATCGTCGCGTAGCGCCGTGACCGACACCACCGCCGGGAAGCGGCTGCCATCCTTGCGGATGTAGGTCAACTCGTAGATATCCTCGATGCCGCGCGAGGCCTTGAACACCAAGGCCTCGAAGCCCGGCTTGATCGTGGTTGCCAGTTCCAGGCTCAATGCCTTGGCGCGCGCGATTACTTCCTGCGAATCGGAAATGTCGGCCGGAGTGATTTTGTTCAGGACGTCGGCGGCCAGGTAGCCCAGCATGCGCTCAGCGCCGACGTTGAATATCTGGATGACGCCCTTCGCATCGGTGGCGATACTCGAGAAATTGGCGCTGTTGAAGATCGCATTCTGCAAGGCCCCGGTTATAAGCAAGTCCTCCTGGCGTCGGAGCTCAGTAATGCCCACCGTTGGAACAGCGGCGGGTTTGAGAATCGTTGGATCTTGAATTGTTTTTGGCATAGTCAACCTTGGTTAAGGCTGATGATAGCGGTTCTGTCTGCTGCGTTCCGTGTGTCAGCGTACATAACGCGGAGTTTTTATACAAAGCCACCCGACGGAAATTGCTGGCGAATACGTACATCGCTCAGCAATCTATCGTATTCGCTTTTGACCACCGCATAGCATTCGCACACACGCGTCTCCATGCCTGACCGGTGCAGGACAGTGATGTGGCCGCGGCGGTAGCGCATATATGCCGCTTGCTGCAAATGCCCGGCGGCCTCGGTGACGCCTTCATCATGGCGGCTTTGCCATCCGTTGCTTCACAATAGCGGCGCACAAACAACAAACCCTGCCGAAGCAGGGTTGATCGTGGCGGACTCTGTATCTCAACTGAGGCGGCGTCGACTCAATCCGAGTCCCGCGAGTCCGAGTCCCAGCAGCGCCAGGGTGGCTGGCTCGGGAACCTCGGGAACGGTAACGAACGTGCCTGGAACGGACACGACATTGCCAGTTTCTGTATTAACGACATTGCCACCAGTAAACTCAAGGCCGCTGCCGCTGAAGCCGTTGCTGCCGCAGCCGATGCCGATGGTGTTCATAATCAGGGTCACGTCGCCGTTATTCGCCAGGGCTCTACCGCAACCAATTGTTGCGGTGCTGTCCAAAACGATGCTCGTGAGCGCGAGAATATTTCCTTGGAACGAAGTGCTTGAACCGAGGGTCACGGAGCTGGTGTCATTCCAAAACACCCCCACACCGGCACCGGTACCTGTATCGATCACGTTAACGACCGAGCCGGATGCGGTGGTCAGCGCGTCCGTCTGGAAAAGCCAGAACGCATTGGGGTCACCCAGGCCGTCGAGAGTGACCGCCCCCGACAAATTGGTAGTTGCAAAAGGAACTGTATAGACGCCCGGATAGATCGTGAGTCCAACCAGGTCCGAAGGCAATGTGGTACCGATCCCCAGGCCACTCAGATTCGTCCTCGCAGTCAAGAGTTGAGCCTGAGCCGATTGCGCCAACGCAGTGTTTGATTCTACCGATCCAGTCACCTGCGAGTCCGAGGTCGAAGCGCCTGCTGTGAAGTTAAAGCCAGAGAACGCCTGAGCTGGGCTGACACCCACATTTCCAACGATGGTGCTCGGGGGGACATTGGTCACGTCCGGCGTGGCACCCAGGACCGCGAAGGTCGCCAAATCCGAACCCAGCAATGGGTCCGCCCATGCCGGGGAGGAGCCGTAAAGCGTTCCGATCACTGCCAATGACAGGATCGACAAATATTTTGGTGTTTTCATCACATACACTCCTAAACTGTTATTCGCTACGCATCATTAAATAGATGGCGGGAAAAATCACTTTGCTAGCTTGGACGCGGCAAGTTAAAGCACAGGTACAAGACTCGCACTACCGATATTCAACTCACCTTGATGTCATGCAAGAATCGTGCAATTTATACCAAGTTATGGTTTTAATGATGGTTATTTTATCTGTTGGCAAATATGAACAGGCCAAGTGTAAAGTTTTCCGACAAACACATTTTTAGCCATCCATGATGCAAAATCCTCCCCTGAAACTCAAGAGCGCAATCATCAATGCGTCTGCCGTGTCTCGCCGGAGGTGGGGATGCGTTCCGGCCCATCATCGTCGCCCTGGATAATTCGGTTAGGTAAACCCGGCTATGCCGGGGGACGTACGCCCGTGAGGGCGTGCCATTTGCAGGGTGCAAGTCCCTGTCGGAGTTGGCCACAGCTCCGTAGCTGAAAGTAACTGCGACGTTGTGAAACGGGGTGGGGAGTAACTGGAAGCGAACTGTCGGTCCGTAGGTTAACGAACCTGTTTCGGCGGCGTATGTCGGCGAGCCCGCGTCTCCGTGGCGAAGCCTGGAATTAACGCAGCACGCTGTAGTGGCGGATAAAGCGATGCTGTGGCGTACAACGTGATTGAGGACGGAACGATGGGAAGGTGGCACGTAGCAAGCGGGGATACCTGTCAGCGAGGTGAACGCAGGCAGGAGTCAGAGTCCCAATAGTACCGGACACGGAGAAGCAGGTTGTACCGTGGAGAAGTGCGTCAGAGCAAAAGGCGCATCAGGGAAGTGGGGAAGGAAGGTTGATAGCCAAAGGCCGGAGAGAGCAGAGATGAAAGTTGAAGCATCGCCAGTGTCGGAAACGACTAGCAGTTTGTTGAAATTCTCGATGTTTGCAAATGTAGAAAATTTTTGACCTCTCAGAAAGCCCTACAGTCGATTTTAAGATCACTGGGAGGGGTAAAGTGACCACGGAAATTCACTCTTTTCTCTGCATGTATGATAATTTCAACAAACTGCTAGACGAGATGCAAGCGCGCTGGGAAGCTGCATGCAGCGGAAATTCGTGCCAGCTCCAATCTGGACAGAAGCTATGTTGGCAGCTCTACAAACAGGAGTAAAGGGAGGCAAATGGCATAGTCTGATCGACAAAGTGTCGCGCCCCGAAACGCTGGGGATGGGATGGATACAGGTCGAACGGAGCGCAGGGGCGGCTGGAGTAGACCGTATGAGCGTGGAGCGATTCGCGCAAGGGCGGGACTGCTATTTGGCCGAACTGGCGCAAGCGCTACGGGACGGGAGTTATCGCCCGCAGCCAGTACGACGTGTGTATATACCCAAAGGCAAGGGGCAGCGCCCGCTCGGTATACCTGCTGTCAAAGACCGCGTAGTTCAGGCTGCGCTGAAGTTGGTGATCGAGCCGATCTTTGAGCACGAATTCGAGCCAAGAAGCTACGGCTTTCGGCAGGGTCTGGGCTGCAAAGATGCGCTGCGTGAAGTGGACCGGCATTTGAAAGCGGGCCACTTCTGGGTCGTAGACGCGGACCTGCAAAGCTACTTTGACACGATTCCACACGCATCCCTTCTCGCGAAAGTGGGAAATCGGATTGCGGACGGTCGGGTGATGGAGCTCGTTCAGCGGTTTCTCAAGCAAGACATCATGGAAGACATGAAGCGATGGACGCCGATTTCGGGTAGTCCGCAAGGGGCAGTAATCAGCCCTC
>JBAUUR010000146.1:0-32982 GCA_049582805.1 Gallionellaceae bacterium | reverse complement strand
TTCAAGTGCTACTTTGGCCTTGAACTCGCCACTAAAATTCTTGCGCTTTGTTTCACTCATAACCGGCTCCTTGTTGCAGCAGGTTACCACCTTAATTTATTGTCTGAAAATCGGGGTCCACTATAGTGTCGATAGATTGGCAGGATCATTTCTCACCTGTACTGGTGCGACATGGAAATGGTCACCTGAGTCCGTAGAGAGATTTATGATAGTGTTTAACGCAAGAGAGTACGTAGAGGGCTTCGGTGATGACCATACGATGGCAGGATTGGATAGATGTTCTATTGGGATGCTGGCTCGTTGTTTCTCCATGGGAAATGGAATATTCACTGAACGAGGCCGCCACGGCAAATGCTTGTGGACTTGGAGCGGTACTTGTCGTGTTTAACCTCATTTCCGCCTGCAGGCTGTCGGATGAAGGGCAGGAAATCTTCAATATCCTGCTCGGGAGCTGGTTAATTCTATCCCCTTATTCGCTCAATTTTGCCATGGCGAAGGAGCCG
Source organism: Gallionellaceae bacterium (assembly GCA_049582805.1). Classification (GTDB taxonomy): domain Bacteria; phylum Pseudomonadota; class Gammaproteobacteria; order Burkholderiales; family Gallionellaceae; genus CAVXFS01. The sequence continues at coordinate 32,479 of JBAUUR010000146.1, read as the reverse complement.
GCAAGCAACGCTATCGTGGTGGGTGCAATAGTTGTCGCCCTCGCTGGTTGGCAGATATACGATGCAGCCAAAGCTGGGAAGGAGTGATTTCTCGCGTGTCGCCCCGCATGTGATTGGGGTAACAGCGCGAGCCAATTGCGAATGCATCTTTGGGGAAATGTTTGACCGAAGGACTATATGGGCACATTGCGGCCCGTCATGCCGATAACTTTACGGCAAGTTCTACGACTGCTGGCTAATGGCAGCCAGTCGGCAGTTCCCGCGGATTCGAGCATAAAGCGCATTTTGGCAGTTGAACGTTTTGACGAAGCGTCATTTTCGCTTTTATCGTTTGAACCCCAACACGATCACGCCGGCGGCTACCATGAGTATGCCCAGCCACTCCCTGAGGGCGGGACGTTCGTGCAGGAAAATGAAGGCGAAGATCGCCACCAGCACCAGGCTGAGTTTGTCCACCGGCGCGACTTTTGAAGCCTCGCCTATCTTCAGCGCGCGGAAGTAGCACACCCAGGAGGCGCCGGTGGCCAGCGCGGACAGGGTGAGGAACAGCCAGGTCTTCCGGCTGATGGCAAACGGGCTGCTCCATTTTCCGGCAAACAAAACGAAGGCGGCGAGCACCAGCAGGATCACACAGGTGCGTATCAGCGTGGCGTAATCCGAATCGACGCCTTCCAGGCCGATCTTGGCGAAGATCGCTGTCAGCGCCGCGAACACCGCGGAAAGCAGCGCCCAGAAGAACCAGTCAGGTAATGTCGACATAACCAAGCCTCTTGATAAAGTTACCCTGCAACCAGGGCGCAGTGCCGGTTGAATCATGCTTTGGCATTGCGCGCCATTTCAACCAGCGCCTGCCGCGCCTGCTGTGCATCCAGCACCGGCTCGGGAAAATCGAAGCGCAGCACGCGGCCATCGGCGCGCACGTCGAAGCCGTCGCAGTCCATTCCCAGCATTTCGACAGCGTCAGCTTCGCTCCCGTGAAAATGTCTACAGTAATGTCGCATCGATTCCTGATGATCCGCGTTCATGTGTGCAATGATGCCCTCTTCCTGCTCGGCCAACGCGCCGGGCTGCACGGCATAGCCTTGCGCATCCAGCCAATGGATTTTTCCAAAGCCGCCGATGTAGCGGATGGCCAGCGGCCGGATGCGATAGAAGGAAAAATCATGCATCTGAAAATAAGCCTGCGCTTCCGGAAAATAGCGCAGATAGCGCTGTCCGGCCTGTTCCCGTTCCGCGACGATGCGCGCCTCGCCCACCAGCGTCACGCGGCCCTGGGTCTGGATATTCGGGTCGTTCTGGTTGTGGGCGATCAGGCTGACACGCGGGTCGTGCTGGATGTTTTTGGTGTGCTCGGCCAGCGTGCTGATCAGGATCAGCACGCTGCCGTCGTGATCCGCCAGATACGGCGTGATCGAACCGAACGGGTAGCCAGCAAATTTTTTCGACAGGGTGCACAGCGCGCCGTAGCGGTGGGCACGCAGCAATTGGCGAGCTTCACGCGCGCTGCTCATGGGAACCTCTGCTGGGGTCGGGTATCATGCGCACATTGTATTCTCAGCATGGTTGCTTATGAAAAGAAATTGGATGGATTTGCGGCGCTTCCTGCACTTTTTAAGTGAGCGCTTCCGGCAGGACCGCTGTGAGCAAATGGCCGCCAGCCTGACATACACCACCCTGCTCTCGCTGGTGCCGTTGATCACCATTGCGCTCATGCTGTTTTCCGCCTTCCCGGTATTCGATGATTTTTCCTCGAGCATCCGGAATTTTCTGCTGGCCAACGTAATGCCGGAAACCGGCGGCAAGATGATCTCGCGCTATGTAGAACAGTTCGCTGAAAGCGCATCGCGCCTGACTGCCGTGGGGATCGTGTTCCTGGGCCTGACCGCGATGTTGATGATGCACAACATAGACACCGCATTCAATACGATATGGCGTGTGTCGAAACCGCGTACGCTGATGCAGCGCATAATGGTCTATTGGGCAGTGCTGACGCTGGGTCCGCTGCTGGTCGGCGGCAGCCTTTCACTCACTTCCTGGCTGACCGGAATGTCGATCGGATATGCAAAACAGATTCCGGCATTCGGTGTGAACATGCTGAAAATCGTGCCGATACTGCTCTCCACTCTTGCCTTCAGCCTGATGTTCCGCGTCGTGCCCAACCGGTCTGTGCCATTGCAGCACGCAGTCATGGGCGGCCTGGTCGCTTCATTGATGTTCGAATTCATGAACCAGGGTTTTGCCTACTACATCGCGCACTTCCCCACCTATAAGCTGGTTTACGGCGCGTTCGCCAGCATCCCGATTTTCCTGCTGTGGATCTACCTGTCCTGGCTTGCCGTCCTGACGGGCGCACTTATCTCCGCTTCCCTGTCCCATTGGCGCGGCAGCGAGGTCAGCCACTCCGACCCGGCTGTGCAACTCTACTTCGCCATGCGCATCCTCAGGGCGATGGATGAAAGCATGGACCGCGGCACGGTGCAAACCCTGCCCCTGCTTTCAGAAAAATTATTGATCGGCTTTGACGTGCTGGAACAAATCCTGGAAAAGCTGGCGCAGGCCAACATGGTGCGCCAGCTGACCGGGAACGGCTGGGCGTTGGTGCGCAACGTTGCAAACATCCCGGCCAGCGAACTGTATCGCCTGTTCGTTTTTGACTCTTCCCTGTTGGCCGCCCAGCATGAAGATGCAGAAATAAATGCATGGCTAAAGCAGATGGAGCAGCGCATCACGGTAAACGGGGACGTTTCCCTGCAAAGCATATTTTCTGCCCGCGGCGGCACCGCATAAGACAGACGCAACCCGAAGCGCAATGAGCTCTGCGCTGGCGGCAGCGGAATGGGACAAAAAAAGGGTGCCCCGGGTGGTGGAATTGGAGTACCCGTATGCCATAGTCAGGCCATTGTTTCAGGCAATAATTCATGCTGGGAACCACTCCGGTGCAGCCGCAGCGTCTCGCGGTAAAGCGCCGCCATGCGGCTTGCCAATGCGAGTTCGTTCCATTGTTGCGCATGCTCCCTGGCTTCATTGGCCAGTTGCGCATGGCTTGCCGTATCAAGCAACAGGTCGGCAAGAACGGTCGCAAAATCCTCTGTGCTGTCGCGCGGGACACGGGCGCCGCGCGCGCCGTCCAGAATGTCAGCCGTGCCCATCACGGACAGCGCCACCACGGGCAGTCCCATTGCCATCGCCTCGATCAGCACGAGACCCTGGGTTTCCGTGCGCGAGGCGAACACGAATGCATCCGCAGCGGCATAGCAATCCGGCAATTCGAGTGTCCGATCCAGATAGCCGATGAAGCGCACGTTATGTTCCAGTCCCTCGCGCTTGACCTTGTCGCGCAGATGGGGCAAGGCCGGGCCTTCGCCGGTGATCAGCAGCAGGATGTCCGGCACGCGGCTGCGCGCCATGGCGACGGCATCCAGCAGATAATCCAGATTCTTCTCGTGCGCCACCCTGCCGACGTAGAGCGCTACCGGTTGTTGTTCGGGGATGCCATGCCGCTGGCGAAAGCCGTGCCGGTCGCCACTGGCGAAGCGCGCAAGCGGAATGCCGGTGGGCAGGATATGCAGCGGAGCGCTTGTGCCATAGTCGTTCAGGCGCTGATGAATCGCGCGCGACGGGACGATGACGGCGTCCATGGCATCGCACTGGGTTCGGGAAAAACGCCGCGCGATGGCTTTCAGCAACGGCGCTGGCACCAGCGGTGCGTAGTGCTTGAAATATTCCTCGAACAGCGTGTGGTAGGTGGCCATGATCGGCAGCTTCAGTTTTTTCGCCGCGCGCGTGGCGGCATAGTGCGCAAGGAACGGGGTTTGCACATGGATCAGATCGCAGTCACGGGCGGCGTCCAGGACGGCATGGCTGAGTTGCGACCAGCGCATCAGCCGGTCTTCCGGGTCGCGCGGTACAGGCTTCGACGGAATGCGCGTGATCCATTCCTGTTCGCACGGATGGCCGTAATCGGGCGCCACCAGCTTGACTTCGATATCCTCCGCCGCCAGCGTGCGGCGATAGGTGTCGATGGCAGTGGACACTCCATTGATACGCGGGAAGTAAACGTCCGACACCATCAGGACACGCATTCTTCCTCTCTTTCCGTCGTTGCGGTCATGGAATGGTGCATGATGCCGGATTGGGTTGCGCCCCATATGATCAATTCAAGCCGCCCGTCCAGATGCTCGACGATGGCGGTGCAGCTATCCACCCAATCGCCGCAATTCGCATAGATGAGTCCCTCCACATCGCGCAAGGCGGCGCAATGGATATGTCCGCAAACTACGCCATCCAGGCCGCGCTGGCGCACTGCATGGATGATGGAAGATTCGAAATCGAAAATGAATTGCAGGGCTGTCTTGACCCGGCGCTTGGCATAACCCGCCAACGACCAGTAACCGGGCATACCGAGTTTGCGCCGTATCCACGACAGCCAGCCGTTGATCGTGACCAGCACGTCGTAGGCCCGGTCACCCAGCAGGGCTACCCAGCGGTGGTGGCGGGTGACCTGATCGTAGGCATCACCGTGGGTAAGCAGGATGCGCCGTCCGTCCGCCGTCTGGTGTATGTGCTCGTGCAGCAATTCGATGTCGCCAAATACGGTGTCGACATATTCGCGCAACGCTTCATCATGGTTGCCGGGAATCAGCACGATGCGCTCGCCATGGCGGGCGCGGCGCAACAGCTTCTGCACCACGGTGTTCTGCGCGGCGCTCCAGTGGATCGCGCGGCGCATGGCCCAGAAGTCGATGATGTCGCCGATCAGAAACACGTTTTCCGCGCTATGCTCCCGCAGGAAATCGAGGAGCTGGTCGGCCTGGCAAGCACGCGTGCCAAGGTGGATATCCGAGATGAAGATTGAGCGTACCAGTACCATTTGGCCACATCATCCCGGCGGATTGTTACAGCATGATTAAGCAAGGGTTAATTTTTTTAGGTTATAAGTGCGGTGCCGGACCTGTAACTGCGCCAGCTACGATAGCGCATGGAACGGGTCGGTCATTTAGCGTATTATTCTAATGTTGTTGTATTGTTAGCCGCCGCACTACCCGCAAACACTGTTCATTCGGATCTGGTCGGGACAGGAACCATCATCGCCGCGTATTGCTGTTGGTCGCAGGCAACCAATTACTAAGGAATACACTATGTCGAATCCATCGCGCTTTCTTGCCCTCACGGGCGTGCTGCTGTTCTTGCTGTGCACTGCGTCCGCCCGCGCGGACTATGCCGATCCTCCGGAGCGCGTGGCGCGCCTCGACAACACCCAGGGCCAGGTCAGCTACTCGCCGGCCGGCGAGAACGATTGGTTCGGCGTGGTGCGCAATCGCCCGCTGATCCGCGGCGACCGGCTGTGGACCGATTACGATGCCCGCGCGGAGTTTCAGGTAGGCAGCGCCGCTGTCCGGATCGGGTCGAACACCAGCGTCGAGATTCTGGATCTGAACGATAATATCGCGCAGTTCCAGGTGACGCAGGGCACGCTCAACCTGAGCGTGCGGCATATGTACACCGGGCAGGTCTTTGAAGTCGACACGCCTACGCTGGCTTTCACCATCAACCAGGCAGGTCACTATCGCATCGACGTCGACCCGGGCAACAATGCAACCACCATCGGGGTGTGGGAGGGTGCCGGCGAGGCCTACGGCGAAAACGCCAATTTTCCCTTGCTCGCAGGCGATACGGTGGGCTTCTACAGCACAGATTTGCGCAATTACGAGATGTACGGTGTGCCGCCTGAGGACGATTTCGATCGCTACTGCCTTGAGCGCGATCGGCTTCTGACCCGCTCCACGTCCCTGCGCTACCTCGACGACGATGTGGTGGGCTACGCGGACCTGGATGAGTATGGCAGCTGGCGCCCGGTGCGCAGCTACGGCACAGTGTGGTTCCCCAGCCGCGTCGAAGCCGATTGGGCGCCCTATCGCGACGGTCATTGGGTTTGGCAGGAACCGTGGGGCTGGACCTGGGTGGATGATGCGCCCTGGGGCTTCGCGCCATCACATTACGGACGCTGGGTCTACGTATCCCATCGCTGGGGCTGGATTCCGGGTCCGCGCCATGTTCGCCCCGTCTACGCGCCTGCGCTGGTTGCATTTGTCAGTGACCGCGGCTGGGGCGCGTCGCTCTCGCTCGGAGGTGGTACGCCGATCGGCTGGTTCCCGCTTGGGCCGCGCGAAGTCTACGTGCCGTCCTATCAGGCCAGCCGCGACTATTTCACCCGGGTCAACGTAAACAATACGGTGGTCAACAATACGTCGATTATCAACGTCTATAACAACTACTCCAGCGGCACGACCAATGTCAACCACGTGACCTATGCCAACCGCACGGTTGCAGGCGCCATCACAGTGGTCTCCAGCACTGTGTTCGTAAATGCGCAACCGGTGCGCCCGGCGGCGATTCGCCTCGATCGCAGGGAGATCACTTCCGGCGAAATAACGCGCGTCGCCCCGATTGCACCGAGCGTGCGCAGCGTGATCGGCGCGGCTAAGGCAGCCCAGGCGCGTCCATCGCGTGAAGCGTTCGACCGGCAAGTCTTCGTGCGCAATGCGCCTCCGCCCGTCGAGCGTCCGTTTGCCGCGCGCGAACAGCAATTGCAGAAAAATCCTGGGCGGCCGCTGGAGCCCCGCGCCATCAATTCCTTGCAGAGTCGTGACACCAGCACCTTGCCGAACGTGCGCGTGATCGGTGAACAGCGCGGCGCGGTGGATGCGCGTGCAGCGGGCTCCAGCCGCGTTGGCGACAGGCCCTCCGCCACTCCCGGCCAGCTGCGACCGCTGGATCGCTCGACCGCACCCGGATCCCGATCCGGGCCAGTGACCGGTGGCCAGACTCTGGACAAAGCAAACAAAGGTCAGAGCGATGCGCAGCAACAGCTCGAGCGCCAGCGTCTGATCGATTCGCAGCAGCAGGAACTACGCCAACGCAAGGCCGACAGCGAGCAGCAGGCCGCCAAGCAACAACAGCTCGAGCGCCAGCGTCTGATCGATACCCAGCAGCAGGAACTACGCCAACGCAAGGCCGACAGCGAGCAGCAGGCCGCCAAGCAGCAACAGCTCGAGCGCCAGCGTCTGATCGATACCCAGCAGGAACAGCGTCAACGTCAGGCCGCGCCACAGCAGGAGCAACGTCAGGGTCAACGCCAGGCCGCGCAGCCGCAGCAAGGGCAGGCGGCGCAGCCGCAGCAAGGACGGGCCGCGAAGACACCACAGGAGCTGCAGGTCGAGTGCGAGCGTCAGGCAATACAGCAACACCGTGATCCGCAACAGTGCCGGAGCAAGACTCAGCCGCAAGCAAATCCGAACAATCCGAACGGGGACAAGAATCGCAATTAAGCGATGTCCTGGCAAAGGGCAAATGCGCCTTACTCTTTTGGCCTTTTGTTAAAGGCGGGGGAAATGCCGTGCTGGAGACGTTCCACTGCGGCATTATCACGCTCAATCGCACAGCGCTCGTGAAGTTTGTTCCGAGAATGGTGTGACGGACGGCAGTCAGCCAATTGAACGGATAAGCAATCCTGCTGCTCGCTGCGGGGTATTAGCGGGGACCTGCGATTTTTCCGGAGTCTGTAAGGCCCGACTGTTCGGCTTCTGTCACAGTGGTTTCCGGGCCGTCCTGAATATGTGACAATTGACTACCCGGCGGCGGCAGTCCATCCTTTCCGTGTTTTTCCATGTATGCCAGATAGCGCAAATGTTGCTGTATCCATCGCATGGAAGTCTGTATGGTTGGCTTCATCTTGAACTCTCCTTTGGGCTCCAGGCGCTTCCGCCGGCTTCCATAAAACGCCCCGCTATTACGCGCACGTTCATATGACATGGGAAACAGAAAAAAACCCGCGGAATTGAAGTCCGGGTCCCAGGCTGTCTCTTCGCAAATTCCTGCACCGATTGCTCCCGCGAACACTTGACGCGCAATCGCGGAAACACTCAATATCTGGATGCGATATACCACGGCTTCAGCCTAAGAACGTGCCGGTCGGTATGCAGCACGTGATGAGACTCGATAATCAGTGGCGAGTTCAACTTAACTGCGGCATGTTTCCGGAAAATTAAGGCCAGGTGAATATTGCGTGACACCCGTCTGGCGGATTGCCGGACTGGGAGTGCGAATAAGCGAATAAATAGGGTCCCGTTGCAATCGTCCGGGCCAACAACTGCGCATTCCCTTCTGCGTGACCACCATTTCTTCTTCAAACCGACCAAGTGTTCTCGTGCATTGACCATACATCAACAATTGCCGCTTCGGGTGGTTCCAATTGTCCAATCACACATATTTTTCACTGCCCGAAACCTGCATTCATCGAGCACCACCTTCGACCCTGCCCTTCGGATTTACGGCTCTGATTGCAAATCGCCAAAAGTGCGTTACCGCACAGAACTAATGCGGTTGCTGGTGCAATCTACCCCGCACAATTCAAGATAACTTGAACGCAATACCCATAAGTCGCGCAGATTACGTTCAAATACCGAAAGGAAACAACATCAATACTACTATTTCTCTCGCAGGCATTGCACGCTCACGCAAAGCAACACCAATGCCGAGAAGCGGTTGTACACGGGTTTATTAGGCTGGTGGAAGGTGTCCGGTAACTCAATAAAAGAGAGGGATCGCAAATGAAAAAATCACTTTTGGTCAGACTGGCAATTCTGCTTCTGATATCCTCGACGCTGTCGGGTTGTATTTGGGGGCCCGGATATGGCTCGCATGGCGGCGGAGATGCTCATGAAGGAGACCGTGGGGATCATCACGAAGACGATCATGGGGATCATCACGGAGACGATCATGGGGATCATTGAATCGCCGTGGATTGAGTAGACACATCTGAGCGGCTGCTTCGAGAATGCCAGATGTCAGCTGCGGGTGTGCGCCGTGCCAATTTATCTGTGCCAATGGCCTCCGGCACGATGCGGCACGCCATGTTGCATTTTTGCTTGCCTGAATGCGCAACTAAACTACGATAACTTCAATTGCGCCTTTGATTTCCTGCCCGGTGCTGCTGGAGGAATGAATCCAGCTAACCGGCAAAATATTCCCTCGACTTTCGTGCCTTTCACGAACCGTGTCGAATGGCACGCCATAATCTCGCCTTTGGCAGCAAGTTCAGACAAATAGACGCGCACTTTACCAAGTGGGATGCCTGTACCTAGAGCGATCTCCGTGTCGAACCGCTCGCCATGCACTTTCAAGTATTGCAGAATTGATTCCATAGGATTACTACCATGCCACCAGTATAGGCTCGGTTGTTACTGTACTCTTACGCCCAATGAAAGGTGAAATATTCGTGAAATGCCTGTGATCGAAAGGCATCCCGACTTTCGGGACAGCCCATGGTTCGAGCGGTCAAAAAGAGCGTTTTTCAACACAATAGCCGCGAAACTGCCGTTCGCAGCCAACGGGGCTACTGCTCCGCTTACAGCACATAATGCAGTACCGCAACGTATTGGGCGGCACTTCCGGCGATAACGAACAGATGCCAGATGCCGTGCGCGTAAGTGAAGCGGGCATCGATCAAATAGAAGATGATACCGATTGTATAGAACAATCCGCCGGCCACGAGCCAGGCAAATCCGGCCGGCCCCAGTGCCTGCAGAAGTTGGACGAGGGCCACTAGAGCCACCCAGCCCATCGCGACGTAGATCACTACTGACAGAATCCGCGCTCCACTCTTAAACCACAGTTCCTGCAGGCTGCCAAGGACTGCCAGCCCCCACACGACCCCGAACAGCGACCAGCCCCAAGGGCCGCGCAACGTCATCAGGCAGAAAGGAGTGTAACTGCCGGCGATGAGCAGATAGATGCTGTGGTGGTCCAACTCGCGCAGGATATTCTTGGCACGCCCGCGCAGGCTGTGATAAAGGGTGGAGAAGCTGTACAACAATACCAACGTCACGCCGTAAATTGAGACGCTCACCACCTTCCACGGATCACCGTCCAGCGCTGCCAGAAAAATGAGAACTATGGTACCGGTGAGCGCCAGCACCGCTCCAACGAGATGAGTTAAGGCGTTGAACTTCTCCCCGTAGTACATGGCTGCCCGTGTCCCTGCCAATCTCCCTGCCCCGCCATAACAAGGGCGGCATCAGTCATGGAGATGACTCTTGATTCTTCTCAGCGCAATCGTAACGGGGAAGCGGCTCTCGCGGCTATCTGAACCCCTGCTCCTGGCAAACTGCTTCTGGTTGCGGCAGTCCGCTCAGGGCGTAACCAAATCAGATAGCAGGGGTTGGTTTCTTTTTAGGCTTCTTTGGTTCTTTGTTTTTTCGTTGCTGACCTTTAGCCATGATCGTTCTCCTGGTGATGTAGCATAAGCATTGTAATACGAACTTGCAGGGCGTAGGTTATCTGTGTGCCGGGACCAAGGGGTTCACTTGTAACGAGTGTCCGTCATGGCGAGAAATATGTGATCGGCACTCAGCGTCTATCTAATCAACGGGCCAATCCGACCCTTCACTGTAGTTCGGTTTTCTATATTGCATTCAAAAACGTTTGCAAAAGCTTAGACCGACAGACTTGTCAAAGGCCAAACAGCGTTTCCGGTTGCGGGGTGATAGGGATTAAGGCAGGTGGTTTCGCAGGTACAACAACTGGAGCAGGAGCAGGAGCAACAACTGGTTTCGTGGCCTCTGCCGTGTTCGGTTCCTCTTTCTTGGCGAGATCAGGATCGCATTCGGCTATTGCCAAGGCCGGAGTCCAGTAACCGGGTCTCCAGCATCCATTGTTGCCGTTCTTGACCAGCTTACCGGCCGAATCTGCCAAATAACCGCTAGTTACAGGTGCCGCCAAAGATGCCATGGGCGGCAATCCGAGTGCAATAATACCTGCCAGGATCAATATTCTCGTGTTTGTCATGAGTACAACTTCTGCAATTTAGCTATTCCGGCAAAGATAGCGGCTTATCTTGCTAAAAAATTCAAACCTAAATGAGTTGGTTACCATGACCAGAGGTGTAAAGGTCAGCGTTTGGCGAAGTGGCTGCCCCACATGAGTTCTTTGAGCATTTCCAGTTCGGAAGATGTCTGGCCTGCATTTTCCTGCAGACGAACGTTCTCATTCCTCAGGTAATCCAGCATGTACTTGATCTTGAGATGGGTCTTGACACGGGCAGCCACAACCGGCGCGCTGATGGGTTTGTGAATGAAATCCGATGCTCCAACTGAAAATCCCTGCTCTTCGTCCTGGACATCATTTTTCGACGTAATGAAGATGACCGGCACATCTGCAAGCTTCGGGTTGGCTTTTATCCGGCGACAGGTCTCGAAACCGTCAATTTCCGGCATCATGACGTCAAGCAGAATCAGGTCCGGAGGATTGGCAAAAGCATAATTGAGCGCATCATTGGCATTATCGAGCAATTTCAACGAATAATCATTCCCCAAAATCGCCTCCATTACCATCAGATTTTCAGGGGCATCATCCACTACCAATATCTTGGGCCGTACCTCAGATACTTCCATTTTAGTCTCCTCAACCATCAGCCATTATCAGTTCGACCGGAACACCGGACCTGGACCGGTCAGCATTTCCGGCCCTTCTCGACACATCCTGCCGACACAATGCCAGTGTTCAAGAGCCAAGACAAAATGCCGCCTGGGGTTAGCGCAACCCTGAAGCAACTGCAATTACCAGTCGCTCCACGTTCATCGACTATGCTTGAAGTGGAAAAACGCTTTTTTTTAAGTCTACCAAAATGCCTGCTGCAACGCTACACTTGAGCGTCCGAGAACAATTTTGATGGATGAAACTGGATTTTTTCGATCGAGAGGAAGCCTTTATGGCCAGGAAATCTACGCTCATTATGCTGTTCGCGCTTGCTGCTGTCTTTGGTAATGCACACGCAGCCGAGCCAGACCAGCCGATGTTCACATTGAGCGGATTTGGATCACTCGGATTATCCCATTCCAGCGAAAGTTTGGGGGATTACGTTCTGGATAGCGGCATTCCGAAAGGGCCGGGACTGAGCGAGAATTGGTCAGTTGATAATGACACCCGGATTGCAGCGCACTTGGCGGCCAATTTCTCGCCTAAACTCTCGGCCGTGATACAAGCTGACTCTGAATATCATAACGGAAATACTTACCAGCCGGAGGTCGAATTTGCCGACGTAAAATATGCATTCCTTCCGAATGCGTCCATCCGGGCTGGGCGCTTAGCACTGCCGACTTTTCTGGAGGCCGAGAACCGGGATGTTGGCTATAGCTATCCCTGGATCCATCCGCCACTTGAAGTTTACCGCCAGGAGCCCATCACTCACTTCGACGGTGTTGATGCGACGTACCGCTTACAAACTGGGGAGGTGGGGAATTCCATCAAGGTCGTTTATGGCAAGACCACGATTGACTCGAATGATTTCCCGAGCGGGGAATTGTCATCGAGACACCTGTGGGGAATTTTCGATACGGTTGAGTATGGCCCGACAACCATCCACGCTGGCTACCAGAAACGCGAGGACACTTCCCAATATTTAGAGGCTACCGAATCGATAGCGACGGTTAGTAACAGCGATTTGTCCCTTGGGGTAATCTATGATCCGGGCGATTGGTTCGTCATGTCCGAGTGGATACAGCATAATTCAATCTACAAGGTTGGAGCGATGTACATCAGTGCTGGTTACCGCGTTAATAAATTCACTCCCTATCTGACCTACAGCCAAAATAGCCAGGGTTCCTTTCTGCCGGAATTTCAACCACCACGGTCGTACCTGGTTCAACTGGCCAACAGGTCGCAGAGTACGGTCAGTCTGGGTGTACGCTGGGACTTCATGAAAAATACCGATTTGAAGTTGCAGTTAGACGAGGTGAAACTCAGTGACAATTCAAATGGCTTCCTCGCAAACGTGCCGGAGGACGTAAACCTCTATGGAACAAGTTTTCATGTGATCTCTGCAGTGGCAGATTTCGTGTTCTAGGCGTGGAGTTCAATGTGAGGCCACAACAAATATTCCACAATTGCTTGAAACTCGTTCTGTTTCCTGCTGTATTAATGGTTGCCGCAAGTGCCTGTGCGGACGTGGTTGTAATCGTTTCCGCCAATAGCCCCGTGACCAGACTGACGCCTGGGCAGACCGCACGAATCTTCCTCGGCAAGGTCAATACCTTTCCGGATGACAGCGCTGCCGTTCCTATCGATCAGGCTGAAGGTCGCGCAATCAGGGATGAGTTTTATTCAAAAGTAGTCCACAAGAGCCCCTCCCAACTTACTGCATACTGGGCAAAAGTCATTTTCACGGGCAATGGTCGTCCCCCGGAAACGCTGGAAGGCGACGTGGCCGTCAGAAAGGCCGTCGCCAAAAACCCCAACGCCATCGGATACATTGATAAAAATGCTTTGGACAGAAGTGTCAGGGTAATTCTGCAACCATAAGGGGATTGCCGTGGAAATGAAAACATCGCGCGAGTATTCATTGGCATGGAAACTGTTATTGGTGCCGGTTGTTGCCACATTCAGCTTTGCCGCTTACCTCATTTATTCATCTCTGGTGATGTCGGCGGGAAATTCTATCCTCAAAGAACTTCGCGATAAGGATTTCCCGATTCTTGATGTTGTCGAAAAAAATTTCAGCAGTAACGAAAGGTTAATTGATGCATTAAACACGGCGGCGTCAACCGGCGAGACGGAATTTCTGGATGTGGCCAAAGTCAAGGCAGCTGAAATACTGGACCACTATGAAACCTTGGGAAAGCTTGATGCGGCGCACAAGGAGGAGATCGAAAAACTGAAATCCGAGTTCGGCGACTTCTTTTCCCTGGCTTTTTATATAGCGCAGCGAATGGCGGTCAGAGCTGACCCGCCTAGTTTGCAGCAGATAATGAAAATGCGCGCTGCGCGTGATGCCTATTTGACGGACGCAATGGCATTCAGGGATGTTGCCGAGAAGGATTTCCATGGGGATGTAGGTAACGCGATAGAAAAATCAGAACGTGCCCAGTACCTGGGTGCAGGAATCGGCACGCTGATGCTGTTCGTTATTGTGGCGCTTACATGGCGGATTACCCGCGGCATTTTGGCGCTGGAAAAAGTTGTCGCGGACCGGAACAGGAAGTTGGCCGAGGTCAACATTGAACTGGAACAGGAAATCCTGAAGCTGAAAGCAGCCGAGGAGGCCAAGAGTCAGGCAGAAACGGCGAGCCAGATCAAGGATGAATTCCTTGCCAATATGAGCCATGAACTCCGCACTCCGATGAACGCAATCATTGGATTGAGCCATCTTTGTTTGCAGACGGACGTGTCCCGCAAGCAGCAAGATTATCTGCTGAAAATTCATGGCTCGGCTAAATCGCTACTGGGCATTCTCAACGACATTTTGGATGTTTCCAAAATTGAGGCCGGAAAACTGGAAATTGATCAAACGCTCTTCGATCTGGAAGAAGTCATGGGCAATCTGGTCACGATAGTGGGCGATAAATTCCAGGAGAAAAATATCGAATTCCTGTTGGAAACGGCCCCAGACGTACCATTGCTGCTGATTGGCGATCCCTTGCGACTGGGGCAGGTGCTGATCAATCTGGCCGGTAACGCGGTCAAATTCACCGAAAAGGGCGAAGTGGTGTTGCGTGTCGATTTGGAAAAGGATGCAGGAGATCAGGTCGCGCTGCGTTTCACCGTGAAAGACACGGGAATCGGGATGTCGCAGAAGGATATTGACAAGCTGTTTCGCCCATTTACCCAAGCGGATACCAGCATCACCCGCAAATTTGGCGGGACCGGCCTGGGGCTGACTATCAGCAAGCGCCTTGTCGAAATGATGGGCGGAAACATCTGTGTGGAGAGCGCTCCGGGGGTGGGAACGAAATTCATCTTCACCGCGCTCTTCCGGAAAGCGAAAAGTCAGGCGAACTATCGCCAGTCTGTGCTCAACGATATGCGCGGCCTGCGTGTTATTGCGGTTGATGATAACGAGCGCAGCCTGCAAATTCTGACGCATTATCTTGAGTCATTCACTTTCGATGTGACCGTTGCCAGCAATGGTGAAGATACCATGAAAGCAATAGTCAAGGCGAATGAGGAAGGAAGGCCTTTTGACCTGGCAATTCTCGACTGGAAGATGCCACAGATGGATGGCATGGAATTGGCACGAAAACTCGGAGAAATGGCTGACTTGCGTGTCAGACCGAAAGTTCTGCTGATCTCGGCCCACGGCCAGAGTGAAATGTTGCCGTATCTTGATGATCAGGTGGTGAATGGCATTTTGGAAAAACCATTCCAGCCGAGAAAATTATTTGATGCTGTCGCCAGGGTTTGCAGCCGGAATGAATCGATGTCAGGCAAGTTTAGAATCGGTGCACAGTTTAATCCTGAACTCATTACTCAAGTCCGTGGAGCACGTCTGCTCTTGGTAGAGGATAACGAAATCAACCAGCAGGTGGCGCAAGAGCTGCTGGAAAGCTTTGGAATCAAGGTGATTGTTGCAGAGAATGGCGAAGAAGCAATTGCACTGCTGAGACAAGAACAATTCGATGGCGTACTGATGGATATGCAGATGCCGGTGATGGATGGCGTCAGCGCTACCCGCGAGATACGTAAAAACCCACAGTTTTCGAAGTTGCCAATCATCGCCCTGACTGCGAATGTGATGGTCAGTGCACAAAATGAAATTCTGGATGCGGGGATGGATGACCACATTGGCAAACCCATTGATCCGGATAAGTTGATAGCCACGCTTGCAAAATGGCTGCATCCAATTCGGACTGCAGATATTCCTGAGATACCCAAACCGGGTCCATCAGTTGCAGCAGAGTCGCTTCCGGATTTGCCTGGGGTCAACGTAGCCGAAAGTGTGCGCCGGATAGGGGGGAAGGTAGCAATTTATTACTCGATTCTCGACAGGTTCCGTATTGACAATCGGAATGCTGCCACCAGAATTCGCGACGCGTTGGCCTCAAATGATCAGAAAACAGCGGAAAGACTGGCGCACACCCTTCGAGGAATAGCGGGTACCATCGGCGCTGAAACCCTGCAAAACCAGGCTGGGCTACTCGAAAGCAGCATCAAGAATGGCGTCTCCAATGAAGTTGAGTCGTTGCTTACCCAGATTGATCAGGAACTCGCCATATTAATCGCCCGCATAGACCAAGCGCTTGCGGCGCGTCGGATGTTTGTCTGAATACCGCCTGGACTTCGCCCGCTTTCGTAGACCTAATCTTGGCGCCCACCCTGGAGCATATTGTCGACTGTCCGGTTACTGGGCACCGAGCCGTCCTTCGTTCCTTGCAACGGCCTTCCTGAAACCGTCGCTCGCAACGTGCGGCTTCGCAGGGTAACCGTTGAGAATTGCTGGTCAGTATTGTTGAGTTTTCCAAAAGGCATGGCCATTTTGCCACCTCAAGCCAGTGGGCAAAGATCACGATAGAACGCAACAACCGGCCTCGGCTTGCCCGCCTTGAGCTTTTACGTTCTAATTGGGATCAACAACTTGTGTCTAACGGCTTGAACAACAATCATGAAAAATCTGGAAAGGCTCTTTGAGGGCTCGTTATGGAACAGCCGCTTTGTCATTCTGGCGGCGGTGTTGGGAAGCCTGTTTGCCGGCTTTGCAATTTTTTTCATGGCTACGGTGGATGTGGTGTATCTGGTGAGCCACGCCCTGCACTATGCCGACCCGGAGATGGCCGCCGAAGCCCGCAAGGCGTTGCATGACAGTACGGTGACCCATATCGTCGGGGTGGTGGACGGCTATCTGCTGGCGACAGTGTTGCTGATTTTTTCGCTCGGCCTGTATGAACTATTCATCAGCGACATTGACCAGGCGAAAGATGACCAACGGGCATCCAGCAAAATCCTGGTCATCAACAGCCTGGACGACCTGAAATCGCGCCTGGCCAAAGTGATCCTGATGATCATGATCGTCACGTTATTCGAGCAGGCGCTGAACATGAAGCTGACTACGCCGATAGACCTGCTCTATCTGGGTGGCAGCATTGCACTTGTCGCGCTGGCGCTGAAGCTCACGCATGGCGCCGAACACGCCCCCCACCCCGAGCACGGCGCAGAATCCGGGGATTCCCCTGCAACTGATGAACAGCATGAGGAGCACCACTGATGCGCATGGTTTGCACACTGCTGGCAAGCTGCCTGCTGCTGTTTGCGACAGTCGCTTCTGCCAATGGATTCGATCTGAAGGATTCCACGGGACATATACACCATCTGGCGGATTATCGCGGCAAGTGGGTGCTGGTAAATTTCTGGGCGACGTGGTGTGCGCCCTGTCTCGAAGAGATCCCCGAACTGGCCGACCTGTACAATGCGCACAAGAACAAGGACCTGATGGTGATCGGCGTTGCGATGGAATACCCGTCACCCCAGATCGTGCTGGATTTCCTCAAGGAAAACCCCATACCTTATCCTGTCGTGATGGGCGACTATAAAATGGCCAAACAGATCGGTGCAGTTGCGGCGTTGCCAACCAGTTTCCTGTTTGATCCGAAAGGCAAGCTGGCAAGTTACCAGCCGGGTCCCGTCACCCGAAAAAGCGTGGAAGAATATATGCGATCCAAAAAATAGGTTTCACTTCAACAGGCGGCAAGTCTTCCCGGCTCGCAGCACACGACGACATCAGCACAGCATAACTGTTCTGCTCCCTGTAAAATCAGCATCCTGGTTATTCATTTCCAAACACAAAATGCGCATCTCACAATTCTTCATTTCAACCTTAAAGGAAGCCCCCTCCGAAGCCGAACTGGCCAGCCATCGCTTGATGCTGCGCGCCGGCTACATCAGGAAACTCGCCAGCGGCCTGTACACCTGGATGCCGTTGGGGCTGCGCGTGCTGCGCAAGGTGGAGAATGTCGTGCGTGAGGAGATGAACAGGAGCGGCGCGATCGAACTGCTGATGCCAGCCGTGCAGCCCGCCGAACTGTGGCGCGAAACCGGACGCTGGGAAGTGTTCGGCCCGCAAATGCTGAAAATCCGCGACCGCCATGACAATGAGTTTTGCTTCGGTCCGACGCACGAGGAAGTCATCACCGACATCGCGCGCCGCGAGATTAAAAGCTACCGCCAGTTGCCGGTCAATTTTTACCAGATCCAGACCAAGTTCCGCGACGAGGTGCGCCCGCGCTTCGGCGTGATGCGCGCGCGCGAATTCGTGATGAAGGATGCCTACTCCTTCCACAGCAGCTTCGACAGCCTGGAGCAAACCTACCAAGTGATGCATGACACCTACAGCCGCATCTTCACCCGCTTGGGGTTGCAGTTCCGCGCGGTGGCGGCGGACACCGGCGCGATAGGCGGCAGCGGGTCGCATGAATTCCATGTGCTGGCCGATTCCGGCGAGGATGCGCTGGCGTTCTGCCCGGACTCGGATTACGCGGCAAACGTCGAACTGGCTGAAGCCGTTGCGCCAGATGCACCGCGCGGGGAAGCCGGCAAGCCGCTGGAGAAAGTCATCACGCCCGGACAGAAATCCATCGAGGAAGTCGCCGCTTTCCTGGACCTGCCACAGCAGCAAATTCTCAAAACGATTGCCGTGATGGATGCCGAAGGCAATTTCCTCCTGCTGTTGCTGCGCGGCGATCACACGCTGAATGAACTCAAGGCCAGCAAGGTGCTGGGCGAATTCCGCTTCGCCAGCGAAGATGAAATCCACCAGAACATGGGCTGCCGCGCCGGTTACATCGGCCCGGTCAATGCGGCCGTGCGCATTCTGGCCGACCGCGCTGCTGCCGCCATGAGCAACTTCGTCTGTGGCGCCAACGACGACGGCTTCCACTACACCGGCGCCAACTTCGGGCGTGACACCCATCTGGCTGAAGCGAATGTGCACGACCTGCGCAACGTGGTCGCGGGCGATGCAAGCCCGGACGGCAAGGGCAAGCTGGAGCTGTGCCGCGGTATCGAGGTCGGCCATATTTTCCAGTTGCGCACCAAGTATTCCGCGGCCCTGAATGCCACCTTTCTGGACGAGAGCGGCAAAGCGCAGGTGATGGAGATGGGCTGCTACGGCATCGGCGTGTCACGCATCGTGGCCGCCGCCATCGAGCAGAATCATGACGAGAGCGGCATCACCCTGCCGGTTTCGATGGCGCCGTTCACCGTCGCCATCGCGCCTATCGGCTTCAGGAAGAGCGAAGCGGTGCACAATGCCGCGGAGCAGCTGTATGCTGAACTTATTGCGGCAGGCGGCATCGAAGTCCTGATGGACGACCGAGACGAGCGTCCCGGCGTGATGTTCGCCGACCTGGAGTTGATCGGCATTCCGCACCGCATCGTGATCGGGGAACGCGGCCTGAAGGAAAACATGGTTGAATACAAGGGCAGACGTGATGCGGAAGCGCAACAGGTCCCCTTGCAAGATATCGTCAATTTTGTACAATCCAGCTTATGAATCTGCCACGCAGCCTATTTCAGCAGCTTTTGCCCCCGTCGCTAATGATGGTGTGCCTGCTATTTTCCGCATCCGCCCATGCCGGCGCACAGATCTATACGCCGTTATCGGCCAGCGTGCGCGCAGTTTTGCAACTTGCGATTTCAGACCAGGCCGCGCCCAAAACAGTCTTTGCTTCCAAAGCGGAAGAAAGCCTCTGGATGAATGAAATGTCGCATCGCATGGAAAATCGAATCCCCGACAGAGACACCAGACAGGATTTCCTCAAAACGGTGCATTACGAGGCGACACGCGCAGGGCTCGATCCGCTGATGGTGCTGGGGCTGATAGAAGTGGAGAGCGGCTTCAGGAAATATGCGATATCCAGCGCTGGTGCGCGCGGCTTCATGCAAGTGATGCCCTTCTGGGTGAGGGAAATCGGGGCGAGCGAGGATAATCTGTTTCACCTGCGGACCAATCTGCGTTATGGCTGCACCATATTGCGCCTGTACCTGGATATGGAAAACGGCAACCTCTACCGTGCATTGGGCCGCTACAACGGCAGCCTGGGCAGGCCGGAATATCCCAATCTTGTCCGCGCCGCGTGGCACAAGTATGACTCAAATCTCGGCGCCTTCGGTTCCGCAAAGCGGTATCCCACAAGTTACTGAACGATTTCCTGCGCTTCCTCTCTTAGCCCTGTCCGGTTGCCCCCGCCTGTCTGAGCCGGCTTGTCATGCTTCGAGTGGTTTGCTGCGTCGTCTGGCAAGCTCTCAAATCGGGACAAATCGTCCCGTCAGTCATCACGGCCTTAATTTGGCTTTCCATATTGCGTGAAATGTGGAAAAATCCGGTCATCAGATTAACTAACAGGTGACGGAGATGGTTGACCGCGATGGGTATCGCCCCAATGTCGGCATCATTCTCACTAACGCCCAAAACCAGGTATTCTGGGGCAAGCGCATCAAACAGGATTCGTGGCAATTTCCGCAAGGCGGAATCCAGCATGGGGAAACGCCGGAGCAGGCAATGTACCGCGAATTGCATGAAGAAGTTGGATTGCAGCCTTGCCATGTCCAGATACTTGGCCGTACGCGTGAGTGGATGCGCTATGAGGTGCCAATGAATTGGGTAAAACGTGAATGGCGTGGCAGCTACAAGGGACAAAAGCAAATTTGGTTTTTGCTGAGGCTGATTGGACGCGACTGTGATGTTTCTTTGCGCGCTTCAAGTCATCCCGAGTTTGACGCCTGGCGCTGGAACGAATACTGGATCGAGATGGAAAGCGTGATCGAGTTCAAGCGCGATGTCTATCGGCTGGCGTTGAACGAGCTGGCGCGTTACTTGCCGAGCGCACGATCCATAAGGCGCAACCTGACGCACCGACGTTTATCTGGCAGCCACTGAGAGCTGGAGAACGTTCCGGGTTCAGCACCGCCGGACCGGGTGTGTCCAACCATTGACGTATGGTTTACACGCTCTGCAGCTGCAAATTCATGCCCAGCTCTTTCCATTGCCTTGCATCCTCCTGCATCGCAGAGTCGGTAAGCGGGTTCTTTGCCAGCCATCCGTGCGGCAGCATCAACTGAAACCGGGTGCCGCTGGCATTTCCTTGCATGGCCGGCAATTCCATATCCCGGCGGTTACGGTAAAACAGTGCAGCAAGCCGTAACGCCATGATCAGCACAACTTCCTGCTGCGAATTAAACATCCCGCGCAACTTCTCCAGCTTGCCGCGGTGTGCCAGGGCAAGCAGGCTGAGCCCCTCCTGCTCCTTTTTCGAGAAACCGGGCATGTCGGCATTCTTGAGTATGTAGGCGGTATGCTTGTGGTAGCCGCTGTGCGCCACGCTGATGCCGATTTCGTGCAGGCTGGCAGCCCAGCCAAGAAATCGCAGCGCATCCTCATTGTCCTCGTCCAGAAATTGCCGGGCCAGCTGATTTGCCAATTTCGTCACCCGCTGCGCCTGGCGCACATCCACATGGTAGCGGCGCATGAACTGCTGCACTGTGACATCGCGCATGTCATTATGATGGAAGCGCCCGAGCAGGTCGTACAGCACGCCTTCGCGCAGCGCTCCCGCCGCCGGTTGCATCTGTTCTATGCCAAGTTCGCACAATATTGCATACATTATGGCAAAACCACCCGGCAATACCGCAACCCGGTCTGGTTTCATGCCTTGCAGATCAACACTGTTCATGTCACCGGCCTTCAGCAGATACGCGCGCAATTTCTCCAGCCCCGAACGCGTGATCCCGCCACTGCTGTAACCATTCATCTCCAGCAGATCGCATAACACCCGCGCAGTGCCCGACGACCCGAGCACCTGCTCCCAATTGTCGCCGGAAAACTCCGAAGTGATGGTCTGCAATTCGTTGAGCGCGGCAATTTCAGCCTGCTTGAGGTTGGACTTGGTGATTTTTCCGCCCGGGAAGTAGCGCTGGCTATAGCTGACACAGCCCATGAACAGGCTCTCCAGCACGATAGGCTGCAAGCCACTGCCGATGATGAACTCGGTCGAACCGCCTCCGACATCGATAACCAGGCGCCGGTTGTCAGAAAGCGGCAATCCGTGAGCGACCCCAAGATAAATCAGGCGCGCCTCTTCACGGCCGGCAACAACTTCGATGGGAAAACCCAGCGCTGCCTCCGCCTGACGCAGGAATTCCCCGGCATTTTTGGCCACCCGCAGGGAATTGGTGCCTACCGCACGCACCGCCTCGCGCGGCAGGCCGCGCAGCCGTTCCCCGAACCGTTGCAGGCAGGCAAGCGCGCGCTGCTGCGCTTCCTTGTCCAGGTACTTGTCGGCAGTCAGCCCTGCGCCAAGCCGTACCGGCTCGCGCAGGCTGTCCAGCATGTACAGCTGGTCATTTTCCTCTACCCGGGCAATCTGTAAACGAAAACTGTTGGAACCGAGATCAACCGCAGCAAGAATGGGGTATTGCACTTACCCCTCCTGCGCCTCGCGTTCAATTTCTTCCACCGTGACATGGCGCACGTCACGCCCCTTGACCATGTACACAACATATTCCGACATATTCTTGGCATGATCGCCAATGCGCTCAATCGCCTTGGCGACGAACAGGATTTCCAGTGCAGTCGAAATGGTGCGCGGATCCTCCATCATGAAGGTGACCAGATAACGCATGATGGTGCGGAATTCCTCATCCACCTGCTCATCCTGGCGCACCACCTGCGCGGCAGTCGTCAAATCAAGGCGCGCAAAAGCATCCAGCGACTTGCGCAACATGTCCAGCGCCAGCTCTGCCGCGTGCTTGATCTCATTGTAGCGGGGCAGATTGAGGCGTTCCTTTTGCGATAAAAGCTTGGCCATGCGTGCGATCTTTTCCGCCTCGTCCCCGATCCGCTCCAGATCGGTGATGGTCTTGATCACCGTCATGACCATGCGCAGGTCGCCCGCGGCCGGTTGCCGGCGCGCGATGATCTGGCTGCAGCTTTCATCGATCTCGACCTCCATCGCGTTGACACGATGATCATCCGCAATGACCCGGTTCATCAAGCCGACATCTCCGCTCAACAGCGCTTCGACGGCGAGCCTGATCTGGCTTTCCACCAAACCGCCCATTTGCAGCACGCGCGCGCGCACCGCTTCGAGTTCGGCGTCAAATTGTCTGGAAGTATGTTCGCTGGCAGCCATAATGCAGTTCCTAAATATTTGGATAAATGCGGGCGGCTAATGTTACCCGCCGGCCGTGACATTTTTGTTACTTCAAACCGTAATCGTTTGCACGCCGCCGGCCGTGCCGAGCAGCAGGACATCTGCCGGGCGCCGCGCAAACAGGCCATTGGTCACCACACCTGCTATATGGTCCAGCGTGGTTTCCAGCTCCACCGGATTGAGTATGGTCAGGCCGCGCACATCCAGAATCACGTTGCCGTTGTCGGTAGTAAAGCCTTCGCGCAGCACCGGCTGCCCGCCCAGCTTGACCAGCTCGCGCGCCACATAGCTGCGCGCCATGGGTATGACCTCGATCGGCAGCGGAAAACTGCCGAGCACATCCACCAGTTTACTGGAATCACATACACAAATGAATTCCCTGCTGGCTGCCGCCACGATTTTCTCGCGTGTCAGCGCGCCGCCGCCGCCCTTGACCATATGCAGGTGGCGGGTGATTTCATCCGCACCATCCACATACACAGGCAAATCGCCTGATTCGTTCAGGGACACCACCTCGATGCCGTCATTCTGCAAACGCCTGGCCGAAGCCTCAGAACTGGCTACCGCGCCGCGGATGCGATGCCTGATCTTCGCCAGCTCATCTATGAAAAAGTTTGCGGTGGAGCCCGTACCTACGCCCACGAAGCAATCTGCCGGTACATATGCAATCGCTGCCTGCGCTACTGCGCGCTTCATTTCGTCTTGTGTCATGATCACTTGATCGTCCCATGCAAAATCAGCCTATGCGGTGGATTATTGCAGGAATCATGGCTTTTAGAAACCTCCCATTTGCGGAAAGCCACATTGCCAGCGGAAACAGTTGGCGCAACTCCGTTACCAGTTCTGTTTATATTCCGGTCACCAAGCCCTAACCAACGCCAGATGCGAGCAATGAGTGACCCAGAAAAAGGCCACATCCCCTGGTTTTATGGTGAGGCACTTTTCTTGCCGCCATGATAGCTTCACACATTTTCTCCTGGGTGTATTGGCAGAATGCAGAAACACCCAATGTCCCTTCCTGCAATTCAACGACCCTTACAGCCCCGACCGAGCCAATTACCCCCTTGCGCCGCAAATTTCCGACCTTGACAGCAACCAAGGGGCACCTCTAAACATTCAGGGTTCGCCCAAATGCAAGGCGCCGAAAAAATACAACCTTGGAAATCGCCCAGGGTCGGCCCGCTCGCTACGATTTCTGTCGCTATGTATAGATTTGGATTACCTGAAAACAGATCAATCGTTTCGTGCATAACCCGGGAGAAAGGTCCAGCGATATGGCGCCATGCGAGGCCCTTACCGTGATGGCGCACAACCTGGAAATTAGTAAAGTCATCGACGAAGGAGTGGAAACTGAAATTCAGCGGCAGCCATTATCCGGCATGCGCTGCGATTGCGCACAAGGCCACCTGTACTCCAGGCCTGTTCCACAAAAGAGATTGAACTCCTGTTAGCCGGCAAGCCGATGACAACCTGATAGGCAGCGCTGGATTTCTTGTCTTCCGTTGCAATATCCAACCGACATTCGCGCCTTGCGGAACAACAAACTCTTTTAGCCCATCGGCAATTCCTGCTAATCTTGCACATACCTCTATCGTCCGGAATTGTCATGCAAAGTTACTTGAAACGCATCCTCACTGCCCGTGTCTATGACGTGGCCGTAGAAACGCCGTTGGAAGCGGCGCCGAATCTTTCCGCGCGCATTGGCAATACCATCCTGCTCAAGCGCGAGGACATGCAGCCGGTGTTCTCGTTCAAGCTGCGCGGCGCCTACAACAAGATGGCGCAGTTGACTCCCGCCCAATTGAAGCGCGGCGTGATCGCCGCGTCGGCGGGCAACCACGCGCAAGGCGTGGCGCTGTCCGCGCAAAAGCTCGGTTGTCGGGCCGTCATCGTGATGCCCTCCACCACGCCCCAGATCAAGGTCAACGCGGTGGAAAGCCGTGGCGCGCAAGTGGTGCTGCACGGCGACTCCTATTCCGATGCCTACCAGCACGCCCTGACGCTGGAGAAAAAACACCAGTTGACTTTCGTGCATCCCTACGACGATCCCGACGTCATCGCCGGACAAGGCACCATCGCCATGGAAATCCTGCGCCAGCACAACCAGCCGATCCACGCCATCTTCTGCCCCATCGGCGGCGGCGGGCTGGTCTCAGGCGTGGCAGCATACGTCAAACAGGTGCGCCCCGAGATCAAGGTCATCGGCGTGCAGCCGGTGGATTCCGACGCCATGTATCAATCGCTCAAGAGCAGGAAGCGCGTCATGCTGGACCATGTCGGCCTGTTTGCCGACGGCGTGGCAGTCAAGCAGGTCGGGCAGGAAACTTTCCGCCTGTGCCGCGAGCTGGTGGACGAAATCATCCTGGTGGACACCGACGCCACCTGCGCGGCGATCAAGGACGTGTTCGAGGATACTCGCTCCATTCTCGAACCGGCGGGTGCGCTCGCCATCGCGGGTGCCAAGCTGTATGCAGCGCGCGAGAAGCTCAAGGGCAAGACGCTGGTCACCATCTCCAGCGGCGCCAACATGAATTTCGACCGCCTGCGCTTCGTCGCCGAGCGCGCCGAGATCGGCGAAAAGCGCGAAGCCATTCTCGCCGTCACGATCCCGGAAACGCCGGGCAGCTTCCGCGAATTCTGTGCCTTGCTGGGGCAGCGCAACATTACCGAATTCAACTACCGCTATGCCGATTCCCAAAAGGCGCAAGTGTTCGTCGGCGTACAGGTGCGCGACCCGTCGGAAACCGCCAGGCTGGTCGCCGATCTGAAGAAACACAAGCTGCCGACCCTGAACTTCACCGATAACGAAATGGCCAAGCTGCATGTGCGCCACCTGGTCGGCGGCCGTGCACCAGGCATCAAGGACGAGATCATGTTCCGCTTCGAATTCCCGGAGCGCCCCGGCGCGCTGATGAAGTTCCTCAACAGCATGAACCACAGCTGGAACATCAGCCTGTTCCACTACCGCAACCACGGCGCGGACTACGGGCGCGTGCTGGTCGGCATGCAGGTGCCGCACCACGACAAGAAAGCGCTGCGCACCTTCCTCGACACGCTCGGCTATCGCTATTGGGATGAGAGCGACAACCCGGCTTACCGGTTGTTTCTGGGCTAAAATGACATGTAGCGGCAATTACATAAGCGCGCAAGGAACGACTATGAAATCCCTGTTTGTCCGGATAGAGTGGAATGAAGAGGCGGCTCTCACATCACGTTCCGCGAGAAAATAAAACAAGTGTTGCAAGTCTCCTGCGGCAGCACCTTCCCTAAGGACTTCTGGTCTGTGCAACCCCAGGTTTTACGAAATTAAAGGGGAGCTCACCCCGGCCACCTGAATCATCGGCTGCCCTTTGCATGTTGTTTCTCCACAATCACCAGCGCGATACCACCGAGTATGCCTGCGGACGACAATATCAGGCGCAGTGTCAGGGGCTCACCGAGGAAAACGATGCCACCCAGGGCCGCAATGACCGGGACACTGAGTTGCACTGTCGCAGCCTTGGCGGCTTTCAACGCCGGCAAGGCTGTGTACCAGATGGCGTACCCGATTCCGGAAGCCAGCGCGCCCGACGCAACCGCGTACCCGAATCCGGCGCTATCCAGAGAGGTGCCGTCATGCATCAATAGGCTCAATGCTGCCGCGACAGGGACAGCGCGCAGGAAATTCCCCGCCGTTACCCGGATGGGATCACCCGCACCTCTCCCGCGCAAGGAATAGACGCCCCATGCAACCCCGGCACCCAGCATCAACAGGGAGCCCAACACTGGCGGGGCAGACAGCCCTGGCAGCAACAGTCCGACCAGTCCTGCGAGAGCGAGCACAAGACCGGCAAGCTGCAGTCTCAGCAGACGCTCCCCCGCCCAAATGCCATGGCCGATCATGGTTACCTGGACAGCGCCAAAAAGCAGTAGCGCGCCGGTTGCCGCAGGCAGGTTGACATAGGCAGAAGAAAAACCGGCTGCATAAGCAAACAACGCAAATGCCGATAGCCAGTTACCCCTGCCGCCAGGAGTCGCGCGCCTCATGCGCACGACCAGACCAAGCATCATCGCTCCAGAGATCAGTCGTATCGTGGTAAAACTGGCTGCATCAATGCTGGTGTGCTTGAGCGCCGCCCGGCAGAGCAGTGAATTACCCGCAAATGCAATCATGGCTAGCGATGTCAGGACAATTATGCGTGGATAGGGCATCAAAAGTTTCCTAAGTGCTATCGAACCCAAGGTACCGGCGTCAAATTGCTTTTACTTCGACATAACCAAACACTTGGCAGCAGTCCTGGGGTTGCTGAGTAGAATGGCAATAACCCATGGCTTGGCTGATATGTCAGGATGTCCGGCTGGTCTGCCAGGCAGACAAATAATCCCGACGAGACTTATTGCCGCCAGCAACACCAGGCACAGTCATCAGCGCAAATTCTTGCGCGCTGACTTCGGGTGTTCCGACCTCCGGTAGGCGCGGCGATAGGCCTGCAGGGTTTTCCGGGCATTGCCCAGCACGCTGCCCGACGGATAAGCGCCGGCCTCGTCCGCGACGCCGAATGGACATCCGCTCAGCAGTTCAATGCCGGCGCTGACATGATCCGCGGTATAGATATGGAACAAACCCCGGGCGACAGCGTCGACGGCTTTGCGCTCCAGCATCAGGTGGCGGCGGTTGCGATCCGGGATCAGCACGCCGTGGCTGCCGTCCAGTCCGGCTCTTTCGCAGACGCGGAAATAACCCTCGATCTTTTCGTTGACCCCGCCCACCGGCAACACCTCGCCGTGCTGATTCACCGCGCCGGTGACCGCGATCCCCTGCCTGAGCGGCAAACCCGACAACGCCGAGAGCAAAACATAAAGCTCGGCACAGGAAGCCGAGTCCCCCTCGATGCCCTGATATTCCTGCTCGAACACGATGGATGCATTGAGCGCAAGCGGTGAATCCTGGACCAACAGCGCAGACAGGTAGTTGTGCAGGATCAGCACACCCTTGTCGTGGATCGGCCCGGACATCTCCACCTCGCGTTCGATGTTGAGCAGGCCATCCTCGCCGGCAAAGGTGCGTGCCGAGACGCGCACCGGAAAGCCGAAACGGTAATCTCCCAGATCTACCTGGGTCAGGCTGTTGAGTTGCCCGGTTTCCCGGCCGTGCAAGGTGATCAGCACATCACCTTCGGCGATCGATTCCTGCAGGCGACGGTCCGGGTAATCGTGACGCTGCGTGTGCGCAGCCAGCGCCGCCTCGACATCCTGCGCCTCGACCAGACGGCCGCCGCGCGCGCGGCACAGTGCCGCACTTTCCATCACCAGCGCCTCGGTGCAGGCGAAGATCGCGCTCTGGCGCGACTGGTCGTCCACCTCGCGGTGTCCCTCCTCCAGCAGGCGCGCCACCGCGGCGGCGGAAAAATGCGGCAGCCCGAGGTCCCGGCAGGTGTGGGCGACGAAGATCGCCGAACTGCGCCGCGTCTCGGCGCTGGACAAAAAGCTTTCGGCAAAGTCGACTTTGACGCGGAAGCGGCGCGCGAACTCCGGGTCTTCCTCCTGCAGCTCATAATACTGTTCGCGCGAACCGATCATGATGATCTTGACTTCGACATCCACCGCCTCGGGTTCGAGCGAGACCGCTGCGACCGGCGCGAAGGCGGTGCCCGGCTCTTCGATCTGCAGCCTGCCGCTGCGCAGAAAGCGCCGCAGCTTCTCCCATACCAGGCTATCAGCCAGCAGGTCGCGCAGATGCAGCATCAGGAAACCGCCGTGCGCCCGGTGCAGGCTGCCGGCGCGGATGCGGGAAAAATCGGTCACCAGCACATCGTTCTCGGATTGGTATTCAATACTGCCGAACAGCGAGCGGAACAGGGGATTGTCCTCGACGATCACCGGCGCGCCGTTCAGTCCGCCATTGTCCACGACCAGGTTGACCCGGTAGCGCGACAGCACGGTGCTCAACGCCTCGCGCCGGATCTCCTCATCGGTATCGGAAGCCTTGAACAGCTCCAGATTCTCCAGCACGTCATGCACGACCTGGTCCAGATAAGCGCCGAGCTTGAGCGAATCCTTGATCTGTTTTTTCAGACCAACGCGGATCTCCTGCAATTCATGATCCAGCAGCGGCTTCACCACCTGGCGCCGCAACGCCGCCAAGGCTTCGTTCATGACCCGCTCCATCGGCCGGGTCTTCTCGAAATAACGGGCGATCGCCGCGCGCAGTTCCAGTTCGGCCTGCTCAATTTCGGCGCGGCGTTCCTTCGGCAAGGCAAGCACTTCGTCCTCGGTATAGGCGCGTCCCTTTTTCCCCAGCAATGTGAACAGTATGTGTCCGGTTTCGCGGTGCATCGTAAAACTGCGGGCTTCGGCAAAGGCCTCAAGTTCGGCGTAGGCCTTGGCTTCCTCTGCCTTGTGGGTCTTCTCGATGCGCTCGCTTTCGGTCTTGAAATCCTGCCCATCCAGGCGCTGTGGTATTTCCGTCTGCAGCGATTTCGTCATCTGCGCCATGAGTTGCCGCAGCAAACGTCCCTGCCCGGCAGGCAGGCGCAGCGCACGCGGTCTTTCCGGCGCATCGAAGTTGTGCAGATAGCACAAGTCGGGCGGCACCGCCTTGCTTGCGGCGGTCGCCTGCATCGCCTGCTTCAGCAGCGACGAGCGTCCGCTGCCGACCTCGCCCAGCACGAACAGGTTGTAATCCGGCTGATCCATCCCGAGCCCGAAGCGGGCAGCCATTTCCGCGCGCTCCTGCCCGATCCACGGCAGCGCATATTCCAGCAATTCCGACGTATCGGAAAAGCCCAGCGCAGCGGCAGCGATGGTGAGGCGCAGATCGGCGGGAGTCAGGTTCTGGATAGGCATGTTCTAACCACAGAGACACAGAGGATATTTTAAGTGTAAGCATTATATCAGGCCGCGTTACGCCAACTTTTGACCGTTCCGGCTGCTGGCGCCCTCCTGTGCTGGAATGATACTGTGAGTGTTCTGCTGGCGAGGCCTGCCACAGTTATCAGGGGAGCATCATGAGCAACCTCATCGTAGTCAACAATGCGCGCGACTGGCCGCTTGATATACCCGGCGTGACCGTCGTGCCGGCGCGCGCCTACCTGACCGATCCGGCTTATGGTGGCGACCGCTTTGCCCGTGTGTTCAACCTGTGCAAGAACTACCGCTACCAGACGCTCGGCTACTATGTCTCGCTGCTCGCCGAGGCGCGCGGCCACAAGCCGCTGCCTCCCGTGCACACCATCGAGGACCTGCAATCGCAGAACATGGTGCGGCTGCTGGCAGAGGGACTGGACGAGTTGATCCAGAAATCACTCGCGCCGATCAAGTCCGACACCTTCGAGCTCAACATCTACTTCGGGCGCAGCGCGGCGAGCCGCCACGATAAACTCAGCCGCCAGCTGTTCAACCTGCTGCATGCGCCATTGCTGCACGCCGCGTTCGAGCGCCACGGCCAGCATTGGCGCATCCGCAGCGTGCGCCCGATTGCCGCCAGCGACATCCCGCCGCCGCATCAGGAATTCGCGATCCAGGCGACCACGGAATATTTCATGGTGCGCCGGCGGCGCGCGCAGAAGCGCACCGCGCCGCGTTACAACCTCGCCATTCTGCACGATCCCGCCAACCCCGAACCAGCCTCCAATGCAAAAGCGCTGCAAAAGTTCGAGAAGGCGGCGCAGGCGCTGGGCATGCATGTGGAATTCATCACCAAAGAAGACTATGCGCGGCTGACCGAGTTCGACGCGCTGTTCATCCGCGACACCACCTTCGTCAACCACTACACCTACCGCTTCTCGCGGCGCGCGGCCGCGGAAGGGCTGGTGGTGATCGACGATCCGGACTCGA
Organism: Gallionellaceae bacterium; assembly: GCA_049582805.1. GTDB lineage: Bacteria > Pseudomonadota > Gammaproteobacteria > Burkholderiales > Gallionellaceae > CAVXFS01. The sequence continues at coordinate 1,691 of JBAUUR010000146.1, read as the reverse complement.
TCCTGAAGTGCAACAACAAGGTCTATCTCGCCGAGATCCTCGCGCGGCACCGCATCCCCGCCCCGAAAACCTTGCTGGTGCACCGCGACAACGTGAAGCAGATCATCCCCACGCTCGCGCTGCCGTGCGTGCTCAAACAGCCGGATAGTTCGTTCTCGGTGGGTGTGGTGAAGGTGGCATCGAAAGAAGAACTGCCCGCGAAAGTGAACAGCCTGCTGGACAAATCCGAGCTGATCGTCGCCCAGGAATACCTGCCCACCGAATTCGACTGGCGCGTCGGCATCCTCGACCGCCGGCCGCTGTTCGTCGCGAAATACTTCATGGTTCCCGGCCACTGGCAGATCATCCGGCACGGCGACGACAAGCACGATTTTGTCGAAGGGAAAACCGCGGCGCTGTCGGTCGGCGAGGCGCCGGATCGTGTGGTCAAAATGGCGCTCAAGGCGGCCAACCTGATCGGCGACGGATTCTACGGCGTGGACATCAAGCAGGTCGGCAAGCGCCTGTACGTCATCGAGATCAACGACAACCCCAACGTCGATGCCGGCAACGAAGACAGCGTGCTCAAGGACGCGCTCTACCGCGAAGTGATGGGCGTGTTCCTGAAGCGCATCGAGGCGCGCAAGCGGGGGCGCTTCGCGGTGAACGGAAACTGCGCCGTACCAGCGATCCATTCTTAAGATTGGAGAATTCACTTCAATCGACGGACTTAAACCGAACCCGACCCTTTTAATTCGCAACCTTGACACCACCACATTCGCAATCAGCCATAGCTTGCGCACTGAAATACGGTGATGGCACGATCGAACGAAGTGCACGGGGTCTTGCAATCACGCATCCTGATATCAATCAGTGCAGTTCCTCGAATTTGGCGCTGCGCGGCGGACCGGAGCAGCTCGCTACTCGTAGCGCAAAAACTGCTCCGCAGTGGCATCGGCGCCAAAACGGTCGATCAGGTTTTCGATTTCAGGCATCAGCATGTCGCCCTCGTCCTCCTCCAGAATGCCATCACCTACCATGCGGCCGACCAGGCCGTTGACTATCGCTTGCCTGACATCTTCTAGCGTTGCCGTATTTTCGCGATTCTCGTCGTTAATGACTTCTTCTATCGCCCGCGAAAGCGGTTCGCTGGCACTGGCAAATACAAAGTCGACCGCTGCCGCCGATTCCCCGAACTGTTCGATCAGTTCATCCAACTCGTCAACGAGCGACTCGTTTACGTCGAAGTGATGCAGATGTTCGGTTTCATTGATTTCGGCAGGCAAATCATAGGTGATGAAAGTGCGAACAAAGGCCAGCGCTATCGGCTCGTCGGTGTCCAATTGGTTAATTATGCTTTCGATGAGGCTGGACAGTTCGGGGCTTACGCGGCTGGCGATGTCAATCGGATTGCGGATCATGATTTATCCTCCTGTTTAATGTTGCCAAGCATGGTGCCGTTCGAATGGACTGGATATGCGCCCTTTTACGGGCCATACATGCAGCCAACAACCGGCAACAGCTTTACGCCCGGATTCTGGAGGATTTGGCGTTGTAGCGCAACTTGATTTTCAAAAACCAGTGCCAGCATTGTCCAATGGGGTTTGAGTCTGAGCGGGGGTGCGTGAATCCAACGGGGTTTGAGTCTGAACAGGTGGCCGTGATCGATCATTATGCGAGGCATGGTGATCAATATGAACGACGAACAACTG
>JBAUUR010000145.1:0-41496 GCA_049582805.1 Gallionellaceae bacterium | reverse complement strand
CGAGCGGGCCGACATTGGGGGAGCCCGGAGCGCAGGCACCGGAATGTACACAGAAGTACATGAGGATGCCGAGCACCGCGCGACGCCGATGCCGGCTTGCGCAGTAGATTTATGTCGTTATGTATAGAATACCCTATCGTTGCTGGAAGCCATAGGAAAGTAATCCAAGACACTTAGTTGGAGTTGCAATCTGGTTGGGTTGAATCTTTTCTGCAATCAGTATCCGGCGGGTGACTGTCTTCTGTGGTGACCGGAGGCTGGCATCCAGATAGGTCAGGTTCTTGATCGCAAGGATTGATGACTTCTTTGGAGGTTGGCGTCAGAACGGGAGGAGGGCTCAGAATGGGAGGAGGCACCGGCACGGGTGTGGGGCTGGACATCGTTGCGGGCGGGGGCAACGGCACGGTGGAAAGTGTTTCTTGTGCAAGCAATGGAATTGGAACACCACAGGCGACGATTAGGAGAAATAAATAATAGAACCACGATGATCCAAGTTTGAGCATGTTGTGTCTCCTTGAGGTTCAACAATCTAGCAGCACAATTTCTCCTCTGCCATACGTATAAATATCTTGATATTGATGCTGCCAGGAAGGCTTACGCAAAGAGTTCTGATCTTGTGCGGACCTCGTTATAAACTTGCAGCCAATGATTCTGAGGTTGTTGATGCCTGCATACGCCTGTTCCGTGAGAAGGGCTGACAAAACAGAATTGCCGAAACGGTACCCTAATACGATACTTAAATAAATATTAAAATGTTGTTGTATGTTGCCGAACCGTAATTGGAATACCCATGAAGCCGCATTGATTACCACAAAAAGTTGTCTGCCTCGGGACATATATCATGACAACCAAACCTGCGCGATCTCACGGACCTGATAAACTCGGGCCATTTCTCCCATGGCGACGGCGGCCTGTTCCGGCCGCTGATCGACAATCTGCTGGATAGCGACCCGTTCCTGGTTTGCGCCGACTTCCAGAACTACATCGACTGCCAGGAACAGGTGACCCAGGCTTGCCAGGATCAGGAAAATGGACACGCATGGTTGGTCCTTAATGTGGCGCGCTGGGGGCGATTCTCGTCAGGCCGCGCCAGCCGCGAATACAACAAGGAAATATGACGCGTGACGCCAATGTCAGTGGAAATATCATGGTGCGGCCACATCCTTGAAGAATGGCTCGATAGAGCCGGTCGGCATCCTGCAACTTGCCTGCCTGATGTTGAGCGATAGCCTGCTGTTGGGGTCGCTCTACCGCCGGCGACACAGGTTGCAGTGGTGATCCAATCAGTATTAATAAGGGCGCATTCAATCTGTGGGCAAACTTTTGCTATTTATAATCGAAAAGCAGGACGGCGATTATTTCTTCTTCCCGGGATAATACATCTGGTAAAACCAGGAACAGGCGGTCTCGATCTGCGTCTGTATGCGTGGCGAAATCTCATGTCTTTTCGATTTCTTGATCCGCTCCGATTGCTTGTGCGTGTACTTCATGTGGTAGTGACTGTCGCTTTCCTGGATCCCGGTTCCCAGTTTCTCCGGATTGATCTCGAATGGTGAAAGACCCAACCAGGCATAGATGTGCGACATGCATGCCACGGGCTGTTCGACCAAATCCTCGAATCGCATAAAATACAGGTGCTCCTTTACCTTCTTCGGCAAGTCCGACACGGCGTGCAGCGAGATCAGCGGTGCGCCGATCGTCTTGTCCTTGGCAAACAGGATATCGGCTCGCCCGAACCGGTCGTAATCGGCCAGATGGTCGATGAAATCCACCAGGATGGTGCGTTGATGCTGCGCTTCTATCGAGCCGTATATCTGCCCCAGTTCCCGCAGGCATACAACCAGCTTTGCCTCTGGCTCAATATGCAGAAGCAGCTCTATGGCATGTAGCCAGGCGCGATTCTTGTCCACGACCGCCTTCTTTTTGCAATCGTGATTCCAGCCACGCAAAAACCCCTGCATGGCGGAAACCAGATGGGCATAGCTGCTATCGAAGGAATTATCGAGCTGGGAAAGGAAGAACTGGTCGTCGCTGATCATGCGCCGAATGCCCAACAAGGTGTTGCACAGCGGCGAGCTGTGTCCTTCGCACTGAATTTCCGGGTGCTGGGCAAGCAGCTGGCACAGCAATGTTGAACCTGCCCTTGGCAGTCCTGTTACACCAATAAATTGTGGAATCATCCGGCGTTTCCTTTGAAATTCAAAAATCGCTTTGAAACCGGGATACGGTTATGCAGTGTGCCAGTGTTACAGGGGACTCATGAAGCGTTGGCAGAGGACGCTGTGTCAGAATCCCTGGTCGATCTCGACCCACGCACGAGCCGAATTGGTTTTCCCCAGCAGCGTCGGGATCGATCCGATGGGAGTTGCGATATAGGCTTTCGTACTCCATTGTTTCGGTCCGATCCAGTTGATGCCCACGCCTGCCCCGCTCAGGGTCGCGCTGTTCGTCCCCGCAACCCAGGTATTCTTGTTGACCGTCACATGCGCGCTGTCGATGAACGCCACGGCCTGCCATTGCGCCACAAGGTCATACCGGAACTCGACCGTTCCCAGATATCCGGTATCGCCCGAGATTGCACCCATGTCATATGCGCGCACCGTATAAGGCCCACCCGCAATCATCTTCTCAGACGAATCCAGATTGGCGCTCGCCCACTGCCCGGAGAAGCCAAGATACACCCCGCTCCTCTGACTCAGGTTTTGCAGGCGAGTGAGGTTCGCATTCCATTTTGAGAATCCTCCCTGTGTCTTCGCGGTCGCCACATCAGCCAACTGTGCCGCCGCGTTGTCGAATCCGACACGCCCAGATGTCCAGCTCACGTTACCGGTATTGGTGGCGCTGGACAGAAGCGCATCCCGTGAATCCCCGGCAAGAATTACCGTCCAGTTCGCAAGGTGCCGGTCCGTCTGAAGGCCGGACGCGTCAATGTGATCTTGCAGCTGCTTGCTATCGTACTCGATCTGCCCGTAAAGATTAATATCCCGGCCGCGCAGGATCCGTTGTTTTGCCCACAGGCTTTCCACCTGCGCGGTGCCATGCGCATCAAGGGATGCGAGTGTGTCGCCCAGAGCGTAGTGCAGCAGCGAGTAAGAACTTCCAACACGGGTACCCTGTCCGTTCAGCAGGGTATCGTAACTGACGCTACCGTAGTCCATTTCGCTGCCTGAACTCAGAACGCTCGCGCTCAGAATATCCCCATGTTTCAGGGGATCGATGAAGTTCACCGTCCCGCCTGCGCGCGATCTGCCGGTATAGCGGTTGCCATAGTCGTCGATCGTCACGTTTCCGGTAACGGCCTGAGCGGGTGCGGCTTCCACCAGCAAATCCGAAGTTCCCACAGCCTCGCCCGGCTTCAATGTCGCGCTGACCGCGACCCCCGGAATGTCGGATAACAACAGCAAAGTACGATCCAGCCCCGCTTGGCCAATGGCCTGACCGCTTTGCAGCAGGGCGAGCGTATCATGAAGCAATGGATCATTCACACGGCTGTGGTTGTCGAGCCTGATCGTGCCATAGCGCGCCTCGATGATCTCCATGCGGACGACGCCCGACTGGACGGTCTGCGCTGGAATGTACGCCCGCGCTAAAGGATAGCCGTGTTTGCGGTAGTATTCAGTGACGCGGGCGGCCAATTCATCCAGTTGGGCCAGAGTGAGGCTTTTCCCCTCCCCGTCCGCAACCAAAGCGTGCAGGGTTGCTGTGTCGAAGAGGGCATTGCCGGAGATCTGGATGGTCTTCACTTCAAAAGGAGCAGACGTCAGCGGTTTGGCGCCGCCTTGCTGTTCGATCCGAAGGCCCGTTCCGGTGGACGACGGGACAGGTGGCATGACCGGCTGGACCTGCTGCAGGATGGTTCCCGCACCAGGCACAACAGGTCCCGCAGCTTGTGCGGATAGCGATAAATAAAACGCTAGAAATCCCAGCAGTCGCTTCGGAGCTGGCAGCACCTTGGCAGCAGATTGCACGAAAAGCCTCGCTCCCTCAACTCATCAGTTCATGCTTCCCGTTTTAAACGACCAACTCTTGTCCACGCCGACTCCTTTGACCGTCGCCGAGAACGTCACGGTATAGGACGTGTCGGCATTCAAGGGACTCGTTGGCAACAAAACCAATATGCCCGGACCTGAAATGTTGGCGTCAGCAGTGGGTGCCGTTCCGGTGCTGGTCACGCCGGATTGAGCAAGCACCCTGGTGTTAACCGGCGTTCCGCCAGACGTCAGGGTAAAAGTGTCCAGGATAATATCGGTAACATTCAACGAAGGATTGGACTGGTTGTACATTGAAATGACAATCGGGTGTCCTGCCAACTGCAAATCGGGCGCAGGAACGGGGGATTCCGCTTGATTGTAGAACTTTGGTGCCACGTTAGTCTGGCCATCGGCCGGATAGGACACCCAGCTTCCACTTGCTGGCAATTGACCTGATTCAGAACCGGCGATCCCCAGCTCGATGTCACAAACCGGCCCGCTTCCGATTCCCCCATTGAACGACAGCCCCATTTCAACGAACGGGGAAATGAGCTGGACCAGGTGGTAGACAGAATCTTCGATCGATGCGCCACAGGCTGAGCCACTGGCAGCCCCAAACGAAAGGAGTTCGCTTACCGTGCCTGTCGTGCCTAATGCATATCCCGCAGCAGTTGCTCGAGCTTGCGGGGTACTACCGGTATAGCCAGGCATGCTGGAGTCCTCGCAATGGCCTCCTAATATTCCATCCACGCTACTGTTGAGGTAGCTCACATTCGTGACGAAATTATTGTTCACCAGATAGTTCGCGTGATTGGAAGCGGCCGTATCAAGATCGGGGTTTTGCACGACCATTCCGGCTCCGGAGGCCTGGCGAATGGAATTGAGTTGTGTGAACAGGGCAAGGTTATCTTGGGAACTGTCCGAGGGCGGAGGAATATTGTTAATAATGTTTCCCGTCGCGTTGGCAGCAGCAACGGCCGCTGTGTCTAACAAATTACTGATGCTGCCCGTTGCCGTATAGGCAGTCACTGCGTACGCTGCCGCGACATCGATTGCTGCTGTCAGGCTTGCTTGTGCAGGCGCAGTCCCCAGGTGGCTATTCTGGATCACCGTGTTAACCAGCTGTGCCACATTGTGCAGGGCAGTGTTACTATCAGCCACATAGTCCTCAAAGAGATTGGTGGCTGTGGGCAATCCTAAAGCCGTTACAACCTGAGTGGCAGCGCCTTGTGGTGATAGACCTGGATTTGCTGCCATGTATTGAGATACCAGAGTCGTCAAAGGTGAGACGACTGAAGGCTGAGTTGCGAGCGCCAGAAGCTGGAATGGTGAAGCAATTCGCGTTCCGGGGTTGTCCGAATCAATGGCGCCAACGTTCACCTGGGCAATCACGTTGAGATTGCTTAGATTTGTTCCCGGCGAAACGGCAAACGAATAACTTCCATTGGTCCCGGTTATCGTAGTCGGTTCATTGGTATCACATATCCCATTACCGTTGAGGTCCAAACAGACAGTTGCACCGAAAACGTAGCCGTCCATTACTGTGCCAGTAATTGAAGTATTGCCACTGGGTGTAGTGGCACCTGGTGAAGAACCGCTCCCGCCGCTGCAAGCGGCAAGTAACGACAGCGTCATCAGAAAAAGGGCGCGCTTGATTCCGAGGATGAATTGAGAACTCATGTGGCGAACCTTTATGTTGCATTCGAATCGGCTCATGACATCCTCACTTGTCGTGAGGTTGACCAGTCAAATAATCAGCCGGCATCAGGATGCCGCCATCGACAATCGAAATCCTCGGCGCATTTGCCTGGTCATCTGAGGTAATGGTTTCCTGGGTCAGGGTTGCTTCTGCAGGTCTTGCATCTATTTGATTGATTGCCTGGCTCGTAACGGGCCGGACGGATGGACTCAGCGGGGAACCCGGTTTAGTCGGAACGGTCGGAAAAACAAATGAATCTGCCGTAAGAACGAGGGGAGCGATAGTTAGCGTGCCCGGAACGAAATCCAGGATGTAATTGGAACTGGTCGTGGTCAGGCTTCCTTGCAAGATGGGGTATGTACCGGAAGTTTCACCGGGATCGCGTGACAACGCCCCAAGCAGAATGGAGCTTGCGCTATCCCCGGAGACCAAACCAGAAACTGAATAGATAAATTGAGGGTCAGTAGTCCCGAAGGTTTTGGACAGATCATTGGCTGTCACGGTCAGCGGCGCCTGGGCGATGGTGACGTTGGCCAAGGTCGGCTGCGTCAGCACGTAGTTGCTGACCAAGCCCCCGTTTGTTCCATTGGACAGCGTGATGGTCGTGGTCACCGCTTCGCTGCCCGCATTCGCACTTGCCAGGGTACCGTTGGTCGTGTTGCCTAGCGTCAGGGTCTCGTTGCCTACCAGCCCCGACAACACTGCCGTGCCAGTCAGCGCATCCACCGTGGTGCCGTTGTAGGCGCGGTTCGTCCCGGACAGACCGGTTAGCCTCAGTGGGGCTGGATTGATGGTCAGCGTACCATCTACATAACTGATGATGTAACCCTGCTGGTTGGAGTACAACCCTTCAGGCGTAATGGAATAACTTCCCGCATTGATGGCGCCCGATGCGGTGCTACTAATGCTGACGGTGCCAAGCAGGTTGCTGTTGGGAGTAACAGAATAGGTCACGGCGTTACTGCCCGAATATGCTTGCCCGTTATAAGTCTGGGTGGCGCTATCAGCCGTCACCGTGAGCGGTGTCATGAATGACCGCAGCAGCGGGTAGCTATATCCGTCATACATCACCCAGGTATTGGTGAAGTCCCAATCGGGATTGACATTGCCATTGTCTGGTGTGGCCGCTGTGAAATTGGCCTGCGTCTGTATCTGGGCGGTGGTCATGCCAAAAACAGTACCCCCCTCGTCAGCTGCGCCGCCAATACCCGTCAAGCCTGGATTGACAGTGCTGTTATAGAAACTGTTGCTGACCGTGCCGGAGTTGCTCCCCGCCAGCCCGCCAACGTAGTTACTTCCGTTCACGCTACCCGTGGCGTAACCGTTGCTGATCGTGCCGTTGTTACTCCCCACCAGCCCCCCGACGTAGTTGCTTCCGCTCACGCTGCCCGTGGCATAACTGTTGCTGATCGTGCCGTAATTATTCCCCACCAGCCCGCCAACGTAGTTGCTTCCGCTCACTTTGCCCGTGGCGTAGCTGTTGGTTACCGTGCCGTAGTTATTCCCCACCAGGCCACCCACGCCGTAATTCCCACTCACGCTGCCCGTGGCGTAACTGTTGCTGATCGTGCCGTTGTTACTCCCCACCAGCCCGCCAACGTAATTACTTCCACTCACGCTTCCGCCAATCAGTCCCACGTTCTGGATCACGGAACCGGTGTCCGTATCTCCAAACAGGCCCACATAACTTGTCGATGGAAGATTGATCACGAGATTGCTGATCGTGTGACCCAAACCGTCAAACGTGCCGTTGAACGGAGTGTCTGAATTTCCAATCGGCGTAAAGCCCGCGTTGCCGTTCCAGGTGCTCGTCGCCGTGGCATCAATGTTGCTGCCCAAGGCGTAATACCCCGAGAGATTGCCGTTTATCCCTTGCAATGTACCGTCGTTGCTGCTGGTTGGGCTCCCCAGGCTGGTGATGACAGTGTAGTCAATCACGGTGCCGTCAGATCCCAGCTTGGTACTGAAGCTTTGCCCGGCAGGAAGGTTGACCTGCGCTCCGTTGTTCAGCACGTATGTGCTGGTATTGTCCTCAGAAACTGCGCCCTGACCGTAATAAAGCGCCAAGCTGGCGCTACCGCTGCCGTTCAGGTTGCTATTGATATAGATGTTGTTGTATGCGTCCAGCGTCAGCGTGTGCGAGCTCCAGCTCACCGTGTCGTCGACATTGATATTCCCGCTGCCGGCAGTCGTGCCGTACAGATTGGTCGAAGTGTTGGTTCCAGTCGCCGTCTGGATCGTTACGCTATTGTTCTGCAGCAAGCTATCAAGCGTGCTACCCGTAATATCCCCGCCTGTTGGGGCAATGGTGAAGTCCACCGGGTCAAGCAGCCAGCTACCGGTAAGTCCCGACGCTGCGGCAGTCGTGACCTTGGCATCATTTGCCACTTCAACATGAGCCGCACTGGTTTCAATAAACCCTCCATTGCCCCCGTTGGGTGCACTGGCATCCAGCTTGCCGCTGACATTGACAGTCCCGGCCGTCATGCCCCCCAGTAGGGTAATGGTGCCCTCATGGTTTTCCATCGTACGCGCTTCGATCACCCCTGTGTTGTTGACAACGCTCGCAAGCAATGCATTTTGCGCACCGGCAGTCATGATGACCTGTCCGCCATCGGCCTGGATCAATCCGCCGTTTTCGGCCAGATTATTCAAGATGCTCTGGTCCACCTGCATATGGACCAGGCTGTTGCCGCTGAAGGTGAGGGTGGCAGCACTGCTCGCACCAAGAGCTACAGTACCGAGCTGGGCGGTAATGGTGCCTTGGTTGCTGACTTGGTTCCCAAGGAGTGCCACATAGCCGCCATTTGCGGCATTGATGGCGCCTTCGTTGACGATACTGCCGGTGCCATTGCCGGTGAAGAAAATTGCGGTGCCGTGCAGGGTGGCGTCATTGAAATCCAGAGTGGTGGCAACCAGACTCCCGACGTTGACCTGGGCGCCTTGTCCAAACAGGATGCCATTCGGGTTGATGAGCCAGACCTGGCCATTGGCCTCAAGGTGGCCCAGAATCTGCGTGCCGTTGGTGCCGAAGATACGGTTGACTGCGATGGCGCTGGCGGAGGGTTGCAGGAAATTCACGGTTTCCTGCGGCGCAATATTGAAACTTTGCCAGTTGAGGGAGAGGTTCTCGCTGGATTGCCGGATGGTGGTGGTATTGCCTGACTGGGAGATGCTTCCGGCGCCTGAAACAACCTGTCCGCCAGTTGGCGCTGCCTGAGCCATGACTGCCGAGAGCGACAGGGCCACCGCGCTGACCTTGCGGTTCGTCTTCTTGCCCCTTCCTCGTGCCGTTTCCGACACCGCAACCCAGGCGTTTAGCACATGGCTCCAGACGAGCCGGTAGATCCGGTTCATTGATGCGTGGCGTTTCATCTTCCCATTCCCCCTTTGTTGGCTGGTTGGCAAGGCAACTCGCCTGGAACTAGGTTCATTTGGAAAATCAAAAGCCCGATAATGACGGGCTTTGAAAGTTTGGCGCTGGATTGGAGCAAAATTATTTCATTATTTGTGCTTCAGCCTGAAACCAATCCGCTAACTCATAGCCAGGTGCAAATCCTCTTTTTTCCGCAAGGTAATTAGCAGCTTCTTCTATCATTGATCGAGTTCTATCATTGATCGAGTCTGCTCTTTCATCGCACTTACTTCAGCAGGAATACCGGATTGGTTTTCTTCAACGGACGTAATTGCCAGCTCCCCGTATAATGGCCTAGACTCTTGGTTCATGACGCAATCAATATGAATTCATATTGAATTGTAGCGAGGGTTTGTTACATCATTATGAATATAATGCCCTGCATTTCGCCTCGAATATCTTATCCGGTTTACGCTGCACTCATGATTGAAAAGTTATCCGAATAACGCCATGACTTCTAAATCTGGATGCCGGCCGAGCCGCCGGACAACGCTATTTCTAAACAATTACCGACGAGAAGCTGTCGTGCAATTCCGCAAATCGGAACTAATTGCGTTTCCCTTTCGGACTCATCAGAACCCGGTGAAGAACAATGCCGTCCACGGGCATGTGGCCGGCATCTTGAAGCTTGCACAAGACGTAGCTACGGGCATGCAGCCACGCTTTGGCGGTACGACACAGGCAGTTTCCCAATGAGGAAGAAACTGCTGTTAACATCAATCATGCTGATTGATCATGGCAAAATTGCCGCCGGCGTTGGTGCCACCCTGATAGATATAAGCGACGGCAGGGAGGGCGCTTGACTGAGTTATCGCTGCAAAGTTACCAGTCATCGTTCCACCGACGGTATCTTGTTCGATCATCGCATAGCTGTAGTCACCGGTCTGGCTGATCACGGCTACGTCTTGAGTATAAACTGAGTCGGCGCCAGCGGATCCAGCGTACATGCCTTCCGCATCGGTAGTAATGGCACTGATATCACCCCCCGAAGGTAGGGAAAGGTCCATGCCGCCACCGGCACCCGCCCCTGAAGGATCAAAATAATCGCCGGAGCCTGCAAAGGCCTGAGACGAAGCCAAAGCAGCCACGAGAATAAGTACTTTGAATTTCAATTTCATGATTGAATCTCCTAAAATTAAACCGGGGAAAATTAAGTGTAGGAAGCAATCGTGTCCCCCCTGATACACAATTGCTAACATGGCAACTGTAGCCAAGTTTAATGACAGTTTCGCGAAACGGAGGCAGTACTTTTGGCTAAATTGTCTGTTGCTGGGAATGGGTTTTGGCGGATCTCAGAATCCCGCCAATTTGTATGTGCATTGCTTGGCGTATTGGAAAACCGGCAAGCCCCGCCGCGGCAAAAATCACGCGGGCTCGACGGCGCAGCCAGAACCGAAAATGGGTTGGCAGGCTAACCCCAACCACCGGGTACAGGAATGGAAGCCCAATCAGCTGGAGTTATTGGACGGTGATCTGCATACCGTTGCTGGCATTGATCTTCAGTGCCGGCCCGGTATAACTCGGGCTCACGGTAATCGAATTACTGTTTCCGATTTCGGTCAGCGCCGCCGACACGGCCATGCTGGTCCCAACAATAATATTATTATCGCCGGTCTGGCTCGCCTGAATCTGGCTTTCGTTCCATGTCTGGGCCAGATCGATGGAATTGCCTGAACCGTTCTGAACCACATCAAGTGAGTTGCCTGAACCGTTCTGAACCACATTAAGTAAGTTGCCTGAGCCGCTTTGCGTGGCATTGACCGAATTGAATGATCCGGGCTGGTCGATTCTTGCCCGATTCGCATAACCGGTCTGAACCACAGATGCCTGGTTGGAAGAGCCACTCTGATCGATTTCGGCATAATTCCCATTTCCGCCAGCACCCCCGGTGCCCTGATCAATGGTGGCATAATTAAAGTCACCACTTTGATCAATCAAGGCCTCAGTCGCCGGAATTTCAGGATTTGAAAAGTCGGAACGGAGCGCGTCCATCTCGGAAGAAATTTCCTGGGCATGGGCCGTACCTGCAAAGGTCAGCAGTATCGCTAATGCAAAACTCGGGCAGCGACTCGTTGTGCCGGCTCCGCCCCCCTCGCTTCGATCTCCCGGCTTGCGGGATAACCCGCGACTAGGCTGCGGATTCTTGCAGCCTAGTCGAATGGCTACTTGTTCCATCAGGGAAATGAGCATGGCGGGCTTCATCATCAGGCGCGCCTATTTTCCATGCCTGTTTGTGCCAGTTCAGATTTTCCGCATGGGAGTCCAAGCATCGCCGTTACCCCTTGTTAATTGCCGCGCCAATATAGTTTGAATATATCATCTGTTGATGACGAATTGTTGACGGCGCCCGAATCAGTTCCCTGTTTCACCTTGGGAGCAACGGCCTGTGGCAGCGCAGTGGGTGTCGCTGTCGTTGCCGGATTCGCTGCCGTTGCCGGATTTGCTGCCGTTGCCGGATTTGCTGCCGTTGCCGGATTCGCTGCCGTTGCCGGTGTCCGCCCCACTATCCGCTGATTGGCTGGGGAGGGCGCCACTGTTGTCACTTCCGGCACCGCGACCGCTTCGCCGACCTTTGGAGCCGGCTTGATTGACGCTGTTTCGCTGGCTTCAGCCAACAGCGGCTGAACTGCCTGATGTGAATTCTCGTCGGTGAGCGGCTTCATCTGGATCGGTTCATCATCGACAGTATCTTCGTCCTGCAGGTTCGTCTCGTCTGCCTTGAGATAGGACTGGATGACCGGACTATTCCAGTCCTGTTCGTACTTGAGTTCCAGAACACGGTCACGAATTCCCTGGACGGTCAGGTGAACCACGGCCGCTTCGATCGCCTCTTTCACAGCCAGCTGTGCCGGCTCGTTGGTGGTGTAGCCTGTTTCGCCCTGCAAAAGTTGCTCATAGTTGGTGAACCTGTACACGCTGGCGTCAAACTGATAAGAATAAATTGTTTTCGTCACCGATACCGAATTCAACACTTGCCCGCTGCGAATGTCGACACTGCGCAACTGCACCGTTACCTGATCGACACGGTATTGCGTGCTGGCGCCTACGCCCAGAAAATTGGCGCCCTTTCCGCCTGTGCGCACGTTGGAATCGTAGGCAGTGATACCGCCTTCGATGATCAGGCTGGCCGGCAGCAGATTCGGCAGGTTGATGATCGGCTTGCCCTTGTCGCTCGGCGACTCGATTGCCCGCACAATGCGGCGCTCGGTCAGCAGGTTCTGCAACCCTTCACGCTCAACCGGGATGTACCAGCCGGAATCCCGAAGCGCGTCGACCAGCATGGTCGCCGCCCCCTGCGTGACTTCGGTGGAATAGGGGCTGTCGGGGGAAGCCTTGTACTGGCCCGTCTGATCACGGAGGCCGTACACCGCCACCGGTATTCTTGTCTTGGGCTCTGGCAGTTGCGTCAGCGCGCGCGTAATCTTCGTCGAGGGCGTCAGCCGAGCGTTGGCTTTGACATTGGAAGGCGGCACCGTGGAACATGACGCCAGCGCAGCCAGCCACAGGAGCAACCATCCGTTGCGCATGAAACCTCTACCCATTATGTCAAGCCCCCAGTGACCGTACACACTCACAGTCACTGAATAGTCGTAGACACGGTGAACGATGCCGATGCGCCGTTTGTATTGTCGTAGGTATTTATCGTCAAGGTGCCATCTCCGTTATCAGTGACCGTGACGGTGTAATTGCCCGCAGTGTATACTCCGGGTGTTATTGAGGTACCGTTAGTGCCAAATAGGTCGGTTTTGATTTGGTTTGCAAGATTGTTCAAAATTGCCTGCTGCAAATTAGTTTGGAACCGCTGCAGCGGAGTCAGCGTCGGCGCCGTCGAACGATTCTGCGCCTGCGCGTCCTGCAGCAATACCGGCCCGTTGTTCGGGTTGCCGCCAAATGTCGGATTGTTTGGCGTATATATAAGTTCCGTTGCCATAGCCGCTGCTTGAAGAGACAACGCTACAAGAATAATGACCCCCATGTGGGCTCCATTCAAGATGCCAACATTCATGTTCAATTCCCATATTAAAGTCCTGATTGTCGATACAGCCGGTTGAACTACATTTCGTCTTTGATAATATCGGTATCGTCAGACGCCTGCATGCTCAAACCAACAATGTTCGTCTTGGTTTCTTCAACTGCCTTTTCACAGAGCGCCTTCAATTGATCGTACTTGAAGGGCAAAACCGCGGAATAAACCCGCTTCTGCCCCAAATAGATCTCGACGCTATTACCGTACCGCTTTGATAATCGTTCCTGAATATTCAGCGAATAATCTCTGGAATCAAGATCCTCCGACCAAAGAATCGAGAAAATCCGGTAAAACTCATAGCCGTTCGGTGTAATCGTCTGATTGACGACAATACCCACAACCCCGTCTGCCGCCGCACCCATATCCCTGCTATGGGGAACGGAATGAGCAGATTGCGGCTCTCCAAAGGCCGGTGCCATGGACACCGTCAGCAATATGAATACCAGTTTTAGCAAGCGCACGGACCTATAAAATTTAATGGCACAAGCAAATCAGACCATACGATTTGAATTTAACTTGAATGGATCCCCACGATCTTTTGCTTCAAGTTCGCAGGCACACGTATGCCCTGTTAATGCATCTTTATACGTTATCAGGCCAATATGACAATCGGATGACGTCCTGCGTATATCTGCGAATTATGCAGTTGGTTTGCTCTGCAGATGCTACAGAAACGGGTGGCGGGCATGCCCGTCGTCCACCCCTGTCTGAACCGAGGTCCGGTTTTCGGTAGCCGATGCTGGGTGAGCCAGCAAATCACTTACGGGCACCTTTATAAATCCACATTTGCGAGCATCCGCTACGCTGCTTGCCTGCTTACCCCTTTTCCGCGCCTTGCTGGCGATTCCACGCGGCGCTTAAGTCCATCACGGCGGCGTACCCTTGTGGGGCATTTGGCGAACTTTGAATTTTTACAGGTCCCCTTACGAATGCAAAGTCACTCTTGTAACCTCGGCAAGCGTGGTTTCGCCCTCCCTGACCAGCTCAAGCGCCACCTCGCGCAGGCTGCGCGTGCCATTGTTTCTCGCCGCTTCCTTGATCAGTCGGATCGGACGCTTGTCAATGATCAACTCGCGCAGCTCATCATTCAGGATCAGGATTTCGGCAACCGAGCGTCGCCCTTTGTAACCGGTGCCCCGGCAGTCACCGCATCCCTTTCCCTGCTTGAACTGAAAGCCGGAAGTCTGGTTGCGCGTCAGGCGAGCCCGCAGCAGTTCGGAGTCGGTAGGGTCATACGGTATCGAACAATGCGGACAATTCATACGCACCAGACGCTGCGCCCAGATGCCGTTCAGCGCCGACACAAAGGCATAGGGATCGATACCCATGTGGGTAAAGCGCCCGAAAACATCGAATACATTGTTGGCATGCACGGTGGTCAGCACCAGATGGCCGGTGAGGGCCGACTGCACGGCAATTTCCGCCGTTTCACGGTCGCGAATTTCACCGACCATTATTTTGTCTGGATCGTGTCGCAGGATGGATCGCAGTCCCTTTGCGAATGTCAGCCCCTTTTTCTCGTTCACCGGAATTTGCAGAATGCCGGGCAACTGATATTCGACCGGATCCTCAATCGTGATGATCTTTTCGCGGCCATTGTTGATTTCGGTCAGCGCCGCATATAGCGTGGTGGTCTTGCCTGACCCCGTCGGACCGGTGACCAGCAGCATGCCGTATGGCTCCTCCACCAGCATGCGCATCGAAATCAGCGACTGCGCATCGAAACCGAGCGCTTCCAATGTCAGCGCGCCATAGGCTTCGATCATCGCGCGCTTGTCAAGAATGCGGATGACCGCATCCTCGCCATGGATGCTCGGCATGATCGATACCCGCAGGTCGATCTCGCGTCCGCCCGTCTCGACGCGAAAACTCCCGTCTTGCGGCACGCGGCGTTCGGCTATATCCAGTTCCGCCAGCACTTTCAATCGCGAAATCACCTGCTCGGCACCTTCGATGCCGCTGGTCGAAGTGGCAAGATCCAGCATACCGTCCACGCGATACTTGACCGTCAGGCCACCGGCCGTGCTTTCGAGGTGAATATCCGAGGCGCCAGCCTTCAGAGCATCGTACAAGGTCGAGTTCACCAGCCTGACCGCCGGACTGGCCGCCTCACTGATCGACGCAAATGACAGCACTGCGATGGTCTTGCCATCGCGCTGGGCATCGCCGACAGGTGACCCCAGATCATCCAGCGCCCGGGCAGATTCTTCCTGCTTGGACAGGTAGGCCTGGATATCGGATTGCAATGCCAGACGATAGCTGAGCGATCCTTTCGCCTGAGCTTCCAGCCAGGTCTGCAAATCGGAATCGAACGGATCGGCAATAATGCCCAGCACTCCGGCGTTACTGTCACGCAGCAGCACGCAGTGCCGCTGCATGGCCTTGGGTAGCGGCAACAGATCAAAGGCTGGTGCATGGACCAGCATGTCAGCCGTTTCCGCCACTTCCAGGCCAAATGCCGATGCCACTGCACGCACCAGTTGACGCATATCCAGACCGGTCAGACTTTCCAACTCCGTAATCACCGATCGCTGCGAAAGCGCGGACAGCGCGCGCGCGCGGTACAGCAGTTCGGCGTTAACAGGCTGCACTTCAGGTGCGGCGGCATGTAAAAAATCATTCAAGATATACTCCCGGCCAGATCGAAGATCGGCATATACAGCAGGACCACGATGACGCCGACGACTATGCCTATCGACGCCATCAGCAAGGGCTCCAAGGCACGGGTAAAGCGCTCGATCCAGCGATTGGTTTCGCCATCATAAAAGGTGGCTGACTGGGACAGCATCGCCCCCATTTCTCCGGTTCGTTCGCCAACCCGCAGTAAGCGCAACGAGATAGGCGTGGTCAGGTGGCTGGCTTCGAATGCCGTCGACAGCGGCGTACCGGACTCAACCATGCTGATCGTCGTCTGCAGCCCTCCCCTGATCGTGTCCGAGGCCATTCCCTCCACCATGTGCATCGCTGCAACGATGGGGATGCCGCCTTCGCCGAGCATGCCAAGCGTGAGATACAACCGCGACAGCTCGTAGATTCGAACCCGTTCACCGATTCCGGGTAGGAGGGCGGCCAGTCGGGCCATACCATTGCCGCGAAACAGTTGACGCATCGTCAAAAACAACGCTGCCAGAAGAATGACCATGGCAGCCAGCAGGGAAGGTGTATGGTTTGCTGAAAACATCCCCCATTTCAGCAAAATCTGGGTCATCCAAGGGAGACTGTGGCCCGTTCCCTCATATACATCGGCAAAACGCGGCACAACGTAAACCATCAAAAAAAAACTAACGCCGCCGCCCACCAGCAAAAGGATCATCGGGTAGATCGCCGAGCTGATGATTTTGTTGCGCACGGTATCGATCTGTTGCCGGTATTCAATGAACCGTGCCAGCGCCTGCGGCAAATCGCTGGTTCCCTCGGCTGCCTTGACCATACCGATGTACAGGGCGGGAAACAGGTTGGGCTGCTCGGCCAGCACGCCCGAAAACCGCTTCCCCTCGCGCAGACCGGCCAGCAATCGACCCAGAATTGAACGCGTAGCCTCATTCGATTCCTTTTCCAGCAATGCTTCCAGTGATTCGACAATGCTCAGGCCGGCTTTCAGCAACGCCAATAGCTCCTGGTTAAATAAAACCAGCGGCAAACGCCGTCCACCCGCATTGCCGATACGGGCGGCGCTTGGCAACAACGACGACACGGGACGGATCGAAGCCGCGAACAAACCCTTCGCCTCTATCTGGCGGCGCGCATCGTTTTCGTCCTGAGCGTCGATCGACAGCCGCGACATCACGTTATCGGCAGACAGGGTGCGGACATCAAATTGCATCGCTCAAACTTTCTTCAATTATGGGATCCCAATCAATTCGTGATGTCTGCATTCTCGTCCGAACCGCCTGGCTGCCCGTCCTTGCCATACGAGATGATATCCATCCCACCCTGACTGCCAGGATTGCGGTACTGGTAGGGATGCCCCCAAGGATCAAGGGGGATTTTCTTCAAATAGGGGCCATTCCACTTGCTGGCGTTATCGGCCGGCCTGGTAAGCAGGGCGGCAAGCCCTTCTTCTGTACTCGGATAACGCCCCATATCCAGGCGATAAGTGTCGAGTGCTTTCTCAAAGCCTACGATCTGGGATTTAGCTACCGTTACTTCCGATTTGCCAATCTGGGCGAAATATTTGGGGCCGACGTAAGACGCCAGCAGGCCAATGATCACGATCACGACCAGTAGTTCCAGCAGCGTAAAACCGCGTGAGCCGGGCGGACATTGCACGTTTTTAGTCGAAAAGCGGAATAACTTGGCCTGGAACATTGACATACTCCTTAATTTCATTAATTAACGGTTCGCGGGAGAGGTCAAAACCACTCAATATCTTCGAAAAACTTCTTGACGCTGTGGGTTACCTTGTCAAGATCATTCTGCTGTTTGGCCTGCAGGCGCTCAGCCTTCTCCTGCTCGGCTTTCTTTTCCTGCTCAGCCTTTTGTTGCTCGGCTTGCTCTTTCTCGGCTTTCTGCTGTGCCAGTTTTTGGCGCTCCTTCAGCTGCTGATCCACCAATTCCTGATCAAGTTGTTCGCGATATTCTTCGACCTTGTTTTCAATGTCCACGCTTTTAAGTTGAGTCAGCGGGTCTTTCTGAAGCAGGCTGGTCATGCAGCTCTTCTCCTCGTATTGCTTGATCAGTACCACTCCCAACCGGTGCAGACTCTCGTTCTTGGCCGTGCATGCCGAAAACTCCTGGGTGCGCTGCGTCAGGCTGGCCTCAAGCTGGCTCCCGGACTCCTGGGCCTGGTGCAGTGTCTCCGCTGTCTCGGCCAGGGTCTTTTCCGTCTCGGCCAGTTTTTGTTCAGTCTTGGCAAGCTTGTCCGCAAGCTCGGCCTTATCACCCTCTGCCGCCTTTAACGCTTCCTCCAGCGATGTCACTTTGCGGTTCGCGGCTGCGATACCTCGCTTAGCATGATTGAACTGTTCGGTCGTGTCCTTAAGCTGCCCTTCCACTTGCGACTTTTCCTCGACCAGCTGAGATTTCTCCTGTTCGAGCGCGCCAACCTTTTGCTGCAGCCGCCTGGCCTGGGCTTGGCCCTCCTTCTTGTCGACGGCGGCAACTGCCGAGTCGGCAGCCGACATCAGTGCCAGAACCAGCAGCGACGCCATGCCTAACCGGGTTGTATTAACCATACGTGATTTCCTCAGAATTTTGTGTTCAGATCAACCTGGATCACGTCGACCGAGAACTTCGTGGGAGCCGAGGCTGTTGAAGTAGCCGGAACCATCGAATCGACCAGATCCGAAGACATCCAGCGCGCCGACACCCAGGCATTCTTGTCGACACCATAGTTCATGCCAAGAATGGTGCCCTTGTTATTGGTGCCGCCCAAGCCGAAGTCAGGGTTATTGAAGGCGTCGAGCACCGCATCGCTGCCGAGATAGCGATATTCCATCGAAACGCTCCAGTCGCCGCGCTTGGTCGTGGTGGGGGCGCCAACCAGAATTCGCCCGAGGAAACCAAAGGACCCGCCGTCGGTAACCGCTTGGCAGGAACCGGTAATGTTATTGGCACATATACGGTTCTGGATTTGGTTGCGGTTGAAGGCAAGGTTCTTGACCAGATCACCAGTCAGCACTACATGGATCGGATCAAACTGGCCAATATCCACCCTCCCGGTCAGATCCAGTTCCCGGAAGGCCGATGCCAACCCCCAGTTGGTGTTGTTATCGGGATTCGGCCCGCTGTTTGGCGCATTAATACGGAATAAAGTATTGCCATGCTGCCTAAATCCCGTTGCATACTCGGAGCTGAGGTATTCCGGCGATCCTGACAGGAAGTCCTGCGTCGTCTGCGCCTCGCCCTGCATGCCGATATAATTGTAGAGCGCCGCACCCAACTTGAAGCGATTTTCCTTTGGGCCGAGTTGCCAGTCGAAGCCGCCCTGCACAGCCGCCAGACTGCGATTAGGGGTTGCTTTTGTGTTGCTAAGGGAAAACGGGAACCAACCAGCAGAAATCGGGAACCACCCTGCGGTGAAGAACAAGTTATCAGTGGGAGTCTGACGAGGCTTCAACGACAATGCGAAGCCTTCAAATTTGAGGTCATCCGCCCAGATCAGGTCGGTGCCGAGGTACGGATTGCTGAAGCGGCCGCCACTCATGCTCAACCAAGACACTGGGTCATACTTGAGGTAGGCCAGATTCAAATCGACAGTATATCTATTAAAGCCTTCGCCCATGGTCTGGCTGGTCGAGACCGGAAATGTCGTCGTGCTACCAGTCGATAGGGCAAGTCCTGCGCTCATTGTGTCGGAAACGTTGGCTTTGGCCCCGAGACGGCCGCTCAGACGGGTGTAGGTGGCGTTCTCCTGAGGACTGAAGTTGGGATTGATGTTGCCATTCGTCAGCCAAATATCCCCTGCCCGAGTCAGGTTTTGATTACTGCCATAGGAAGAGGCTGGCGTGTTGCTCTTGTCCAGTCGCACGGGTTCTGCGCGCAAGCGAAAGTCCCCCTCCCACTGGATGCGGCTAGCCTCGTTGACCGAAGCTAACCCAAGGAGTTCGTTGTGGGTTTCAGCCAACACATCAGCCTTGATCTCATCGCGCATTTGCACCTTGACCGCCTCCGGCACATAAGGCACGCGCACTATCTTCTTTCCGTCCGGACCGATTTCTGCGGGAGGAGACTGGGCCAGCTTGGAGTTTGCCCGGGATTCTGCTTCGCGCATCATTTCATCGGCCTTTTCACGCGGAAGAATATGGTTCTTGACCAGCGTATCTATCAGGCTCAGCACGGTCGCCCGCAACTTCTCCAAATCCTCACGTTCATCGGCATTCGCCCCTAACGGGACGATTAACAGAAGGGCCGCTAGCATTGCAGCGGTATTCCGCCTTAGCGGATCTGACCGATTCATGTTCGTTTCTGAATTTCCTGACAAATAATCCATAGTGGCTGTTCCTGACCTAATATGAAAAGAATTCCTAACCTGCAGTGATAATGCGCAGCCGTATTGGCTGCGGCATATTGGCTGGCGGCGTCTGGTCAAAACCAGGCAGGGACGACATCGCCTGCTTGATCGCTTCGTCCGTACCGCTGTCGCCCGTGCTGCCGAGCAATTCAAACCGCTTGATTTCACCGCCACCGCCGACCCAGACACTGATTTCTACGGTATATCTGCGCTGACGCAAGTCGTTATCTTTACGCAGGTAGCGCTGCAACTCCCCCTTGAGCAGATTGGCGTAGTTGGTGAACGGATTGAACAAGCCGCTCTTCTCGCCACCACCAGTCCCGATCTTGCTTACGTCATCGCTGGTGACCTTGCCGGCAGCAAAAGCGCTCGGACCGCTACCCGCCGGCCCTTCCATTTTCAACTCAGGCGAAGGCGGCGGGGTATCCTGTTTTGGCACGGGTTGCTCGACCTTGATCTCCTTCTGTTCCTTGGGCGGATCCGGCTTCTTTTCAAACTTGGGCGGAGGCGGCGGCGGAGGCGGCGGCGTCAAAAGCGTAATCATGGGCGGCCTGGGAGATTTTTTGGGCGTGCCGCCCAGCAGAGCCCATAAGCCCCAGCCGAGCACAGCCAGAAACACCAGGATGACCGTCGCAAGCACCGCGATTTGGCGGCGGCCTTCCTGTCCTATCGAGGCATGACTCATCTCAGATTCCTATCCTGGACGTGACCAGGCCGACATTGGCAATATTCAACCGTGCTGCCATGTCGACGATATCGATCACCAGTGAGTAATACACCTGCGGATCGCCCTTGATCACCATCGGCATCTCCGGATCCCTTGCGCGCGCTGCAGTCAGCTTGGATTCCAGTTCCGGCAGCGTGATGGCTGCGCCGTTCAACAGCAGGCTGCCGTCGGCCTGGATCTGCACGATGCGTACTTCCTTGTGGTCGGTGCTTGGCTTGTTGCTCGGCTTGGGCAGATCAATCTTCAGTCCCTGCACCGAGGCCGTGGTCATGATGATGAAAATCACCAGCAGTACGTAGGCCAGATCCAGCATCGGCGTGACGTTGATGGTGTCGTAGGGTTGGGAATCCTGTTGCATCTTCATGGCAGCTCTTCGCTTAATCCATCGCCCGGCTGGTCGCCAAACCGATATCAGTGATGTCGACCTTTTTCATCGTCTCAAGCACCTGCATTACCTTGAGATACTGCGCATGGCCGTCGCCCTTGATGATGATGGCCTGCGCCGGATTGACGTTTTTCAGCTCAGTGAGGCGCTGCTCCAGTTCCTCGATCGTGACTGGATAGGCATCGAGAAAAACATTGCCATCCTCGGAAATCGTGACCGCCTTCAAATGGGGTTTCGCCATGCTGGCTGTCATCTTCGCCTTTGGCAGCCTGACCTTGACTCCTTGCACCGAAGCAGTGGTCATGATGATGAAGATCACCAGCAGGACATAAGCCAGATCAAGCATCGGGGTTACGTTGATGTCATCGTACGGCTGGTTGTCTTCCTGAATAATCATGCTCATGGCGTTCCCTCCGCTGCACCGATCCTCAAAGCGAATGCATCTCGGCGGATTTGGTCAGGAACTCGTCGACAAACACCTGGGTGTCGGCAGAGATGTTCTTGATCTTGCTGGCCAGCCAGTTGTAACCGAACAGGGAAGGAATGGCGACAGTCAGGCCGGCCACGGTGGCCACCAGCGCGGCGGCAATGCCCGGCGCAATAGAGTTGACGTTTACGTCGCCCGCAGCTGCGATCGCCGCAAAGGTGATCATGACGCCGACCACGGTGCCCAGCAGGCCAAGGAATGGGCCGCCGGAAATCGCAATGGTCAGCAGAACCATGCCCTTGTTCAGACGCTGATTCTCGCGCACCAGCGAGCCATCCAGCGCTGCACGGATGGCGTCGAGCCCGGCAGCCGACAACTTGTTGGGGGCGCCGTTGCGGGTCTGTGTGTCGAAGCGGTGCGCCACTTCGCGCAACCCAATGCTGTATAGATGATATATGGATGAATTCATCATGCGCTTATCATCGGCCAGTTTGACGGTATCTCCATGACCGAGTGTCAGCAGTTCATCCGATTTTTCGCTGAAAATTTCAAGAAAGGCGATATTCGCGTTGCCGACGGCGGAGATCATAATCCCCTTGCTGATCATGACGTAGAAACTGATGACGAACATCACCATCAGCAGGCCGATCACGACCCAGCCGTCCACCGTCACCGCGCCCAGCAAAACGGCGAAGTAGGACGACGTTCCTTGATCCCCGCCCTCATCATCAACGAAGGCCAGCATCGGCGTGTCGGCGCTCTGGCTCGATGCCAGTGCCTTAATATAGGCTGCCGAACGCATCGTACTGGCCAATGACACCTCATCCAATTCGCCCTTCAGTTTTTCCCCGATCATGGCATCACCGCCCATGTCCGAGAATGCCAAGGCTCCGCTGGCTACCTGGTTGCCATCGACGTAGAACATCGCCTTGCCGGAACCGGCCACAACGGAGACGTGCTGCCAAACACCGGGCTTGAGCACAGCCGATGCGCTGGCTTTGGAAGCGCCGCTTGCCACATACAGCGAGCCTTTCGCCAGACCAATCTCGAGAACCCTGGCGCCGTCACGCTGGAAATAAAGCTTGGCATTATCATTGCCTGAAGGCTTGATCCAGGCGCTGAAGGTGAAACCGCTGGTTGCTGTCAACTTGAGGGAAGCCGAGGCGGGAAGCTCGATTCGTGACGAACCATCAAAGCCCGCAGCGGCGCCAATCGGACCGCTCGATACCAGCTTGGCGCTCGAGACCTTGGCGTTGTTGGCATTGCCGGTGGCATCCCTGACACCCTCTGCATCGCCAAAATGGAATACAAATATCTGTGCCGCATCGTAAGTTCCCTTGCTATCGCTCGCATCCGCCGCCTTGGGATTGCCCCATGCCATCGTGATCGAATCGGCCTGCGAATTCGCGGTCAGTTTTGGCAATGCCACCCAAGCATCTGCAAGTTCGTTTGCGGCATCGAATTTTTCGATGTGGTACTTCAGCGCCGTCTTGCCATCGGCCGCAAAAAAGCGCAGATCGGAACCGTCCGGCTTGGCTTCGGAAAACGTGAAGTTGCCGCTGTGCAGGCGCACCAGCAGCGGCATCTGCGCGACATCCTCCTTGATTTCGGTTCCGCTGGCCGTGGTGTCGAACCCCAATTTCTTCCTGTGTGACCAGTCATCCGCATGCACAAGCTGGGACAATGCCAACATCAGCATTAACACCGCCATCTGTCCGGGTCTCTTGGGCAACATTCTAGTCAAGTGCATTATCAGAAATCCTTTTCGAGTTGATTCAATTCTTTTTCTTCTTGCGCTTGTCATCATCGCAAGAGTCCCTATTGGCAGCACCCTCTTTGCATGCTTCATCCTGAGGCTGCCCTTGAGAATTGCCATTCGGTGCGGAATTATCGTCACCGTAGCCCACCACCTCCACACTCAACGCTGCATTGGCTTCCGCCGCATTGACACTGGCCAGGGTCTGGGCAATTTCGTCAGAACTGGAACTCGCAGCGGAGGGTGGCACGATATTGCCGAGGGCAGGCACGGCCACTTCCGTCGGTGTGCCTGTGATCGTGCCTGCTGCGGTAATGTTGTTCGCATTTTCCACCACGGGGGCATTGATGATGACATTGCCGCTGGAACGTACCCCGGCATCGCCCGCGTTGAAAATACCGCGCGGCGCCGCCGCATAGACATTGGCGATCGGCACGTCAGGATTGGTCTGGAGCGTGCCTATGCCTGATCCTGAAATGGAATTGGAAACGTCGACCTCTATATTGCCGTTGCCGTCAACTGTTATCAGCGGGGGCGGCGCCGAAGAGGCGGTCTTGGCGCCCTTTCCGGCGTCAATGTTGCCATACTGGGAAATCAGTGTGATATCGCCGCCCCCCAGAGTGAACACACGGCCCTGGTTGAC
This sequence comes from Gallionellaceae bacterium, assembly GCA_049582805.1. Classification (GTDB taxonomy): domain Bacteria; phylum Pseudomonadota; class Gammaproteobacteria; order Burkholderiales; family Gallionellaceae; genus CAVXFS01. The sequence goes on along the minus strand of JBAUUR010000145.1, from coordinate 17,494 downwards.
CAGGAAGTCATTCTTGACCAGACTATTTATCGCACCGCTGCTTATCGTGAATATGCCCTTGTTTGGTTGCTCCGTGGGTGGAGGAATGACGGTCAGACCTGCATAGATAGAACCGGTCGGGGCAAACAAATTGATATCACCACCCTGTTCGGTCTTGAGCTGGCTGGTATACACGCCAATATTGCCGGCCTGCATGGCCATATTTGCCAGGTTGTCCGATGGATTCGCGGCGAAAAAGGCGCTCTGCTGGCTTGCCGGCAGCTGGTTGAAATCAGCCAACGCTGCGGCGGGCGTCAGACTGGAAGGAAGATTCGGCTGCAACGCCTGCATATACGCGATCAAATTATTTGCCGTCGCAGCCGATGGAAACAGTTCTGCGATCAACTGATCGAAATCGCTCAGGTTGCTCTGCTGGCTTACCTCAAACAGGCTGGAAAAAAAGTCTGCGTTCAACAGCGGCTTGTTCGCTTCTGCCAGTGCCGTAATTTGTGCCGTGGAAAGCTGTGCTGCGCCGGCTGCAAGGCTGGCGACTACATCGGGGTGGGTGTCAAGAAACTGGGTCTGATCAGCTTGCGGCAATGACTGGAAGGTTGCCCATACTTTTTGCGCCGATGCTGTTGCGGGCAGGGCAGCCGTTGCGGGCAAAGCACTGTTCACAGCATTCATCAAATCCTGCATATCCTGCTGAGTCAGGGAGGAAAAGTTCGGTATTACGCCCATTGCCGCGTCAATCTGCGCATTGCTGGCCGCAAGACTGGCAACCACCTCCGGATGGGCGTTCAGGTACTGGGTCTGATCAGCCTGTGACAATGAGCGGAAGGCTGCCCAGGTATCTTCCACCGAAGCCGTTGATCCCACAAGCGCCAGGATATCGGTGTGCGTGGCAAGGAACGAGCTCTGCTGCGTCGTGGACAGCGTGGCAAACGCATTGCGCACTCCGGTATCTGTCAGGGTGATCGGCGTGTTAGGCTCCAAAGATCGCACATACGCAGCCAAATCATTGGTGTCGGCGTAATTGACGAGGAAATTGTTCTGCTGTTGAGCGGTCAGTCCGCCAAACGCATTCAACGCGGCGGCGGGTGTCGGGCTAGCCGGCAGATTCGGCTGCAGCGATTGAATATACTTAATCAGATCAACATCCTCCGCATTGGCCACGGACTGCGCCAAATCGACGAAATCTGCGACAATTTGATTATTGGAGAGGAGCGGTTGCTGCCGGGCGCTAGGCAGGCCTTGGAACACAGCCAGCGCGGCGCTGGCTGTGGTGACTCTCTGGCTGGCAGGCAGATTTGTCTGCAGTGATTGCACATAAGCAATCAACTGCAGATCCGCGCCCCACTGATTCTGATTCGCGGCGAAAAACGTGCTCTGCTGGGCTGCGGATAAATTCCAGAACGCATCCAATGCCTGGGCGGCAGTCAAGTTGACTGGCAGCGTCGGCTGCACCGATTGCACATAGGCAATCAGTTCATTTTGCTGCTGCATCGTCGGCGAAGCTGATACATCAAGGACCGAATTGGCCGAGCCATAGTTGCTAAGCCAGTTCACAACATTCGCATAGTCCGGTTGACCGGCCCCAGCCACGATGTTGATGCCTGCGCCGCCTGCGGGAAGATACGGATTATCGAGATTGCCCATGGTGACCAGACCGCCACGGTTACCGAAATCGACATTGCGCCCGGCGCTGATATTGATGAGGCCGGGACCGGTCACGATATTCTTCATCTGCTGATTATTGTCGTAGGCGAGCCCGGGGGAAGGCGTCGAGGTTTCAATGAAGTCCCGCCCAGCGTCGATCGTTGTCACATCCGACGCGTTGTTTTGCTGGATGATGAAACCCAGGTTAATGATGTCCGTCCCCGCCATAATCTCCGCCAGCTTCGGCAGAGATATAGTGGCCGCGTTGTTGCTGTCGCCGACAATATCGCCAGTTAATGCAACGATTTCCACCGGCTGCGTATCGTCCGTATGCAGACCGCCCAGTGTGTGGGCGGCAATGCCTGTGGCGACACCGTTAAGAACATTGATATCAGTCTGGGTGAATATCCTCGGATCGTAAATGTTTGACATCGAGTTCGGATCATTGTCCATCATGTAGATGTCTGGAGTCACGGAACTCGCCGCGCCAACGCCCAGATTCACCGTGCCCGCTGCCAGCAGATTGAGTTGGCCCAGCGGCGCTGGCATCATGCTGAAACTATTGTATGAAGTCAGATTACCGCTCAGCGCTACTGCACTGAATGTGGCGGGTTCAAGCACGTAGAGATTCTGGAAGGCATTGCCGTATTCATTGGCAAAACTGTTTGGAATATTGCTCGCGGTCCCGCCAGCCGCCAACGCGCTGGCGTTATTGGACAGCGACAGATTGCCGCCAACCGCCATCAGGTTGACCGCGCTGTTTGTGTCATAGGTCGAAAAATTACTGAATTGAGCGTAAAAGTTCCGGTATGCGATTGCGCTGGTCGTCGTGTCCGTCACGTTCCATTCCGGGCTGCCGGCGGAAGTGACGCCATAGATCGGATTCAAGGGCGGGGAGTGAGGCGACACGCTATCCACGTTGTCCACGCTCTGTTCGGTGAGCATGGGGTTGTAAGCCGTCTCGATCGCGAGATCGCGACCGGCGATAACGTTGATGGTGGCATCACCCAGGGCCAGCACCGGATCCAGCGGTGCAGCAGTCGGATCGTTCGGAGTCGGCACATAGTCACCTGCTGTTACCGAGCCATCCGCCTGCAGTGTTGCGACGCCTTGCTGGACATAGAATGAGCCGCCACGGATATCGCCGCCGGTACGCACCAGCAGATCGCCGCCGCCCTGCTGCTGTATCAGCGATGTGGGGGATGGTCCGGGCATGTAGGCGTTCGTGGCAACACTGGCCGATAGATTCGAAACATTGCCGGCGGCGGTCACGCTGACATCTCCCCCGCCAAACGTGGCAATACCCGCGTTGAAATAGTCGTAACGCGACCACCACGCCGTGTTCAGTGTCGTGCCATTGCTGAGCTGTTCAAACACGACATTGCCGTTGGCATCGATATAACTATTGCCCTGCCGGAACAGCCAGTCATTGACCATCACTGGAACGGTCGCAGGCAACATAACGAGGGTGCCCGGTATACCGGGGGTAGGCGGCGTCGGCGGCCTCGTAGTTGGATCGCCCGGATCAGGCGGTGTACCATCGGCATTGCGGTAGTACGTGACGGTGCCCAGATTTTGCGGACCGTTCACATTTCCCCCCGCATCAATGGTGATGGCGCCGCCACCCCAGCCGAAAGCGGCGCTGGACATCGTCCCGACACTGGCGCCGTAATGGGTGTTCAGCTGATTCAGCGGGGCGCTGAAACCTGATGCCAAATTGGTCGCCTGGCCCGCTGTATACACAGAGGCGCCGTAGAGACTGATCTGATAGGCGCCAGTAAATGGATCGACCGAATCATAAATGACCGGCGTGCCATTGATACTGGGATCGCTGCTTTGATTGACGAAGAAATTTGCCATGGCCAGCGTGACATCATCCCCGGCTGCGATACTGATGCTCCCCGTGCCGGTGCGAACCAGGGCAACCGGTGCGTCTGTATTTGTCAAAGGGGCCGCCGAGGTCGGTGTCCGGTTAGCAAATCCGAAATAGACGTCGCCGCTGCCTGCATTGACCGCCAAAGGATTGGCGTCCGCCAAATTCGCACCAGCGGAAAAGCGATAACTGGCCGAGGGCCCGGTATCCAGCTGCCAGTCCGGCATCGCCAGCCCGAGGGTTGTGCTGGTTGTGACAGTTGTGGTGACGTCGGTGGTTGTAGTGACTGTGGTGGTTGTAATGGCTGTCGTAGTTGCGGGGCTTGTGGCAGTCGCAGGGGTCGTGGTGGTTGTGGTCGTTGACGTGGTTCCCGGGGTTCCAGGGGTCTGGAGTGTTGCAGTCGTGGTTTCGGAGGTTGTGGTCGTAGGATTGACGAAACCGTCGCTGATCGAACCGAGGATGTTCATATTGCCAACTGCGCGCAATGTAAGCATTACTGGCTGTCCGTTGAAACGCCAGGCATCCAGGTTCCAGCCGCGATCGGCGGGATTTGGCGCAAATTCGTTGACCGAGACGGTCAGATCACCGGGAGCGCGAACTTCGATACCGGGACGCAGACTGAGATTGTCTCCTGTATTTCCCAAGCGCTGCAGGATGCTTGCCTGATTTGCGCTGAAACTGCTTGCGTCGGTGTACATGAGGCCGTTGGTGGTTGCATCCAGATTGGTGGCCGAATCGGGTGTTTCAGTGATGGTGCTGGCTTGATATACCTTGTAAGCTTCAATCACCGTTGACGAGCTGTTATTGATTGCGGTGTTGATGCTGGCGATGGCGACATCATCACCGCCACCCGTGCCCACGCGCGGGGCGCGCAATGTCACGGAGCCATTTTGTGCGGCACTGCTGCCGCCCACGTCGATAGTACCCCCCAGCAGATTGATGCTGCTTCCGCCATTGACAGTGGTTGGAGCCAAGCCATCCGCACTGCCTGTGCTGATAAGGACGCTGCCGCCATTGCCGGTCGACCCGCCGTTACTGCTGGCGACGGAGGTTGCATTGGCAAGCAACTGCGCGTTGTCGTTTAGCGTAACCTTGCCGGAATTGCCGCTGGCCGCTGCTTGAGACGCATACAGCTCGATGCTGCCCCCCTCGGCGCCAGATGCGTCGATCGTGGCATTGCCTCCAATGGAAATATTGCCATGGTCAGCAGCGATCACGACCTGATTCGCGGTAATGTTGTCGCTCCCGCCCAGCGTGACATCTCCGGTGTGATAGTCGAACTGCCGCGAATCGGTAAATCCCGCAGCATTGAGTTGCGCGTTCAGGGCGCCGAACTGGCCATTGTCGCCCCCCTGGTCCGCAACCAGAACAAATTGGCCCTGAGTCGGAATAACGCCATCAATCCCGGCAGCAGCACCGCCTTTCAAGGTACCCATCAACTGCGCCGTACCGCTGCCATCAGCGTTGGTTGCCGTAATCGACAGCGTACCGGCAGCCGCACCGACGGCGGATACATCAAGAACCGCTGGGCTGGCAACTGTTACGTCGCCTCCATCCAGCTCTATCGTTCCGCCGGGCGCATATGCAGTAGTACCGCCGAAAACCACGCCACTGCCGGCGGTTGAAATTTGGCCGGCAGTAATATCAATACCATTTGCGGCCGTCATCACCACCTTCCCGGACGGCGCCTCAATTTGTGCATCGGACGCAATGCTCGCAGCGGTGAAATTCAGTTGACCGCCCATACCCAGCGTAGTGACTGGAGTCGGATTGGCAACCTGGGTCAATGTCATATTGCCGCCAGCGATAAAACTGGCATCTGCCGCACTGGCGGTATCAATAAGGCCGGCAGCCAGCGTCAGGTTCTGGTCAACCACCAGTTGTCCGGATGCACCCACCGCCGTTGCTTCGCCATTGGCGGTAAGTACGCTGTTGGCAAATCCATGTATGGCAAAAGCATTGTTGCCGATTTCTAGGGTATTGGCGTCAATTGTCAGTTGTCCGGTTTGCGTGGATGACTGCGCTGGAGCTGCACTCGCCGCCGTCCCTGTCAGGATCAAGGTATTAGCGGCAAAGTTAGCCGTACTGCCATGCCCGTTAATGCCGGCGCCCAGGAACGACAAGGATTGCATGGCGCCGCTGCCGAGATTTACCGTTCCATACAAATCGACATTCGATGCATAGCTGTTTAGCGTAAGGTCCGACAAGCTGCTGAGCATGGTCAATACGCCAGTCCCGAGCTGCAAATTGGTAGCCGGCAACGAATCGGGAATGTCTGAACCCATGCTCATGCCGGGCGAACCGAGATAAAGGGCGCTGCCCGGAGTCATGGTCAGCTGTCCGTCCAGCGTGACGCCGGCAGTGGCATCGAGAATTGCCGATCCGCTGGCATCCACCGTGGCGCCGCTAGCGATGTCCAGCGAGCCCGTATTTGCCGAAGAACTGTTTCGCGTCAGGGAGACCTGTCCGCCGCTGCTGACGCGCAGCAGCGCGCCGCTGCCATCCACAGTCAAGTCTTGCGGTGAGCGGCCCAATGTTCCGCTGCTTTGAAGCAAAGCGCCTGGATTCAGGGTGATGCTGTTGTTGGCCACGATTATGATATCGGGGCCGCTCAATGGGTGCTGCGCGTCGTTGCTGAGCGTTACAGTGCTGGGCGTAACATTGCCTTGACTGTTTGGAGTTGTAATTTGCATACTTCCGCCGCTCGTATCCCGCAAGCCGCCGAGCAACAGGCTATCCGCCCCCAGTGCAGTCAGATCACCGGCCACCAGTTTAACACCGTCAGTTGTTCCCCCTTGGATATCTGAAACAACCTCGATCTGCGGCGCCGAAATGTCCGCGATACCCGCCCACCCGCCGCTAGCCGCAGCCAAATCAATGGTGCCAGTCCAGGTCGTGTTGTTGAACGATGGATCGATTACCTGTCCTGAGGCCGCACCCAGATCAATGGTGCTGTTAAAAGTCAGAGCGGATGAGTCCGTTCCCGAAACATCGAAGGCGATATAACCGCCATCAATCGGCAGTTCAGGCCGGGAAACCCCCGCAGCCACGGCTTCATTGGTAAAGTAGGACGTGGCGTCGAAGAGGGTGAATTGCGAATGCTGGCTGACCACGGCGCCAGAAGAAACGATAAAGCCGTTGGAGCGCGTGCTGCCCCCTAACCCGAATCCGGACGCCGTCGAATTGCCGGCAATGAGTTCAGAACCGTCTGGTAGCACAATGTTGCTGCTTGGCTGCATGTTGCGCGTGTTGGGGGCGGCCGTGATGCTGAAGCCACCTGGTAGCAATGCATAATGGGCCGGCAGCAGAGTGTAGGTGCCGGCCGGCAGACCAGGCATTCCAGACAGATATACGCTGTCGCCCGGCTTTAACCCAGCGCTGCCATACGCGCCGTCAATCGGCGCCACGCTGCCCTGATAATTCGGGTTGATGGCAAACGTTGTACTACTGTCCAGCACGTCCTTCGATCCACCACTGCCTGGCGTGAATTCGTAAGCTAACAGCGAACCGCCCCCGGATAGATTCTGCACCGAGCCGCTGTCTGCCTCGATGGTCTGCGCATTCGAAATGATCGCCTTGGCGGGCAACGCCCGCGCTGGCAGACCGCTAATGCCAGTACCGGTCGGATTTACGTCGAATTCGGCCAAGCTTGAATACACCCAAGTGCTATCCGAAGGAACGGCTCCGTTGTCCACTGTGCCGAAAGGCACCACTCCGGAACCGGCGACCGAGGTCACGCTGCCTGGCGTATACTCCAGATCGGCAGTAATAATCGGCTTGCTGACAGGGGCATTGTAGGAATTATTGGGAAAGTTGAGGTTGTCCAGCAAGATCGAACCAAAGAAGATCGGGTTGTTCGGGCTGGGTATCGGGTTTTCGTCGGTTGACCGTGTGCCGGACAAGGGTGTTGCATCAATATTGCCGAGCGTGATCGAACCGAAGGGCGCCTCGACCACGCCGGCCTGGACAATATGCTGCGCGATGACCGTCAGGCTGCCTCCGGCCGACAACACCTGCTGTGGGGTGTTGCCGTTTGAAGTGAAGGTCATCGTTCCGGAAGCGGGATCCGTGCCATTGCCGGCGACCATGAACGTGTAGTCGCTCAGGGTAGTCGGGTAGGTCTGCGCATCGGTCAGGGTCAGATTGCCTATCATCGCCAGTGATCCCTGCGTGTAACCGGTGGCATTGCCGTTTGCGTCTGTAGCATCGAAACCGACCAGACGGATGTCCGCTGCAGCATTCAGGGTGGCGGCGCTAAAGCCCTGCAGGGCGCTGTTGCCAATCAGGTCTATCGTTGTCCCGTTTAGTACCAGTTGTGCATTACCGGTGCTGCTGGCGCTGGGCGATTGATAGTTCGGGTCAGCACTGCCGAATTCGATATAAGGGGCAGTCAGCGTCAATGTATGGCTGACCGGATTATCTTGGGTGGCCAGAACCGAGTTATTCAACAAATTATTGAAAGCGGTCAAGTTCGGCGCATTCAGAATCAGCGTATTCAAGGCCGACAGCCCCAAATCTTGCTGCCCCAAACCGAACGCCAGGACATTCTGGCTCGTAAACTCCAGGGTCCCGAAGCGGCCATCAGCAAAGGATGCAACGGGAATCCAGCCCTCTCCGGCATACTTGGCGTTGGCGCCAGGCCGGGAACCTGTAAGGAACCAGCCAAGATCCTGCCCCTTTTGGGTGCCAGTACCTGTCACATCAGCAATAATGGGCTGGTTCGGTTGCAAGCTTAGAGGAATAATGGTGTCGGCCCCAACCAAAGTCGACGTAGGCAAGATGGTTAAAATATCATCGTTGCTCTGATAATCTCCCGTTTCCAGGTCCACTGTCAGTGAGCCGCCATTGGCGCCCGTTCCGCCTGCAGCACCTTTAAGGGTGCCCTCAAATAGCAGTCCCTCGCGGGCCAGGATTTCGATGCTGCCACCGGAACTGGCTACACCCTGCTTTGGCGTGAGGATGCCATTCGACATAAAGGTCAAGTTGGATGCATAGACGCCGCTGACATCGAACACCGATCCTTTTTCGGCGACCACATAACCATCGGCCCCTAACAATACGCCATCCGATCCGTAGCCGATCCCGCCGATCTGGATGGTGCCGCCATCGAGCACGTTGCCGTTGCTCACCCCGGCCCCATTGGTGTACAGGCGTTGCAGAGAACCGTTTGCCAGTACTTGCGCATTGGGGCCGAACCAGATACTGCTCGATGGGTCAGGGACGGAAACCGGCGTCGTCAATCCCAGCGAGATGTTGCCGCCCGGTGCATTCAGGGTTCCGAGTTCCGTCAGTTGACGTCCCGCGTACAAATTCAGATTGGCGCCGGGATCCATCAACAGCTGTGCGCCGTCTTCCACCGTCAGCACGCCAGCACAGTCCGGACTATTCGTCGATGCACAGGCTCTGGCGCGGAATGTCATGTTGGTAGCTGGTCGCGTACTCCCCCCCACTGGTCCGCTGAGGTCAAGCAGGATGGGGCTGGCCACAGTGGCCATCGTTCCCGATGCAAGCGTGCCAGACCCCGGATTGAGCTGCCAGCTCAATGCGAGAGGTTGTACCACCGTATTTGCCTGCACGTCGAAATTGACGTTGGCTTCGATATCGTAACTGGTGAAGCCGCCCTGCTGGAAAAATTCCGGCTGCAGCCACAGATCGTCATTGTCGGCATAAAGAGGAGGCGCGCCAATTGACACATTGCGGCCAATCAGCGTAAGGCTGCCGCCCGAGGAAAATCCGTAACCCGACAGATTCAGCCCCGCGCCAAGTTGCAAAATAGCATCGGAAGGCGTCTGTGGATCCGGTGGAACGGCCTGTAGCGTGATACTGCCGGCGCTCCCTTGGGTGATCCGGGCTTGCGCATTTGACCAGGCGCCTGCGGAGACATCGATGCTGACATTGTTGCCGATGTCCACCTCCTGCGCGGATAAATTCGCTGCACCGCCCTTCAGTACCAGGGGGGTAACCAGATTGCCCGTCGCATCAAGGACAGGCGACGCCTGAGACTGATCGTTGGTCCATAGCCCCGCCAGATTGATAGTCTCCCCGTCGGCGACCAGCAGGGTGCCCGACGCCGCCGCAGTCACTGAACCGCCGGGTATCGTCACCGGGGCGCTGAAGGTGATGTCACCCCCCGGATTTGTGCTCAGCTGACTCTGTCCCGCGCCCAGCCACAAATGGCCACCGGGTGCCAATACCAGCGGCACAGTGACATCTATGTTGCCGGATGTTAGCACCGAAATACGGCTGAAGCCGTCGGAAGACAGCGCTACAGGATCAAGATTCAGACTCGTGGCCAGCAGGCGCTGGTCAGCATTGTTGAGGTCGAATGCAGCGCCCACCTGCGGCGGAACCGCTGTCTCCGTTGCGGTGCCGCCAATCAGCAAGTCCCCGGTATAGACGAACTGGTCGGAGGTGGCACCTGGGCCGTTTGGATTGATCTGAGCCGATATATTAATCTGTCCTGTTGTCGGATTCACCAAACTGTCGTTCACGTTGCCGATCTCCAACTGCCCCCCCTGGGGGTAGCCGAACACGACCTTGCTGATGGGAACAACGACACCAGAAGAGTTAGTGACAGAGTGCCAAGAGTCAACGGCTGTCACGTCGCGCTGATAGGGGCCAGCAGGTCCGGCTTGGCCGCTAAGCGTACCCTGCTGCACTATGATCGGCGCCGAAAATTGCACCGTGCCCGCGCTGCTGCCCTGAACATATCCGGCCTCAAAATTGGCCGGACTATTCGGCAGGTTGACGGCGGCGGTATACAAGGTATTGGCCGCCGCCGAGCCGATGTCGACCAGATTGCCGTTGGGTAATTGCATTTGGGTGGTATTGACGTAGCCCGACTGATACTCCACCCAGCCTCCGTTGACATTGATCGCGCTGCCTGCTCGCTGGATGATGGCGCCATCGGCGCTGACATTGACCGTTCCGCCTGCGGCATTAAGCTGGCCAATGTTGTACTGAACCTGATCGAGCCAGCCGCTGATGTTGGCGATTGCCGTACCCGTGCGGATATCAACATTTACCGTGGTTCCGTAGAGGGGCGAATTGCGCAGTACCACATTGTCGGCCAGTTCGGTGCCGCGCAGGTTGACCGAAATGACGTTGCTTGACATCGGTAGCACCGTACCGCTGCTGCCGGAGACGTCAACTAGACTGCCTTGCGCAAAATCGACGCGGGGCGCAGTAGCAGTCGTGGGGTCAATAATGCCGGTCGTGGGATCAATGTAATTTTGATTGGGCAATCCCTGGGCGCTGATCGTGACATTGCCGCCCGGCGCAATAATGTCGGCATTTTGCTGCAGCTGGATGTTCGCCCCGTCCAGCTCAACATCCGACTTGTTGAAAGGGGTCGTCGCACTGATCGTCGACGGATCGCTCAACGTCGGCAGCACTTCGGTGACACTGTTCGGCCCCAGCACCAGATTGCCGGTGCGCTTAGCCGGCCCGGAGCCATCCGCCGCAGTCGCCTGGTCGCGCGCGTACAGGTAAATCGACCCATTGAGGTTCACCGATGTTGTGGCGGAGATAAGGCCATTCTGATTGACCGCATAGCCGATCATGGTGGCATTGCCTTGGCCGACCTTGATCTGGCCGGACGCGCCGTTTTCCGCGAGACTGGTGCCGGTACTTGAAGAGGGCTGATTCGAGCAGCTCACAGAGTCGTTGCAAACCTCAACCAGCAGACCGCGCAGGGCCGTCTGGCCGGCTGGGGGGGCTGCCAGATAAACCTTGCTGCCGGCGGCCAGAATCACCTGGCCGTCGGGAGCGTTCAATAGGCCGTTGTTGACAACTGTCGGCGCCGCCAGCAGGATCAAACCGCCATTGTTCGCATTTAGCGTCGCCTGCCCGCTGGCATCGCCTTCCACTTGCACGGCGCCGGGCACGCCAGCCAAGGCCGGATCGGCTCCCAGCACCGGTGTCAACCCAGATTGCAACAAGCCGGCGATGACCCGCGACTCGTCGAACTTGAGCGAACTCGCGATCAATGTATCGACATTGACTACTGCCGTCTTGCCAAAGATGATGCCGTTCGGGTCGTAGATGTACACGCGGCCATTGGCGTTGAGCATACCATCGATCTCGGTCGAGGTGGCGCCGGTGCCTGCACTCACATTGTTCAGCAACACCGCCGTGGACGAAGGCTGAACGATGTTCACGCTGGCGGCAGAGCCAATGTTGAAGCTGTTCCAATTGACGATATTGGTCGGGGCAGTCTGGGTGATAGTGGCTTTGTTGCCATTGGTTTGATAGTTAATGGGCGCACCGTATGTAGTGCTCAATGCAGGGTTGGAATTCGACAAAGTCGGCAAGGCGTTGGGAGCGGGGGGTTGCGCCCAGACATTGCCGCACAGCAGCACGCCGGCCGCCATCAACGCGGGTAAGCTGGCTACGCCGATCAACTGAACGACGCTGGCCAGACGGCCCAGCCCCGCCAAGCTAGCCGCAATGGGCGAGCGCCGCAGCAATACGTCACCGCTTGCCCGGGCCGATTTCCATGTTGTCGGCGATATCGTCATAGCCATCAGAAAGCCCACAAGGCGCGCGCAAGCAAACGATTTTCACCGGCACGGGTGATATCGCTGGCGAGCAGGGCGTGGGCGGCATCCAAATCGACAGTCAAACCGTGCGGTGCGGCCAATCGCAATCCGAAACCCGTACCGCTTAGCCGTTGCGTTTCCGGCTGGGGTGGCACCGGCTGCCGGATCGACAGCCAAGCCGTATCAAAGAAGGCCAAGCCTGACCAACGCCAAGCCGAGGTCTTGCTTCCAAGGCTAGACGTCGGCGTGCGCAACTCGACCGTGCCACGCACCCCGGAATCGCCGGCCACTTCGCCTTCGAGATAGCCCCGTACGCTCTCGGCGCCACCGGCAAGGAACTGTTCCGTGGGAACCAGCGGGCCGGACGATAGCTGCATTTCCAGCTTGCCATAAAGCGCCCAGCGGGATAAGTTCTCGGTGTGCTGCAAGCCAGTGTGCAGGGTCAGGAAATTTGCCGAGGCGCCACTGCGCTTGGCATCGAATTCGGCATCGTTGTTGCCAAAAAAACCGCGCAGGCCCGAGGTCGCCGTCATATCCAGCGTCGTGCTGCGGTTCTGGCCAAACAGGTTGCCGGTATAGGTTGCCACCAGCGGTACATAAGTAATCGGAGAATTCGTGCCGATGCCCCCTGCCACCAGGGTCTGTTTCACGTCCTTGTAATCCACCCCAACCGCAAAAGTCTGCGAATAGTCGGCAGTGCTTCCCAGCGGCAGGGTAAAACGCGTGCCGAGTGTGTCCGTGTTTCCAAGCAGCCCCAGTCCGGGCGCATCGGCAAGGCTGGCAAACTGGCTGCGTGAATGCACCCCGTACACTGTCAGCGAATCGCCTGCGAAATCGACCGGCATTACATAGGTTCCCGCCAGCACCCGCGCATCCGACGGCCGCTCCGGCGCGACCTGCATGGTCAGCCCGAAGCTGTGGCCGCGCTGCCACAAATTGTCGTAGCGCAAGGAAGCTGACAGGCGTTCGGGCGTCGTGTTGGGCGTCTGGCGGTTGCTCAATTCAACACTGCCATGCACCGCCAACTGGTCCTCCACATCGAGCTGCACCTCCACCGTTCCGGGCTCTTTGCCTGCGCGCAGGACGGGTGTGACCTTGACATCGGCGCCGCGGTTGAGCGCCGTCAACTCAGTCTGCATCGTGTTGAAATTTGGCACGTTGCCCTCTGCCAGCTCCGGCACACGCGATTTGATGACGCTGGGCAGTGCGTATTCGGCCCCCTTGACCTTCAGCCGCTCGATGCCCGCCTCGACCACATGCAGCGCGACCGCTCCGGAATCGACATTCTGCTCGGGAATCGAAACCACCACGGTCAGGTAGCCGGCATCATGATAGGCGCGTTCCAGCGCTGCACGGGCGCTCTCCACGTCGCGCAACGTCTTGCCATCACCCATGAAAGTCGAAACGGCATTTTCAACGGCCAAGTCAGACAGCAGGCTGTTGCCATCCACCGTATATTCGTAGATGCTGAAAAGTGGCATGCCGTTTGCCGGGTCGGTCTTGGCACGCGCCGCAGCCTCTGCTTTCGCGGCCGCCTCCCTCGCCCGGGTTTCCGCTTGCCGGCGCGCTTCTTCCTGCGCCTTGGCTTCGGCTTCCTGCTGAGCCCGTTCGGTGTTCCGGCGATACCACTCCGCCGCGTCCTTGTTGTTCCGCGCCACGCTTTCCCCCGCTTCAAACATCTGGCTTAGCCTGCGTTGCGCATCCGCGTTTCCAAGCTTCGCGGCATCGGCATAACGCTGCACCGCTTTCGCCATGTCCTGCGGCTCACCCAGCGCCATTTCGTGTATCCGGCCAAGGTTGTACAATGCTTGCCCATGACCTTGCTTCGCCGCTTTCCGGTACCACATCACCGCTTTTTTATAGTCCCGTCCCACGTTCTTTCCTTGCTCATACATCAGGCCCAGTGCAGTCTGCGCTCCCGCATCACCTTGTCCCGCCGCTTTCTTCAATTGCGCCACGCTGATTTCTTCCGGCGCCGTGCGTGCCATTTCGGCGGACGCTTCGTCCGGAACGGACGGGCCCACTGCCATGGCCGGGGCGCAAGCCACGATCAATCCGGGCAAGAGGATGCAAGCCGCCACACCCACTTTGAAGCGCAGGGTGGCTGCAAGCACCAGCAAAGTCGGGCATTTTGTATTGAACACGGTTTTCTGATTATCGCGAGATATTGTTACAGGCTAATGAAAGCAGTTTAATCGGCCTGATCGGAGCCCGATCAGTTCATCAGCTCAAGTGGGCTGGTCCTTCCGGGCGGCAGCTGGTTTGATGAGTCTGTCGAGGGGTTTGTGGCTGGATTTGCCTGCGGCTCTCCCATCAACTCCAGAGGGCTGATGAATGTTGACCCTCGGGAGGACCCCGCGTCGGCCTGTGTGCTGGTGAACACCCATTCCTGATAAGAAGACTTCCCCGCAAAATCCTTAAAGCGCAAATCAAAATTGGCGATCTTGATCGGCTTGGCATCCGACAGGCTGAACACCCCGACAATCTGCTTTGACTCCTCCTCGCGCTGGATTCCCCAATCCTGCTGTCCGGTTATCGGATCATAGTAAAGCTTGCGCAAATGGCGTACCACGCCGGGAAAACGCGGATCCCTCAGCAAATCCTGCAATGTCGAAGGCTCATCAGGCTGCCCGGCGGGTGTCGCCCGCCGGTAACTCTCAAGTGCCCGGCTGAACTCGCTGCCCACATTGAGAAGGGCTTCTTCAGCCGCGCGTCTATGCATAACGACGCCCACTTGCACAGCGACAGCGCTTACGATCCCCATAATCGCCAACAGAATGAGCAAGCCCAGATAAGTGAACCCCGCTTCGGGCTTCATGCTGAAGTGCCTCGCCAGATTTTCCTCCGGGAATTCATATTTCTTGCCGCTGCACCCGTCTCGACTTCCCATCTGCAATGAAAACATTTTGAATTCCAGTTCCCGCCGAAATGCGATCTTCAAGAATTGAATTTCAAGATTTTTAAATCGCTTGCAAAATCGGCTTAACAGGGTCTCGCTAACCCTATGCCCAAGCACACCCGGAAAGATGGATCGTCGCCTCAGGTCGGCGGTTGCCGAAGCCAATGATTATCTGACTTGCGGAAACAAGAAGGAATCACCTGAATCTTGGGGCGAGATGCCTGTGCAATTTTTACACAGCCAGATTGCACAATTATTGCACCTGCCCAAATTTATCCTAGGCAGCGCCACAAACTCGGATGATCCTTTCTCTCGCGCATTGCGTACACTTTCTCAGCCCCGCTCGAAAGCAGACTCAGGCTATCTGCAAAATACTGACCTGACCAAATCCGATCTGACTTTTTCAAACACCCCCTCCCAATCGCCATTTTTTTCCTGCCTGAACAATTTTGCAGTTGGGTACCACGGACTATCGCTTCTATCCAATAGCCAACGCCAATCGGGCATGAACGGCAGGAGAATCCAGACTTGCTTGCCCAAAGCGCCGGCAAGATGCGCAACACTCGTATCCACGCTGATGATGACATCCACCAGTTCGCATAAGGCTGCCGTATCGCTGAAATCATTTAGCTCGTCCCCAAAGTGCAGGATATCCGGGCGGGATTGGAGAATTTCCCTATCCTCCTCCCGCCGTTCTTTTTGCAAGCTCACATATTGATAATCATCAGGCAAATGTTTTAATAATTCAGACAACAACACGCTGCGGTTGCGGTCGTTCTTATGCTGAGCATTGCCGCTCCATACCAAACCCACACGAGGGTTGCTTTTTGCCCCCAATTTGACGTGCCAACGCGCCACTTTGCCGGCATCGGCAGTTAAATAAGGTGTTGAAGCGGGAATGCTGCCCATATTGGTTTTGAATGCCAGAGGCAGGCTCAATAAGGGACAGTGAAAGTCAAATGCGGGGAGTGAACTGCCATTTGCGACTAATTGTGAAACGCCGTCGAGGTTCGCAAGTAAATTGAATAACGGGGGTTTCACTTCCAAAATTACATCTGCCCCCAAATCGGCAACCATCCGGGCGTATCGACAGAATTGTATGGCGTCACCCAATCCCTGTTCGCTGTGCAGAAGAATTGTCTTGCCCGCCAATGACTCCTTGCCCGCCCATAGCGGTTGAGTGAAATTTCTTGGGGACAACTTTAAGTTATCATTCTTCCAGCGCCATTCATATCCTTCCCAGCCTTTGTCAAAATCTCCAAGCAACAGGCAAAGCAGAGCTTTGTTCCAGAGTCCCTCTGCATAGCCAGGCTTGAGCGACAGCGCCTCGTGATAACTCTCGACAGCTGCTTCCAACTTGCCCTGCTCGGTAAGCACAATCCCCAAATTATGGTGTGCCTCGGCATAATCCGGTTTCAGTGAGAGCGCCTTGTGGTAGTGCTGGGCCGCTTTATCCAGCCTGCCTTGATCTTTGAGTACATTCCCCCGGTTGTTGTAAGCATCTGCATGGTCAGGTTTGATGGCAATGGCTTCGTCGTAGTTCGCCAGTGCGGCATCGAACTGCTTGAGCTCCTGAAGTACAGTTCCACGGTTGATGTAAGCTTCTGCATAGTCAGGTTTGATGGCGATGGCTTTGTCATAACTTGCCAATACTGAATCCAGCTGATTGAGTTCTTTGAGTACATTACCCTGGTTGAAGTAAGCATCTGCATGGTCAGGCTTGATGGCGATGGCTTTGCTATAACTCGCCAATGCTGCATCCAGCTGCTTGAGGTCTTTGAAAGCATTGCCCAGGTTATTGTGAGCTTCGGCATAACCCGGCTGAAATACGATCGCCATCTTGTAGTGTTCAACCGCCTCGTCCAGCCTGCCCTGGTCTTTGCGCGCATTCCCCAGGTTGTTGTGCGCCTCGGCATAATCCGGTTTGAGCGCGAGCGCCGTGTGATAGTGCTCGACTGCTTCGTCCAGTTTCCCTTGATCTTTGAACGCATTCCCCAGATTATTATGCGCCTCGGCATAATCCGGCTGGCATAGGATCGCATTGTTGTAGCTCGCGACCGCGGCATCCAGCTTGCCCTGCGCCCGCAAAATATTCCCCAAATTGAAGTGGGCCTTGGCATAACCCGGCTTGAGCAAGAGCGCCTTGCAAAAGCATTCAGCCGCCGCATCCAGCTTGCCTTGCGTTTCGAGCGCCATTCCCAGATTATTGTGATACATGGGTTCGGATGGATTTACCTTGATCGCCTTGCCGATCAGTTCAACAGCGATCTCTTTCCTGCCGACCTGATGGGCAAGCATGCCCAGCAAATGCAAAGCATCCGGATGGCCGGGCTCTACCTGGAGTATTTGCCGATAGATCGCCTCCGCCTCGGGCAGACGCCCGGCCTGGTGATGTTCGATGGCTTCCTGAATGGCCTGTGGGATCACCGTATTTATGGCAGGCTTGTTTGCGGCCGGAATCTCCTTGCGCAGCAGGCAGCATTGCTTGTATTTCTTGCCGCTGCCGCACGGGCATGGATCGTTGCGTCCGGTCTTGCTCATGAT
>JBAUUR010000144.1:0-32816 GCA_049582805.1 Gallionellaceae bacterium | reverse complement strand
CTTCTACCCCCACCCTAGCCCTCCCCCTGCAAGGGGGAGGGAACCCAAGCTCCTTCCCCCTTGCAGGGGGAAGGTTGGGATGGGGGTAGATATTCGCAGCAAATACATCACATTTTTCAAGCCTGCTTATTCAAACCAGTTGCGCACCGTCAGCAACACAAACACGCCGATGATCATGGAAAACGCATAGTGGTAAATGTAGCCGGTCTGGAACCGGCTCAGCAGGCCGGAGAACACACCCACCGCTTTCGCGGTTCCGTTTACCACCATGCCGTCTATCAATTTCACATCGCCGAACTTCCACAGGAAACGGCTCAAGCCGCGTGCGCCACCCGCAAAGAACCAGTCATAGAATTCGTCAAATCCGTATTTGCGCTCGAGTATCGAATAAATGTTGGGAAAGCGATTCCTGATCATTTGCGGAATGTCCGGACGCTTCATGTAAAAGAACCACGCCACCAACACGCCGGCCAATGCAAACCAGAACGGCAGTTCAATCAAGGCATGCAGCACCTTGGCCACTGGCCCCGCATACTCTTCGGCCAACTCCGTCATTGCCGTATGAGCGCCGCTGACATAAATGGAATCCTTGAAATAATCGCCGAACAACAAAGGCCGGATCGTCAGGAAACCGATCACCCCCGATGGTATCGCCAGCAACGCCAGTGGCAGCCAGATCACCCAAGGGGATTCATGCGGTTTTTCACCCGGGGCCAGCCCATGATGATGGTCGGCTGACACCTCCTCATCCACCTGCCCTGAGCTTGTCGAATGGGCGTGGTCGCCATGATGGTCGCCCGCATGCCCTGAGTCTGTCGAAGGATGCGCCTTGCCGAAGCGTTCCTCGCCGTGGAACACCAGGAAGTACAGGCGGAAAGAATAGAACGCAGTGACGAATACGCCCAGAATCAGGGCAGGCTCGACAAAGCCTACGACCGGCAAACCGGATTCTTCCACTGCCTCGATGATCGTATCCTTGGAATAAAAACCGGAGAAGAACGGCGCGCCGATCAACGCCAGCGTACCAATCAGAAAGGTCCAATGGGTAATCTTCATGTATTTGCGCAGGCCGCCCATGTTGCGGATATCCTGGTCGTGATGCATGGCGATGATCACGCTGCCCGCCGCCAGGAACAGCAGCGCCTTGAAAAAGGCGTGGGTCATCAGGTGGAAAATCGCCGCCGTATAGGCCGAGGCGCCAAGCGCTGCCGTCATGTAGCCCAGTTGCGACAGCGTCGAATAGGCGATCACGCGCTTGATGTCGTTCTGGATCATGCCGAGGAAGCCCATGAACAGGGCGGTGATCGCGCCGATGACCATGACAAACGACAGCGCCGTATCGGACAGCTCAAACAACGGCGACATGCGCGCCACCATGAAGATTCCGGCAGTCACCATGGTCGCGGCGTGGATCAGCGCGGAGATCGGCGTCGGGCCTTCCATTGAATCCGGCAGCCAGACATGCAGCGGAAACTGCGCCGACTTGCCCATGGCACCGATGAACAGCAGGATGCAGATGGCGGTCATCAGGTTCCAGGTCACCCCGGGTATCGGCGCTATATCATTGGCATAGCCGTAAGCGCGGGTAAATACGCTGGCGTAATCCAGCGTGCCGAACACCATCAGGATCAATCCTATGCCCAGCAGGAAGCCGAAGTCGCCCACGCGGTTGACCAGAAAGGCTTTCAGGTTGGCGTAGATTGCCGTCTCGCGCGTATACCAGAAACCGATCAGCAGGTAGGAGACCAGTCCCACCGCTTCCCAGCCGAAAAACAGTTGCAGGAAATTGTTGGCCATCACCAGCATCAGCATGGAGAAGGTAAACAGCGAGATGTAGCTGAAGAAGCGCTGGTATCCCGGATCTTCCGCCATGTAGCCGATGGTGTAGATATGCACCATCAATGATACAAAGTTCACCACCAGCATCATCAACACGGTCAGGTGATCGATCAGGAAGCCCACCTCGAAACTGGTGCCGCCCGATGTCATCCAGCGATACACCGCGCCATTGAAGTTGTGGCCGTCCATCACATCCACGAATATCCGCAGCGAGGCGAAGAAGGAAACCGCGACGAGCAGGATGGCAACGCGGTGCGACCAGGCGCGCCCCAGTACCTTGCCGAACAGGCCGACGATGATTGCGCCGAGCAACGGCGCGAGGGGAACCAGCAAATACAAGTTTTGCATATCAACCAAGCTTAACCTTTCAGGCTGCCGATATCATCGACGTTAATGCTGCGGATGTTGCGGAACAGCACGATCAGGATCGCCAACCCAATCGCGGCTTCGGCAGCGGCCACGGTCAGGATGAAGAACACGAAAATTTGGCCGGACGGGTCATTCAGGTAATGCGAGAAGGCGATGAAATTGGTATTCACCGCCAGCAGCATCAACTCTATGGCCATCAGCAGGATGATGACATTCTTGCGGTTCAGGAATATGCCCACCACGCTGATGGCGAACAACACCGCACCCAGCACCAGATAATGCGTCAGACTCAAGCCAGACATGGTCTTCCCCTTTTCCCTTTGCGGAACGGCTTATGCCGTGAGGGCATCACCCGCCATTCCATAACACGTCAATTGTCCGCCGGGTGCGCTATCCGAACCCGCCTATTTATTCTCCGCGCTTTTCCGCGGGCACCTGCACGACGCGGATGCGATCCTCGCGCCTGACCGCCACCTGTTGCGCGACATTCTGCGACTTGTTGTCCCTGCGGCGGCGATGGGTCAATGCGATGGCTGCCACAATCGCCACCAGCAGCAGCACCGCCGCCAGTTCGAACGGATATACATAATCGGTGTAGATCAGCCGCCCCAATTCCTTGGTGTTGCTGTAGTTCGCGGCGTGCCGTATCGCGCCGGTAGTTTCAATCAGTCTGCGGTCGGCCAGCACCCATAGCATCTCCGCCACCATCACGGCGGCCAGCGCCACGGCGAACGGAAACCAGCGCCAGAAGCCTTCGCGCAACTGCACCAGGTCGATATCCAGCATCATCACCACGAACAGGAACAGCACCATCACCGCTCCGACATACACCAGCACCAGCGTGATGGCGAGAAACTCCGCTTCCAGCAGCAGCCAGATGCCGGCCGCGCTGCAAAACGCCAGCACCAGGTACAGTGCCGCATGCACCGGATTGCGCGCAGTGATCACACGCACGGCGGCAAACACCGTCAGTGCGGCAAACAAATAAAAGACCAGCGTGTCAAAATTCATAAACAAACCCTTTTTAAGTGGGGAGTGGGAAGTGGTGAGTGGGAAAACCCATCACCGCTTCCTGCCCCTACTCCCTACTCCCTACTCCCTACTCCCTACTCCCTACTCCCCACTATCGATACTTCGCGTCCGCTGCGCGATCCCGGGCGATCTGATCTTCGTATTTGTCGCCCACCGCCAGCAGCATGTCCTTGGTGTAATACAGGTCGCCGCGTTTTTCACCGTGGTATTCCAGGATGCGCGTCTCGACGATGGCATCCACCGGGCAGGACTCCTCGCAGAAGCCGCAGAAGATGCACTTGGTCAGGTCGATATCGTAGAGTGTGGTGCGGCGCGTGCCATCCTCGCGTTCGGCGACGTCGATAGTGATGGCCAGCGCCGGACACACCGCCTCGCACAGCTTGCAGCCGATGCAGCGCTCTTCGCCGCCGGCGTAGCGCCGCAGCGCATGCAGTCCGCGGAAACGCGGGCTTTGCGGCGTTTTTTCCTCCGGGAACTGCACGGTTATCTTGCGCGCAAAAAAGTAGCGCCCGGTCAGCGCCATGCCCTTGAGCAGTTCAACCAGAAAAAATGTCCTGAAAAGATTCGTAGCCATTTACGCCATCCTGCTTACCACAGCCAAAACGGGGTTTGCATCCACACACCGATCACCACCACCCAGATCAGGGTAAGCGGGATGAACACTTTCCAGCCCAGCCGCATCAACTGGTCGTAGCGGTAGCGCGGAAACGTCGCGCGGAACCACAGGAACAGGAACAGCATGAACGACATCTTGCCGAGCAGCCAGACCATCCCCGGAATCCTGTCAGTCAGCGCACCCAGCGCGGGCCAGCCGTGGAACGGATTGAGCCAGCCGCCGAGGAACATGACGGAGGCCAGCACGGCGATCAGGATCATGTTCGCGTATTCGGCTATGAAGAACAGCGCAAACGCCATGCCGGAATATTCGACATGGAAACCGGCGACGATTTCCGATTCGCCTTCCGCCATATCGAACGGCGCCCGGTTGGTTTCCGCCACACCGGCAATGAAATACACCAGGAACATCGGGAACAGCGGGATGAAATACCAGCCAAACAGGCCGCTAAAGTTCGTACCGAACAAGGTAACGCCGGCCTGCTGGCCATACACGATGTCGCTCAGGTTCATGCTCTGCGACGCCATCAGCACACACACCAGCGCGAAGCCCATGGCAATTTCATAGGACACGATCTGCGCGGCAGAACGCAAGGCGCCGAGGAAGGCGTACTTGGAATTGGACGCCCAGCCGGAAATGATGATGCCGTAAATGCCGAGCGAGGTCATCGCCAGGATATACAGCAGGCCCGCATTCACATTGGCCAGTACGATCCCGTCGGCAAACGGCACCACCGCCCATGCCGCCAGCGCAGGCATCAGCGCCAGCACCGGCGCGAACACGAACAGGAACTTGCTGGAACCGGACGGGATGATGATTTCCTTCATCAGCAGCTTGACGCCGTCGGCAATCGGTTGCAGCAGGCCGTAGGGGCCGACGCGGTTGGGGCCGATGCGCACCTGCATGTAGCCGATCACCTTGCGTTCGGCCAGTGTCAGATAGGCCACACCGCCCATGATCGGCGCCACGATGATGACGATCTTGAGCAGCGTCCACAATGGCATCCAGAATGGGCCAAGCAGATCCAGACCCGATTGTTCCATGGCTTGCAGGAATCCCGTCATGCGCGCTCCACCGTATAACCAGCGACTTGGCCGTCGTCGTCTGATGGCCTAGTCGAATGGCTAGGAGTTACATCAATCGTTCCGAACATCGCGCCCAATCCGGCCGTGGCTGCATGGCCGGCGGCTACGCGCACGACGCCCATGGGCAGCCTGTCATCGCTTGCCACGGCAAGGCGCACGCTGCCCTGCCCCTGGCTGACCTTTACCTCATCACCCGACTGGACGCCCAGCCTGCCCAGTTCCGCACTGTGCATGGACACAAGCGGCCTGGCGGCGTCACGGGTGTTTTGCAGCGCGGCAGCGCGGCGCACCACGGCATCGGCGAAATAGATCGGCACGTCGGCGACGCGTTGCAACCCCCCAGCGCCGACGACGGTGGTTTGCACGTTCATTCCCTGCAGGGTGTTGTTCAAACGGGCCGCGATATCCGTATCAACCAGCACTTCGTCGCGCACCGCTTCACTGCTGTCGTATGCAAAACCGGATACGTTGAGCAGGTTGCCCAGCACGCGCAGCACCTTCCACGCCGGACGCGCCTCGCCCAGCGGTTTCACCGCCCCCCGGAAACTTTGCACGCGGCCTTCGGTGCTGACGAAAGTACCGGATGTTTCGGTGAACGGCGCGATGGGCAACAGCACATCGGCGTAGTCCAGCGCATGGTGTCTGTAGGCACTCAGCGCCACTACCAGGTCGGCGGCATGCATCGCGGCCAGTGCCTGCTGCGGATTCGCGCAATCCAGCTCGGCTTCGACGTTCAGCAGCAGATAAGCCTTGCGCGGCGCGGCCAGCATCGCGGCGACATTCATTCCGTTCGCACCGGGAAGCGCATGCGCCAGATGACCGCCGACACTGTTCGCCGCCTCGCCGAGGAAGCCAAACTTCGCGCCGCACAGTGCGGCAATACGCTGCGCCAGAAGATGGAGATGCGCGGCCTGCGGATGCTGCTGGGCGAAGTTGCCGAGCAGGACTGCGGCATTTTTCCCTGCAGCCAGATTTTTGGCGATGGCGGCGGCGGTGGCGCCCACTTCGACGTTTTGCATGTCCGCGTCCGCGGCAGTCTGTGTTTCCTGGGCCAATGCCTTCAGAATCTGCGCCAGTGCGCCGACCATTGCATCCGGGGCAACGATCGCCTTGTTCGCCACCTTCATCAACAGATCGTCATCGGCGGCGTGCACGATGTTGGCCTGAGCGCCCTTCTTCACCGCCTGGCGGATGCGTTGCGCCAGCAGCGGATGATCCTTGCGCAGGAAACTGCCGACAACCAGGAAGCGGTCGGTCCGGTTGATGTCGGCGATCGACATGCCGATCCATGGTGCGCCTGCCAACTTGCCATCGGTGCTGAAATCGGACTGGCGCAAGCGAAAATCCACGTTATCGCAGCCGACTCCGCGCAGCAGTTTCTGCAGCAGGTACATTTCTTCCAGAGTCGAATGCGGCGTGGCCAGCGCACCGATCTGTTGCGCGCCGGCGCCATTGGCGATCTGGCGCAAGCCGTTCGCCACATATTCCAGGGCAATCTGCCATTCCACTTCCCGCCACGTGCCATTCTGCTTCAACATGGGCCGGGTCAGGCGCTCGGCGGAATTCAAACCTTCATAGCTGAACCTGTCCTTGTCGGACAGCCAGCATTCGTTGATATCCTCGTTTTCGATGGGCAAGACGCGCTTCACGCTATTGTTCATCACCTGCACGGCCAGATTGGAGCCGAGACTGTCATGCGGGCTGACGGAACGGCGGCGCGACAGCTCCCAGGAGCGCGCGGTATAGCGGAACGGCTTGCTGGTCAGCGCGCCGACCGGGCACAGGTCTATCATGTTGCCCGACAGCTCCGAATCCACCGTGCCGTTCAGGAAGGTCATGATCTCGGCAAACTCGCCGCGGGATGCCTGTCCGAGTTCCATCACCCCGCCGATCTCGATTCCGAAGCGCACGCAGCGGGTGCAGTTGATGCAGCGGCTCATTTCTTCGGCGCACACCAGCGGGCCGAGATCCTTGTGCAGCACCACGCGTTTTTCCTCGCGGTAGCGAGAGGCGCTGCCGCCGAAGCCCACTGCCTGATCCTGCAATTCGCATTCGCCGCCCTGGTCGCAGATCGGACAATCCAGCGGATGGTTGATCAGCAGGAACTCCATCACGCCCTTCTGCGCCTTGATTGCCATCTCCGAGGCGGTAAACACCTTCATGCCTTCGGCCACCGGCGTGGCACAGGCGGGCATTGGCTTGGGCGCCTTCTCGATCTGCACCAGGCACATGCGGCAGTTGGCGGCGATCGAAAGCTTCTTGTGATAGCAGAAGTGCGGGATGTAGATACCCGCACGCTGGGCTGCCGCGATCACGCTGCTGCCGTTTTCCGCCTCAATCTTCTTGCCGTCAATTTCAATATTAACCATCTATCCGCTCAATACTTTCGTTTACGGGCCTGATCCAATATCCTGTTTCCTGTTTCCTGTCCCCTGCCTCACACCAGACAACGTTTGTGTTCAATGTGGTATTCGAACTCACTGCGGTAATGCTTGAGCATACCCTGCACCGGCCAGGCGGCGGCATCACCCAGTGCGCAGATAGTGCGCCCGGCGATGTTGTCGCACAGGCTGAGCAGCAAATCCAGGTCTTCCTGGCGCCCCTCGCCATGCTCGATGCGATGCACGATGCGGTACAGCCAGCCGGTGCCTTCGCGGCACGGCGTGCACTGGCCGCAGGATTCCTCGAAATAAAAGTAGGCCAGGCGCTGCAGCGCCCTGACCATGCACACGGTCTCGTCCATCACGATCACCGCGCCGCTGCCCAGATAGGAGCCGGCCTTCTGGATCGAGTCATAATCCATGTCGGTCTCCATCATGATTTCGCCGGGCAGCACCGGCATCGACGAGCCGCCGGGAATCACCGCCTTCAACTTATGGCCGTGGCGCACGCCGCCGGCCATTTCCAGCAGTTTCCTGAACGGCGTCCCCATCGGCACTTCGAAATTGCCGGGATTGTTGACATGGCCGGACACGGAGAACACCTTGGTGCCGCCGTTGTTCGGCCGGCCCAGTTCGAGGAATTTCTTGCCGCCTTCGCGGATGATGTAGGGGATACTGGCAAAGGTCTCGGTGTTGTTGATCGTGGTCGGCTTGCCATACAGGCCGTAGCTGGCCGGGAACGGCGGCTTGAAGCGCGGCTGTCCCTTCTTGCCCTCAAGCGATTCGAGCAGCGCGGTTTCCTCGCCGCAAATATAGGCGCCGTAACCGAGGTGGTTGTGCAGGTCAAACTCAAAGCCGGCGCCAAGGATATTTTTGCCCAGGTAGCCCGCCGCGCGCGCTTCCTCGCAGGCCGCTTCCATGCGCTCGTAGGCCTCGAAGATTTCGCCGTGCACGTAATTGTAGCCGGTCTTCACGCCCATTGCATAGGCGGCGATGGCCATGCCTTCGATCAGCGCATGCGGGTTGTAGCGCAGGATGTCCCAGTCCTTGGCGGTGCCGGGCTCGCCTTCGTCCGAGTTGCAGACGAGGTACTTGTCGCCGTCGTAGTTCTTCGGCATGAAGCTCCACTTCAGCCCGGTCGGAAATCCGGCGCCGCCGCGCCCGCGCAGCGCGGAAGTCTTGACCTCCGCGATGATCTGATCGGGCGAAATTTTCTCGGTCACCACCTTGCGCAAAGCCTGGTAACCGCCCACCTTGAGATAGTTTTCCAGCGCCCATGGCTGCTCGAAACCCAACGTTGTATATACGACCGGTCCGTTCATCATCAGTCCAGCCCGGAAAGAATCTGGTCCAGCTTTTCCTGCGTCAGGCGCGAACATAGGCGATTGTTGTTCACCGTCATCAACGGCGCTTCCACGCAGGCGCCCATGCACTCCGCTTCACGCAGGCTGAATTTGCCGTCGGCAGACACCCCGCCCACATCGACGCCCAGCTTGCTCTTGAGGTAATCCAGCGTTTCGTTCGCCCCCATCAATTGGCAGGACAGATTGGTGCACACAGTCAGCGTATGCCTGCCCGCCGGTTTGAGATGGAACATGTGGTAGAAGGTCGCCACTTCGTACACGACCATCTGCGGCATGCCGAGATAGGCGGCCACGTCCGCCATGTCGTCACTGGAGATCCAGCCCTTCTCCTCCTGCACGAAACGCAGGGCGGACATCACCGCTGACTGCTTCTGGTCAGCCGGGTATTTCTTCAGCTCGCGCTCAATCTTTTCCTGAACCTGATCGGACAGCATTTAACGGTCAACCTCTCCAAAAACTATATCCTGGGTTCCGATGATCGCCACCACGTCGGCGATCATGTGCCCGCGCGCCATTTCATCCAGTGCGGCCAGATGGGCAAAGCCCGGTGCACGTATCTTCATGCGGTAGGGTTTGTTCGCCCCATCGGAAACCAGGTAGATGCCGAACTCGCCCTTGGGATGCTCGACTGCGGCGTAAGCCTCGCCGGGCGGCACGTGCATGCCTTCGGTGAACAGCTTGAAATGGTGGATCAGCTCCTCCATGTTCTGCTTCATCGACTCGCGCTTCGGCGGCGCAACCTTGAAATTTTCTATCATCACCGGCCCCGGATTGTCGCGCAACCAGGCGATGCATTGCCTGATGATGCGGTTGGACTGGCGCATCTCTTCCACGCGCACCAGGTAGCGGTCGTAGCAGTCACCCTCGACGCCGACCGGGATGTCGAAGTCCATCTGGTCATACACCGCATACGGCTGCTTCTTGCGCAGATCCCAGACGATGCCGGAACCGCGCAACATGGGTCCGGTGAAGCCCAGCGCCAGCGCGCGTTCCGGCGATACCACGCCGATGCCGACGGTGCGCTGCTTCCAGATGCGGTTGTCGGTCAGCAGGGTTTCATACTCATCCACATAGGTCGGAAAACGGTTGGTGAAGTCTTCCAGGAAATCAAGCAGCGAACCCTCGCGGTTCTCGTTCATCTGCTTGACCCTGGCGGCATTGTGTATCCTGGATGCCTGGTACTGC
Source organism: Gallionellaceae bacterium (assembly GCA_049582805.1). Classification (GTDB taxonomy): domain Bacteria; phylum Pseudomonadota; class Gammaproteobacteria; order Burkholderiales; family Gallionellaceae; genus CAVXFS01. The sequence goes on along the minus strand of JBAUUR010000144.1, from coordinate 22,945 downwards.
GGCATGCTGTCCGGCAAGTCGCGGTACACCCCGCCCGGACGGTAATAAGCAGCATGCATGCGCGCACCGGACACGGCCTCGTAAGCATCGAACAAATCTTCGCGTTCGCGGAAAGCATACAGAAACACCGTCATTGCGCCGATATCCAGCGCATGCGCACCCAGCCACAACAGGTGGTTGAGGATGCGCGTCACCTCATCGAACAGCACGCGGATGTATTGCGCGCGCAATGGCGGCTCGACGCCAAGCAATCTCTCAATCGCCAGCACGTAGGCGTGTTCGTTGCTCAGCATGGAAACGTAATCCAGGCGATCCATGTAAGGCACCGATTGCAGGTAGGTCTTGTGTTCAGCCAGCTTCTCGGTGGCACGATGCAGCAGGCCGATGTGCGGGTCGGCACGTTCGATCACCTCGCCATCCAATTCCAGCACCAGACGCAACACCCCGTGCGCCGACGGATGCTGCGGCCCAAAGTTCATTGTGTAATTTCTGATTTCAGCCATGTCCCAAAACTACCTCACATGTGTTTCAACGCACGTTCACAATGAACTTCAGTGGAGGCTAACTTGCGCAAGCAAGTTAAGCCCGTAGGGCGGCCGTAACTAAAATTCGTCTTGTGGTTTCTGATTTCCGCCATAACTCTGCCTATCTTCTACACTGGTTGCAACGTGCGTTCACCATGAATTTCAGTGCAGGCTAATGCTGGCGCAGCCAGCGTTATGCCGGAGCCAAAGTTCATTATGTAATTCCTGATTTCAGACATTTTCCCGTCTCACCGGCGACTCAATGCACACCCGCTTCAGCCTGGGCTAATGCTTGCGCAGCAAGCGTTGCGCCGCAGCAAAAACAGAGCGTAGTTACTTATCTCAGACATGGTGCATTCACGTTCAATCATTCACGTTCAATGAAGTCCGAATTCGTCTTCGCGCACGATACGCGGTGTTACCTCGCGCGGCTCGACCGTGACCGGTTGATAAATGACCCGCTTCTGCTCGGGGTCGTAGCGCATCTCGACATTGCCAGAAAGCGGGAAATCCTTGCGGAATGGGTTGCCCACGAAGCCGTAATCCGTCAGGATGCGGCGCAGGTCGGGATGCCCGGTGAACACGATGCCATATAAATCAAACGCCTCGCGCTCATACCAGTTGGCGGAAGGCCAGATGCCGGCCACCGAATCCAGCAGCGGCAAGTCCGCATCTTCGGCAAACACGCGCACACGCAACCGCAGGTTGTGTGTCACCGAGAGCAGTTGATAGACCACGGCAAAGCGAAACGCGAATACATCAGGAACATCATCCGACTTGAGATAGGCGCCGCCTTCTGAAACGTCACTGCCGTAAGCGGAATAATCCATGCCGCACAAGTCGGTCAACTGCTCGAAACGCAGGTCCGCGTCATCGCGCAAATGGGTCAGCACGTCCAGCATGTCGGCAGCACGCACTACCACGGTCAGTTCGCACAACTTCACCCCCAGACCGGCCACCCGGTCGCCGAACCGCACCGACAGCCTGTCTTGCAGTTCAAATAATTTCTTGTCATGCAATGCGCACAAATCCGTAGCCATGTTCATCCGCGTGCAATCGTACTGGTTCGCTTGATTTTGTTCTGCAACTGGATGATGCCGTACAGCAGCGCTTCGGCGGTCGGGGGGCAGCCCGGCACATATACGTCCACCGGCACGATGCGGTCACAACCTCGCACCACCGAATAGGAATAATGATAATAGCCGCCGCCGTTGGCGCAGGAACCCATCGAGATCACCCAGCGCGGCTCGGCCATCTGGTCGTACACCTTGCGCAGGGCCGGCGCCATCTTGTTGCACAACGTACCGGCCACCACCATCACGTCGGACTGCCGCGGGCTGGGACGGAATACCACGCCAAACCGGTCGAGGTCATATCGCGCGGCGCCCGCATGCATCATCTCCACCGCGCAGCAGGCAAGACCGAAGGTCATCGGCCACAGAGAACCGGTTCGGGTGTAGTTGATCAGAGTGTCCAGCGTCGTGGTGACGACGCCTTTCTCCATGATGCCTTCTATTCCCACTCCAATGCTCCCTTCATCCACTCGTAAATAAAGCCCACTACCAGGATAGCGAGGAAAATCATCATGGAAACGAAACCGAAGGTGCCGATTTCCTTGAGCACCACGGCCCACGGAAACAGAAAGGCGATTTCCAGATCAAACAGAATGAACAGGATGGCAACGAGGTAGAAGCGCACGTCAAATTTCATGCGCGCATCTTCAAAGGCTTCAAACCCGCACTCATAGGGCGACAGTTTGGCTTCATCCGGGCGATGCGGCGCAATCAGGCGGCCGAGAACCAGCGGCGCAACGCCTACGGCCAGACCGACTGCTATGAACAGCAGTACCGGAAAATAGTTTTCCAACATCCAGCTCTCCCCTCCACCGAACGCCCACCTATCGGGCGCGTAACTTGCATTCAGTTATTATTTTTAGGTCAGAGCCTGATTTTTGCAGCGCCAGCAACCTTGGCTCGATATCTGGTGCCGATGAGCAGACTCGAACTGCTACGGCTTTCGCCACTACCCCCTCAAGATAGCGTGTCTACCAATTTCACCACATCGGCATAATTACTATTTGGGTATATCCTTTGATTTTGAATTTGTTGTATCGGCGCCAGCCGGGACAGTGGTAGCCGGGGCGGGCACTGTTTGCGCCTGATCCATCACACCTCGCGTAGCGGATGTATGGGAATACAGGTAAGTCAGGGTCATGCTGGTAATAAAGAACACCGTCGCCGCCACTGCCGTGCTGCGGCTCAGGAAATTGGCGGAGCCACTGGAACCGAACAGGCTGCCGGCCGAACCTGATCCGAATGAAGCGCCCATATCTGCCCCTTTGCCATGCTGCACCAGGACCAATCCGACCAGTACTACAGCAGTTATCACATGAATAATCCAGATTACAGTTTCCACTCGCTACTCCAAAATCAATTTTGTGCTGCCCGGCAAATTGCCAGGAATTCCTCGGCAACCAGCGAGGCGCCGCCTATCAACCCGCCATCTATATCAGGCATGGCAAACAACTCGTTAGCGTTCGATGCCTTGACACTTCCGCCGTAGAGTATACACAAGCCGTGCCCGACCTGCCTATCCAATTGCGCAATCCGCTGGCGGATAAACGCATGCACTGCCTGCGCCTGGTCCGGTGTCGCAGTTTTGCCGGTGCCTATCGCCCACACCGGTTCATATGCGACAACGGCCTTGGATACCGCCTGTGCACCGGCATGGTTGAGCACCACCTCCAGCTGGCGCGCCACGACCTGCTCGGTTACGCCGGATTCGCGCTCGGCCAGAGTCTCGCCCACGCAGAAAATCGGCTTGAGCCCGGCCTTGATTGCCGCATCGAATTTGGCTGCGGCAATCTCGTTGCTTTCATGGAACAGGGCACGCCGCTCGGAGTGTCCGATGATCACATAGCTGCAGTTGAAATCCGCCAGCATGCCCGGAGATACTGCGCCGGTAAACGCACCCTGCTGGTGCTGGCTCAGGTTCTGCGCGCCCCAGGCGATGTTGCTGCCTTGCAGCATGGACTGCGCCTGTGCCAGGTAAGGGTAGGGAACGCATACGGCATAATCGGCCTTGCGCATATCGCGCAACCCGGCCAGGAGCAGATCAAGCAGCGCCTTGTTGCGGGCAAGACTTCCATGCATCTTCCAGTTGCCAACTACCAGCTTGCGGCGCATTTACCAGTCCATCCCCTGTAACCACGAAAGAGGTGGAATGCTACCTGCGAAAGTCGAACGGGTCAATCCTGAAAGCTCATTGGAAGCCTTATTCATCTTATGCCGTATTGCCGAGAATACGCCTTGCGCAGCGTCGACCGTCATGCCCCGGCTATACTTGCAGGGCTGCGATGCACATTCGCATGAATCTTGATCCGGTCGGGTGTGATTTACTATGGCAATGCAACGTGCTCGCCCTGTCGCCTCATTGGCAAACGTACAATGGAAAGGAATCATGGAAAGTCCCTATAAAGGCAAGACCGGCATCCGGCGCTTATTGAACGCCTTGCGTTATTCATGCAACGGCCTGCGCGAAGCCTACCGCAACGAAGATGCCTTCCGCCAGGAAGTGCTGCTCGCGCTGCTGCTCGTGCCATTGGCGTTCTGGCTGAGGCACGGCGCAACCGACCGGGCATTGATGATAGGCAGCGTGCTGCTTCTGATCATCGTGGAACTGCTCAATTCCGCCATCGAAGCCACCGTTGACCGCATATCGCTGGACAACCATAGGCTGGCAAAGCGCGCCAAGGACATCGGCAGCGCCGCCGTGCTGATCAGCGTGATCAACCTTGCCGCAGTCTGGCTGCTGGTGCTGCTGGGGTAATAACCCGCCGAATAAAACATGGCGCGAATACGCGCAGCCCAACATAAACTGCTAGTCCGCCAGGATCGCCCCGGTGACAACCACCAGGCCGCGAACCACCAGCAATGCCTTGCCTTGCGCGTGATGCTCCTGACGGGCTTCAGGATCGCCCCTGAATATCTTGCGTGCCGTGAATATCTGTGCCGCGTCCAATGAATACATCGTGATTAACAGACCAAAGTGCATCCATACCAGAAAGGAAAAAATATCCTGCTGCTCAATGAGTCGATGCCACCAGTGACGGTGCAGATACAGATAGACCGGCATGCCCAAATCAAAAAGCATGATGGAGACCATTGCCGGCACGTGGAAAAACCGATGGCGCGCCAAAAAGTACGCGGCCAGCATCAGCAGGTAAGAAAACAATGCGGCGAGGATCGTGACAGGAGGCATGTCGCCGAATTATACCGTCCTTTGTCCGGCATGGTTATCCGGGAGCCACGGCGATCAAGGGCCGGAGTACACCGCTGCGTTCAGGAAATTGCCAGTCAACCGCATGCAAGCGGAGCGGCAGGCAGGCGCGAGATCAATGACGTCGCGGGACAACCCGCAGGCAACCCTTGCTTTACTCCCCCCGTAATTCGCGCTCGATCTCTTCCACGGTGACATGGCGCACATCGCGTCCCTTGACCATGTACACCACATATTCCGACATGTTCTTGGCGTGGTCACCGATGCGCTCGATGGCCTTGGCGACGAACAGAATCTCCAGTGCAGTGGAAATGGTGCGCGGATCTTCCATCATGTAGGTGACAAGATTGCGCATGATGGCGTGGAACTCCTCGTCCACCTGATCGTCCTGGCGCACCACTTCCGCCACGCTGGCGATATCCAGATGCGCAAAGGCGTCGAGCGATTTGCGCAGCATATCCAGAACCAGCCTGGACGCATGCTTGATCTCGTTGTAGCGCGGCAGGCTGAGACGGGAAGTCTGCGTCAACTGCTTGGCCATGCGCGCGATCTTTTTTGCCTCGTCGCCGATGCGCTCCAGATCGGTGATGGTCTTGATCATCATCATGATGGTGCGCAAATCGCCTGCGGCGGGTTGCCGGCGCGCAATGATGGAATTGCAGGTCTCATCTATTTCCACTTCCAGCGCATTGACGCGGTAATCGTTGGCGATGACGCGATCCATCAATTCAATGTCGCCGGACATCAGTGCATCGATGGCAAGCTGGAATTGTTTTTCCACCAGACCACCCATTTGAAGCACGCGGGCGCGCACCGCTTCCAGTTCCACATCGAACTGCTTCGATGTATGTTCGCCGGTCAGCATCGGTAACTCCTCAGTCAAGGAAATTAAGCTGGATATGCTAGCTGCTTATGATGACGGAATTGTTACATTCTGCACTTTATCCGGCATTCAGCATACAGTATATATTGTTTGCTGCCCCGTTTTCGTTCATCCTGAATGGCGCATGAAACGCCCCTCCTGAAGCCGACATCTTCACCCACAGCGGGTCAAGTTCAACAGGCATCAGGTCCGCTCAAGGCACGCTTACATTCCGCGGCGACATACGCTAAACTTCACGCGCTTTGCAATCAGCCTCCAGCCAGGAAATCAATAGTCGCCATTCTGCGCAACGAGCTGTCCTTTACCCCCCACAGATTCGCGAGCTTGCCGAACCAGAATTATGCTACTCACCGAATACCGTTTCGATCTCACCATTCAGGCCTTGCGCAAAGTCCTGCCTCTGGAGCATCCCGCCGATGCCATATTGCGCCATTTCTTTCAGCAGGATCGCAGCATCGGTTCCAACGAACGCCATCTGGTTGCCGAAACCGTGTTCGGGGTACTGCGCCATCGGCTTTTCCTGGAACACGCCTGCCAGCCCACTTCCTCCGCGCGCGCGTCGCCGCGCCGCATGGCGCTGGCCTACTGGGTGCGCTTCGGCGGTTACAACCTGCGCGAATTCGCGCCGCTGCTCAAACGCGAAGAAAATGAATGGTTGGGTAAGGTCAAGAGCATCGCCCTGGCCGAACTGCCTTTATCCATACAGGCCGAACTGCCCGAATGGATTGTGGACAAACTGCGCGCGACGATGACGGACGAGGAAATCCTCGCCACCGGCCGCGCCATGCAACAGGCCGCGCCGCTGGACTTGCGCGTCAACACCCTGCTCGCCGGACGCGACGAGGTGCTGCAAGCCCTGCAGACGGAAGGCATGGATGCGCACGCCACGCCGTGGTCCCCGATTGGCATCCGCGTCAGGGGAAAACCGGCGCTTAACCGGAGCCCGCTATTCCTCGGCGGGAAAGTTGAAGTACAGGATGAAGGAAGCCAATTGCTTGGTTTTCTGCTCGCGCCGAAGCGCAACGAAATGGTGGTGGACTTCTGCGCCGGGGCTGGCGGCAAAGCGCTGATGCTGGGTGCGATGATGAATTCGCAGGGGCGGCTGTACGCCCTCGACATTTCCGAGAAGCGCCTCGCCAATCTCAAGCCGCGCCTGAAGCGTTCCGGACTTTCCAACATCCATCCGCAACTAATCTCGCATGAGAACGACATCAAGGTGAAACGCCTCGCGGGCAAGATTGACCGGGTGCTGGTGGATGCGCCATGCAGCGGCTTGGGCACGCTGCGCCGCAACCCCGACCTCAAGTTCCGCCAGTCGCCGCAAAGCGTGGCAGAACTCACGCACAAGCAGGGTGCGATACTGGTTGCAGCAAGTAAATTGCTCAAGCCCGGCGGGCGCATGGTCTATGCCACCTGCAGTCTGCTGCAGGACGAAAACCGCGGCATTGTGGATGCCTTCCTTGCCGCGCATGCCGATTTTTCCCTGCGCCCCGCGAATGAGATTCTCGCGCAACATCTGATCGGACTGGATACCGGAGAATGTCTGCAATTGCTGCCGCAGGTGCACGGTACGGACGGATTTTTTGCCGCGGTGATGGAACGGTTGTAGGGTGCGCTTGCGCACCCATATGACGCTGGTGCGCGAGCGCACCCTACATTTCGATCTCGCGGTAGCTGACTTCGACCACTTCCAACTCTTCCACCCCGCCCGGAACAAACAGCGAAACCGCATCGCCCGCACGCGCCTTGAGCAGTGCGCGCGCCAGCGGCGACACCCAGCTTACCAGCCCGCGCCCCGGATCAGCCTCGTCCACTCCGACGATGCTATAGGTGGTTTCCACCCCTTCGAAATTGCTCACCGTCACCGTCGCCCCGAAGAACACCTGATCGCATTTCTCGCGTAGCGCCGGATCCACTACAACCGCGTTATCCATGCGTTTGGCCAGAAAGCGAATGCGCCGGTCTATCTCGCGCAATCGCTTCTTGCCGTAGATATAATCGCCGTTCTCCGAACGGTCGCCGTTGGATGCCGCCCAGGCGATGGTCTGCACCAGCGCCGGACGCTCAACTTTCCACAACCGGTCCAGTTCGTCCTGCAGCCGCTGATAGCCGGCAGGTGTGATGTAATTCTTCTGGCCGAGCGGAAGCTGCTGCGCCGGTTCCAGCTCTTCTTCGTCGTCTGTTTCCTTGGTGAATGCCTTGCTCATGCTTGAAAATTACAAATAAAAATTGATAGCTGTTTTCCCAATGTATCTTGCTATTTAGGTGCCCTTTATCTTTAGCCTCCCACCAGAGTCGCCAGCCCCAACAGCAACAATAAAACCATCCAGAACGCCAGCGCGCGCCACACCAGGCCAACGGTGCTTTGCATGAAATCCGCATCGGCTTCGTCACCCACGCCCATTTCCGGACGGTCGAGCGGCAGCCCGCCTTGCGGGATGGGCTGACCCAGGCGCACACCAAGCGCGCCCGCGCCGCTGGCCAGCACGATGCCCGCCTCCGGGTCGGGCCAGCTCTGCGCCTGTGTGCGCCAACAATACACCGTGTCCTCGAAATCGCCGACGATGGCGAAGGTGATGGCGGTCAGGCGCAGCGGCAACCATTCGATCCAGTGATAAGCCTGGCGCGCAAATTCGCCGAACCTGCCAAGCTCTGCTTCATCCTGTTTGCCCCAGCGCGCATTGAGGAACAGCGCCATGCGGTACAACACCGCGCCCGCCGGGCCCAACCCCAGCAGCATGGTGATCACGAACCAGAAGAGCACGCCAAATACATAATGGTGCGATGCCAGCAGCGCTTCCTCGATAGTGACGCGTGCCACTTCCTGCGCATTCAATTCATGGCATGGCGCGCCGCGCCAGGCGGAAAGCAGACTGCGCGCCTTCTCCAGATTTTCGTCGCGCAACGTCTGGTGGATACCGGTGAAATAGTGGCTGACCTGGCGGAAACCCATGGTCAGGTACAGCACCAGCACACAGAACGCCCAGGCGAACACCGGATGGATGCGATGCAGCAGCCAGTACAGTCCCGCCGAACCCAGCAGCGGCAACAGCACCGCGATCAACCACGCGATCTTGCCATGCTTGTGCTCTCCCGCATTGAAGTGTTGCTGAAAAAAATCGACATAGCTGCCCAGCCATGCGTACAGGTACTTGCGCGAAGCCAACGGATGCAGTTGCTCCAGCAGCAGGGCGGCGATCAGGGAAAGCAAACTCATGGGTTATGCGATTCAAGGCGTGCAGCAGACTCTGGCAAGATACCATACAACCCGGAAGCTTGAGTAGGGCGGGAATTGCTGTACTGGGCGCCTCGACATAATCGAGCAATTCAATTACTTTTATTGCTCCTATGTCAACGGTATAGCCGCCCGCCAGCCGCACCGAACGATATTGGTGCGCGATCACGTATGCGCGCCGCCTCCGCTCGTCTCATGCGCGCTACCCGAGATTTTTCGATTATGGCGATGCACAGGCGTTTCGCCAGGGTCTGGAACGGCTGCGCCAGCAATATTGATGACGCTGGCGCCACCGGCGCGGAAAAATAATTTTGAGGAACCTCTGATTAAGTCCCCCATTGCCGCGCAACCGGTCTTGCGGGATAGTATGCAAGGCATGCGACCAGGCTTAAGGTGGCGAGCAGAACACGGTGCGCGAAGCGCCTGGAAAAATATTGCCGGAAGGCATGCTGCCAGCCTGTTGATTGACCAAGGCTATCGCTTCCATAGAAATTTTTAATTCCCTGTCTGTCAGCATTTACTTCATAATTACGCTGTAGTTGTCGCTAGCCCGAATTGATCAATACACAGGAGAATAGATAATGAGATTTCCGATGCGTTTGCTTGCCCTTTCATTGCTGCTGGTAATGCCGCCGGCATTCGCCAAGGAGGATCTGTCCGGATGGAAACTGCCGCCGGTGCCGGTTCCTGCAGAGAATCCGCAAACCGCCGCCAAAGTCAAACTCGGCCACGAACTGGCCTTTGACTACCGCTTGTCCAAGAATGATTCGATGAACTGCATCAGTTGCCATTTGCCTGCAACCGGGGGCGGCGGCCCCACCCCGCGCGCTTTCGGCCACGGTGGCGAACTGGGACGCTGGGCACCGAGCTGGGTGAATGCCGGTTACTACACTGCGCTGTTCTGGGACGGTCGCGCCAGTTCGCTGGAAGAACAGACCGGCGCGCTGCCCGGCCACATGGGACCCATATCCGCACCGGGTGAAATGGGCGGCAACCTTGATGAGATAGTCGCCAAGCTGAATGCCATCCCGGCTTACAAGACGGAATTCAACGCAGTCTTCGGCACCGATGCCACGCCGGTGGCGATCGCACAGGCGATCGCCGCTTACGAGCGCACGCTGGTTGCCAGCCAGTCCCCGTTCCAGCGCTACGTCATCGGCGATGCCAAGGCGCTGAGCGCCTCCGCCAAGCGCGGTTTCGAGGTGTTTCGCGGCAAGGCAGCGTGCATCACCTGCCACGCGCCGCCCACACTCACCGATAACAAGTTCCATAACCTCAGCGTTCCGGCTGCAGGCCCGATGGCGGATGATCCCGGACGTTTTGCTGTAACCAACAATGATGCCGACAAGGGCGCGTTCCAAACGCCTTCGCTCTACAACTCGGCTGCGTTTGCCTTTTTCATGCACGATGGCGTGTTCAGTAGCATGTCCCAGGTGATCGACCATTACAACAAGGGCGGCGACCCGAAGAACAAGAACCAGGACAGCCTGATCTTCCCGCTCAATCTGAGCGCCAAGGAACAGGCCGACTTGATCGCTTTCCTCGACTCGCTGACCGACGAGCATTTGGACAAGATCAGCGCACCGCCAGACCTGCCCTGATCCCAGGGAGCTACAGAAGGGGGACCTCCCCCTTCTGTAGTGCCGCCCATTCTCCGCCTGCGCTCCGCCCGTTTGAATGCTGACCTCGGCCCGGCGCCATTCTCCTCACACTTACAACATCCCCGCCAATAGTTCCGCCGCTTCCTCCGCTCCACTGGCAACGGGCATGGGCGGTTTGGGCTGCGTCCACAAATCACGCAGTGCGCCTTCGAGATCACCGCTCTGCAAGCGGCTGCGCTCCACTTGGCGGCATACGTCATTTTGTTCCAGCCATTGCACCAGATACCGCTCCTCCGGCCAGTCACGGCGCGACACGTATAGCACCGGCACGCCCGCGCAGGCGGCTTCGGCGAAAGTGCCATAACCCGGCTTGGTCAGCACGGCGTCGCACGAGGCGAGCAGATCGCCGAACGACAGGCCAAGCGGTTCGAAGGCAGTCATGTCGTCGCGGGCGATACCCCATGCCTGCGGCACCAGCCAGCGTATACCTTCGAGGCGCGGCCAGCGTTCCAGCGGCAGGCGGAATTCGATCCCGCCCATGGCGACGAGGATGAGTTTTTCGGCGGGAACATTAGCCTTGAGCCCCCATAATCCATCAGCACCAGACCCCTTCCTTCCCCCTTGGAGCGTGGTTGTTGCCGCTTCAGCGGCTTGACAACCACGGCCTACTCCTTGCGGGTGCAGGGGGGAGGGTAGGATGGGAGTAGAACATCGGGAAAGTGGAGTTTCTACCCCCTCCCCTGCCCTCCCCCTGGTGCGTGGTTGTTGCCGCTTTAGCGGTTCTACAACCACGGCCTGCCCCCTGCGGGTGCAAGGGGGAGGGAGTAGACATGCATCTATCTGTGCGCGCCGGTTGCGCCCAAGCTGTGCGATCGGGCTGATGCTGCGCGCATTCAGGAGATCTGGCATGGGCATGGCGGGCTGCACTTTCAGGAAACATTCGGCGCTGTTGTAGGCCGCCAGCATCTGCGCATGGATCGCAGCGCTGTCTGCATCACGCTTGCAGTAATGGCAGTAAATATCAGCCCAATTCAGGCAGCACATTGCGGCGGCGCGCACTCCGGCAACGTCGGCTGCAGCCAGCGATAGATAGGGAACATTGGCCAACAGCAGATCGGGCTGCAGCGCGCGCATTTGTTCCGCCGCTTGTTGCACCTTGGCATCCCAGTTTGCATGAAACGCGCGATAGGCCGCTGTGCTTTTCTCGACTTCCACGTCCACCGCGTTCGACATCTGCATGCCGAAATCCAGCGCAACAGGAATATGCTTGAAATCACAGGTAAAGCGCTGCCGCAGGAGTTGCGGCGGCGCGGCAGAACGCAACGTCACGCGCAGGCCGGGAATGCGCCGCGCCAGTTCGTTGACCACCGGCGCAGTCTGACTGACATGGCCGTAGCCATGGGCGGAGATGTCAACCAGCAGATGGGGCATGTTCATAACTGATCTTTCCACAATTCATGACAGATGCCCTTCAGCAGCCGTCATTCCCGCGAAAGCGGGAATCCAGACAATTAAAAATCCCACACACAGTGGGACTACACCTCAACAGGCTTTGTCCGCTACGCGGAGAGTGATTGATAAACTGGATTCCCGCTTTCGCGGGAATGACGATCTGGTGGGTTTTGCATACTGTTGCATTCGTTTCCAGCGTTGTCCTCAATCATGGAAAGCTCAATAATCAGCCTTCAGGCCGGCTATCGCGAAGATCACGGATGCAAGAGGCTCAAAGCTTGAGGAAATTATCGCGGTAATACTTCATCTCGCTGATGGATTCATAGATGTCCGCCAAGGCTTCATGCTTGCCATGTTTCTTGATCCCCTGCGCGACTTCCGGCTTCCAGCGTTTCGCCAGTTCCTTGAGCGTGCTCACGTCGAGGTTGCGGTAGTGGAAATAGGCTTCCAGTTGCGGCATCCAGCGCGCCATGAAACGGCGGTCCTGGCAGATTGAATTGCCACACATCGGCGAGGTGCTGGCCGGCACGTATTGCTTGAGGAATTCCACCAGCTGCGCCTCCACGCTCGCCTCATCCAGGGTGGATGCCTTCACCTTGTCGATCAGGCCGGATTTGGCGTGCGTGGATTTGTTCCAGGAATCCATCGCATCCAGCACGCTGTCCGGTTGGTGCACGACCAGCACCGGAGACTCGGCCACCGCTTCCAGTTGATTGTCGGTTATCACCATGGCCACTTCGATGATACGGTCGCTATCCGGATTGAGTCCGGTCATTTCCATATCCAGCCATACAAGGTGATTCTGATTTTGTGCCATAATTCAGACTGCGCCAGAACTGTTGAGCGCATATTGTGTCATACACGGGCAAAGTCCCGCCATTCAAATCCGATGCAAATGACCCCATTCCTGTTTTCCAAATTGTTTATCGCCGCACTGTTGCTGACCACTGCCACCAAATTGTGGCTGGCGAAACGGCACCTGGCGTACATCAAGTCGCACCGTGCACAAGTTCCTTCCCCGTTCAATGAGAAGATCGACCTGGCCGCCCACCAGAAAGCCGCCGACTACACCAGTTCGAAGACGCACCTTGCCATGCTGGAAGCGCTGTTCGAAGCGGTGGTGCTGTGGGGTTTCACGCTGGGCGGCGGCATCCAGAAGATTGCGTCATTCTGGCCGCAATTCTTCATATCGCCGATCGCCCAGGGCATGGGCATCATCGTGACGGTGCTGATCATTTCCGGATTGCTGGAAGCCCCGTTCAGCCTGTACCGCACCTTTGGCATTGAAGCGCGCTATGGCTTCAACAAAACGACTCTGGCGCTCTATCTGCTGGACGCCCTGAAAGGGCTGTTGCTTGCCGCCGTGCTCGGCCTGCCGCTGCTGTTCGGCGTGCTGTGGATGATGGAGCGCATGGGCGAAAACTGGTGGCTGTATGTCTGGGCAGTGTGGGTGGTATTCAACCTGCTGCTGCTGTTCATCTACCCGTCGTTCATCGCGCCGCTGTTCAACAAGTTCCAGCCGATGCAGGATGAAACGCTCAAGATCCGCATCGAGAATCTGCTGAAAAAATGCGGCTTCACCGCGAGCGGGCTGTTCGTGATGGACGGCTCGAAGCGCAGCTCGCATGGCAATGCCTATTTCACCGGCTTCGGCAAAACCAAGCGCATCGTATTTTTCGACACCCTGTTGTCGCGTCTTTCGCCCAGCGAAATCGAGGCCGTGCTGGCGCACGAACTCGGCCACTTCAAACACCGCCACGTCATCAAGCGCATCGCCGCCAGTTTCGCCCTGAGTCTGGCCTTTCTGTGGCTGCTGGCGCAATTGATGCAGGCCGACTGGTTCTACCGGGGGCTGGGCGTCTCCATTTCGCATTGGGCGGGGACAAGCAACGCAACCACGGCACTTGCCTTGCTGCTGTTCTTCATGGTGCTGCCGATATTCAGCTTTCTGCTGCATCCGCTCACCTCGGCCTATTCGCGCAAACACGAATTCGAGGCGGACGCCTACGCCGCCCAGAACACCGATGCGCGCGACCTGGCAACAGCCCTGGTAAAAATGTATCAGGACAATGCCGCGACACTGACCCCTGATCCGTTGTATTCTGTGTTCTACGACTCGCATCCGCCCGCCCCGGTGCGCATCGCGAAACTGCAAACCACTTAAGGAGAATTATCGATGAAATATCTAGCCGTTCTGGTTTTGTCGCTGGCTGCAGGCAGTGTACTGGCCCAGCCCTTCGCGGATGGAAATGCCGAGACCGGCAGCAAGCTGTTCGTTGACAACAAGTGCAACCGCTGCCACATCGGCAAGGTGGGCGGCGACGGCAGCGCCATCTTCACCCGCCCCGACCGCATCGTGAACAGCCCGGAGCAGATGATCGCGCGCTTTCATGTGTGCAGCGGCGCGGCCGGCATAACACTGACGCCCCAGAACGAACAAGACCTGGGCGCCTATCTCAACAAGACTTATTACAAATTCAAGTGAGGACGTCATGGAACCCGTTTGCGACCTGACCAACAAGCAATGCAAGCCGTGCGAGGGCGGAGTGCCGCCGCTGTCGCAAAGCGAGATTGATGTATTGATGCAGCAACTCGATGGCTGGGTGCAATATGACCACCTGATCGGCAAAACCTACGATTTCAAGAATTATTACCAGACCATGGCGTTCGTCAATGCGGTGGCATGGGTGTCCCACCGCGAGGATCACCACCCAGACATGAATGTCGGCTATAACAAATGCCGGGTGGAATACAGCACGCACGCCATCGGCGGGTTGTCGGAAAATGATTTCATCTGTGCCGCGAAAGTAGACGCCTTGTTCAGGATTTGAAAATCCAGACTGCCCATTGAAGCCAGCCCAGCAAGGACAAATCATCGCCGCGTTTGGCCGCCACTACCTGGCGGAACTGGCCGACGGCACTCGGCTTGAATGCGTCCCGCGCGGGAAAAAAAGCGAGGTGGCGTGCGGGGATTTCGTCGAATTGCAACACACTTCCGATGGCCATGCGGTAATCGAGAATATCCTGCCGCGCAAAACCCTGCTCTACCGCTCCGTTGCGCACCGCGAAAAACTCATCGCCGCGAACGTCAGCCAGCTTATCGTCGTCGTCGCCACCGAACCCTCGTTCAACGACGAACTGCTGGCGCGCTGCCTGGTTGCCGCGCACGACCAGCAGTTGCAGCCCCTCATCATCCTGAACAAATGCGACCTCGCGGCGGATGCCGCGCGCGCGCAACTGCAACCCTATCGCGCCATCGGCTACAACGTGCTGGAACTGTGCGCGACAGAAACCGCCGCGCCGCTATTGCCTTACCTGCAAGGCCACACCAGCGTGCTCGTGGGTCAATCCGGCATGGGCAAGTCCACCCTGATCAATGCCCTGCTGCCCGCTGCGCGGGCAACGACCCGCGAAATCTCCACCGTGCTGGACTCGGGCAAGCACACCACCACACGCGCGCAGATGTACCAACTGAATGCCGACAGCCATTTGATCGATTGTCCCGGCGTGCAGGCTTTCGGCCTGCACCATCTGACTTTCGGCGACATCGAGGAAGGCTTCATTGAGTTCGCCCCCTACCGCGGGCTATGCCGTTTCCACAACTGCCATCACTTGCATGAGCCGGGCTGTGCGCTGCGCAAGGCAGCGGAAGAAGGCAAGATCGATGCGCGCAGATTAAGACTGTTCCAGGAGATCAGCCAACGCGGGGCGTGAGCAAGCCTGCAATCGTAATGTCGATAACCTTCCTTCCTGAATACCTCATCGATCTAGCGGACTGACCACGCCCCTGCCGCCCTTGTTCAGCACATGGGTGTAGATCATCGTGGTGGAAACATCCGCATGGCCGAGCAGTTCCTGCACGGTGCGGATGTCGTAGCCGGATTCAAGCAGGTGGGTTGCAAAGGAGTGGCGAAAAGTGTGCGGCGTCGCCGGTTTGGTGATCCTCGCATCGGGCACCGCTCTTTTCAAGGTGTGTCAAACAGCGTCCACCGAAAGCTTGTGGGGATCGTTGAAGGTAGGCCGCTTGTACGGCATGAGGTTTGAGACGAGACGCCAGGCTATGGACGAGGTGATTGACTGGTTGATGTTCTACAATCACAGAAGACTTCACTCGACGCTGGGTTATACCAGCCCGATGCAGTTCGAGCAAAACTGGTTTGCGGCACAGTTGAAGGATGCCGCATAATGAGCAAGTTAAGAGATACGAAATACAGGGGCAAGGTCACTTTAATGACCGCCGGAACTGCCAAACCTAACGGCCTCCGCCGGCCAAGCCGAGGGTTTACCTACCGAACTATCGCCTATCGACGATATCCACGCCCCACCAATACCTGCGCACGCCTTTTTGATGTAATCCCCAGTGCCATAAATCACACCGTAGAAGTAACCGGAGAGGTACTGACAAGAATTATCCCAAATAGCTGGCCAAATTCTGTCCGCAGGGTGAACCCGTCGAAATGCACTACTGGCAACTAACGCCACAAGACCATGAGGTCTCGATTACAATGTACTGCAATACAAGTCTCTTGAGTCTCTTTGCCATCCATGATGCCTTTAAACCAACTCTACAAGATGATCGGCAATCATCTGTCCCCGGCCGGGCAGAACGCCCGCCTCAGCATCCTGATCTACCACCGCGTGCTTGCCGAGCAAGACGCGATATTTCCCCACGAACCCACTGTAAAAACTTTTGACGCACAGATTTCCCGCTTGAAAAAGGTATTCAATGTGCTGCCGCTTGCTGAAGCTATAACGCGCCTGAAAAGCGGGACCCTGCCCGCCCGCGCCGTATGCATCACGTTTGATGACGGCTATGCCGACAACGTTACCCTGGCATTGCCGATTGTGCAGAGGTGGGGTTTGCACGCGACATTTTTTATTGCCACGGCTTATCTTGATGGTGGCCGCATGTTCAACGACACCGTGATAGAAGCCATCCGCCGCTCGCCGTTGCATACCCTGATTCTCGATGAACTTGGGTTGGGACGTTTCGACATTGCTGACAACGCGGCCAAAGGGCGCGCCATCGACCGGATATTGCCGCAAATGAAATACCTGCCGCTCGATGTGCGCGAACGGTCTGTTGCGCGCATCGCCGATTTAGCACAAAGCGGCTCGTTGCCCAACGATTTGATGATGACCACCGAACAACTGAAGACTCTGCATGCCGCAGGCATGGATATCGGCGGCCATACCGCGCGCCATCCCATACTGGCCAGACTCGACCGGGATGCCGTGCTAAATGAAATCACTGAAGGTAGAGAGTTTCTGGAGCAGACGCTCAACACGCGCATACGCTTGTTCGCTTATCCGAACGGCAAGCTCGGCACAGACTACCTGCCGGAACAAGCCGACATCGTGCGTGAACTCGGATTCGATGGGGCCGTGTCAACACAATGGGGCTCATCTTCACAGTCTAGTGACGTGTTTCAGCTGTCGCGTTTTACGCCATGGTCGCCCAAACCTTCGCGTTTCGTACCAGTGTTATTCGCCAACCTGAGGCGCTAATTCACCACAACAGAAATATGTTATTCAACTCGTTCGAATTCCTGTTCCTGTTTCTCCCGCCTCTGCTGCTTGTCTTCTTCTGGCTGGGTCGTCATAGCCATCGTCTTGCTGCCACCTGGCTAACCTCGGGTTCACTGTTCTTCTATTGCTGGTGGAATCCTGCCTATCTGGGACTTTTGCTAGGCTCTGTCGTCTTCAATTACCTGGTCGGCTATACATTGGCGCGCGGCAAAGATATTGGCTCGCCACGACGCAGGCGCTTGCTGGCGCTTGGCGTAATTGGCGATCTTGGATTACTTGGATACTTTAAATATGCCAATTTTTTCATCAATACTTTTAATGTATCGTTGGGCACCTCTTATGGTTTAGCGGAAATAATTCTGCCTCTTGGCATCTCATTTTTTACATTCACACAAATAGCCTTTCTGGTGGATGCCGCTCGCGGTGAAGCAAAGGAATTCAATTTCATTCACTACAGCCTGTTCGTCACCTATTTCCCGCACCTTATTGCCGGCCCCATATTGCACCACAAGGAGATGATGCCGCAGTTTGGGCAGGCATCCACCTATCGTTTCCGCAATGAGCAATTTACCGTTGGACTGACCATTTTTGCCTTGGGGCTGTTCAAAAAGGTGGTTTTTGCCGATGGTGTTGCCACTTACGCGACGCCCGTTTTCGCTGCTGCCGAACGGGGGGATATGCTCAGTCTATTCCAGGCGTGGGGTGGAGCAATGGCGTATACGCTGCAGCTATATTTTGACTTCTCGGGCTATTCAGACATGGCTATCGGCCTGTCATACATGATTGGAGTGCGCCTGCCACTCAACTTCAATTCTCCCTACAAGGCCACCAGCATTACCGATTTCTGGCGGCGCTGGCACATGACTTTGTCCCGCTTCCTGCGTGATTATCTCTACATCCCTTTGGGGGGAAACCGCAAAGGACCGATCCGCCGGTATGTGAATCTGATGGTCACGATGCTGCTTGGCGGACTTTGGCACGGTGCCGGCTGGACATTTGTGCTGTGGGGTGGATTGCATGGCCTTTATCTGGCTGTCCATCACGCATGGCAAGCTTTACGTGTGTTCCTGGGGCACGATATTGAGCGCACACAAATAGGCGGACGGATCATCGGCGTTATCCTGACGTTTCTGGCCGTCCTGGTCGGATGGGTTTTCTTTCGTGCGCAGACGCTGGGTGGAGCGCTGGCCATCCTGCGCGCCATGATCGGCCTGAATGGGGTCACCTTGCCCGATGCCTTCGTCTTGCATGCAGGCCCGGTTGCAAGCTGGCTTGCCGGTTGCGGGGTGATGTTTACGCCCGGCGGCGGGCACGATTTCATGATGACATATGTCTGGATTGGTGCGCTTTTGCCGGTGATCTTCTTCGCGCCCAATACGCAACAAATCATGGAGCGATGCACTCCGGCTCCCGCTCTGTATCATCGGCCAGGCGGCATTAGTCCGGTCTTTATGTGGTCGCCACGGCGGCGATGGGCGTTCATCATGGCATTTGTGCTGGCCTGCGGCCTGCTGTCGCTGACTCGGCCAAGCGAATTTCTCTATTTCCAGTTCTGACCCGGATGCAAGGCATGAAACATTATCTTCGTCTGTGGCTGTCTTTCACTGCGGCATTGATATTGTCGGTTGCCATATTCAATATTATCGTCGACCCTTATGGCATGTTTCGGCTGGTGGACCGGCCTGGCTTCAACCGCGTTAAGCCTGCAGCCGGCCCCCATGGCGCGATGGCCAAGGCTTACCAGGTTTTGCGCGTACAACCGCGGGGATTGATTTTTGGCAACTCCCGTTCCGAAGTCGGAATTGACCCGGAAAGCCCGGCGTGGCCGGAAAGCACGCGCCCTGTGTTCAATCTGGCACTGCCCGGTACGGGGCCCCAAGCCACTTTGCGCTACCTGCAACACGTCCTTGCCAATAGCAAGGAGCGGGGGGTACGCAAACCCGAAGTGGTGGTTTGGGGCATCGATTTTATGGATTTCCTGGTGGATGCCAGCGAGCAGCGTCCTGTCGAAGCCGCTAATAAAGATGTCCGTTTGCTTGCAAACCCGGATGGCTCCCGCAATGCATACCAATCGTTGCAGAAGATTCGGGACTACACCGAGGCAACCCTTACGCTGGCAGCGTTTCTGGATTCCGTGGGCACTATAACCAACAGGGAAAATCCGTTCTCGGAGGACTTGACCCCGCTTGGGTTCAATCCCATGCGGGACTATCTTAAGATTGAGGCTGACGAGGGATATCACGCGGTATTCAGGCAAAAAGACATTGAAAATACCAGGGCCAACCTGCGGCGCCCGAAAGATTTGTTCGATGCTGATGGACGTTCTTCATCTGCATTCGACGCGCTGCGCCAGGTAATGGCCCTGTGCCGCCAAAACCATATTGCTCTCTATTTAATCATCTTCCCTTATCATGCTCATTTGCAGGAAATCATCCGCATCACCGGACATTGGCCGGCATTCGAATCGTGGAAACGGGAAATCGTGCATATCGCCGAAACCGCGGACACAAGTCATGGCAAGGCGGTTCAAGTATGGGATTTCAGCGCGATCAACGAGTTGACCAGCGAGGCCGTTCCTCCTGTTAACGACCGCAGTACGGTGATGCGCTGGTACTGGGAGGCCGGGCATTTCAAACGCGAATTGGGCGACATGATATTGAATCGCATATTTGCGCGTGCAGGGGGAAATGATCATTTCGGTGTGAGGCTCACTTCGGATAACGTCGATAGTCAAATCGCTGCCATGCGGGCACAGGAAACAAGCTATCGCCAGAGCCACCCGCAGGACATGGAAGAACTGGAAGCGATCGCCACAGACATAGAATCGCGGCAGCGAAAACGCTGACAACAACAAGCGCTTGTTGTTTTAATCAGGGAGGCCTGACATATATGGGGACAGGCAGGCGGTCTGACGCCAGACCGATCAACTTCGGGTCATCTGAGTGAGTCCAACACTTGCCTGACGGTCATGCGCATAGCGTGCGCCACACCTGCCCACGGATTCCGGATCAGCCCGTCAGAGGCACACAGGACTCGAGCACCCGACGATATCCTTGTTCAAGAAAGCGCTGCATATTGGCGCCTGCAGAAGTCATGGGCAGCCTGAAGTCTGGCGACTCTTCCACAAAACTGCCGCCGCTGAACCAAACTGTAGGGAAAATATCACGGTTGTCGGCAAGGTGGCGGCACAGTTTTTCAAAGCGCCGCACGACAATCCAGTCAGGACGATGGCTTGACCGTAACAGCATTTCAAAGTTGTGGGATATCACGGTGACGTAAGACCATCCCTCCATGCGAGCGTCTTCCAGCACCTCTACAAACTCGGGTGTGGCGCAAGATCCCACCTGGACGTAGCGTACCCTGCCCGTGCTGGCGCGGAATATGAACAATGGCAGCTCCAGGATCCGGCCAATGTAATGTGCGCCGGGACGGCGCAAATTATCTGGCAAGCCGACGCCGGAATTATTCAGCGTTACGTTCAAGCTGCTGTCATAAAAAATCCCGTTTCGTTCCAGAGCCGTATAGGTATCGGCATTGCAGCTGTAACCGCCAGAGCGGAAGGCTGTTGGCCGCCCTGCCCCTGCCTCCTGCAACAACCGGATGCCATGACCAATGAGGGCTGTTTGCTCCTCCAGATCGTAGTGGATCAGCCCCTGACGCTTTGCAACATGATTTGGGATAAGCGGATCGATCGATTCGTTTTGCCATTCGGGATGCAAATGCAATTGAATCTCCTGCCCGGCATCCTTGATCAGGCCCACTATTTCCGCAAGCGGCTCCAGTCCAAAGCGGGACGCAAAAAGAGGCTCAACGAAAAATACGCCTTTGAGGTCGTGATCATTCATGATCTCTAATGTCCTGGGCAGGGCATAGTTACCCGCGCGACTGGAACCGTAGACGTAGCGACGAAAGGCCTCAGGAAACTTGGCATCAAGATCTTGCCAACCGCCACACCAGACCTCGATATCAAAAGTCAGCAGGACATTGAGTGGCCGCAGCTCGCCAACTACGGAGGTCATACCAGCACCTCGACGGGCGCGGGGTGACTGAGAAACGCCGTAGGACTCGCGGTCAACCCATATGCGCCGGACTGCAACACCACGATCAGATCGCCTTCGCAGGCATGCCCCAATGCCATCTTATCCGCCAGCAAATCGAGCGGCGTACAAAGCGGCCCCACGACTGACGCGAGTCCCGTATCGCTTTCCGGAACCATGCGGTTGCCCACTACAACAGGATAGTTCTTGCGTATCACCTGGCCAAAGTTTCCGGAGGCAGCAAGATGATGATGCAGTCCGCCATCAGTGATCAGAAATACCTGCCCGCGCGATACCTTTCGTTCGATTACGCGGCTCACATAAATGCCCGCCTCCCCAACCAGGTAACGACCCAGTTCGATCACAAACTCGGCTTCAGGAAAATCTCGACGCGCATCCGGTATCAATGCATTGAGATGTTTCCCCACAGCATCCAAATCAAGAGGTTGCTCACCCGGGAAATAAGGTATCCCGAACCCGCCACCTAAATTGAGTAATTTCACTGGTCCAGGCGCATCGGCAGATAATCGATGAGCCAATTCGAACGTATTGCGTTGCGCCTCGATGATGGCTTCGGCACGCAAATTCTGTGAACCAGAGAATATATGGAAGCCGTAAAACTCCAATGGCAATTCCTTCATCCGTGAAAGCATGGCCGGTATTTTTTCGGCATCCACACCAAACTGCTTGGGGCCGCCACCCATCTTCATACCGGAAGATTTCAATTCGAAATCCGGATTCACCCGCACCGCCGCCTTCGGTCTCAGTCCCAACGAAGCGCCAACCTGGGCGAGAACTTCCATTTCCCGCTCCGATTCCAGATTGACCACGATGCCAGCCTCAGCAGCTTGCCGCAGCGCTTTCTCGGTTTTCCCGGGGCCGGCGAAACTGATTTTTTCAGACGGCATCGGTGTATCCATCACCACCTTCAATTCACCTACCGACGCCACATCGAAACCGTCCACCAGCCCGGCCAGATGCTGTACTACGGCCGGCATCGGGTTGGCCTTGATCGCATAGTGCAAATGCACTTCCGGCGGCAACACCGCGCGCAGCTTGGCAACGCGTTCTGAAATCAAACCGCGATCATAAGCGTAAAACGGCGTACTCCCGATTTGTTCGGCCAGTTGCGTAAGTGGCATACCGCCAATTTGTAGTTGATTGCCAATCACCGGGAAGAGTTGGCTAAATGTGTGCGCACTCATGTTGAAATCCTTGATTCTCTTAAGGGGTCCCTGGGTTCGGAAAGTCTGGTTAAGAAGAAGACGTCATGCGGCACTTTAGCAGTTTGTTGAAATTCTCGATGTTTGCAAATGTGGAAAATTTTTGACCTCTCAGAAAGCCCTACAGTCGATTTTCAGATCACCGGGAGGGGTAAAGTGACCACGGAAATTCACTCTTTTCTC
>JBAUUR010000143.1:0-10829 GCA_049582805.1 Gallionellaceae bacterium | reverse complement strand
CTAAAAATTCAGAGTTCGCCCAAATGCAAGGCGCGGAAAAAATTTCGCCGCGCCGCATATGTGTGATATGTAAGCAAGAAATTTTTTCCGCAACGCAGCAGTTGGGATGAAATGTGGATTTTTAGAGATGCCCTTGAACCTATGATGACCACTGCCGCTTCAGATCATACTGTCCGCCATTTCCGCGAGGTACTGTTCTGGCCGGTGCAACTGATGCCGCTTGCAAACGCACAACCCCACTGGGAATTGCTGGCACAGGGCGGCGCAGGCAATCCATGGCGCAGGCTGAAAGACCGGTTTCAGGCGGGTGAGCTTGATTTTGAGGAAAGGCACTACAAGGAATTTGTCGCCTTCCTGCCCTATATCCAGCGCTTTATCTACGGCGAAAGCCACAGTCGTGTGTCCCATGATGCCGCTGACCCGGCCGGTGGCTCGGCGATCAAGATATTCCGGCGGCGCGGTGTTGATGCCTTGCGGCTGGTGTTGCGCGAAGGCGATGCGCCGATCACGCTGGCCGTGGAACATATCGAACTCTGGTTTTTCGACGACATCAACGTAGCTTTCCTCAAGGTGGAACTGTCCGCCAGCGATCTGTCGTTTGCGGATGTATGCAACCTGCTGTACCGCTTTGGCCGTGCCTACCCGACGGGCTGGGATGAACACGGTCATGGCAAGCACAATGCCCACCGCGCCGAATGGTTGTCAGCGGACGGTGCGGTGCTCGCCGCATCCGATACGGACAACCGGGGAAAATTTCTCTCCTACACCCGCGAGCACCGTTCGCCGGGCATTGCTGCCCACTGGGATTTTCTGCTGCGCCCCCTGGTGCTGGACCCGTCCGAGGAAACCGGCATCCTGCGCTACCGCCAGATCGAATACCACCGCATGCCGTTGATGGCGTTCCTGGCAGTGGACGATCCACGCGGCGTGAGCCGGGAAGACTGGCTGCGCCTCGGTCTGGTCGCCACGCTTCATCCCGATGAGGCGTTGCCTACGCATGATCCGGACGTGGCTGAATTCGAGTCGCGCTACTGCTATGACCGCTTCTGGACCGATACCGAGGCCGGCCCCAACACCCGCTTCCTCTGCACCGGCCGCGCCTTCATCGTGGCCGGGGATGCGCGTGCCGATTATTTTCATGACCGGACGCGCGGCATCCTGGCCCAGTTCCGCCACCAATATGTTTTGCTCTTCATGATCGCGCATTTCCACCGCGCGGCGCTGCTGGTATTTTCCGACCGCATGGTGGATGCGGTGCATGACCTGGACATCCGCGCAGCGCAATCCATCAGCCGTTTCCGGCGCAGGGTCTACGCCGGTTTCGAGGCCTTCCTGCGCTTCACCCACCGCTACTGGTTCCACGAACTGTCCGAGCGATCCCACGTGCAGGCGCTCTACCGCCTGTGCAGCGAACATCTGGGCAACGATGGACTGTACCAGGAGGTGAAGGAAGAACTGCGGGACATGAGCCAGTATCTCGACAGCAATGCGCAGCGCCAGCAATCCACCACCATCGTCCGCCTCACTGTGGTGACGGTGTTCAGCATGGTCGGCGCGGTGGTCACCGGCTTTTTCGGCATGAATCTCCTTGCCTATGCAGATCAACCCCTGGATTCCCGCGTTGAATTTTTCTTTATCGTCACGTTGATCACAACAGTGCTCATGTTGTTTACCCTTCTCTATTCGAAGCGGCTTTCCGATGTGATGGACGTGCTGTCCGATGACCAGAAAAGCCTGCGCACCCGCCTGTCCATGCTGGGCAAGGCGTGGCAGCGCACCCCGCCCAAGACATGAGCGATCAACGTCCCGATCCCGACTCTTTACTGGAAAGAGTGCAGCGCGCCGAAGCCAAGCGCCGCCGCGGCCGCCTGAAGATTTTCTTCGGCGCCTCCGCCGGCGTCGGGAAAACCTTTGGCATGTTGCTGGCTGCGCGCGAGCGGCGCGCGGAAGGGCTGGACATAGTGGCGGGCTATGTGGAAGCGCACAAGCGCGCCGAAACGGAGCAGTTGCTGGAAGGACTGGAAGTCCTGCCGCCGCGCTGGATTCCATACCGGGATACGCAGTTGCGCGAGTTCGATCTGGATGCCGCGCTCAAGCGCCATCCGGCGCTGATTCTGGTGGACGAATTGGCACATACCAATGCGCCGGGTTCGCGCCATCCCAAGCGCTGGCAGGATGTCGAGGAATTGCTGGAGGCGGGCATCGATGTCTATACCACGATCAATGTCCAGCACATCGAAAGCCTCAACGACGTGGTCTCGCAAATCACCGGCATCCCGGTGTGGGAGACCGTACCCGACGCGGTGCTGGAACAGGCCGATGAAATTGAGCTGATCGATCTGCCGCCGGATGAGTTGCTGCAGCGTCTCAAGGAAGGCAAGGTTTATATCCCGCAGCAGGCGGAACGCGCGGCGCAAAATTTTTTCCGCAAGGGCAACCTGATCGCACTGCGCGAACTGGCGTTGCGCCGCACGGCGGACCGGGTGGATGCGCAGATGCGCGACTACCGCGAAGACCACGCCATCCAGGACGTGTGGCAAGTGAAAGAGCGCTTGCTGGTCTGTATCGGGCCGGGCGGCACGGCGGAGAATCTGGTGCGCGCAGCATACCGCCTGGCGCAGTTGCTGAAAGCGGAGTGGATTGTGGTGTATGTCGAGACGGCGAAGCTGCAGAGACTTTCCAGCGAACAGCGCGATGCCATACTGCGCACACTGAAGCTGGCGGAGGAGTTGGGCGCCGAGACCGTGACGCTGGGAGGCCACAAGCTGGCCGAGGAAGTGATTTCCTATGCCCGCACCCGCAATGCCACCCGCATCGTGCTGGGCAAGCCGACGCTGTCGGGATGGAAACGCTGGCTGTTCGGATCGCTGGTCGACACCATTGTCCGCCAGGCCAGCGACATAGACATTCATGTGGTGGGCAAGGAATCCGATTTCCTGTCGCAGACGCGGGAGAATCCCTATTTCTCGCGCAGCCGCCTATACCTCGGGCTTGCCTCCGAGGAACAGCGTCCGTTGTTCCAATGGCGCGAAGGCTACCTGTGGGCGGTTTCCGCGACGGCGATCTGCACCGCCATCGCCTGGCTCATGCTTGACCATTTCGACCTGGCCAACCTGATCATGGTTTACCTGCTCGGTGTGGTGGTGGTCGCCTCGCGTTACGGCCGCGGCCCATCGATGCTGAGCTCGTTCCTGAGCGTGGTGTTGTTCGATTTCTTTTTCGTGCCACCGCGATTCAGCTTTGCCGTTTCGGATACACAATACCTGATTACTTTCGCGGTCATGCTGCTGGTCGCGCTGGTGATCAGCAGCATGACGGCAAGCACCCACCACCAAGCCCGCATAGCGGGTCTTCGCGAGCGCCGCATCGCCTCGCTGTACGCCATGAGCCGCGAACTGGCCGCGACGCGTGGCAAGGAAAATATTGTGCGCATCGCGGTCAAGCACATGGCGGAAGTGTTTGAAGCGCAATCGGTGGTGTTGCTGCCCGATGAAACGGGACGCATCGTTTATCCCAAAGCCGAGGGGACGGCACAATCCTGCCACGGCAGCGACCTGAGCGTGGCGCAATGGGTGTACGACCACGACCAGATGGCCGGAATGGGCACGGACACCCTGCCGGGAGGCGAGGTGGTTTACCTGCCGCTGAAAGCCTCTTCCGGAATGATAGGCGTGTTGGCCTTGTTGCCGCTCAACCCGGCGCGGCTTGCGCTGCCAGAGCAGCAGCGGCTGCTGGAAACTTTTGTCAGCCAGATTGCGCTGGCGCTGGAGCGGGTCAGGCTGTCGGCGGAAGCGCACAGCGTCCAGCTAAAAATGGAAACGGAGCAATTGCGCAATGCATTGTTGTCGGCGATTTCGCATGATTTGCGCACGCCGCTGGCGGCGATTGTGGGCGCTTCCAGCAGTCTGGTGCGGGACGGAGACAGGATGGCCAGTCATACACGCCAGGAACTCGGCCAGGCCATTTACGACGAGGCCACACGTATGTCCGGACTGGCCAACAACCTGCTGGACATGGCGCGGCTTCAGGCGGGCGCTGTCGTGCTGAACCGGCAGTGGCAACCGCTGGAAGAAGTGGTCGGTGGCGCGTTGGCGGGACTGACCGCGCGCCTGGTCAACCATCCGGTAACCGTCAAGCTGCCGCGCGACTTGCCTTTGGTCGAGATCGACAGCCTGCTGATCGAGCGGGTGTTCGCGAACCTGCTGGACAATGCGGTGAAATACACTTCGCCCGGAACCCCGATCGAAATCTCTGCCGCAAGCGGATCGAACGAATTGGTCGTGACAGTTTCCGATCGGGGTCATGGAATTCCGGCTGGGGAAGAAAAGCGCATTTTCGAAAAATTCCACCGTGTCGCCAGCGAGGGCAATCAGGGCGGGGCGGGTCTGGGCCTGACTATCTGCCGCTCCATCGTGGAAGCGCACGGCGGAAAGATATGGGCGGATAATTTGCCCTCAGGCGGCGCGGCATTCCATTTCACATTGCCGTTGACTGAACCGCCATTGATCGAAAATGAAGAAGCAACTCAATCATGAGCCTGAAAAAAACCGTTGATGGTTTTGCAGGTGCGAATTCATTCGCACCTGCAAATGCAATGCCGCCTCATTCAGCGATGCAGAATCACTTTCTAGTATGAACAATTCCGCCACCATCATCGTCATCGAAGACGAAGCGCAGATTCGCCGCTTCCTGCGCACTACGCTGGCATCGGAAGGTTATAAGGTAATCGAAGCGGAAACCGGCAGGCAGGGCTTGATCGAAGCCACGACACGCAAGCCGGATTTGATTGTTCTCGATCTCGGCCTCTCTGACATGGATGGCATCGAAGTGGTCAGGGAGTTGCGTACGTGGTCTTCCGTTCCCATCATCATCCTGTCCGCGCGCTCGCAGGAGAGCGACAAAGTTCCCGCCCTGGATGCGGGTGCGGATGATTACCTGGTCAAACCTTTCGGCGTAGGCGAATTGCTTGCCCGGCTACGCGTGGCATTACGTCATGTGACTTCTACTGCGAAGGGGGAGGAAGAAGGCGTTTTTTCGGTAGCCGACCTGAAGGTGGACATGATTCATCGCAAGGTCACGGTCAGCGGCACAGATGTTCACCTCACCCCGATTGAATACCGCCTGTTAACCGTGTTGGTAAAGCACGCAGGCAAGGTGCTGACGCACCGCTTGCTGCTCAAGGAAGTCTGGGGGCCGAACTACGTGGAGCGCGCCCACTATCTGCGCATCTACATGGGCATCCTGCGCCACAAGCTGGAGAAAGATCCGGCGCGTCCGCGCTTTCTGCTGACGGAAGTCGGGGTAGGCTACAGACTGGCCGTAGACTGAAATCCATGGCAATCGTTTGCCTGAATCTATGCATGCTGTTTCTCTGCAAGCCAGGCAGGATGCGTTGAACGCAGAGGCGCATCGTTCGCGATTGATGCGGTTCGCAAGCTCACCGCATCCTACGGCCCGGTTTCTCTGCAAACTGCGACCCGGATAGATCAATTGGGCAAATTATGGGTTGCCCCCCCCTTTGATTTAAGGGACAATCCCCCTCCGATTTTTCAAAACCGTATTCACCTTTTTTGCAAGGAAGATGTGGGTATGTCAGAAATTGCCCAAGCCGAACAACTCGTCCGTTCCATAGCACAGCCGCCATTGAGCTGGTTCTTCGACCCCAAGGTACTCGCAGTGGAGCAGCGCGTCCTGTTCGACAAGGGGCCGGGTTATGTCGGGCACGAATTGATGGTGCCCAATCCCGGCGATTACCATGTGCTGGAATGGATGGACAGTGCCAGGATGCTGGTGCGCAACGAAGCAGGCGTGGAGTTGCTTTCCAACATCTGCCGCCACCGCCAGGCTACCATGCTGCAAGGCCGCGGCAGCGCCAGGAATATCGTCTGTCCGCTGCATCGCTGGACCTACCAGATGGACGGCAAGCTGATGGGCGCGCCGCATTTTCCGCAGAACCCCTGCCTGCATTTGAACAAGACGCCGCTGCAACACTGGAACGGCCTGTTGTTCGCCGGGCAGCGCAATATCGCCAGGGACCTGGCCACGGTGCCTGCGTTCAAGGAGATCGATTTCACCGGCTATATGCTGGACCGCGTCGAGGTGGACGAATACAACTTCAACTGGAAGACCTTCATCGAAGTCTACCAGGAAGACTATCATGTCGTGCCGTTTCACCCCGGCCTCGGGCATTTCGTTGACTGCAACGATCTGCAATGGGAGTTCGGCGACTGGTACAGCGTGCAGACTGTGGGTATTAACCATGCGCTGCGCAAGCCGGGCAGCCCGGTGTACGAAGAATGGTCGGAGCAGGTGTTGCGCTATAACAATGGCCAGCTGCCGAAGTATGGCGCGATCTGGCTGACCTATTATCCGAACATCATGGTCGAGTGGTATCCCAATACACTGGTGGTGAGCACCATCGTGCCGCGCGGGGTGGACGGCTGCACCAACATCGTCGAGTTCTACTATCCCGAGGACATCGTACTGTTCGAACGCGAGTACGTCGAAGCGGAAAAGAAGGCCTATCGCGAAACGGCGGTGGAAGACGATTTCATCTGCCTGCGCATGCACCAGGGTCGCCGTGCCTTGTACCGGCAGGGCGTCGAGGAAGCCGGGCCCTACCAGTCGCCGACCGAGGACGGATTGCTGCACTTTCATGAGTTTCTGCGCCGCAAGCTTGGTCCGCATCTCTAGATTATCATTCCCGTGCAGCAAGCCTAAATGGTCATTCCGGCGGTGCGTGGTTGTTGCCGCTTTTTTGAAACAGTATTCTGCAAGCGTTGAAACACAGAAAGAAGGAACATGATTACCATCGAACAAAATGACAACTTGCTCAATGTCGGCGTAATGGGCGAGTTTACCCTTGCCGATTTCAAGCAATTCGAGGAATCGGCGCTTTACAAGCTTAAATCTCCCGGCGAAGTCAATTTGCTGTTCGATTTGCGCGACATGGTAAGCTACACTTTGGATGTGGCGTGGGAAGAAATCAAATTTTTCCGCCGGGAGCATCAGCACGATTTCAGCAAGATCGCAGTGGTCACCGACGACCAATGGTTGACATGGCAGGGATGGCTGGCCCGTCTGTTCGTGGATGCTGACATTTGTGTCTTTACCGACTATAATGAAGCGAAAGGTTGGGTGTCGGCTTGATGCCGGAATGGAACCATAATCATTATCCCAGCTCTAATCAGAGATTTCGTTTGTAGAGAAAGAAGTAAAGAACTTATGTATACCGGTCTGATAGATTTGCCGTGGTGGGGTTATGTGTTGGTGACGCTGGTGCTGACCCAGATCACCATTGCGTGCGTTACCGTTTTTTTGCATCGCCACCAGGCGCACCGCGCCCTGGATCTGCATCCCATACCCAGCCACTTCTTCCGCTTCTGGCTGTGGCTGGCGACCGGCATCGTCACCAAGGAGTGGGCCTCCATCCATCGCAAGCACCACGCCAAATGTGAAACGGCGGAAGATCCGCACAGTCCGGTGATCTTCGGTATCCGCAAGGTGTTGCTGGAAGGCGCCGAGTTGTACCGCAAGGAATCTGCCAACAAGGAAACTCTGGAAAGGTACGGCCACGGTACGCCGGATGACTGGCTGGAACGCAACGTGTACACCAAGCACAATATTCTGGGGATTGCGCTGATGATGATCATTGACGTGCTGCTGTTCGGACCCATCGGGCTGACCATCTGGGCGGTGCAGATGGTATGGATTCCATTCAACGCGGCGGGCATCATCAACGGCGTTGGACACTATTGGGGTTATCGCAATTTTCAGTGTGCCGACGCTTCGACCAATATCGTGCCGTGGGGCATCTTCATCGGCGGCGAGGAACTGCACAACAACCATCACGCCTATGCGTCATCAGCAAAGCTTTCCAGCAAGTGGTACGAGCTGGATATTGGCTGGTTCTATATTCGCGTCCTGCAGGCACTGGGGCTGGCAGTGGTGAAAAAACTTGCCCCGCGTGTACGCCTGAACAAGTCCAAGACGGCCTGCGATCTGGAAACGGTGCAAGCGGTCATCGCCAACCGTTATGAGGTGATGGCGAAATATGCCAAATCGCTGAAAAAGACCTACGCGGAAGAAATCGAGCGTATCAAACAACAGGCTTCAGGCAAGTTTGATGCGGACTTGGCGCGGCTCAAGCAATGGCTGCATCTTGACGAGAATGTGCTTACCGAACAGCAGAGATCGCGCATTGGTGAATTGATGGCGGCCAGCCCGACGCTGGCGAAACTCCATGCTTCGCGCCGGGAGCTAGCCTCGGTGTGGCAACGATCTGCAGCCAGCAAGGAACAGTTGGTTAAACAACTGGAAGAATGGTGCCGCGACGCCGAGAACAGCGGCATTGCCGCCCTCCAGGAATTCTCCAGGAAGTTGCGATGCTATGCTTTTTGAAGCGACTGATGAACGGCAGGCGCCTGGCGCCTTGGATAAGTTCTGAATGAACGCGTCAAACCACAAAACAAAACGCCTCAGTTAACTGAGGCGTTTCGCATTCTGCATCATCCGTCAGGCAAAAACCGGATTACTTCAGCTTGGTTTCCTTGTACATCACGTGCTTGCGGGCAACCGGGTCGAACTTGCTGAACTCAAGCTTTTCCGGCGTGGTGCGCTTGTTCTTGTTGGTGGTGTAGAAGTGCCCGGTGCCGGCAGAGGATTCCAGCTTGATTTTTTCGCGTGCGCCTTTAGCCATGATTCAGTCTCCTTAAACTTTTTCGCCACGGGCGCGCATTTCAAACAACACGGCTTCAATGCCGTTCTTGTCGATGGTGCGCAGCGCGGCATTGGTCAACCGCAGGGAAACCCAGCGGTTTTCACCCTCTACCCAGAAGCGGCGGCGTTGCAGGTTCGGCAGGAACCGGCGCTTGGTTCGGTTATTGGCGTGGGAAACATTGTTGCCCACCATCGGGCGCTTACCCGTTACTTGACATACACGTGCCATGAAAGACTCCAAGCAGATTTCAAAGAGGCGCGATTCTACACCAGAACAGCAGGAATGTTCAACCGGCATTTGATTTGCAGTTGAAATAGGGTGATTTACTCTGCTTTCTGCGCGCTTTGCGGATGAACTTCTCTTGAGGAGAAGCAAGCATCGTTCGCGGCTTCCAATGCGTTGAACCAGGAGCACCTAAAGAGCCGGCTTGCTTGGGAATATGGGAGCGGCGGTATGTAGTTTTACCTGTGGGTGAATAACTCGAGCGATGCGGTTCTTTCGTCACAGCATTCTGCCGGGCTTCCGGGTAGTTCAGTTTGAATCCATCCCCAGAATTATGTCTGGCAGGGCGCTGAACGAGTTTTTCAACAGAATAGACCCTTAACCGACTATCGCGTTTCCAAAAACCAGACATTGCGCTGGCGGCAGATAGATTACGCTATTGTGCCATGCCGTGCTGTCGCTATAGCCCGCATATACGTACCCTTACTTACAGAATTCCATAACATCTTTATGGTATTCTTGAAACAAGGATTTCAAGACAGAAATATCCGTATTCTGCCAGCTAATTCCATTTCCACTTCAAGTTTATAAAGGGAGCAATAAAATGAAAATTATCAAGTCGGCATTCGAAGAAATTGTTCGTGGTACCTTCCAGATTGCTGTCGCTCGTTTACTGCGTGTTGGTTTTGCCGCGGTAATGGCGCTGGCATTTCTTCTTATAGCGCCCCTGCCCAGCTCGGCATATACCCTGGATACCGCAGCTTCCCCTTCGGCTATCAATGGTTTATGGTGGAACCCGAACGAATCCGGCTGGGGAACGAATTTCATTCAGCAATACGATGTGATCTTCGTCACGATCTATACCTATGATGCTGCAGGTAACCCGATCTGGTATGTCGCTTCCGATTGTGCAGTATCCGGCGACGGTTGCCAGGGCGATTTGTATGCGGTCACCGGTGGCTCGAGTCTGACGGAGCCATGGAACGGCGATAATAAGGTGGTGACTGCCGTAGGCTCGATCACGTTGGCGTTTACCGATGTCAATACCGGTAGCATGAATTACACCATCAATGGCGTTAACGGTTCGAAGGCCATTACGCGTCAGGTTTGGCGCACTTCGCCTGCCACAACGCAATTCCCTATTTCGAGTGCGTTAAGTGCTATTTATCAAGCCTCGTATAACGTCACATTGTCAGCACAATGTTGCGCCAACACATATACGATTCAATACAGTCAAACCCCGGGAGCTGCCTCAACTTTCCAGGGACAACCGGCGTCAACTGTTTTTCAAACAGCAACCTTTTCAGTGAATCCGCCTGTTGGAACAGGTAGCACATCTTCCGGTCTATTCTATTTCAACGCAAGCCCGTTCGAAAACCTGGGATATATAGCTACTAACGGTCGATATACGGTTTATGCCAATCAGCAAGCCCTACCAATCTATGCCACGGTTGGCCAAGGTGGGCCGCTTGATACATCCACTACCTATACCGACAGTTCTAAGTCAGTGGTATACGCAGTTGACACAGAGACATGGTCACTTTCATCAGACACATCGACAACAGCTTGGGCGTGCATCAACGATACTGACTCAGTAGTAGGCTCAGCTCTTTACGTTTACACAACTTGTTACAAAATTGATACGACAGGCAATGTTCTGGCTGTGACGATAGCTATGACAATTAACGGAACGACGTTGACTTTTCAGTAGACCACGCAAGTGATTTTAGGTAATTAGTCCGCTGGTGCTAAGTAGGCAAGTTCATAAATATACACACGTATTATTCTTGACATGTAGTGTCACATATAGCATCCTCGCTGCAACCTGCAAGCGAGGGTCTGTATATGCCAAGAAAAAGCCCGTTCCAGATTGTTCTGTCTTCCGAAG
>JBAUUR010000142.1:0-6205 GCA_049582805.1 Gallionellaceae bacterium | reverse complement strand
TAACAAGACCATTGTGCATTGCACCAGTGAGCAAGAGCTGTTTTCGCAAGTCTGCCGCGCCGCAGTGCAGTTCGGCGGCATGAAGATGGCGTGGGTCGGCCTTGTCGACACCGAGACCCGCATGGTTCGGTCGGTCGCCAGTTTCGGCGATGGCGCCGCGTACCTGCAACATATCGAAATCTCGTTAGATACCGCCAGCCCGTTCGGGCAAGGCCCGGTCGGCACTTCCATCCGCGAGAACCGCCCGTTCTGGTGCCAGGATTTCATGAATGATCCGCTCACCGCCCCGTGGCAAGAACGCGGCGCACGCTTCGGCTGGGGAGCCGTGGCGTCTCTGCCACTGCGCCATAACAATGTCGTTATCGGTGCTTTCGTCCTATATGCCGGCGAAGCCAATGCTTTCGACGAAGCTGCCCGCAACCTGCTGATTGAAATGGCCTCGGATATCAGCTTTGCGCTCGACAACTTCGCCCGTGAGACTGCGCGCAAGCAGGCGGAGGAGGAATTAGAATTCAGGAACATGATTCTTCAGACTCAGCAGGAGACTTCGCTCGATGCCATTCTGGTGGTCGACGAGAACGAGCAAATCATCTCTTACAATCAACAATTCGTTGAACTTTGGCGGCTCTCTCCGCAGCTCGTGAGCGCGCGTTGGGATGCGCCCGTGCTCCAATCAGTTGTTGCCCAAACCGAGAATCCAGAAGCATTTGTCGCCCGGGTCCAATATCTGTACGAGCACCGCGAGGACAAGAGTCGTGAAGAAGTACAACTATTAGATGGCAGGATAATCGATCGGTATTCCGCTCCGGTCACTGGAGCGCACGGCAAGTACTACGGACGCGTCTGGTATTTTCGCGACATTACCGAGCGCAGGCAGATGGAGCAAAAAACCAGGGCATTGACCCTGCGCTACCAGGCATTGATGCAGACCTCTGTTGACGGCATCCACGTGATGGATGAGCAGGGTAATATCGTGGAGGCTAATGATGCCTTCTGCCGTATGTTGGGCTACACCCAAGAAGAGGTGGTGCGCCTTAACGTGGCTGACTGGGACGCGCAATGGCAAACCGTGGAGGCGCGGAAGCGTTTCAGGGAATTCATCGGTAGAAGCGATTTGATCGAGACCGTTCACCGCCGCAAGGATGGCGTATTGATCGAGGTCGAAATCAGCGCCTCCGGCGTGGAGTTGGACGGATGCAATTATTATTTTGGTTCCAGCCGCGATATCACCGAGCGTAAACAGGCCGAGAAAGAGATGCTCATCGCGGCCACCGCCTTCGAAGCCCAGGAAGGCATCATCGTCACCGATGCGCACAATGTCATCCTGCGCGTCAACAATTCCTTTACCCGTTTGACCGGGTATAGTGCCAAGGAAGCCATCGGCCAGACGCCTGCCCTGCTCCATTCCGGGAGGCAGGGCTCCGAGTTCTATCGACAGATGTGGGAGGACCTGACCCGCGACCATCACTGGCATGGTGAAATCTGGAACCGGCGCAAGAATGGTGAGGTGTACCCGGAATGGCTCAACATCACTGCGGTGATCAACGCAAAGGGACAGGTAACCAACTATATCGCCTCCTTCTTCGACATTACCGAGCACAAGGCAGCGGAAGACAAAATCGAACAGCTTGCCTTTTACGATCCGCTCACTGGTCTGCCCAACCGTCGCCTGCTACTCGACCGTTTGCAGCATACCTT
Organism: Gallionellaceae bacterium; assembly: GCA_049582805.1. Classification (GTDB taxonomy): domain Bacteria; phylum Pseudomonadota; class Gammaproteobacteria; order Burkholderiales; family Gallionellaceae; genus CAVXFS01. Next base: position 4,507 of record JBAUUR010000142.1, on the reverse strand, counting down.
CGCTGCCAGCGCTCGTCATCACGACCACTGCGCTGTCCTGTTTATCGACCTCGACAACTTCAAGAGTCTCAACGATACCAAGGGCCATAACATCGGCGACCTGTTGCTGATCGAGGTAGCCAACCGGCTGCAAGCCTGTCTGCGTCATGAGGACACCGCGGCGAGGCTGGGCGGCGATGAGTTCATCGTCATATTGGAAAAGCTGAGTGAAGACATCCAGCAAGCCGCTGCCCAGACGGAAGCCGCGGGCGAAAAACTCCTAGCTGTCATCAGCCAGCCTTATTCACTGAAAGGGTACGAATACCACAGTTCCGCCAGCATCGGTATCAGCCTGTTCAGGAACCAGGAGATCACGGTGGACGAACTGCTCAAACGCGCCGACACTGCCATGTACCAGGCAAAAAGCGCCGGGCGCAACACCCTGCGTTTCTATGACCCAGCCGTGCAGATGGTGCTGGAAGCCCGGACGACATTGGAAAATGATCTGCATCGCGCGCTGGCAGAAAACCAGTTCATACTCTATTACCAGATGCAGGTATACAACACCGTTCATATTCTTGGGGCCGAGGTGTTGATACGCTGGCAACATCCGCAACGCGGTCTGGTATCGCCTCTGGAGTTCATCCCGCTAGCCGAGGAAACGGGCCTGATACTGCCCATCGGGCAGTGGGTGCTGGAAACCGCCTGCGCCCAGCTCAAGGCATGGGAAGCCGACGGGCTCACACGTGACCTGCAGCTTGCCGTCAACGTGAGCGCACGCCAGTTTCATCAGCCCAATTTCGTCGAGCAAGTGTGTCAGACACTGCGCAGTCATGCGCTCAACCCAGACCGGCTCAAGTTCGAACTCACGGAGAGCCTGGTGCTGGACAACATCGATGACACCATCGTCAAGATGCAAGCACTCAGAAAAGTCGGGGTGCGCTTTTCCATTGATGACTTCGGCACCGGCTATTCATCGCTTTCCTACCTGACGCAGTTGCCGCTCGACCAGTTGAAGATCGACCAGTCCTTCGTGCGCAACATCGGCGTTAAACACAGTGATGCGGTCATCGTGCAGACCATCATCGGCATGGCCGACAACCTGGGGTTGAAGGTCATTGCCGAGGGGGTGGAAACGGAGGATCAGCGCACATTCCTGGAGCAACATGGATGTACATTATGTCAGGGCTACCTGTTCGGCAGGCCGGTGCCGATTGAGGAGTTCGAGGAAAAGTTGAAAAGTTCGTAATGGATAACTGATAATCGTGAAGGAAACAAAATGCTTGGTCGCAAGCTCTTTCGTACCGTTCGTCCATATTTCTCAGCCGCCGCAGTTATTGTTACGGCTGTGCTTCTGGTTTTCACCATTTATTTCACACAAGCCAAGCCCCAGTGGACGGTGTTCCTGACGGGAATCCTTGTAGCGGCAATACTTGCGGAAGTGACGCGTGCCACACGAGCCGAATGGAGAGTGTTACGCCGTACCTCGCAATTGTCTTCCTTAAAAGACAAACTGGACCGGGAAACATTGCTTCGCAAGAATGCTGAGGCAAAAATGGCTGCAGATAAACCACGCTTGCTTTTGCTCGATGAAGAGATGTTGACAATGATTGTGATGGTGGATGCCGACGGAAATTGTCGTTACCATAACCGTGCATTTCGCGAGTGGCAGCGCTTGAGACCTGAACAGATCGATGGCCATCCCTTGAGTAAAGTATTGGGAGTCAAGGTATATGAAGAAATGGAGCCTTACATCCTGGAATCGATGAACGGAGAAATGGTTCGCTATAACCGGAAGCAGGTCATGAAAGATGGGGCCGTCTATAACTTGCTTGTCAAACATCTCCCGACGTTCGGAGAAGGAGGAAAAGTAACAGGCTACTACATTCTGGCCGATGACATCACTGAGCGACGCGACGTTGCATTGCCCGGGGAAGAATCATTTCTCGCAGAACATCAGCTCAACCTGGAGGCACCGATTGCCGTCCTGAATGACGACAAGGGAAATCAGGATCTGTTCATTGATTCCATGTCTGAACAAATAACCGGACAAAAGGATGCCGGAGGATGGATCGTCGAAGCAATTGAGAAGGGTGAATTCCGCTTGTTGTTCCAGTTGATTGCTCCCTTGGCGATTAACTCAAGGGAGGCCAGGCACTATGAGATATTCATCAGGCTGAGGGAGGAAGCAGAAGGCATAATGCCACCTGGCGCATTCTTTCCGCTTGCGGAAAAACATGGCCTGATGCCATTCCTCGATAGATGGGTCGTAAAACATGTGCTGGAATTGGCTTCCCGCGAGCATCGACAGGAACTCCTGGATAAAGGTTCGATGCTCTTTGTAAACCTGGATAAATCCTCGATCTGCGATCAAGAATTTCCGGAGTATGTGCATGTAACCTTGCAGGAATATGGTGTTCCCTCCTCAATCCTGTGCTTCGAAGTACCCTATTCCGATCTCGCCATGCTTGGGGCAAAAGTCATAAGGTTTATACAAGAAATCAGAATGCTTGGTTGCCATGTTGCGCTCAGCGGTTTTGGAAGGGACGCGGTTTCATTCGACCGAATTCGCGGGTTTCAGGTTGAGTTTCTGAAAATAGACGGCAGCATTATCCTCAATATCCATCGTGATCCGGTAGAAATGGCCAAGGTGATCGCCATCAATAGGGTGGCCAAGAAAATTGGTGTTAAAACCATTGCGGAATTTGTCGAAACCGAAGAAACCATTGCCAAGTTAAAAGAAGTCGGCATTGATTTCGCTCAAGGGTTTGGCATCTCGAAACCACGCGCTTTTGATTAAATCCATGCGATTCATTAAACGGGCGGATTCAAGTTCGAAGTGCAACAACTGATGATGGCTTGGTGTAGCGCATCGTGCCAAAAGGAGACGGAATGACTAATATCGAAGCTGCGAACATAGCCGCCACAATTCTCGAGTCGATGCGTCGGAACCCCGCGCAGTTTAACTTCAATGTCAATGTCTCGCCGGTTGGCGCGATGGGGATTGGTGGCTCGGGGGGCCCTGGCATAGTTGGCATTGCGCGAGGTGGCGGGGTGGGTTTCAGCGCAACGGCGGTTTCACCCAGTCCGGCCGAGATTAAATTTACGCAGGGCCAAGCGGACGCCGCTATCAATCAGCAATGGGCACAAATTGAAAGAACCCTTGAACAACTTATCACAGAGTTGCGTAGATCAACCCTAACGCAAGAGAAAGCTGACGGTTTCCTGGCCTCCCTGAAGAAGACGTGGTTGCCGAATGTCGTGGTCGCCACGCTTATTGAAATAGTGAAAGCGTTTCTTGGAGTTGGAGGATGACGCCCTCCCCCTCCGCCAAACACCCTTTATTCATGCGCTTTTCCAGAGTGCAACTGAAAAATCCCATCAATTCTCCCATTATTCGGTAGCCAAAAAAACCAGCATGCGATTGGTGCGGGGAAACAGGAGAGACACGACGATGAACCAGAAGTTTGAACAGCTTGCGCGTACAGTTACGGATTATCCGCAATTCAAGGATCAGTTCAGCATGTTCTGCAAAACGATCGCGGGGGGACTCAACAACAACGATAAGCTTCCGGGAGTCTCGTTTTCCGTCATCCGCGAGGGAGCTACTGCGGAAATTCGGATGCTCGATCAAATTTTCGTCATAAGGTTTTATCTTGCCAGGACGCCAAAAGAAAGGCGAGTTGGAGTGCTTGGGGGTATATCTTCCGTCAACTGGGGGCGACGAAACCTTGCTGTGGCACACATACTTCGATATTTATGGCAACGTCAAAAAGGAGCCCGATGACAATTCATCCCTTTTCGGTCTTAGGGATTTTGACTTCCTCAAGACATTGCTAGGCGAGTCTTCCGACAGGTACTTTTTACACTTGGCTAAGATATTCAAGTTTGGCGCTTCACCGCTACAATAGGCGCTCTGACCGTCGTCTCGCCTCGTCATTGCTAGCCACAAAAAACCTGCCTCGCCGGTCGGGTCCGGGGTGTCTAGTTCCTAACTTACCATCCACCCTATCAGCACCGCTATAATCAGCAGCAAAATAATTGCCACATAACGGACACTGGTGACATGTAGCACGTCGAACGCAGTGGCAACAGGTGCTGGATCCACTGGCGCATCGCCTGTCCCACTTTTCTCCGCCAGACCTATGTCGAGTGGACAGCGTCAACTATACCGCGATCCTTCTGGGCCGGCGCCTACTAGATTCTTTAGAAATGCCAGCAAAGCGGTGCGCTGATTCGCGAGTTGGCGCGTCGGGAAGCTCGCAGATGGACTCCCGTAAATGTCAAACTGCTACTGTCACCCCGGCATAGCCGGGGGATTGTACGCCCGTGAGGGCGTGCCATTTGCAGGGTGCAAGTCCCTGTTGGAGTTGGCCACAGCTCCATAGCTGAAGGTAACTGCGTCGTCGTGAGACGGGGTGGGGAGTAACCGGAAGCGAACTGTCGGTCCGTAGGATAACGAACCTGTTTCGGCGGCGTATGGCGGCGAGCCTGCAATCTCGTGGCGAAGCCTGGAATCAACGCAGCA
>JBAUUR010000141.1:0-14823 GCA_049582805.1 Gallionellaceae bacterium | reverse complement strand
GGCGTCGCGCGGTGCTCGGCATCCTCATGTACTTCTGTGTACATTCCGGTGCCTGCGCTCCGGGCTCCCCCAATGTCGGCCCGCTCGCTACGATTTCTGTCGCTATGTATAGCTATCCATTATCATTCCGCGGCTTGCGCGGGGCGCGGACGAACAGCAAGTCATACAGCCAGTTCGGCAGCAACTTCAGCACCCGCCCGACCAGCGCCATCTGCCAGGGCACAACAGCAAATGATTTGCCGCTCGCAATCACCCGCGCGATACGCCGCACCGCATCGTCGGCCTCGAGTATGAACGGCATGGTGTAAGGGTTGATGGCTGTCAGCGGCGTCTTGATGTATCCGGGACAGATGGTCACCACACCCACGCCGCTGCCGTGCAATTCCACGCGCAAACTTTCCAGATAGGAGATCAACGCAGCCTTGGATGCCGAGTATGCACCAGCACCCGGCAGACCGCGAAAACCCGCAACGCTGGCGATGCCGACCAGCTTGCCATGACCAGCCTGCCGCATCGCTTCGACAAACGGCTGAAATGTCTTTACTGCACCGAGCACGTTGACGTCCATCACACTTTGGAAGACATCCACATCTTTCGAATATCTGGTGAGTGTGCCGATGCTTACGCCTGCATTGGCGATCACGATGTCAGGCACGCCAGCACGGGCGATAAAATCCTGCGCCGCAGCCTGCAAGGCAAGGGCATTGCGCACGTCCAGTGCGTAGGGAAAAACCTGTCCGGGGTATCGGTCTGCAAGGGATTGCAGCGCATCGGCGCGGCGCGCGATGGCCCCCACCACCGCGCCCTGTTCCAGGTAATGTTGCGCCAGCGCCCGGCCAAGCCCACTGGATGCCCCGGTGATGACCAGCGACTTAACATGCGTCGTTTGCATGTTTAGTCGAATGGCCATGCAGAGCTGACCAGCCTGCGTGCGTTGTTGGGGCCTTGGCCCCTTAGTGTCAATTCCACACGCAGCTCGCTGCGTAGTGGATTGCCTGCCTTTGGTACAACCACGGCGTACCCCTTGCGGGTGTACTAAAATGCGTCGTTTGCATGTTTGGTCGGATGACCATGAAAAATGACGACGCGCAGCGCCGCCACTTAATGCTTGCCCGCCGCCCGTTCCTTGCGCGCCTTATCCAGCACTTTATCCAACACCTTCATGATTTCCTCGGGTCCGATGCCGGAAATAAAGTACTTGCCGTCCACCACCAATGTCGGCGTACCGCGGATACCATAGATCTGGGCCATCTGCTTGGCGCGCATCACCTGGCTTTGAACGGCGAACGAATTGTAGATATCATGGAATTTCTTGGCATCCACACCATGCTTGGACACAAAATCGGTGACACTGGCTTCATCCGCCAGCTCCAGACCGTTGTTCCATGCATTGAACAGGGCGTCATGCAACTGCTTTCTCTGTCCCATCGCTTCCAATGCATAGAAGGTGCGGGCCATGGATTCCCAGCCAGAATTGAAAATGGCGGGAACAAAGGTTAACTCGACATCCTTGGGTATTTTCTTTTCCCATGCGCTCATATATGGGTGCAACTTGAAACAATGGGAACAGCCGTAGAAAAAGAATTCCAGTACTTCGATCTTGTTGCCGCTGTGCGTTGGCTGCGGCGGACTGAGCAGCGTATAGCCCTTGTCGCCTTCGGTTTGTGCGAATACCTGGGTTGCACACAGTAGCGCAAGTATCGCAATCAGTTGCTTGATGAATTTCACTTTTTCCTCCTTCATGGATTAAGGACAATTAAACCGCTGTTAAAGTTACGTCATGCATGGCGTTATTGCACCCGCATTGGAGTGGCTTCTATTCCATTTTGTTTTAGCATTGCCAACATCTTTTTCATTTCCTCCTCATTTCTATATGGCCCGAGACGCACTCGATGAATGGTCTTGTCCGATATCGTAGCATCCAATATGGCTGCTTCCATACCCAGCATGGCCAATTTTGCCTTCAGTTTGTCCGCCTCTTCTACGCTGGCAAAAGCTCCCGCCTGCAGGAAATAGGCTTCCCTGGAGGCGGCACTGTCCGCCGGCCTGGTGTTGGCCTGCACAGGAGCGGGCGTTGTTGCTTCCTGTTTGTCGGTCAACACCTTGTAAAACTCGAAACGCGGTTTGCCTTCCCGGTTCTCGCCCACCCCCGAAGCCGGCTGAGGTGCAGATTTTGCTACTGCTACGGGCGTGGATTTGACCGTATCCGGCACCAGTTTCGTTGCTTCATGCGGAACATTGCTCACGATTGAACTGGGCGTCTTCAAAATATACCAGGCCATTCCCGCCGCAATGATCAATCCCAGCACCATCCCGATCAGGATGCCCGCCAGCAACGACATGCCTCTGCCAGGTGATGCGGATGTGGAACGCGGAGTGTAATTTCTGCTCATTAGCTTTTCCTTTACATTTTTTGCGGTGCGCTGACACCCAGCAGCATCAAGCCGTTGCGCATCACCTGAGCCACCGCAGTAATCAATGCGAGGCGCGCCAGCCGGATGTTTTCATCCTCGACCAGAAAACGCGAAGCATTATAGTAGCTGTGGAAATCTGCGGCCAAATCCTTCAGATAGAACGCGACCATGTGCGGCGCGAGGTCTTCCGCTGCGTTCTCGATCACCTGCGGGAAATCTATCAGGTGTTGCAGCAGCACTTTTTCGTATTCGCTGTCCAGCGCACCGGCATCGGCATCCAGCAAAGCTGGCGGCGCCCCACCCCATTGTTCCAGCACGCTATGCACGCGGGCATGGGCATATTGAATGTAATACACCGGATTCTCGTTGCTCTGCGATTTCGCCAGATCCATATCGAAATCCAGATGCTGGTCGCTCCTGCGCAGCACGTAGAAAAAACGCGTCGCATCGTTGCCCACCTCATTGCGCAATTCACGCAGGGTGACGTATTCGCCGCTGCGCGTGGACATCGAAGCCTTCTGGCCATTGCGGTACAACACCGCAAACTGCACCAGAGCGACGGTGAGTTTGTCGCTGTCCAGTCCCAGCGCCTTAAGCGCACCGGTGACGCGCGCGATGTAGCCGTGGTGATCCGCCCCCCAGATGTTGATGATGCGGTCGAAACCGCGTTCGAATTTATTCAGATGATAGGCGATGTCCGAAGCGAAGTAGGTGTAGAGGCCGTTCTCGCGCTGCACCACGCGATCCTTCTCGTCACCGAACGCAGTGGAACGGAACCACAATGCGCCATCCTGTTGATACAAGTGCCCGGAATTCCTGAGCGTATCCACTACGCGTGCTGCCAGGCCATTGTCGAATAACGACTGCTCGGAAAACCATTCATCAAAATGCACACCGAATTCAGCCAGGTCGTTGCGGCAATCGCCGAGTTGTTCGGTCAGCACAAGATTATGTATGTAGGCGTAATCCTCACCCAGCAAGCGCTTGGCGTTGGCTATCAGCGCATCCAGATAGGCGTCGGCATCGTTATTTGCCGCCAACAGGTCGGCGACCAGTTCCGCGTTCATCGTTTCGAATATGGTATGTACAAACTTCGCACCATGCGCCACGCTTATCTGCAGCGCCATGCCCCCCACATAATCACCCTGATAGGCATTCGACGGGAAAGGAATGTTCACCCCATGCAAGGCCAGATAGCGCAGCCAGGTGGACAGTGCGAGTATGTCCATCTGCCGCCCGGCATCGTTCACATAATATTCGCGTGTTACCTTGAATCCCGCCGCGTCCAGCACGTTGGACAAACTCGCGCCATAAGCCGCACCGCGCCCGTGTCCGACATGCAGTGGCCCGGTGGGATTGGCGGAGACAAATTCCACTTGCACTTTCCTGCCCGCGCCCAAATTAACGCGTCCGTAATCCGTCCCTGACCGCAGAACAGCGTGCACCACGCTCTGCTTTGCTGCTACCGTAAGGAACACGTTTATAAAGCCCGCTCCGGCGATCTCTGCCTTCTCCACTACATCGGAAGGAGGGAACGCGGCAAGCAATGCCTGGGCGATGTCGCGCGGGCTGCGCTTCAGGGACTTGGCCAGTTGCATCGCCAGGTTGCAGGCATAATCACCATGTTGCAACTGTTTGGGGCGTTCCAGCACGATGGTTAAGGTCTGTTCCGGCGCAACAGCGTGCAATGCTTGCGCAAACAACGACTCAACATGGGATTTGAAATTCAATACAGCGGCCATCGCAGGATAAACTCAAAAAGGTCGCGGATTATAACATCGGGCGGAATATCATCTGACGCGAGAAGCGGCTTTATTCTTGCCTGATTCAGAGGCAGGTCTTATTGCCCAAGCTCAGCCTTGATCTGGTAAACCATGGTATTTGCCCAATCCTGGGTGGGAAGCCGGCTTTCCGGTTGTTTCGTGCTCTCCAGTTCAATCGAGTATTCAGAGGCGCCGTCATGCGCCGGTCGAACTGAAAATTCGACCTCATTTCCCCACGGCCCCATTACTACTCCCCTTGTCGCTTTCACTGAACCTGACGCCTTGTTCTCCTCGGCGATGGTCAGATTCTGGCCTGCGACACGTTCTATAGCCGACCACACTTCATCATACGTCTTGCCCTGCACATCGAAGGTGATCTCATCTGCGCCCCCGGCTGTGGAACCAGCGCTTGCACAGCCTGCGAGCAACAAGGCGGCAGTCCAGAAAATAGTTCGGTATTTCATGACTCCCCCAAATGAAATCACGGGCCAGATTGCTTTTTATACCACCTTCCCCGGGTTCATCAAGTTAAGCGGGTCAAACGCATGCTTGATGTTGCGCATCAGCTCCAATTCCAGCGCACTTTTGTAGCGGGTGATTTCAGCGCGCTTGAGCTGACCCAGGCCATGCTCGGCGCTGATACTGCCGTTCAGTTCATGAACGATATCGTACACGATGCGGTTGACTTGTTCGCTCTGCTCGATGAAATGCATGTTCTGTTTTGGATCGGGCATGGAAGTGTTGTAGTGCAGGTTGCCGTCGCCCATATGCCCGAAGGCAACGATGCGCACACCCTTGAATGCGGCGCTTAACGCGGCATCCGCCCGTTCGATGAATTCGGCCACGCGGCTGACCGGCACAGCGATGTCGTGCTTGATGCTGATGCCCTCACGCTTCTGCGCCTCGCTGATATTCTTGCGCAGTTTCCACCAGGCCTCTGCGCGCGCCGCATCCGCACTGACCTCGAATTCGAGTATGCCTTCCCCGAAATCCTGCAGGGCGCTGCGCAGCCCGCTGTCCACTGGCGCCTGCAGCACATCCGCCAGATGGGTGATCACGATCCATGCATGTTTTGCCGGGAAAGGCTCCTGCGTATCCGGTATATGCTGGAACACCAGTTCGAGGCAGGAGCGCGAGACGAGTTCGAAACTGCTGATCCGGTCGCCGCAGGCCGCGCGCAGATGCGCCAGCAGCGCCACGGCGGCGGCCGGGTCGCGCACCGCGATACAGGCGGTTGCCGTGGATTGCGGGCGCGGGAACAGCTTCAGCACGGCAGCAGTGATGATGCCCAGCGTGCCCTCCGCGCCAATGAACAATTGCTTGAGATCGTAGCCGCTGTTGTCCTTGCGCAGGCCGCGCAACCCGTTCCATATTCGTCCGTCGGGCAACACCACTTCCAGCCCGAGCACCAGGTCACGCGCGTTGCCGTAGCGCAGCACGCCTATGCCGCCCGCATTGGTGGACAGGTTGCCGCCGATTTCGCATTGCGGCGCGATCGCGGTGAGGCCGAGCGGGAACAGGCGGTTGGCCTGTTCCGCCGCCTGGTACAGGCTGGCAAGTTTGCAGCCCGCCTCAACGGTCATGGTGTAATCGGTGGCATCCACGTTGAGTATGCGGTTCATGCGCGACAGATTGATGACGATTTGCGCACTGACGCCGGATAACGGCACCGATGCGCCGCTCAGGCTGGTATTGCCGCCCTGCGGCACGATGGAGATGTTGTTTGCCGCACACAATCCCACCATTTCACCGACTTGTTGCGCATTGTCCGGCAATACCACCGCCAATGCTGCGCCGGAATAGCGTCCGCGCCAATCGGTGCAATACGATACTGCAGCTTCGCCGGTCACAATGTGATCTGCGCCAACAATACTGGCGGCGACATTGAGGAATTCTGTTGTCATTCCGGAATTATCGCTGAAAACTCAGGACGGCAGATTAGTATAAAGGAATATGCTGGCGGTACTTGCCATTGGCTTTATACACGCATGGAAGCGGGGTAAGGAAGGCTTAAACGTGCGGAAAGTGTAACCCTGCCTTGCTGAATATTGTCAACCGGGCAGAAACCGGTCATGGCTGGACCGCTATATTGCAGCGATTTCAGGGGCGGGAAAGGGTCTTGCCACGCCGGCGCGTTGAGGATGTAACGCGGGCAGACAGATTCGAAAATTCCCGGGCAAATCGCCTAGCGCGTTTCCGCGCAATAGCCCATGAGATTCATGCACAGGCCTCGGCGAAAGAAAATATCTCCGCCGAAAGCCTGTTCGACAAAACCCCGTTACTTCGACAATCCAGCGATATATTCCGCCATGGCCGTGACCTCGGCATCACTTGCCCCCATGCCTTTCGGCGGCATAGCCATTGGCATATTCCATCCAAACTTACCGCCTTTGTTGATGCTGGCCTCAATTTTGCTGGCAGCGTCCTTGTCGCCCTTGTATTTCCCCGCGATATCCATGAATGAAGGGCCCATTCCCTTCTTGTCGAGGGCGTGGCATCCGCCACACTTGGTCTTGCCTGCCGCCGGCATATCTGCTGCTAATGCAGCGCCTGCAAAAATGATACTTGCTGCTGCCACCATGCTTACCATATGCGCTTTCATGATTCCTCCGTCAGATTGTAACTTCGATTGAAAAAAACTACCTTTGCTCCTAATTAATACTCCAAATAATGGATTGCCGCATTATCCGGCAACTTCCATATCCTGGCTTTCCATCTTCCACAAGTTTTCGTTAATCCAGTTAACACTGCACAAACTTCAGTTGCATCATTCATCCGCTTCTCGCGCAAGATGGGCACGCAAGCAACGAAGTGTTTCCGCCAAAGCGGAGTAGCGCTCAAAGAACTCTTTGGTAAGTCTCAAATCCTCTTCTGTACTGGTAGCTTTATCGCCTCCAGCTTTAAGCATGACCATCCGCAAGGCGCCGGTCAACTGATCGTGAAATTTGGAAACTTCCTCGTCTGAGGAAAATGCCAGCATTTTATTTTTCGCGTTATATTTCATTATTCTGACTGTGCGTGATGATTACCCGGTTCATGTCGTGCCAAAGCTAGATTAATTTTATCAAACCAAGCTTGCCTGTATGTCCATCAAATGTCGCTCTAGTGCCCACCTTCTTTGACTCGTTCATAGTCGGCATTTTTCATTCCCCTGGGCAGAGGGGGCGGCGGTTCGGGTTTAAGCCGGTTGAATCTGATTACCTGGACGGTATGCGGGTTATGGCATTCAGTGCATACCCACCATCTCTTCTTGCCGCCGGTAACCCATGAACCTATTCTTTTTCCGTGTACACCTGCCCGCCAGTCGATATATTTATCGCCATGGCAACCGCCGCATAGTTTCTGTGGCTGGTTGAAACTGACCAGGTTCCCCTGGCGATCGACCAGTTTGGTGCGGTTCGTTGCGCTGTGACAATTGAGACACCACAATGACCCGCGTCCATGTTGTAACTCGAGCGAGTTCTCAACGATGTCCTGATGCATCGCAATCAACCTTGGCTTATTATCCTTTGGGAAGGGCACCATTTTACCGTTATGGCATGTCTCGCATCCATTAGGCCCCATATTGAAATACTTTAGCTGAGGTTCTCTCGGCTTCACCACGGCATTGGCAAAATCGCCGCGCGTAATATCGTTTATTTCCGGCATTTCGCCCATCGGGATCGTCCCGTCAAAAGGATCTCCATACCATAAAACAGCGCCGGTCGTTTGCGAGCATTTGACATTCGGATAGCCATGCTTTGGATCGACATTTTCGACCCTGGTAACGGAAGAGTAACCCACCCTGCTTTCAAAGCAGTCTGTTACTGGCTGCGGGCTCTGTTTTTCAGCCTGTTTTCCTTCTGCGGAGTGAGCGACATTATATGTTCTCAATCCGCCAACCAGGAAACTGCACAGGGCAAGTACCACTATTTTTGACGATATATGCTGGAAGTCCATTTCAAATATCTCCTCAAGCTCCGTTTGTTTCTTTCGCCCCGTTCTAAGAAGAAGCGGACGACTTGTCATACCGCACTTCGCCAGTCAATATGCCGATTGCGCCTTTCAAAATGAGTGTCAACGACATGAATCCGACGGCCCAGACAAACAGCACGTTGAAAAACTCGACCAGGGTCACGTGGTATTCCGCATATTCTCCAAGCGGGGTAGGGCTGAATGCGGGAAACACGAGAATCATTGGCTTCTCTATCAGGATCGCAAAGAAAATCACAGCATTCACCACGGGAAGCCAAAGGTCATAGCTTCTCCTGACCTTGCGGAACAGCAACGCAATAAAGCTGCCTACCAACGCCAGGATCGTTCCCCAGAACCAGGGCACGTATGCATTGAGCCCGTTGTGGCCAAACATGTTGAATTTCAGCGAATCGGCATGCTCCGTACTCGGATAAAGCAGCGTAAAGAACTCTGCGGCGAATACCAGCATCAATATGCCGAGGCTCCATGCAATGATCGTGGTAAGTAAATCGATTACCGAATCGCTGATCTCGAGCTTGGTATGTTTCCTGGCGAGCAGGAATATCATCACGATCAGTGCCGGTCCGGAAGCGCCCGCCATGGTTAGGAAGGCAAACGGCAGAACCGCGGTAGACCACGATGCAATCCTGGCGTTGCTGGCGAGCACGAATGCCGTGACGATATGGATCAGCGGCCCCCATGCAATGGCCAGAAAGACGATCGGGGTAAACCATCTTGCCAATTGCTTCGCTTCAAACGTGCCGACATATTTCTTGAAGAGAATATAAATAACACCTATGAGATTGAGCAGCAGGTAGACGTTCAGGACGATCGTGTCGAACGAGAGCATGGAATTGGGAAAGTTGAGGAAACCTATACCGGGAATCATGTGCCACGTCCTGTCCGGCCTTCCCATGTGAAATATGATGAATGTGATGCCTGTCGCGACAAACACCATCGCGACGATCTCGCCTATCACGGCAAGCTCCTTCATATCCTTGCGGTGATATAAGTAGCCGGGTGCAACGACTAGGACGGCTGCCGCCGCAACGTGTGCGGTAAACACGAAGTTTGCAAAAAACGCTTCCAGCGTGACCTGGTCTGTCGCGCCGGTCACGATAAGGCCCTGGGTAAGTTGTATGTATGCCGTGTAGGAACCGACCAGGATGAAAAATGCCAGGAAGAGAAGCCATGCGTAGTACTTCGTGCCTCCTTTTATGGCATACGAACCGAAGTCCATTGCAAAAGACAGAGCTGTTTTCATTTCGCGACCTCAGCCTATGTAGTAAAAAAATTTGGGATAGGTGCCAAACTCTTCCTTGAACCTGAAGACTCGTTTGGTGGCCAGCACTTTTCTGACATCGCTCTCGGGATCGAGAAGATTGCCGAATTTCCTGGCGCCCACCGGGCAAGCCTCCAGACAGGCGGGATCCCTGCCCTCCCTGGTTCTCTGCACGCAGAATGTGCATTTTTCCATCACGCCCCGCATGCGCGGTCGGTTGCCAAAGTAGTGAGTCTTGGGGTTCATCTCCTCGGCAGGAAGGTTCGGTTCAGCCCAGTTAAAGCGCCTGGCATGGTAAGGGCAGGCAAGCTGGCACATGCGGCAGCCGATGCACCAGTTGTAATCGATCAGGACGACGCCTGCATGATCCCGGAATGTTGCCCGTACCGGGCAAGCCTTGACGCAGGGCGGCTTCTCACACTGCTGGCACTGGACCGGCATATAGAAAAAGTCTTTGTCGGGCACCAGGTCGTCGTTGTAGTAATTTTGTGCATCCTCGGTGGAAAGACCGGCTGTTTTGTAGGCATTCCCGCCAACCTGGACACCGTAATCACCGAATTCGCTCTTTTCAGGATATCCTTTGTCCAATTGATCTGCAGAAAAGGAGATGTTCCCTTTGGGCATTTTCATCACCTGTATCCATTGCACTTCAGGGTCATGACGTGACTGGTTATTCTCCTTCACACAGGCATGAACGCAGCGCCTGCAGCCTATGCATTTCCCGATATCGAGCGCATAACCGAACAGAACTTTTTCCGGAGCAGGCGCATCGGAAACCGTCGTTTTCTTCCCGTACTGTGCGGAATACCGCTTTTCCAGCCGCGCAATGGCCCGTTTCTTTTCCTCATCAGACATCAGCAGGAAATGTCCCTGGAAATATTCCGCGACGGTCACCTCGGCATCCGGATTGGCAGCGTCGTCAACAGCCTCTGATGGCGTGGTTGCCGCCACAAGCGCCGCTACGCTCGAAGTGCACACATGCTTCAGGAAATCACGGCGGCCTTGTTTCACGTCATCCGCGTCTTTCAATTCCTCATTTTTTTCTTCTGACATCACTGCCTCCAACAACAAGTGCTACGTAACGAAATACTATGCAATCTCCCGGTAATGACAATTCAGCAGCTCATCGAGCCGCTCCTTTTTTTCGCCGTCCGTCATAAGGACCAGTCGATTCCCCGTCACTGCCTTTTCCTGCAAGGCAACATCAGCCGCGTACTTTGCACTTGCGCCTTCGTTCGATGCAGAGGAACCGGATATCAGGGTTTTCGTGTAACCCGCCACTGCAACTACACCCGCTGCCGCAAACGCTTTCTTGAAAAATGACCGTCTAGAATTCTCTTCCATGATTGAGTGCTCCAATTTCCTGGTTATTCAGGCTGCCAACCTTCCAGCTTGTTCACTGGGGACTGGCATGGTTCCATTTCGATATCACTTCGCGAACCTGCATGAACTGAAACGACTTGTCGAAGAAGTAATCCGCTTTCGCGCGTTTGCATGCGTCCACGTAAAATTCATCGTTGTAGTTGGTCAGCACGATGACCTTGATCTCAGGATGGTGCTTTTTGACATTCTTCAGCACCGCCACACCCGATCCTGATTGCAGGCTGAGATCCAGTATCACGACATCGGGCAGTAAAGCATTGATGCGTTCTATGGCTCCTGCTTCATCAACCGCGTAACCAACTATCTTTACATTGTGGAAATCGGAAAGCATCGATCGCAGGTTTTCCCGCATCACTTCCGAATCTTCCACAATGAACACATTCATCATTCCACCTTCAAGCTAATGGTTTGCTTTAACCTTGGATGAATTATGTTTCCGCGCCCCTGCTGGCGGTAGCGCTGTCTGTCTGATAATTTTGTAGTCGCAGGCGAGACGAACGTGTCAGTGTTTGTCTGACACGACCCTACAGTTCATCGGGAGCCGCATGAAGCTGATCCGTAACTGGAGCAATTCTGGAGCGGCGGTCAGTGAAAGATTGGGGAAATCCCGAAGTGAAATCCAGACGGCTTGTCAGTTAGCACTTGGAAGGCTGCCCATGCTGGCAGCTTTGGTGCGGTCGGTTAGACAGCATGACATTTATGGAAGTTGGTGTACTTGCTCACAGCGCGAGTTTGCTGAAGTTCTCGCCATAGTTCTCGATCATCGTTTCAGCTGTTGCAGGATCATCAATCCACGCGGAAACCAGATCCTGGGCGACTCTGAGCCAGTGCGTATATCCGGCTTCAATTGCATTTTGCAATTCAAGAATATCACCGTCTTTGTGCCAGTGATCATATGCATATGCCAAACTCGGGAACAGACCTCGGCGCAAGCCGTCGAAATTCGAAAAATAGAAGTGCAGCGAACACGTCTTATCGCGCTCAATCAACTCGGGAAGAGTGACAAGACAATCTGCCAGATTGTCGCGCACGGCTCGCGCCAGAAGTTCGTGACGCCTTGATTGGAACGACGACAACATCTCGTGCCAGGTTTCACCGAGCATCTTTCCGGCCATCGCCTCGCCCAGTTCGTGCAGGATCAGTGTGTCGCCTTCCTGCTCTGCGATGAGGGCCAATTTTGATTCGACATCCTCGCCAGATTCATAACAATCGAGCGTGGCCTTGAGCGCGCTATTGCCCTTGTTCAATTCCCATACTTCGACTTTATCCAGCAGCCAGCGCTGCATCGCATCGATACGCAGGAATACCGTGTCGCGATTCAGCGCGGCGGGTGGTGCAGCCATGTTGCGGGCATATTCGTGTCCGGATACCAGTATTGAAATGTTGTGGCTCTTCTCGCAACGCAGCAGTTGCCCCAGAAAGAAATGGGGCCGGCCCCAGTTGCCGTAACCACTGCCGTAGACCAGGCCATGCTCCTTGAGTGCACAGTTGATGGCTGCGGTATCGAAATGGTCATAGTCGTTTCCGGCAACCGGAATGGGCAGGTAATTGATTTCTTCCACCTCGTTCCATTTTGCTTCGCGTTGCGATAGCCAGTCGCGGATGTCACCTTTGTTTAACGGCTGCACAAAAGGAATCTGCCGCTCCCATCGGTAAAAATCGCGCATCGCGAGCAGGTAGTTGCACATGCTCATGTCCCGGGCATGCCGCGCATCGGCAATATCGCAGTTGGTCTGCACGGCCGCTATGGTTTGTTGGAGGTTAAACATGCTGCCCTTCCCGTATTGCGCAGTTTGAGAACTTTCAGGAGGACTATATCGTCAACCGATTTCACCGATAATTCAAGGGACGCATGTTGGTTATCTCAGACTGGCGAAAAATGTTGCAATTTGGAAAGTAATGACTTGACCGTACACTTTTCGGCCAAACCAGTCTCTGCCATCTCAATATGAATTATGATTTCTGAGAGTCCGGTCTACGAAATTTCGAAAGAGTAATTTCGTCACATTTCTATTAGTTGATTATCCAGATAGCGACATTCTTTCTAAATCAATTGATCTTCGACACCGTATGCCCCCCATCCTGTTTAAGCGAAATAGCCATCTCGGCAGCAACAGTCAAATCTTTTCCATGACGGCGTCTAGAATCCCCCACCGAAATAATATTTACAAGTATGGCTGTTGGAAGCCAGCCTGGGTGAATGAAGTGAGTATTGGTCTTAGGGTCTAAGCCTTTTTGGGTTAAAAGTGGATATCCATAAGACACATAACGTGCGATTTTTTCAGATCTCTCTGGCTCATGCGCTCGTTGATAACCTGCTTTGGCATTGGTCTTTTTTCGTTCCGATAATTGCCGTGTACTTACTCCTGCTAGCGCACGCAAGTCCTTCAATGGCATTGAGGTAACAAAGAATTCTTTAGGCGGTGTGCCTTCTTTAGTTTTGTCAATGTCACTCATGAGCTCCCACGTAGTTATCCATTGAGTAGTCTTAAGTGCGGGTATTATTTTTCTCTTAGCCAAAATATCGCTCCCCCTACAATTATCTAATACTTGCAACCGACATATATTTCTTCATTAGCTTATCGGCTTATACCGAATTCCCTTAGGATTCGAAGTCCTGAAAGAATTCACGCTCAATTTCATACGTTGTAACCGGCTTGAGACCGAGTTCCAACTTCTCAAGCATATCAATTAGTTTTTCACCGTCGAGCAACTCAATGGGGGGCACACCGTCACGGGACGCTTCCCGCCGTGCTTCCGCTGTAAACGTACCAGTTGTAATAATGATTCCCTTGTCAGCGCGTCCGGCCATGGCGCCGCGAAAGTCACGTACCTGAGAAGGTGAGACTGTGTTTGCATAGCGTTTGCACTGGAACAATATCTTGAACGAAACTAGGGGGTTAACTTGGAGCGTGCCAACTCCATCAATTCCGCCATCACTGCTCTTCCCAGTTACGAGGACCTGAGTAAACCCAGCTTCTCTAAGCAAGCGTTGGGAAAGTCTTTCAAACCCAGCTGGTGGAAGCTTAAGAAGTAATTCAAGAACTTCTTCGCGATAGTCCTTGGAGGGCGAGCCGACTCCCTCAGCGATTATCTCTGCAGTAGGCTCTTCCTTGTCTTTCTTCTTACGTTGCTCCTGAAATATTTTCGCCCACTTTCGAAATATCTCCTCAGATTCCTTATACGTAAGGGAGGTCTTAAAGCCCTTATCAGTCAGGCTCCACACGCCGTGTTTTGAGGAATCGAGAAGCCCTTCGCGAACAAGATAGAAACGAGCCCAAGCGACTCGATTGCGAAAGCGTGATCCACCGGAGGGTAATAACTGATTGAGGATGTTATCGGGGATTTTTAGATCCTCGGCAACACGATCAACTGCTTCATCCGGCTTCGCAGAACCACCAATAGCCCTGAGCGCTTCAAGCAATGGCCCGAAGTAGCGCACGAACTGGGTGCCCTCTTCCTTCTTTTCTTTGACCACTGATCCCCCCAATAACGGCTAACAGTTTGTTGAAATTATCGCTCAAGCCGGTCCACCGAAATGAAGGTGAATCGTTAATAGGGGAGGCGAATTGAAACGAAAGCGGTGGCTGCGATGCGCGGAGCGGATGTGACCCAGGAAGGTTTGTTTGTGATGAAGCAGACGGCGGACTATATTCCTGCCGGTCATCCACTGATAGCCATCCGCGAGATACTCAATCAGGCATTGTGTGAGATGGACAGCTTGTTCGAATCGATCTACGAAGAACGCGGACGCTACTCGGTACCGCCGGAATGGTTGCTGCGCGGCCTAGTACTGCAAGCCCTGTATGGGATCAGAAGCGAACGGCTGCTGTGCGAACAACTCGGCTACAACATGCTGTATCGCTGGTTTGTCGGATTGGGGATGGAAGATGCCGCCTCGGATCATTCGACCTACACGCAAAACCGCGACCGGCTGATAGAACATGAGGTGATCAAGGCCTTGTTTGGACAAGTCATGAAACAAGCCCAAGACGCTGACCTGCTCTCTGCCGAGCACTTCAGCGTG
>JBAUUR010000140.1:0-1592 GCA_049582805.1 Gallionellaceae bacterium | reverse complement strand
GCTTGTGGTCGACCGTGCGCACGCGGCTGGAGGAACGGCCGCCGCGCTTTAATCATCGCACCGCCTGGCGCACGCTGTTGCCGGCCGAGGCGGTACTGCCGGAATTCCGCGCGCCGCTGGTGCACCTGTGGCTCGGCGGCGACGCCCATCTCGTACACTATCCGGTGAAGGCCGGCCGCCTCATCAACATCGTCGCCATCGTGCATGACGAATGGAACCGGACCGGCTGGTCGGCCGCCGGCGACCGCGCCGAAATCCTGCGCCATTTCGCGCGCTGGTCCTGGGCCGATAAGGTGCGCGCGCTGATCGGGACCCCGGAGCAATGGCTGAAATGGGCGCTGTACGATCGCAACACGCCGTTTCGCGGCGGCGAGGGTCCGGTGACGCTGATCGGGGACGCCGCCCACCCGACGCTGCCGTTTCTCGCGCAAGGCGCCGGCATGGCGATCGAGGATGCCGCGGTGCTTGCCGACATGCTGGGCAAATACCGCGACGATCCGCCCGACGCGCTGCGCGGCTACGAAGGCGCCCGCCGTCATCGCACTGCGCGCGCCCAACATATGTCGCGCCGGCAGGGCCGCATCTATGGGCTGACCGGCCCCGAAGCGCTGGTGCGCAACCTCACCATGCGCCTGTTGGGCGGAGAAAGACTGCGCGCGCGCAACGATTGGCTCTATGATTGGCAGCCGCCCGAGCGGTTTCAAACCGTGAGCTGACGCGAATGCTGTTTCCCGCCACCGTCGCCGGCAGCCTGCCGAAGCCGTCCTGGCTCGCCGAGCCGAACAAATTGTGGCCGCAGTGGCGGCTAGCCGGCGCGGAGCTCGCGCAGGGCAAGCTCGACGCCACGCTGCTCGCCGTCAAGCTGCAAGAAGACGCCGGCATCGACATCGTCTGCGACGGCGAAATGTCACGCCAGCATTTCGTGCATGGCTTTTTGGAATTCGTCGACGGCATCGATTTCGCCCACAAGGTCGAAATGGGCATCCGCGCCGACCGCTACAAAGCCATGGTGCCGGTGGTGCGCGGCGCGCTGTCGCTCAAGGGCCGCGTGCACCAGGCCGAGGCGCGCCACGCCCGCGCCCATACCACGCGCCAGTTGAAGATCACGCTGCCGGGGCCGATGACGATTTCCGACACCATCGCCGACGCGCATTACGGCGATAAGGTGAAGATGGCGATGGCCTTTGCCGATCTGCTCAATCAGGAAGCGCGCGCGCTCGAAGCCGACGGCGTCGACGTCATCCAGTTCGACGAGCCGGCCTTCAACGTGTTCATGACCGAGGTTCAGGTCTGGGGCATCGAGGCGCTGCATCGCGCCATCGACGGCCTCGCCTGCACCACCGCCGTGCACATCTGCTATGGCTACGGCATCAAGGCCAATATCGACTGGAAGAACGCGCTCGGTTCGGAGTGGCGGCAATACGAGAAGATTTTTCCGGCGCTCGCCAAGAGCCGCATCCGGCAGGTCTCGGTCGAGTGCATCAATTCGCACGTGCCATTGCAACTCTTGTCGCTGCTCGACGGCAAGGACGTGCTGGTCGGCGTCATCGATGTGGCGACCGACACCGTGGAGACGCCGGAGCAGATCGCGC
>JBAUUR010000139.1:0-1868 GCA_049582805.1 Gallionellaceae bacterium | reverse complement strand
ACATAAACAATGACTAAACTGCCTCCGTCCCTCAATACCTCAATCGCTCAATCGCTCAATACTTCAATGCCTCAATCGCTCTCCTTCCTGTGATATCGTTTTCAATGGATGGCAGCATTCATCGAGGCGAAGGAACTGCGCAAAACTTATCGTGTCGGCAAGGTGGAAGTGCCGGCGCTGCGCGGCATCTCCTTCGGCGTCGAGAAGGGCGAGTTCGTTACCGTTGTAGGACCATCGGGGAGCGGCAAGTCGACTCTTTTTTACCTGCTGGGCGGGCTGACGCGGGCCGACTCGGGAAGCGTGACGATCGACGGCGTGGATTTCGCTTCGCTTTCTGACGGCGAGCGCACGCGGCTGCGCAAAAGTAAAATCGGATTTGTCTTCCAGAAATTTAATTTGCTGCCAACTCTTAGCGCTCGTGGGAACATCGAAATTGCGGTTGACATCGCGGGCCGGGGCGTGCCCGATCCAAGTTTTCTGAAGCAGATTACGGGGATGCTGGGCATTGCGGGCCGACTGGAGCATCGCCCGAACGAACTTTCCGGCGGCGAGCAGCAGCGAGTAGCGCTGGCGCGCGCGTTGATCAACCGCCCTGCAATTGTTCTGGCCGACGAGCCGACCGGAAACCTTGATTCGAAAAGCTCGGCAGCGGTGCTCAATATGCTGCGGACATCGAACCAAGAGCTCGGGCAAACCGTGCTGATGATCACGCACAATCCCGAGGCAGCGGAGTATGGCAACCGGATCATCCACATGCGCGACGGTGAGATTGTGCCGCCGGAAGAAGATCCGCAGTGGACGCCGCATCCACCGGCCGAATTGCGGCCCTAACAGCAGGTTCTGAATGGTGCGTTGAATGGCACATCGCGACGAATTCACCAAACCAATTCTTCCCGGCAGCGCGGCGAGCGATTACGAACGCTACCTGCACACCGACGAGTTGCTGGCGCTGCAAAAATCGCCGAGCGAGCTTTCTCATAAAGATGAGATGACCTTTATGGTCGTGCACCAGGCTTCGGAGCTGCTGATGAAGGGCGCAGCTTTTGAACTGGAGCGCGCGCTTGAACATCTGGAGCAGGGCGACTATGGCAATACCTCGCGCCTGATTCGGCGCGCCAATCAACTGGTTGAGCCGCCGATCGGCTTGCTGCACATTCTCGAGACCATCACGCCTTACGACTACCACCTTATCCGCGCGGGGCTGGGGCACGGCAGCGGACTGGATTCGCCGGGATTTCTGGCGCTGCTGCATGTCGGGCCGCGACTGGGGCATGCATTTCACGAGCAACTCAAGGGCGCTGGTCTGACTGCCGACGATCTTTACCGGCGGCACGAGGAATTTTTCGGGCTGCATGATGTGGCCGAGCGGCTGGTCGACTTCGACGAGCGCATGCAGCTGTTTCGCTTTCACCACCTCAAGCTTGCCGAACGCATCATCGGCGGGCGGGTGGTGGGAACGATGGGCACGCCGGTCGAGGTGCTCCAGCAGCGCATGGAGCACTGGCTCTACAAAGACCTGTGGGACGTGCGCAACAAGATCACGGCGGCCACGCCGGTGGCGGCGGGCAAGCAGGGGTAGATCGAGCTGGGCGCCCTCATTCCTAAGCTGGGTAGGAGTACGACGCGACTCGCAATCTTTCATCGCAAAATGCGCTTGCATGCAGGGGGGTACCCCCCCTATACCCGCTCTAATGGAATCAGCGCTTTAGCGACATTTTCCCGCCAAAGTCTTGAGCCGCAGCGACTTAGAGTCAAAGTCTTGAGCGCGTGAGACTTAGCTACGAAAATCGACCTATTCTTGCGGTTTAGACTGCTTTCTTGCTCGCAAAGTATTGATTCTACGAGGGTATTTTTAGCAAAGTCTTGAT
>JBAUUR010000138.1:0-31241 GCA_049582805.1 Gallionellaceae bacterium | reverse complement strand
GGGTCAAAATCGCGTCGGCGCCAACACTCTTCATCGTAAACATCAGAAATACGTTTAAAGAATAGTAGTGGAAAGATGTACTGTTTGTAGTCACCGGCATCAATGGTGTCCCTCACCCTGATAACTCTGATAAACATGATCAAACACCGCCGAACATTTGGCTTCGTAAATGTCCTTGGAATAAGCGCGCGGCAAACCTTCATCAAGCGCATTCTCGATTTCGATTTTCACGCGGGCACGGGTAGAAATCTTTTGCCGCCATCCCAGCACCAACAGCTTATGTAGCTTCTCCAGCAAAAGATGCGCGACCTTCTTCACCTCTTCGCGCTCTTCGGCAGTCAGTTCCGGCGCGGGACGGGTACGGTACGAATACACTCTGCGATAGCGGCCAGGCACCCACAACGTTGCGCAAATTCGATCACCACCGGATCCGGCTTCACCGCGCGATACAAACTGCTGACCAATGCTTCGAGCGCAAGAAAGTCGCGCTTGATCACCTCCGGCGCCATCAGGCGGTCGGCAGCAGCTTGAATCGCGCCAACCTGGGCAAAATTGGCCGTTGGCATGTTCTCGATTTCCGCCAGGGCAACGCCATGTTCCTGACAATACACATTCGCATCACCCACCGCATGGCGCAGTTCCTCCGCCAATGCCTTCTTGTCGCGCACTGGCATCGCACCGCCGGCACCCTTGCCATAGATCGCCAGCGCCTTTTCCAGCGAAGCGAACACGTTGGCATAATCCACGATCAAGCCGCTCTGCTTGCCGGGATATACGGATGGGTCGTCTGGATCAACATCATCTGAGACATCCTCACTCCACAGAGCCCCAACTTGAAAACCCATAGATGCACAGGCTGGACAACCATGCTGCTCTCCCCAGTCCGCAGATAAATTAAACTGCCTTGATACATTCCACCACCTTAATGTTTGGGATTCATCTATTCGTTTAGCACGCAGAGTGGGGTCTTGATATTTCTTCTCGAAATCTTCTTTGCAGCGAGCAATTCTGTGTTTAATGGCCCATTCTAGCGCCTCTCTAGCTTGCTCGATAAGTTCGGATGTCTTCGGTATAGCTCATGGCTTGAATAGGCTAAATTTCCACGCCGAATCAAAAGTTATCCAATTAAAATCCGCAAATAAACAAATAGTAATGAACTGGCTATTGACTAAAACCAGTCTGAAAATAAGCTAAAACCACGCTTGATTAGCTTATTCCGCAGGCGGAACCAACGCCCAAATTGCCCCCACCCCATGCCCAGAAGAAACAATGGTTTTCTCCTTTGCCATTTCCTGCAAAAGGTTTCTTACACGATTAGCGCGGGCAATGGTTTGCATCAGACTGTGGTTGCGAATCGGCTTGTCGAGATAGATGGTTGAACAGCTCGGCGCATCGAAGCCTGTCAGCCACATCGCGCAGACAAACACCAGGCGCAAAGGATCGTTGGGGTCTTTGAATTTTTCGTCCAAGCGTCCCGTCAGCACCACCTCGGATTTCGTCTCACGGCCAAGTGTGCCATTCGCGCCTATCACCTCATCCGAAGCAGACAGCGTCTCCCAGCCCAACTCTGCGAAGAGCTGGATGGCGGGCTGTTCAACGAGGCTGGCGGCTTTGCACAGGCCAGCAATGTCGGCATAGCTTGGCTTTTTGCCAAACACCTCCACCAGCTTGGCCTTGGCTTCTTCGCCGCCCAAGGTGTAGTCCGGTTCTTCACCGCGATACAGACGCACGACGTTGGCGATAAAGCCAATCTGCGTATCCGCCCAATCGCGATGAGCGCGATCAATCTGGCGGTAGATGTGGCGGGCATCAATGAAAAGGATAGTTTCGGCGCGCGGTGTGCCATGCTTGCCTTTATCCAGAAACCAAAGTGTGCAAGGCAACGTGACGGTGTAGAACATGCTGGGGCCGACGGCGACCATTACATCCACGGCGCGGGCCTCGATCAATTGCTTGCGGATTTCCTGTTCGCTGCTGCGCGCATCGCTGGCGGAATTCGCCATGACGAATCCGGCGCGGCCTTGGTCGTTCAGACTGGAATAGAACAGTTGTATCCACAGCATGTTGGCGTTGTCGCTGCGCGGCAGTCCAAAGGGAAAGCGGCGGCCTGCGCCCACTTCAGCGGCCAGTCTATCCTTGTCTACGGCGTTGACGTTGAACGGCGGATTGGCGAGGACAAAATCGAATTTGCCAACCGCTTCGTGCGGATCGTCGTAATAGCTGTTGATGTGTCCGCCATGGCGGATGTCGCCTTCGAGTCCGTGGATGGCGAGGTTCATACGCGCCAGGCGTCCGGTGTCATCGGTCTTTTCCACGCCGTGGATGAAAAGTTCGTCGGCGGCATTCTTCTGGTGCTCAGCCACAAAGCGCGCGCTTTGCACGAACATGCCGCCTGAGCCGCAGGCGGGATCAAGGATGCGCCCATGGAATGGTTCGATCACTTCGACCAGCAAGCGCACAATAGAACTCGGCGTGTAGAACTCACCGCCCTTTGATCCTTCAGTTCGTGCGAATTCACCGAGGAAGTATTCATAGATGCGCCCGAAGGCATCGTAGTCGAGGCTGACGGGAATCTCGGAGACTTTCTTCAACAACTCTTTGAGCAAGGTGCTGGTGAAGATTTGATAGGTGCGCGGCAACACGCCAGCAAGTTGCGGATTGTGCTTTTCAATTTCCGCCATCGCGTCATTGATCGCCTATCCAACATTCGCGCCTTCCGGCAGATTCAGCAAATGATCGAAACGCGCCGCTTGCGGCAGGAAGATCACACCTTCGGCATGGTAGGCGGCAGGTTCATCAGTCCGGGAGGTGGCTCGGCGAGAAGATCCGCCAGCAGCTTCCAGTTGCGCGCGACGCTGTGCAAAACGCTTCTCGGCAAACAATAGAAAGATCAGGCCAAGCACCGGCGCGGAATACTGCGCCGCAGTCAGCCCGGAATTGGCGCGAAACTGGTCGGCCGCATTCCACAGGCGTTTTTCAAGCGTATCGGAGGCGGTGTCGCGTTCGGATGGTGCGATCCAGTGCATTCTTGTTCCCTGTCAGCATGTTTTTATTATCGTCGGATGCTCGGAACAAATTATAGACGTAATTCTGCATCGGCTACGGTCTCAGGTTGAGATGCTGACAACCTTTATCGGTGTCCCGCAGTTTTAACAAACGCTTTCCTGCGCTTTTTTTTTGCTGCCACACCACAACTTCCTTGATGGCCCGCGCTTGGGTTTCTTCATAGATGCCCTCTTCCTTGAGGAAGTCGTCGAGGCTTGAGCCAATACGGGAATGATTCCACGCGTCGACCGAGTCGAAAGGCGTGTCGCCCGCTTCCTGCGGTGCCGACTTCTCTCCGCGCGCAACCGCTTTCATTTCTGCACGCAAGGATGTGTGGCGCTGAATTATGGAATGCTTCATGGTGTGTCTACCGCCTTATGTCGCTCAGGCTATTGCCTCCAGGCCGTTTCTTTCAATAAGGGATAATAGCTTCAAGGATGGGCCGGATGGATGTTTCTCGCCGCGCTCCCATTGGCTAACTGAATCTTTCTTCACGTTCAAATATTGTGCAAAAACCATTTGGCTTACTTCCTCGCGCTCGCGTAAGGTATCATGCCGAAAAAATGACAGCATTTGGCACCAAAAGAAAAATGACTATCAACAAGCCCCCATCTGATCTCAATGCAGATCGTTTAACCCACCCCAAATACCGCTCAGATATAGACGGTTTGCGTGCAATTGCGATTCTCTCCGTTGTCGGATTTCACGCATTCCCTCTTCTGGTTCCGGGCGGGTTTATTGGCGTTGATGTTTTCTTCGTCATTTCCGGTTATCTGATATCAACAATCATTGTTGGCAGCCTGGAGCGCAACAGCTTT
Organism: Gallionellaceae bacterium; assembly: GCA_049582805.1. Classification (GTDB taxonomy): domain Bacteria; phylum Pseudomonadota; class Gammaproteobacteria; order Burkholderiales; family Gallionellaceae; genus CAVXFS01. The sequence continues at coordinate 27,378 of JBAUUR010000138.1, read as the reverse complement.
AGCTTTGTTGAGTTCTATCGGCACCGTATCAGGCGTATATTTCCGGCTCAGCTTTTGGTGCTGTTTGCCTGCTTTGTATTTGGTTGGTTTGAGCTACTGTCAGACGAATACAAGCAGCTCGGCAAGCACATAGCGGGCGGCGCAGGATTTATTTTAAATTTTCTGTTATGGAATGAAAGCGGCTACTTCGACAACGCAGCAGAAACAAAACCGCTACTGCACCTTTGGACGCTTGGTGTTGAAGAACAGTTTTACATTATTTGGCCGCTGCTTCTGTGGATTGCATGGAAAATCAGATTCAATCCGCTCACGGCTACGCTTTCTGTTGCCGCCATTTCCTTTGCGCTGAACATTGACTATGTGCGTAATGACGCCGTAGCTGCTTTCTACTCCCCGCAAACACGCTTTTGGGAATTGATGGCTGGTTCTGCTCTTGCGTATATGTCGATGCACAAACAGCACATATACCCCAAGTTCAAGCACAGACTTGGCTCGTGGCTGGATCAAATGGTTCATTCGCGAACCCCGGAAGCAAATGGCAAAACTCTGCGCAACGCCCAATCATTGTTTGGCGCCGTATTGATTGCCATCGGGGTTCTTGTCATTACCAAGGATAAGGACTTCCCTGGCTGGTGGGCATTGCTGCCGACACTTGGTACGGTACTGATTATTTCATCGGGTGCACAAGCATGGCTTAACCGTTCCGTTCTTTCTAACCGTATGCTGGTGTGGTTTGGATTGATCAGCTATCCGCTGTACCTATGGCATTGGCCTTTGCTGTCATTCGCTCAAATTATTGAGGGCGAAACCCCTGCTCTTTCGATACGCATTGTACTCGTCCTGATCTCAATTATGTTTGCGTGGGTGACATACAGATTCATTGAAAAACCAATTCGTTTCGGCAAGCACAAAAACGTCAAGACACTCTCTATGCTTGTTTTAATGGTGATTGTTGGATATGCGGGATATAGCGTTTACCGGAACGATGGTTTCCCTTTCAGGGCTGTACAGCAGGATTCCTTTGTTGCTTCCGGGGAATTTAATTATTTGTCTCAGTGGAAAGGATGGCAAGATTGTGATTATGTTGAGACAGACCCGGGTATAGGGGGATGTAGAGCTTTATTCTCGGCGAATTCAGGAACCAACCGCGCTATTGATCTGGCAGTTATAGGAGATAGCCATGCCGGCCACCTGGCGGCCGGGCTGAAGGATATATTCAAGAATCGACCGGAGAACCTGGCTGTTATGTTGCATGCGGCCTGCTATCCATTTTTCACAGAAACAATAAATGGCGAAGAGTATTTCAAGTGCTGGAATAATTTGATTGACAACGCCTTGAATTTTTCCATTCAATCACCAACAATCAGAACCGTCATCCTTAGCGGATATGCCGCAGTACATATCGAGGGAAACAGATTTTATCAGAACAAAACGACTGACCATGAGGCAGAACTGATGAATTCAGAAGCATTTGAGGCTGCCATGGGAACGACACTTGCAAGACTCACTGCAGCAAACAAACATGTAATCTACATCGTGGACAATCCGGAGCTGTATAAGGACCCCAAGGGTTGCGTAAAAAGGCCGTTCTTCACTAGCGTGGGGGCCAATTACTGTTCGATTGCGCGAAAAGATTATGAACAAAGAACCCGACTTTATCGTGCCATGATAAATAGAGCAAAAAACAAATTCCCATCCGTCGACTTTATTGATACGAGTGCTATTTTTTGTGACCAGGACAAATGCTCGGGGATTATGAATGGAACATTGCTTTATGCCACGCGAGACCACTTGTCTCCGAGCGGCAGCCGGTTTCTCCTGAATGCTATAGCGCCAAATATATTCAAGTACATTGATGATCATTGATGCATGGGCTGCTGACTCAGAATGGTGCCGCCATATGCTTCTGCCGGAATAACGCGCGCATCCTCTCAAGCTTGGTGCGGGCGGCCTCCCTCTGTTTTTGTGTCCGCTTTAATTGCCCTGATCCCGGCGATATTTGCCCGCGCATATCTGATCGATGACTCCGCAATACCGATATTCGCCCGGCTCGCTCTACTCCAGCTTTTGATTCTTCTACTGCGGCTGCAAGGTCATCGCTTTCGAACCGGATAACCATCCGGGTTTCCGGAAACTGTCACCGCAGTTTCAGCAAATCCCGGCAATTCGCCCAGCAACCGTTGGCGCAAGATCAATGCAGTTTTTGCAGGTCCAGTTTTCGCAGCTTGGGTGCAAAATGTGCAGTTATTGCCACTACCGCCAAGGACATAATACCGCCAAATATTACGGATGGAATTAAGCCCATCAGGCGGGCGGCCAAGCCGGATTCAAATGCGCCCAGCTCATTGGACGACCCGATGAAAATACCGTAGATGGCGGAAACACGACCTCGCATTTGGTCAGGAGTCACCAGTTGCATGATGGCGTTACGCATTACCACAGACACCCCATCAAAAACACCGGACAGCATCAGCAACAGTGCCGCGAGCCAGAAGCTTTTGCTAAGGGCGAATAGAATGATGCAAATTCCAAACCCGGCGACGGCCCCCAGCAATAGCCGTCCGGCATGCTTGTTCAAGGGGTGCCTGGAGAGGGCAATGCCGACCATGATGGCGCCGACGGCAGGGGCCGCCCGCAGGATGCCGAGGCCTTCAGGTCCGTAATGGAAAATATCCCGGATAAATGCAGGCAGCATGGCAACCGCACCACCGAACAGAACAGCAAACATGTCGAGTGCTTGCGCGCCGAGGATTATCTGATTGCCGAATACAAAGCGCAGTCCTTCCCCAATGCTGGAGAATACTGCAGAGGGCTTGGCAGGTGGCGGTTCCGCGATGCGCAATGACAACAATGTGATGGTGGCGCTCATGGCGAGGAAGGCGGATACCGCATATGCGGTCGTCATGTTGGCCCATCCAACCAATGCACCACCCAGCGCAGGGCCGATCACCAGTCCCGCCTGAAAAACCGAACTGCCGATTCCGGCAGCCCTGGCATATTGGTCGCGCGGCAATATCAGTGCGAATAGTGCAGTGTAGGATGGGCCAATGAAGGCACGCGCCAGGCCCCCGCAGGCGATTGACCCGTAAATCCACATAGACGGATTGCTCTGCACCGTAACGGTAGTTGCGGCCAATACCAGAGCATTCAGGCTTATCACCAAAGCAGCCAGCACCCCAAACATGCGCCGTGAATAATGATCTACTGCATAACCGGCAAACAACGCACAGCAAAAATAGGGAATAACCTCGGCCAGACCGATTAATCCAAGCGCAAGGGCATCGTGCGTCAGTTCATAGATGTGCCACCCGACCACCACCACTATGATCTGATAGGCCAGGACGATCTGTATGCGAAAAGCCAGCAACATGAGGAAACTGCGATTGCGCAATGGGAATGGAGAAGATGCGGAAAGCGATGGCTGCATGGAATTGTGTCGGAAGATTCTGGTGGGCAACCTGCTGACCCAGGCTTGGTTAAATTGATGGCGCTAGCCAAAGTTTGGCTATTCTAAGGTAATTATCACGGAACGGGATGCAAGCGGCTTTTTGCCAGCGAGATAGTTCCCGATTTGCGCTGCATGCGTTTTCCGGGCATTCCTTGACCGGCACAGATGGTCAACGCAATCCTGGCGCCTTCCCGATTGAGATTTCCTTTGTTTCTCGGTTATCATTTCAATCCTGCTCGAACATCCGATATCCAAGCTATGACGCATTTCGATCTTCCTCCTGGTCCCGTCGTGATGTCATGGTGACGCTGGCGGCAACAGGTTTTGCGTTGGCAGCACATCCTGTCTCTTCGCAGACCCTCGCTACCGATAGCAATTCGCTGGTAGCCAAGGGGGTCAGCGTCCCCGTCCATGATGGTGAAATTCCCGCCTATCTGGCGCATCCGGCAGAGGGTAGCGGCTTCCCCGTTATGTTGGTCGTCCATGAAATCTTCGGGGTGCACGAGCACATCAAGGATGTCTGCCGGCGCTTAGCCAAGCTCGGTTATCTGGCCGTTGCCCCGGAACTGTTTGCCCGTCAGGGGGATGTCTCTTCAATGCCGGATATCAATGAGATTGTTACCAGCGTGGTGAGCAAGGTTTCCGATGCGCAGGTCATTGCAGATCTCGATGCAACGGTGAATTTTGTTGGCAGGCACACTCATGGAGACGTCAGGCGTCTCGGCATCACAGGATTCTGCTGGGGTGGTCGCATAACCTGGCTTTACTGCGCACACAACCCCCAGGTCAAAGCAGGCGTGGCCTGGTATGGGAAACTCACCGGCCCCGTCAGTGAACTGCAACCCACACATCCGGTCGATCTTGCGCCTCAACTCAAGGTGCCGGTACTTGGACTCTATGGCGGCAAGGACAACAGCATCCCGCTTGACAGCATTGAGCGCATGAGGAAGTTGCTGGCAACCGGGGACAGCCGTTCGGATATTCAGATCTATCCTGATGCACCTCACGCTTTCTTCGCCGATTACCGTCCAAGTTACCGCAAGGAAGCCGCTGAAGATGGCTGGCAACGGCTTCAGGACTGGCTGTCAAGCCACGGTGTAAGGTGAAGGCGGACTCCTTTGGGTGACGCAGGGTGAATTGCAAATAGTCCAAGGTCTCGTCAAATGAACGCAGAACAGGATGGCGAAGATGCAGAAAATGTGCGCAGCGCAATGCAGGCCATCAGAATGAATCGATCCACTTCGTGACCGGCACCGCGATCGAACGCATGCTCAGGCATGCCGTTCTCGAAATTTACAGGTTTCGTTCCCGCTTCGACTTGGCGCTGGGCATGCAGTTGCACTGGCTACCTCTATCGGTAATCAGCCTCATCAAGGGGCGGATTCAACGAGATGATTTGAACTCATGGCGACGCATCAATGACTGAGCAACATTTCCCCAGGATTGGAATTTGATTCGTATGGGTACATTTCACACTACCGGATCATCTGGTTCATTTCGATGATAGGCATCAGGATCGCCAGCACGATGGCCAGCACAATCCCCCCCATGACCAGTATCAATATTGGCTCGAGCAAGGTGGTTAATACAGTTGTATAGCTGCCAATTTCCTGCTCTTGCTGATTGGCTGCACGGTCCAGCATCACGTCTATCCTGCCACTTGCCTCACCGCTGGCTATCAGGTGGATCAATATCGGAGGAAACAACCCGGAAACAGCCAGTGCACGGCTTAACCCGACCCCTTCGCGCACCTTTCTGGCCACTTCCTCCAGTGCGCGCTTCATGGGCAAATTTTCCACCACGCCAGAAGCGGCCTGCAGTGAAACCAGTAGCGGCACCCCACTGCCGGACAATATCGCCAGCGTGCTGGCCATGCGTGCAGTATTGATTCCGCGCACCAGACGCCCGATTACCGGCAGGCGCAGCATGCTTCTGTGCCACCTGAAGCGCATTGCTTCGTTGCGCAACAGCAAATGCACCGCGAACCCGGCCGCAACCAACCCGACCAGCAAATAAATCCACGAGGCCTGCAATGCCGCGCTGAGCCCAATCAGCAGGCGTGTCAAAATGGGCAATGCCTGGTGGGATTGCTGAAAGACATTCACCACTTGCGGCACGACATACATCAATAAACCCGTCACCACCAGCAGCGCCACCACGGTGACAATCACCGGATAGACAAACGCCAGTCCGACTTTCTGGCGCAATGCCTGCCTGGATTCGGTGTAATCAGCCAGGCGCAACATCACGTTATCCAGTTCTCCGGAGGCTTCCCCTGCCTTGACCAGCGCCCGATATATGTCCGGGAATATCTTCCCGTAGCGTCCCATCGCCTGGGCCAAAGTATGCCCCTCCAGCAGTTCGCCGCGGACTCCGGCCAGCACCTGACGTACCGCTTCGCTTTCACTTTGTTCCGTCGATGCGCTCAGCGCCTGTTCGATGGTCAGCCCGGCCCCCAGCAGCGTCGCCAACTGGCGCGTCAGCATACTGAGTTGCGCCGAAGAAATGCCTTTTCCAAAACGCCAGCGCGGCCCAGTGCCATGCGTCATGGATTCCTGCGTAAGCGCCTGAACCGCAACCAGAGTCAGACCCAGCTCGCGCACCCGTGCCCGCGCCTGGCGCGCGGTATCCGCCTCGATGACTCCATGAGTCACCAGGCCGGCATCACTCAATGCTTCATAGCGGAAGGCAGCCATAAACTTGTTATTCAGGTTTCAAAATTGAAGATGGGACAAGGCAACGACAAACAAGCCTGCTGCACAATTTACACGATGCGGGGAAAAACAACAGTCAATGCAATGCCACCCACGAAGCAGGATCAGTCGCGCGTTACCCGCAGCAACTCCTCAAGCGAAGTTACGCCGGAAATCACCAGACGCACGCCATCCTGGCGCAATACGCGCATCCCGCGCTGCACTGCGTATCCACGCAGTGACTGTTCCTGCATGCGGTCGTGTATCAAGCGCCGCAACCCATCATCTACGTTCAACAGCTCAAATATCCCGGTACGTTTCCTGTACCCGCTATGTCCGCAGCTCGCACAACCAACAGGGCGATACAGCCTTTGCGGACGGTTCGATTCTCCCAGCAGTTCAAGTTCGGTCGCATCGGGAACATAACTTTCCCGGCATGCAGTGCACAGACATCGAACCAGCCGTTGCGCCAGCACACCCAACAGGCTTGAAGCCAGCAGAAAAGGCTCGATGCCCATATCCGTCAAGCGCGTCACGGCGCTCACCGTGTCGTTGGTATGCAGCGTCGCCAGCACCAGATGTCCGGTCAAACTGGCCTGCACCGCAATCTGCGCCGTTTCCAGGTCACGGATCTCACCGATCATGATCACATCCGGATCCTGGCGCAGGATCGCCCGCAGCGCACGCGCAAAACTCATGTCGATGCGCGAATTGACCTGCGTCTGCCCTATTCCATCCAAATCATATTCGATCGGATCTTCCACCGTCATCACATTGGTTTGCGTCGCATCGATGCGGGAAAGAGCGGAATAAAGCGTAGTGGTTTTGCCGGAGCCGGTGGGGCCAGTGACCAGCACGATGCCGTGCGGCTGGTGCACCAGCTTATCCATTTCCGCCAGCGTTTCGGCATTCATTCCCAGACGAGTCAAATCGAGACGTTCGGCATTCTTGTCGAGCAAGCGCAACACCACGCGCTCGCCATGTCCGGTTGGCAGGGTCGAAACACGAACATCCACGGGGCGGCCAGCCAGGCGCAAGGTGATGCGGCCATCCTGCGGCAGGCGTTTTTCCGAAATGTCCAGGTCAGCCATGATCTTGATGCGCGACACCATCGCGGCATGCAAGGCGCGATGCGGCTCGACCACATCCCTCAAGGTGCCATCCACGCGAAACCGCACAACCGAGCGCATTTCAAACGGTTCAATATGGATATCGGAGGCATTCTCACGAACCGCCTGGCTCAGCAGCGCATTGATCATGCGGATCACCGGCGCATCATTCTCGGCATCCAGCAGATCTTCGGTCTGCGGCAGGTCATGAATCAATTGCGACAGATCCATGTCCTGTTCCACATCGCCAACCATGGCTGCAGCGCCATCACCCTGCGAATAGATAGCGGACAGCGCATGGTCGAACGCTTCCGGCTCCAGGATGGTGGCACGTAACGGCACACCCAGCACGCGCCGCACTTCGGCCAGGACTTCTGCCTTGGCATCGGAACGCAGCTGTACTTCCGCCATGTCGCCAGAGAAATGCGTCAGCAACACACCTTTGGCCTTGGCAAAGGAATAGGGAATTTTTCTGGCGGCCTGCCGCTCGTAAGGATAGCTTGCGTGTTGATCCATGCTGTCAGCTCAAGGAACCGGAGCGACGCCGGATGCCGCATTCGGGGCAGGCGTTGAAAGCTCGTGATTAAGTTCGAGCGGCGGGACTTGCGGTGTAGGCATAGCAGGCAACACGGTCCGCTCCGGCAATTTGCTGCGCCCCTGCTCGCCGCGCAAGTAATCGTAACGATCCTGGGTAAATCCCTGGGCATCCGCTGCGCTGCGCAGGATATAAGGGCGAATGAACACCATCAAGTTGGTCTTGGTGTGCTCACGGGTCTCATAGCGGAACAAAGTGCCGAGCAGCGGGATGTCACCCAGCAACGGCACCTTTTGCCTGGTTTCATTAATCGAGTCCTGGATCAGGCCCCCCAGAACAATGATCTGTCCCTGATCCACCAGCACGGTGGACTCGAGTGAGCGCTTGTTGGTGATGGGCCCTGCCGCATTGTTGATGGTCGTATTCTGCAAGCTTGAAACTTCCTGGTATATCTGCAGCTTTATCGTGCCGCCCTCGGAAATCTGCGGCTTGATGCTCAGGGTCAGGCCCACGTCCTTGCGATCTATCGTCTGGAACGGCGTAGCGGTCGCAGTTGAGCCGGTTTGTGCATAACTGCCGGTAATGAACGGAACATTCTGACCGACGATAATCTTCGCTTCCTCGTTATCCAGTGTCAGCAAATTTGGCGTGGAGAGAATGTTTGCATTCGTATCGGATTCCAGGGCTTGCGCCAGCATGCCCAGATTCAGTATCGTGGTGCCGCCCGGCAGAACCATCGTCCCGTTTACGATGCCGAGGTTCAGCCCCTGCCCTATGCTTCCAATACTGGTGGCCGCACCGATGATGTTCTGACCGCTGCCGGCCGCTCCGAAATTGGTTCCGCCGATCAGATTCGATCCGGCTGCGTTGATGTTGGACAGATTTTGCCACTGAATACCGAACTGGGCTGCCTTGTCTGTCGTCACTTCCGCAATCAGCGCCTCCACGTAGACTTCGGCCCGACGCACATCCAGCTTATCGATCACCGCACGCAAACTATTGTAGGTTGCATCTGGAGCGGTAATGATCAAGGAATTGGTCGCCACATCGGCCTGCACCATTCCGCCGCCGGTCGGCACCGCAACCTTGGGGGCGGTGCTGCCAGTCGCCCCGGAGGCGGTGCCAGTGCCAGTGGCAGTCGCACTGCCACTGGCAGCACCGAGTGAAGACGCTGATGCAGCAACAGGTGCGGACACATCACCGGAAATCACGGAACGTAAAGTCTGCGCCAGCGTCGCGGCCTCGGCATTTTTCAGATACACCACATGCATGTTCCCGCGAGTGTCGGTTTCGGTGTCGAGCTTCTCCACCAGCTCCTGCACCCGCACAATTCTCTCCGGATTATCCGTGCGCAACAACAGGTTGTTGCTGCGTGCATCAGCCAACAATGTGAAGCGCTGGCTGGCATCGGCAGTAGCGGCGCCATCCTGCATCAAGTGGCTGATCGTTTGCGCCAGGTCCACAGCGGAAGTATGCTTGATCGGGATGACTACCGGCGCTTCGGAGCTCGGCTGGTCTATGGCCTCCACAATCTGTTCAATGCGTTTCAGATTGCTGGCGTAATCCGTCACCACCAGGGTATTGCTGTTCGGATATGCCGTCACAATGTTGTTCGGTGCGATCAAGGGACGCAGGACCGGCACCAGCTGCACTGCGGATTCATATTTCAAGACATAGACACGGGTAACCAGCTTGTCATCCGTGCTGCGGATATCTTTTGTGGTGCCAATATTCAGCTTGGCATCGGCCTCCGGCAGCACCTTGGTCACCCCGCCCGACTCGACCGCGGCAAAACCCTGCAAGCGCAATGCCGACAACAAGATGTCATATGCCAGCGTGGACGAAACGGGTGTGGATGAAACTATGTTGATCGTGCCCTTGACCCGGGGATCAATCAGGAAGTTGCGCCCGGTGATATGCGATATGGCTTTCACCACCTCATCGATATCGGCATTCACGAAATTGAGCGAAACCTTTTCGTCCTGAGCGCACATGCCGCTGAAGGGGAAAAATAATGCGCCAAAAAACAGCGCCCACACTACCCGATTCAGCATTCGCCTCATAGAGTGACTACCCGATTGATTTCCTGCCACGCACGCATGCTCTGAATTATTGTCTGACGGGTACCATACCCGTCGCCGTCACGCCCGAGTTCACCAGCTCGACTTTCTGTTGCACGCCAGCACGCTCCAGCACAACCCGGTCCGCATGGACCTGCAACAATTTGACGCCGGGTGCTACGTTCTCGCCTACTACTGCCCCCACCTGGCGCTGGTCATCCAGCTTCAACACCGCAAATCCGGACTGCCCGGATTGGGTTGCAAATACGCCTACCAGCTTCACATTCGGAAAGGCGGCAGCAGTGGCTGCTGATAATGGCGTAGCCACGCCAAATAAATTTCCGGCATTTTCTGAAACGCCGTGACCGGGAACAATTGCAGTCACGGTTGCGGGTGACCCCAGCAAAATCCAGCTCCACCTGGCCAGCACTGTGCCCAGAACAAGCGCACCCAGCGCATACCAGGCAACCGTCAACAGGGAAAAGGAAGTGCCGCCCGTTCCGCTTGCCAACTTTCCCCGGATGTATTTTGTACTGCGCAACGCCATCATTACCCCTCGCATTGGGCGGCTAGTATACAACGAACCGGTATGGCATAACTGCGCCAGGCGCAAGCCATCCCTCACAGAAAGACAGCCAGGGACTAACGATCAGGAAAATCGGCTCAAGCCTTGTCGCGCAAGCTGCAACGCAGCAATTATTCCGGAGAAACTGCGGCGGCCGGAGCGGCAACCGACTTCGGTCTGCGCACCAGCAGCAACAACGGCAGCATCATCACAAAATTGAGGGTGGCGAACCAGAAGCTGTCTATATAGGCATCATTCTGCGCCTGGTGGAACAGGGCTTGGGCAACCAACGCCACACCCTGGCCGTCATGCGGGGTCAGATGCAACGGTTGCAGATAGTCTCTCAACGCCCCATTGTAGGGATTGATGTAGCCGCGCAGCATGGCCCAGTATTCCTGTGAGCTGCGCGAAAGATAAGTGCTCAGGATGGCAATGCCGACCGCCGAACTCATCGCGCGGATCAGGCTGTAAATACCGGCCGCCTCGGCCGCAACGGTCTTGGGTAATGTAGTGAAGGCCAGCGTGGAAATCGGCACGAACACCAGGCCCATGCCGATGCCCTGCAATACTTGCGGCAGAATCAGGTCGGCCGCGCTGATATCGGCAGAAAACCGCGTCATCAGGTAGTTCCCGGCAACACTGGACAAAATACCGACCAGCACGAAATTGCGCGGCGGGATCCTGTTGGAAAATTTTCCCACGAACATCATCACAAAGAACGAGGCGATGCCGCGCGGCGCCAGATAGAGCCCCGCGTCAAAAGCGGTGTACCCGAGGAAGTTCTGCAGATAAAGCGATTGCAACACCATGCCGCCGAAGAAGCCGATACCGATGGTGATCATGACCAGGCTGGCGACCAGAAAATTGTTGTCGCGGAATATGCGCAGGTCGAAAAGCGGATGATGTTTTCCGGTCAGCGAGTAGACCAGGAAAAAGACCAGCGCGACCACGGCGACCAGCGTGGCAATGCTGATGGTCGAGGAACTGAACCAGTCGTCCTGATTGCCGCGATCCAGCGCCAGTTGCACGGCGGAGACGCCGACCGCCAGCGACGAAAAACCCAGCCAGTCCATGCGCCGCACTTTGGTTGCGGAGTCCGGAACATGGCGCAGCGCGAGCAGGAAGGCAAAAATGCCGACCGGCAGGTTGATGTAAAATGTCCAGCGCCAGCTGGCGGTGTCGGTCAGCCAGCCACCCAGTGTTGGTCCGAGCACAGGCGCGACCATCACCCCCATGGCCCAGATCGCCATCGCCTTGCCGCGCTGCTCGCCGGGAAAGATTTGCAGCATGACGGATTGCGACAGCGGCACCAGCGATGCCCCGAACACACCCTGCATGAAACGAAACAGGACCATCTGGGACAGGCTGGTCGCCATGCCGCACAATGCCGAGGTGACAACAAATCCGGCGATACTGATCAGCAGATAGCGTTTCTGCCCCATGCGGTCGGTCAAATACCCGGTAAGCGGCATGAAGATGGCGGAGCCGATCAGGTAGGAGGTCAGCGCCCAACTGATGTTTTCCGGTGTGGCACTGAGCTGCCCGGCCATGTGCGGCAACGCGACATTGATGATGGTGGTGTCGAGCACCTGCATGATGGTTGCACCCATCACGGCGATGGTGGTCAATAACCGCTTGGTGTCCATTTTTTCAATCCGGCAATCCCTCAGGCCCCATATCCCCTCCCCCTTGCAGCAGGAAGGGATGGTTTTGTGTTAATGAATTATCTGGATCCAAGTTGCACCGTCACCGTGGCGGTGGCGCCGATGCGCAACGGATAATCGGCTTCCGGCTTATCCAGCCTGATGCGCACCGGCACGCGCTGCGCGATCTTCACCCAGTTGCCGGTCGCGTTTTGCGGGGGAAGCAACGAGAACGCCGTGCCGGTTCCGCCGCTCAGGCTTTCGACCGTGCCGTGGAATGGATGATGCGGATACATATCCACTTCGATGTCTACGGCTTGCCCCGGATGTATGCCAGGCAGTTCGGTTTCCTTGAAGTTCGCATCTATGTAATAACTGTTCGCGGCGATCAGCGCGAACAGCGGTTGACCAATGGCGACCAGCGCACCGGGAGTAAGAGAGAGGTTAGTGATCTGCCCGTCCTGCATGGCCGTTACGTGGGTACGCTCAAGATCGAGTTGGGCCTGGGCGATTTCCGCCCTGGCCCTTTGCACATCCGCCCTGTCCTCTACCCTGGCCGGAGCGGAAAGCGCCTTGACCAGTTTTGCGCGCGCCTGTTCCACGGCAGCCTGCAATATTTGCACGCGCGACTGGGCATCATCGATGGCCTGTTGCGCGAGAAAGTGCTGCGCAACCAGTTTCTGCGCGCGCGCGAGGGCAGTCCGCGCATTGTCCAGATCGGCTGAATTCTGGGCGATCTGCGCGCGGGCCACAGCCACTTCTGCCGTATCCTGCTTTGCTGTCTCCCTGGCCTGCGCCAGACCCGCCTCAGCGCGCGCCAGCGCGATGCCGAACGGAATCGGATCGATGTCAAACAGCGGATCGCCCTTGTGCACTCTCTGATTCTCCTGCACATGGACGGCGATGACGCGACCGGCGACCTGAGCGGCCACCTCGATCACGTCGGCATTCAGATAGGCGTTTTCGGTGCTGCGCACACGCGAGCTGTATTCTACGTAGATGAACCCGCCGATCAGTGCGGCAGCCAGAATGGCGATGGCAATGGTCTTCTTGTATTCGGCGATGCGTTTCATGCCAGCGTCTCCAGACTGGCGCGAATTTTTTGCAGCACCTCCAGTGTCGTGTTGATTTCTGCCTTGCTCAGGCCGGAAAGGATTTCCTTGCGCAAATCGGCAGCGCTTGCCCAGATGCGCGCGACTTCCTTGCGTCCGGCAGGCGACAGGCGCAGGTGTTTGACACGGCGATCGCTTTCACTGGCACAGCGTTTGAGCAAGCCATCGGCTTCCATGCGATCGATCAGGCGCACCAGTGTGGGCGCCTCGATCCCCAGGCGTTCGGCCAGTTCACGATTGGTCATGCCGTCGGTGCGCGAGACGTGCAGCAGCACCATCCAGCGCGAACGGGAATAACCCAGCGGGCGCAAACGCCGGTCCAGCGCCGTGCGCCAGCCGTGCGCCGTCAGATGCAAGGCTTCGGCAAATTGTTCGTCCAGGGCTTTCATAAGTTAGCTTACATATAGTTAGCTTGCTAACTATTATCCGGCAACTGATGAAAATTGTCGAGATACGGCGTGAACAGAAAATGTGACACTGACGCGGGGATGATTCCGAAGCCGATAGGCGCTATCATGCCGGCATCGGTTTACCGGAGGGCGGAAGATGTATTTTCTCAATCGTGACGATGCCGCGCGAAAGCTGGCGAAAAAACTGCAACCCTATCACGGCAAGCATCCGCTGGTGCTGGCAATTCCGCGCGGTGCGGTGCCGATGGCAAAGATCATCGCCGCCGACCTGGAGGGCGAGATGGACGTGGTGCTGGTGCGCAAGCTGCGTGCGCCGGGTAATCCGGAACTGGCCATCGGCGCGATGGACGAGACCGGCTGGAGCTATCTGGCCGAATACGCCATGGATATGGCAGATAGCCGCTACCTGGAGGCGGAAAAGGAGCGGCAACTAGAGGTGATGCGCCAGCGGCGCGCCCAATATACGCCGGTGCGCCCGCCACACGATCCCGCCGGCCGCATTGTCATCGTGGTGGATGACGGCTTGGCCACTGGTTCCACCATGATTGCCGCGCTGCATGCGCTGCGCGCCAGGAAACCGCAGAAACTGATCTGCGCCGTGCCGGTGGCGCCGCCCGATACGCTGGAAAAAGTCGCGCCTTACGCGGACGAAGTGGTGTGTCTGTCCGCGCCGGACATGTTTTATGCCGTGGGGCCGTTCTATGCGGAATTCCCGCAGGTCAGCGACGAGGAGGTGATTGCGCTGCTGCGCCAGGATGGCGCGTGAACCAGCCGGCGGCGGCATGCGCCGCCTGTTCCAGCGTACCGGGCTCCTCGAACAGATGGGTGGCGCCGGGAATGATCACCAGTTCCTTCTCACAGCCCAGCAGGGCATAAGCTTCGCGATTCAGTTCAATCACCACATCATCCTGGCCGCCGACAATGAGCAGCGTCGGCGCCGTGACCTTGCCTAAAGCGTTTGCTCCGGCAAGATCAGGACGACCGCCGCGCGAGACCACCGCCGTGATTACCTTGCCCATTTCCGCCGCCGCCTGCAAGGCTGCTGCCGCACCGGTGCTGGCGCCGAAATAGCCGATGTTGAGCGATTGCGTGCGCGGCTCCTGCCTGATCCAGGCGGTTGCCGCGAGCAGGCGCCGGGTGAGCAGCGCGATGTCGAAGCGCGTTTCGTAATCCCGGTCCTCCTCGCGGGTAAGCAAGTCGAACAGCAGCGTGCCGATGCCGGCCTGTTGCAGCACCGAGGCGACGTAGGTATTGCGCGGGCTGAAGCGGCTGCTGCCGCTGCCGTGCGCGAACAGCACCACGGTAGATGCATGTTCGGGCAGGATCAGTTCGCCTTCGAGGAAGGCGCGTCCGGCGGGAATGGTGACGAGTTCACGTAACATGGCTGCTCACCTGAGAATGCGGTGGGGTATTTTGCGCTTTTTTTGCGCTCAGTGCGCGGCGAAAAAGAGCAAACCCACCGCGCTGATCAACAACACGATCAACAGGAAGGTCAGAATGCTTCTCCATATGCTGCTCATGATGTTTTCCTTCCGTATAAAAGAAACTGTGGCGTATCCCTATCCTTCCATTACAACTGGGATTCGCCTCTGGCCGAAAGGTTTCCCGAATTTTCCGAAACGGCCGGCCAGTTGTGTGCCGCACTGCGGACAGGCGCCGCTTTCCGTCAGCCGGTATTCGTTGATCCGGTACCAGTCGCGCACGATGAGCGGCGCGTGGCACGATGCGCAATACGTGGTGTCGCCCTCGGTGTCGTGTACGTTGCCGGTATAGACATGGTGCAATCCGGTATCCAGCGCGATACGGCGCGCGCGCCTCAGCGTGGCGGGCGGGGTCGGCGGCACGTCCGGCATTTTCCAGTCCGGATGGAAGGCGGAAAAATGCAGCGGCACATCCGGCCCCAGTTCCTGCATCACCCATTTGGACAGCGCCGTGATTTCCGTATCGGAATCATTGTGGCCGGGGATCAGCAGGGTGGTGATCTCGAGCCAGCAATCCGTTTCGTGATGGACATAGGCCAGCGTCTCCAGCACCGGCTGCAGATGCGCACCGGTGAGCTTGACGTAAAAGTTGTCGGTGAAGCCCTTGAGGTCTATGTTGGCCGCGTCCATTTTCGCGTAGAACTCGCGGCGCGGCGCATCGTGTATGTAACCAGCGGTGACAGCCACGGTCTTGATGCCGAGTTCGTGGCAGGCGTCCGCCGTGTCCAGCGCATACTCGAAGAACACCACCGGGTCGTTGTAGGTGAATGCCACGCTCTTGCTGCCATGCGCTTTGGCCGCCTGTGCAATCGCCTGCGGCGAAGCACTGTCCATCAGGCGATCCATGTCGCGCGACTTGGAAATGTCCCAGTTCTGGCAGAACTTGCACGCCAGATTGCAGCCGGCGGTGCCGAAGGAGAACACGCTGGAGCCGGGATAGAAATGGTTGAGCGGCTTTTTCTCGATGGGGTCGATGCAGAATCCGGATGAACGGCCATAGGTGGTGAGCACCATTTGCCCGTCCGCCATGCCGCGCACGAAACAGGCGCCGCGCTGGCCCTCATGCAGCTTGCAGTCGCGCGGACAGATGTCGCATTGCAGGCGCCCGTCCTCCAGTTTGTGCCAGTATTTGGCCGGGTGGCGTTCGTTGCTGTGAATGGGTTCGTCCATGATGATCTACTCTTTCCATTTCTTCACGCTATAGCGCGAAAGTTTGACGCCGGAAGACCAGAAATCCACCGGCAGGCCGGCCTTGTGCTTGAGGTGCGCCATGAACTCGCCCGGCTGCGGCAACTGCTCCCACACCTGCGGCAGGAAGGTGCTGCGATAGTGGGCGTATTCAAAAATCAGACCATCTTCATTGGGGCGCAGTTGCGCCAGCGCGTCGGCCTCGTCGCGGTAGTTCATCGCCTCTGCCGGCGACAGCAGTGAAATCTCGACCCGGGTGATGTCCAGTTCCGTCGCGCGCAACGGGGCGAAGCGCGGATCGCGAAAGGCCGCGGACACGGCGTTGCTCTTGACATCGGTGAGCAGGGGGCGGTGCGCTTGCAGCGAACCGATGCAGCCGCGCAACTCGCCGTGCTGGGTGAGCGTGATGAAGCAGGCACCGTGCTCGGCCAGCCACGACGCGCTTTCGTCCGCAGCGCGCGGCACATTCAGGGCGCTCGAAATCGCGGCGCGCGCGATCGGCAGCAGGACGTTTCCATGTTCGGCGGTCATGATTGCGCACCTTCCCCGGTAAAGGCGAATGAGGCATAACCCACCACGCCATCGCGCGGTCCGGCGGTATCGCCTGAATTGCGCAAATCGATCAAATGCGGGACCAGATGATGCCGGCACGCGGCAAGCATCAGTCCATTCACCGGAGTCGCGCCACAGGCATGATCGTGGGTTATACCCGTTTGCAAGGCAAGGATGGCCTGTGCCGTGGAATTGTCCACGCGCCTGGCGATGTCATACGGCAGGTAATGCGAAAGATCGGAGCTGATTACAATCAATGTTTCATTCCCTCCCCACAAAAGTTCCAGCACCTCGGCAACCTCCTGTGGAGTCGCATCACCGACTGCCAGCGGCAGCAGTTTGAAATCGGTCAGCACGGATTGCAGGAAAGGCAGTTGCACCTCGATAGAATGTTCCTGGGCATGCGCCTGCGGACTGGTCACGACTTGTGGCAAGTGCGAAATGGATTGCGCTGCAGCGGCATCGATCTCGACCTTTCCGAGCGGGGTGCTGAAGACATCCGCCCCCGGCAATGCCAGACCGCGCACGGCGACGCGGTGAACGGGGCCGAGCAACACCACGCGACGAATAAGCGGCGCGATGCTTTTCAGCGCGGCATAACCGCTGGCAGCGACAGCTCCGGAATATACATAACCCGCATGCGGCACGATCAGCGCCTTGGGGACAAGCGCGCATGGCCGGGCACCCAGCAGCAGGGAACGCACATCATGCGCCAGGATATTTTCGTCGCCAGGGTAAAACAATCCTGCAACTGCTGCAGGCCGGGTAATCAACATGGAACGTTCTCTCCTTTCATACATAGTGGCAAAATGGGGACGATACCCGGATAATTCAAGGCTGCGCGCCGCCAATCAACAGGTCGGATTGGCATCCCGCCCGACACGGCGCGCAATTCGTGCACAATGTGTATTATTCCTGGTACAAAAACGATAACCTGCAGATACGAGTATTGCGGATAATCCTGAGCCAGAGGCGGTGCGCACAGTCCATTTTCGCCAACTGCCGTTCTTTTCAATGGTTTCGCATGGATGAACACCCTTTGTTTCCAACTCGGCGATATGGCCCAAAATCAAACCCATCATGGCTTCAGTACTGATTGTTGACGACGATAACCAGATACGACAACTGCTGCGCGATTACCTTTCCGGATTCGGCATGTCCGTGGTTGCGGTTGCCGACGGGAAGGCGATGGCAGAGGCGATGGAACACGGATCTTTCGATCTGGTCATTCTGGATCTGATGCTGCCCGGCACGGATGGCCTTTCCCTGTGCCGATCCCTGCGCTCAAAATCAGACATCCCGATCCTCATGCTCACTGCGCGCGGCGAAACCATGGATCGCGTTGTCGGCCTGGAGGTGGGCGCCGATGATTATGTGGTCAAGCCGTTCGAACCGCGGGAACTGGTGGCAAGAGTCCAGACGATTTTACGCAGGGCCAAGGGTGTCAGGGAAAGCCCGGACGAGCAAAAGGTCGCTTCATTCATGGGCTGGAGCCTGAATTACAGCTTGCGCCAGATTACCTCACCTGAAAAACTGGTCATCCCGCTATCCAATGCCGAATTTCGACTGCTGAAAGTCTTTATTGAACACCCAAACCGGGTATTGACCCGTGATTTCCTTCTGGATCAGGCTCGCGGACGGAACATGGATTTGTTTGACCGGAGCATAGATTTGTTGGTGTCGCGCTTGCGCCAGAAACTCGGGGACAGTCCGCACTCCTCCGGTTTGATCAAGACCGTGCGCGGTGAAGGCTACCTGTTTGACGCGAAAGTGACGCAATGAAGCAACTGATTCCCGACACACTTTTTTCGCGGCTTTTCTTGCTGCTGTTCGCCACGCTTACCCTGAGCCATTTCATCGGCATGGCGGTATTCTTCAACTTCGGCCATGTGCATCAAATACAGCAGCCGCATCCGCAATCACATGAATTCAGGATTATCGAGTTCCTGGTGCGCCTGTCCGGTATTGCGCTGACTGCCTGGATAGCAGCCCGCTGGCTTTCCCGTCCGATAAAAAGCATGGCACAGGCAACTGGCGAACTGGGCAGGAATCTGGACAGCCCGCCGCTCGATGAAACACATGGCCCATCCGAAGTTCAGCAGGCCTCCATCGTTTTCAATCAGATGCAGGCGCGCATCAAACAGCAGATAGCTGAACGCAGCCGGTTTCTGGCCGCAGTATCACATGATTTGCGCACCCCCCTTACCCGGCTTAAATTGCGTGCCGAAAAAATCGAGTCTTTGGAAGTGAAGGCCGGCATCCGCAACGACATCGACGAAATGACCGCAATGATCGATGCCACGCTGGATTATCTGCGCGGCAACATGCAGCCCGACCCTCCCTGCCAGCTCGATGTCTCGGCCCTGGTGCATTCGCTAGCGGAAAATGCCTTGGAACAGGATGAGAGCGTGACGGTTTCCGGCAGTGCCCAGCCGATTCTGGTCCAGCCGCTCGCCCTGCGGCGCTGCCTCAACAACTTGATCGACAATGCCCTTAGTTACGGGAAAAATGCGCTCATCAATCTCGATGATTCCGCCGCGCAACTGGTCATCACGATTCGCGATTCCGGACAAGGCATTCCCGAGCATCAGCTGGAAGCCGTATTTGCGCCGTTCTACCGCCTGGATGAGTCACGCAGCAAGCATACCGGCGGAGTAGGTCTCGGGCTTTCGATCGCCCGGGATATCGCCTTGCAACAGGGCGGGACACTCACTTTGGAAAACGCACCGGAAGGCGGGTTAATCGCGACCCTGACATTACCCAGACGCAGCTGACATGCCGATCCTGTCTGACTGGCCGGACAAATAATAAGCTGTTGCATAGCAAAAAGTCCCTGCGGCGTGCAAGTCTAACCGGCTTTACCGGAACTTTATGGAAATCAGCCTCCCAAATAAGGGGAGCATATTGCTATACTCCGTTCCATTTAGCCGGTAATCCTTCCCGATCCCATGCTTCGACTTTACTCAGGCTTTGCCATAGCATTTTTCCAATGCCTATTGCTATCCTGGCCATTAAACGCAACGGCCAGCCCTGACGTTTTCCATACCGAAAAATTTCTCGAGGCCGAGCCGTATGCCGGCATCCGGGCAACCTGTCCGCAAGACCTGATAAATAAGCAGCTTGGCCTGATGGATGTGGTTGAACTGGCGCTGTGCAATAACCCGCAGACCCGTTCATCGTGGGCAGCCTCGCGCGCCCAGGCTGCGCAATTGGGCGCCAGCCTGGCTACTTTCTTTCCCACCTTGTCAGGACCCATTGCCGTTTCCCACAGCCGGGACACCACTGGGATAAACAGCGAGTCCAAAGGTGCAAACCTGACCCTTAGCTATTTGCTGTATGACTCCGGCGCACGCATGGCCAGTGTCGAAAACGCCAAGCAGGTATTGCTGGCAACCAACGCCACGCTTGACGCAACGCTGCAAACTGTTTATCTCAACGCTGTCCAGGCCTATTACACGCTGCTGGCGGCGCGCGCCAGCGTGCAGGCCAGCCATGCCGCCGAAGAAGCGGCGCAAAGAAGTTTGGATGCCGCGAACGCACGTTATCAAGCTGGCACTGCCACACCGCTCGACCGTTTACAGGCACAAACCGCGTTGTCGCAAGCCGTGTTGAACCGGATCAGCGCTGAAGGAAATGCCGCGAGTGCGCAGGGTGCGTTAGCCAATATCATGGGTTACGCAGCAACCCAGCCGTTCGAGCTTGCCCCCGTGGAAGACAACGGCCCTGACCCGGTGGCGGAAAAGGACATCGGAAAATTGATCGAAGCGGCGATGCAAAGCCGCCCGGATTTGCTTGCAGCCGAAGCTCAGATCAAGGCAGCCGAGGCGAACGTAACAGTCATAAGGGCAAACGGCTTGCCCAGCATCAGCCTGAACACGTCGATTTCGCGATATAACACCATAACCGATGGCCTGAGCAGCACAGTTTTCAGCACAGGCCTTGGCGTCTCGGTCAATCTGCCCTGGTTCAGCGGTTTCCGGGATACCTACAATAACCGCCTTGCGCAGGCGCAGCTGGACAGTTCAAAAGCGCAACGTGACTTCGTGGCAAACCAGGTCGCGCTGGATGTGTGGAAAGCCTATCAGACGCTGCTGACCAACAGCCAGGCTCTGAATGCCACCGATGATCTGCTGAGCGCCGCTGAAGCAGCGGAAAAAATGGCATCCGGCCGCTACAAAGCTGGCTTGGGAACCATTCTGGACGTGTTGACCGCACAAAGCACATTGGCCAGCGCACAGCAGCAGCGCGTGACTGCGCAATACAACTTCCGGGCCAGCAAATTCGCCCTTGCCCAGGCGATCGGGCAACTGGATCTGAGCAAGGTCGGAACCAAAAATTGAGGTATCAATGAGTATGAAGAAGCTAATCCTGATCGGGTTTCTGCTGGCCGCAGTCGGCGCGGGCATTTGGTGGTGGCTGACCCCCAAAAAGCTCCCGGCGGAAGAGCGTTTTGCGACTGCTCAGCTGGAACGCGGTTCCATTACCCAGACTGTTTCGGCGAATGGCACGCTGAATCCGGTTAAATTGGTCAGTGTCGGGAGCCAGGTTTCCGGCATCGTCACGAAAATGTACGCCGACTTCAATGACCGCGTCAAAGCCGGTCAGGTATTGCTGGAGCTCGACCCATCCCTGATGCAGGCGCAATTGCAACAAAGCGAAGCGAACGTACTCAGCGCCAGGGCATCATTGCAACTTGCCGAAGCGAACGAGAAACGCAGCCGTGATTTATTTGCGCAGGAATATGACACGCGCCAGGACCTCGATCAGGCGGTGCAGGCGCTCGAAGCCGCCAAGGCGCAACTCACCGTGGCGCAGGCCCAGACCACAAGCAACCGAACCAATCTGGACTACACCATAATCCGCTCACCCGTCTCCGGCGTGGTTGTGTCGCGTAATGTGGACATCGGTCAGACCGTGGCAGCAAGCTTCCAGACACCTACTCTCTTCACCATTGCACAAGACCTGAGCAAGATGCAGATAGACTCGAGCTACGCCGAAGCGGATGTAGGCAACATCCGCGCCGGACAATCGGCCAATTTTCGCGTGGATGCCTTTCCCAACCGCACCTTTCATGGCAAGGTGCTGCAGGTGCGGCTGAATCCGACCACGCAGCAAAACGTGGTGACCTATGACGTGGTCATCACTGTGGACAATCCGGAGCAAATTTTGCTGCCCGGCATGACCGCCTATGTGAACCTTACAACTGCGCAGCAGGATAATGTGCTGATGGTGCCGAATGCGGCCCTGCGCCTGCATCTTCCCGATGTGAAGAGCGGCAGCGAAAAATCCCCGGACGCTGGCAAAAGCAGTCAAAGCCGCCCTGCCGGCAGCAGCCAGGGCGCGCAAAACCAAGGTGTAGCGAAAGCTGATGGCGCATCCAGAGGGACCGTGTACATACTTGAAAACGGCCAGCCCAAGGCCGTGCGTATCACCACCGGGATCACCGATAGCCGCATGACCGAAGTGCGTGCCGGCGACCTCAAGGAAGGCGATACCGTCATCACGGCGGATCGCCAGCCGCCGGCCAAATCCCAGAGCAGTCGTGGCCCGAGGTTGTTCTGATGGCAGAACCGGTCATCCGCATCGAGCGGCTCTACAAGGAATACCACACCGATGCCGGGCCGGTGCCGGTGCTCAAGGATGTGTCAGTCACGGTTATGCCGGGTGAGTTTGTCGCCATCATGGGGCCATCGGGTTCCGGCAAATCGACATTCATGAATATCCTCGGCTGCCTGGATGTGGCGACCAGCGGCACTTACCTGCTCAATGGCCGCGACGTCAACGCGCAAAACCGCGACGAGCTGGCCAAGCTGCGCAACCAGGTGATCGGCTTTGTATTCCAGGGATTCAACCTGCTGCCGCGCGCCAATCTGCAAGACAATGTCGCCCTGCCGCTGATCTATCGCGGCACATCCCATTCCGAGCGCCAGGCGCGCGCCAATGAGATGCTGGAAAGAGTCGGACTCGGCAAATATTCCCGCTCGTTCCCCAACCAGATTTCCGGCGGCGAGCAGCAGCGCGTCGCGATCGCGCGTGCGCTGGTCAATCATCCCCGCCTGCTGCTTGCCGACGAGCCGACCGGCAATCTGGACACGCACACCAGCCAGGAGATCATGGCGCTGTTCAGCGAGCTGAATCAGCGTGACGGCATCACCATCGTGCTGGTCACGCACGAACCCGATATTGCGGCTTGCGCGCATCGGCTGGTGCGCCTGTCCGACGGCTGCATCGTGTATGACGGACCGGTGGAGCATGCCGCTCCGCGTCACCTGGAGACCACTGCGTGATCGGCGCGATGCTCAGGGAGGCGTGGATGGCGATGGGCGCCAACCGCCTGCGCACCTTTCTCACCATGCTCGGCATGGTCATCGGCGTCGGGGCAGTGATCCTGATGCTGGCCATCGGGCGAGGCGCACAAAAGCAGGTGGAAGACGCCATTGCCTCCATGGGCAGCAACCTGTTCATCATCCTTGCCGGCTCCACCACTTCCAGCGGGGTGCGTATGGGCGGTGGCGCGGCGCCGACACTGACTGCGGATGATGCGCAAGCCATTTCCGAGCTGCCACTGGTGGTCAACGCGGCCCCCAGCTCGCCCGGATCGGCGCAACTGGTCTACGGCTCCAACAACTGGAACACCCAGATTACCGGCATTACTCCGGCATACCTGACTGTGCGGGACTGGAAAATTTCCTCCGGTTCCAGCTTTACCGATTCCGACATCCGCTCGGTGACCCGCGTGGCAATATTGGGCAAGACCGTGGTTCAGAATCTGTTTGGCGACGAAGATCCGGTCGGCAAAACCATACGCATCAAGAATAGCCCTTTTGTTGTGCTCGGCGTGCTGGAAGCGAAAGGCCAGAGCCTAGATGGCAGGGATCAGGACGATACCGTTTTTGTCCCGATCACGACGGCCCAGCGCAAGCTGTTTGGCGGGACCTTTGCCGGTTCGGTCAGATATATCCTGGCCGAGGCGGAATCAGCCGACGCAATGCCTACGGTGGAACAATCCATCACTGATCTGTTGCGTCAGCGCCATCATATCCGCGAGGGCGAGGACGATGATTTCTCCATCCGCAACCTCACTGCGATGGCCGACACCGCCGCCGATACCGCCCAGACCATGTCGCTGATGCTGGGCGCGATCGCCTCGATATCGCTGCTGGTCGGCGGCATCGGCATCATGAACATCATGCTGGTATCAGTCACCGAGCGCACGCGCGAAATCGGCATCCGCATGGCCATCGGCGCGCGCGGCCAGGACATCCTGCTGCAATTCCTGCTGGAAGCGATCATCATTTCCATCATAGGTTGCCTGATAGGCGTGCTTATCGGCGTCGGCGGGGCGCTTGCGGTAAACAAGACCACCGGCATGGAAGTCCTGATTACCGCCGCCTCCATCATCACCGCCTTCGTGGTGGCAGCTGCGGTTGGTATCTTCTTCGGCTGGTACCCGGCGCGCAAGGCATCGCTGCTCAGTCCGATAGATGCGTTGCGGTTCCAGTAGAGCGCAACGAATACTGTAGGGTGCGCTTGCGCACCATTTCACAATCTTTTTGAGGGTGCTGGTGCGCAAGCGCACCCTATATCTTCTGCTTCGCCAGATACAGCCAGGTTTCCACCACGGTATCCGGATTCAGCGAGATCGCTTCTATGCCCTGCTCCATCAGCCAGCGTGCCAGATCCGGATGGTCGGACGGCCCCTGCCCGCAGATGCCGATGTATTTGTTCAGCTTGCGGCAGGACTGGATCGCCATGCTGATCAACGCCAGCACCGCCGGATTGCGTTCGTCGAAGGCACCGGCGACGATGCCGGAGTCGCGGTCGATGCCCAGCGTCAACTGGGTCAGGTCGTTGGAGCCGATGGAGAAACCATCGAAGTATTCGAGAAACTGTTCCGCCAGCAGCGGGTTGGAAGGAATCTCGCACATCATGATCACGCGCAGGCCGTTCTCGCCGCGCTTCAGGCCATTCTTCTCCAGTTCGGCGATCACGCCGCGCGCCTCGTCCAGCGTACGCACGAACGGGATCATCGCCTCCACGTTGGTCAGCCCCATGTCGTCGCGCACACGGCGCATGGCGCGGCATTCCAGTGCGAAGCAGTCGCGGAAACTGTCGGCAATGTAACGCGATGCGCCGCGGAAGCCGATCATCGGGTTCTCCTCGGTCGGCTCGTATTGCTGCCCGCCAAGCAGACTGGAATATTCGTTGGACTTGAAGTCGGAGAAGCGCACGATCACCGGCTTGGGCGCGAACGCCGCGCCCAGCATGGCGATGCCCTCGGCCATCTTCTCGACGTAAAAATCTACTGGGGAAGCATAGCCCGCGCACTTGGCCTCGATCTGCGCCTTCAACTCGGCAGGCAGGTTGGGATAGTCCAGCGCCGCCTTGGGATGCACGCCGATCATGCGCGCGATGATGAATTCCAGCCGCGCCAGGCCCACGCCGAAATTCGGCAACCGGCTGAACTCGAACGCCAGTTCCGGATTGGCGACGTTGAGCGAAATCTTCACCGGCGCCTTGGGCATCTTGTCCAGCGCCAGGTCGATCACCTCGATCTCGAGCCTGCCCTGGTACACCTTGCCGATATCGCCTTCGGCGCACGACACGGTGACATCACTGCCGTGGGACAGCACCTGGGTCGCCTCGCCGCAACCGACCACTGCCGGAATGCCCAGTTCGCGCGCCACGATCGCCGCATGGCAGGTGCGCCCGCCGCGGTTGGTGACGATGGCCGAGGCGCGTTTCATCACCGGCTCCCAATCCGGATCGGTCATGTCGGTCACCAGTACGTCGCCGGCTTGAACCTGGTCCATTTTGCCGGCATCCGCCACCAGGCACACGCGCCCGCTGCCGATGCGCTGGCCGATGGCGCGCCCGCTGATCAGCACCGCGGACTGCTGCTTCAAGCGGTAGCGCCGCAGCATGTCCGCGTTGCTGTGCGCCTGCACGGTTTCCGGTCGCGCCTGCAGGATGTACAGCTTGCCGTCCACCCCATCCTTGCCCCACTCAATGTCCATCGCACGCCCATAATGCTCCTCGATGGTCAGCGCATAGCGCGCCAGTTCCTGCGCCTCGGCATCACTGATGCAAAAGCGCTGGCGTTCCTGCGCAGTGGTTTCCAGCGTGCGCACCGAGCGCCCGGCTTCATTCATGCCGGCAAGCTCCATCCTGATCGCCTTGGCGCCGAGGTTGCGGCGGATGACGGCGGTCTTGCCCTGTTTCAATGCCGGCTTGTACACGTAGAATTCGTCCGGGTTCACCGCGCCCTGCACCACCGTCTCGCCCAGACCGTAAGCCGCCGTGACTAACACCACCTGGTCGAAGCCGGACTCGGTGTCAAGCGTGAAGATCACGCCGGAAGCGCCGATGTCGCTGCGCACCATGCGCTGGATGCCTGCCGACAGCGCGACCTCCTTATGCGCAAAACCCTGGTGCACGCGGTAGGCAATGGCGCGGTCGTTGTACAGCGAGGCAAACACCTGGCGGATCGCGGACAATACGTTGTCGATGCCTGAGATGTTGAGAAAGGTTTCCTGCTGCCCGGCGAAGGAAGCATCGGGCAAATCTTCCGCCGTGGCGGAAGAACGGATTGCCAGTGAAATTTCGCCGCCTGCCTGCGACGTCAGCTTGTCGTGGGCTTCGCGAATCTCCTTTTCCAGTCGCACCGGCAGTGGCGTATCCACGATCCACTGGCGAACCTGGCCGCCCACCCTGGCCAGCGCGCTGACATCAGCCACATTGAGATGATCGAGCAATGCATGAATGCGCTTGTCCAACCCGCCTTGCGCGAGAAAATCGCGAAAGGCTGCCGCGGTCGTGGCGAAACCGCCCGGCACGCGCACACCAAGCTGCGCAAGCTGGCTGATCATCTCCCCCAGCGAGGCGTTCTTGCCTCCGACTCTCGGTACATCTTGCATGCGCAAGGTTTCAAACCAGGCGATATATTGTTCCATGAACATCTCCGTTCTACAGCTTGACCACATGATAGGACAATTTGGCATAAAGCTTGCCAAACCTGTACTCACCTGACCCGCGTCCTTGCTCTCGTTTGGTAAGGCAAAGGCTCATGGTCAATCTGATAAGTCTCCATCAAATCACCGACGCGGACCATCCCCATATTATAGTGCTATACTGGCACATCATGATTTGAGCCTTTAACAGCCTCGACCCGTGTTGTCCCCTGCCTATTGAACTTTGACCCTTTCGGCTCCACGCTCCGGAAACAAACAAATGGTCGCCCATATTTCCGCACGGCATTCCCCCAATCAAAACCATCTTCTCGCCGCCCTGCCTGCTGAAATATTCGAGCGCATCTCCCCCCATCTGGAACTGGTCTCGATGCCGCTCGGTGAAGTGCTGTGCGAATCCGGCGGCCAATTGCAGCATGTCTATTTCCCGACGACCGCCATCGTATCCCTGCACTACAACATGGAGAACGGCGCAACGGCTGAAATCGCGGGCGTGGGCAACGAGGGCGTACTCGGAATTTCACTTTTCATGGGCGGCAATACCACGCCCAGCCTGGCCACCGTGCAGACAGCGGGCTGCGGTTACCGATTGAAAGGACAGTTGCTGATGGAGG
>JBAUUR010000137.1:0-55024 GCA_049582805.1 Gallionellaceae bacterium | reverse complement strand
CAGTTTGTTGAAATTCTCGATGTTTGCAAATGTGGAAAATTTTTCACCTCTCAGAAAGCCCTACAGTCGATTTTCAGATCACCGGGAGGGGTAAAGTGACCACGGAAATTCACTCGTTTCTCTGCATGTATGATAATTTCAACAAACTGCTAATGCATATTCGCGCGGATAAACTGGTGCGCTATGGGTTGGTAGCGCAGATAATGTTCAGTGCGGCCAAAGCCGGATTGGTACGCATCGGTTTCGTAACGGACCCGACGCAATAAATCTCTGTTGAGTGAAGTAGCAATGCGAACAGAATTTTGTGAAATATTTTTAACGCAAGGAGAATCTCAATGAGTAACAGGGTTTGTTTTTGGGTATCAACCATGTTGTTTGCCGTAAATGCGTGGGCGGCCGAAGTGTCAGTGAACGACGCCTGGGTGCGCGCCACGGCGCCCGGACAGGATAGTGGCTCCCTGCAGTTTTCCATTACCAGCCAGAAGGAAGCGAAGCTGGTTGATGCGACCAGTCCCGTGGCAGGCAAGGCGGAATTGCATAGCATGAGCCACGAAAATGGCATGATGAAAATGCGTCCGGTGGATTTTATCGGTCTGCCTGCCGGCAAAATGGTTGACCTTGAAGCGAGCGGCGAGCACATCATGCTGATCGGTTTGAAACAGCCGCTCAAGGCCGGTGATAGTGTCCCTTTCACATTGACCGTGCAATATGCCGACAAGAGCAAAGCGGCGGTCACGGCCAATGCCGAAGTCAGGCCCTTGATAGCCGCGCATCACATGCATCGCCAGCGTGGCACCGACATGCCTGAAATGCCGGGCATGTAATCCCTGCCGCCTAGCCGACAGGCGGGAATGTATGGGCGCACTCTTGAAACTGTGGTTTGCCAACCTCATATTGCTTGGCAGGGGGAGTTCCCCGTCTACCACCTATGGAGGATATTATGGCAAATCTGGTTCGTTTCAACCCTGTGGATGATGCATTCGACGATTTGTTCCGTGGCTTTTTCATGCGTCCCGTGCGCATGGAAGGCGCGCCGGAAGTGCAGATCAGGATAGACGTGAAGGAAGACGACAAGGCATACACCGTGCACGCCGAGATTCCCGGGGTCAAGAAGGAAGATATTCATATCACCATTGATGGCAACCAGGTGGCCATCAGCGCCGAGGTAAAGAATGAAAAGGAAGTAAAGGAAGGCGAAAAAGTGCTGCGCAGCGAACGCTACTACGGCAAGGTTTCCCGCGCCTTCACCCTGGGTCAGGACGTGGACGAAACCACCGCGCAGGCCAAATACAGCGACGGCGTGCTGAACCTGACCCTGCCGAAAAAGGCGGCGACGCAATCCCGGCGCGTGACGGTGCAGTAAGCGCCATGTCTGGATGTGCAGTGGCGGGCGGCTGATGCCGCCCGTAGCCCCAGCCATTTTGGGCGACAGCTTCCTGAAAGCCTTGAATTCATCCTTGCGCCAAGGCTCATTGCCAATGTATTCACCAAAGACAATGACTGTCCCGGCAGCGATCCGTTGAGCCAGACGATTAAGAACGGTTTGGGTCGAGCTGTAAATGTCGCAATCGATGTTTATAAAACGGACCTGGCCGCCATGAGCGGTTAGAAATTGCGGCATCCATTCCCAGCTTGAAAGTCTGCATCCAGCTCCCAGTAATTCGCGGGGAGTCCTTGTCTGCTGCCTGGATGTATCGCCAGGCATCCAGCCTCGTTCGCAGCAGCGCCTGACCATTTTCAACCATGGAAAAATGCTCTGCGGCAGCCTCGGATTCACCGGAGTAATCGAAGAGTAATCCCAAAAAGAATCTGAAATTGATATTGGACGGATTAAGTGCGACTGCCCTTTTCATGCACTCAATGGGGGGGCATGTCATCGGTGTTTAGCAGCAGGGTGTGGAGATTGAAGTGCGCATCAGCGTAATCCGGCTTGAGCGAAAGCGCCCTGGAATAGCTGGCAGTTGCCGCGTCAAACCTGCCTTGATTTTTGAGCGCATTCCCCAGGTTATTGTAGGCCTGGAGATAATCCGGATTAAGCAGGATCGCCTTTCGGTAACTCTCGATCGCAGTGTTCAAATTGCCTTATGCCCTGAACACATTTCCCAGGTTGTAATACATTGGACTGGATGGATTTGCGCTGATTGCCTTGCTGATGCGTTCAACGGCGATATGGTTCCTCCCCGTCTGATTTGCGATCACACTCGACAAGTGCCGTGCATCCGGGTTGTTTGGTTGGGCCAGAAGTACCTGTTGGTAAATTGCTCCTGCTTGGGCAAGGTGTCCAGCTTGATGGTGCTTCAGTGCAGTTTGAATGGTTTGACTAATGTTGACAGTCTGGTGATCCGTCATTTCTCGTGCGCGGGTGAAGAATGTCTCGGTGATTTTAGAGAAAAATTATCTGCTTGGGCGCAGCAAGGTGAAGGCGTGCACCGTGCCGGGCGTGAGCATGCCGAGCCGTCGTGCGGTGTCGTGAGGTATGATTTTGGCCGGCCTGAGGCAGCCGCTGAGTGCGGACAACCGCGTGCCGATGAGCCTGACGGTGGAGTTTTCCGGCAAGCGGGCGCGCTTCGAGGACGTAGAGACCGAGGTGCGACCGCAGGAATTGAGCTACAAACATTTAGCGGGGCATGAGCTGCATGACTATAAGTGAGTTCAAGTAAGCGCAAACTTCACCTGCAACAAGCGGCGCTAGCTGCCCGTTCTGTTTTGTGGTGTAGAATGCGCGGCAGTTTGTTCAAGGATAGAACCATGTCCCTTACCCCTTCCGCTGCCGACAAGAAAGCGCGCACTCTTTCCGAGGCGATGCCATACATCCAGCGTTTTTTCGACAAGACCATCGTGGTCAAGTATGGCGGCAACGCGATGACCGACCCGCTGTTGCAGGACAGCTTCGCGCGCGACGTGGTGCTGCTCAAACTGGTCGGCATGAATCCGGTGGTGGTGCACGGCGGCGGGCCGCAGATCAACGAGTTGCTGAAAAAAGTCGGCAAGCAGGGCGAGTTCGTGCAGGGCATGCGCGTCACCGATGAAGAGACCATGGACGTGGTCGAGATGGTGCTGGGCAAGGTCAACAAGGACATCGTCAATCTGATCAACAAGCATGGCGGCAAGGCGGTGGGGCTGACCGGGCAGGACGGCGCGTTTATCCGCGCCGAAAAAATGCTGCTGGAAAGCAAGGACGAGCCGGGCAAGATGCTGGACATCGGGCTGGTGGGCGAGATCAGCTCGATCGACCCGCACATCATCTCGTTCCTGGATTCCGGCGATTATATTCCGGTGATCGCGCCGATTGGAGTGGCGCCCGATGGCGAAACGCTGAACATCAATGCCGACGTGGTGGCAGGCAAGCTGGCGGAGGTGCTGCACGCCGAGAAGCTGGTGCTGCTGACCAATACGCCGGGTGTGCTGGACAAGGATGGGGAATTGCTCACCGGACTAACTCCACGGCAAATAGATGAAATGGTGGCGGATGGCACGCTGTCCGGCGGCATGCTGCCCAAGATCGGTTCGGCGCTGGATGCGGCACGCAGCGGCGTGAAGGCGGTGCATATCATCGACGGCCGGGTGGAGCACGCGCTGCTGCTGGAGATACTTACTGACGAAGGCGTCGGGACCTTGATAAAAAGCAAGTAATTCCGAATCCGGGCGGCGGAAAATCCATGACTTCTGGCCAGTCCCGGCGCGCGAATCTCGGCGGCATATGCGCTGCAGAAAAACAGGATTCATTGAGCGCAACTCCGTATGGCGACGAAAAGCTGGATTTTTGATCTGGATAACACGCTGCATGATGCGACGCCGCATATTTTTCCGCACATCAACCGTGGCATGACGGCGTACTTGCAGCAGCACCTGGGGCTGGGCGAACAAGCGGCGAGCGAGTTGCGGGTACACTACTGGAAGCGTTATGGCGCCACGCTTTCCGGCATGATGAAACATCATGGCACCGATCCGGAACATTTCTTGTGGCATACGCACCAGTTTCCCGAGTTGGCGCGGATGGTGCTGCGCGATCCGCGTCTCCGTCATGTGCTGAAAGGATTGCCGGGCAGAAAGTTCCTGTTTTCCAATGCACCGCAACATTATGCGCGCATGGTGCTGAAGTTATTGCGGGTGGACGATTTATTCGACGGTGTGTTCGCCATCGAACATGCCGGCTTCCGCCCCAAGCCCCAGACGGCGGCCTTTGTGCGGTTGCTGCACAGGCATCGCCTGAATCCGGCGTGCTGTGTGATGGTGGAGGATAGCGCGGAAAATCTGCAAACGGCAAAGCGCATGGGGATGCGCACGGTGTGGGTTACTCGTGCGCCAGGAAAGCCTGGTTACGTGGATGTAAAGGTCAGAAATGTG
The DNA here is from genome assembly GCA_049582805.1 of Gallionellaceae bacterium. Lineage (GTDB taxonomy): Bacteria > Pseudomonadota > Gammaproteobacteria > Burkholderiales > Gallionellaceae > CAVXFS01. Next base: position 50,677 of record JBAUUR010000137.1, on the reverse strand, counting down.
ACGGGATTGTCGCGTGCATTGTCGCGGCTGATTTGAAAGGGGCAACAATGGCAAGCAAACCGGGTGAACGCAAGCTGCAAATCCTGCAAACCATTGCGTCGATGCTGGAGCAACCCAAGGGCGAAAAGATCACCACCGCCCTGCTTGCGGCCAGGCTGGACATTTCCGAAGCGGCACTGTACCGGCATTTCGCCAGCAAGGCGCAGATGTTCGAGGGGCTGATCGAATTCATCGAGCAGACCGTGTTCGGGCTGGTGAACAAGATTACCGCCGAGGAAAGCAACGGATTGAAGCAGGTTGAAGGCATTCTCGCCATGTTGCTCGGCTTCGCGCAAAAAAACCGCGGCATGACGCGCGTGCTGATCGGCGATGCGCTGGTGAACGAAGATGGACGGTTGCAGGCGCGCATCAACCAGTTCCTTGACCGCGTAGAAACCACGATCAAGCAGGCGTTGCGCATTGCCGGGACGCAGGGCGAACTGGATCCGGACATTGATGTCGGAGCCAAGGCCAATGTGCTGTTGTGCTACGTCATCGGTCGCTGGCAGTTGTTCGGCAAGAGCGGCTTTACACGCGACCCGATGGCGCTGTGGCCGCAGCAGTGGGCTATCCTTTCACGCTGACAGGCTGGGTTTATATGATACTGATCCTGAGTTCCAACACCGACCCGCAGAGCGCCGAGTTCCGGCAGTTGATGAGCCACCTCGGCGGGCTGCAAGACATAAGCACGCGCATCCACACCGAGCGCGGTGCCGAGCAGACGCTGACCGAGATCTACCTGATCGGCAACACCAAGCAACTGGAAATAGAGGACATGCAGAACCTGCCGTGCGTCGAACGCGTGGTGCGCATATCGGAGGAATACCGCATCCTCGGGCGGCACAAGGACGATCAGCGTCCGACGCATTTCGAATACAACGGTGTGCGCTTCGGCCAGGATACGCTGAACGTGTTTGCCGGGCTGTGCGCGGTGGACAATCCCGAGCATGTCGGACTGATGCTGAGGGCATTGCGCGACAATGGCCAGGTATGCACGCGCATGGGCGCATACAAGCCGCGCACCAGCCCGTACGCCTTCCAGGGCCACGGCAAGAATTGCCTGCCGTATGTGTTCGAGCTGGCGGGCAAGTATGGCATCCAGGTGATCGCGATGGAGATCACTCATGAATCGCACCTCGACGAAATCCGCAGGGCGCTGGAGCAGACCGGCAACCCCACCGGCGTGATGCTGCAGATCGGCACGCGCAACACGCAGAATTTCGAGCTGCTGAAAATCGTCGGGCGGCAGCAGCAGTTCCCGGTATTGCTCAAACGCGGCTTTGGCATTACGCTGGACGAATCGCTGAATGCCGCAGAATATCTGGCGAGTGAAGGAAACAGGAATGTGGTATTCGGGCTGCGCGGCATGAAGACCAACATGGGAGATCCGCACCGCAACTTCGTCGACTTCGCACACGTGCCGGTGGTCAAACGTTTAACCAGAATGCCAGTGTGTATCGACCCCTCGCACTCGGTCGGCTCGCGCGCAGCCGCACCGGATGGCATCCTCGATATGATGCACGTCACTGCTCAGGGCGTGCTGGCCGGCGCCAACATGGTGCTGGTGGATTTCCATCCCGCTCCCGTCAAAGCCCTGGTCGATGGTCCGCAGGCGCTGCTGCTGAAGGAGTTGCCTTATTTCCTCGAGGACGTGCGGATCGCGCGCGAGGCTTATCTGAAGCGGGTGGCGTTACAGCAGCGCTATCAGGTTTCGTAAGTGCGGGTTTGGTTTGCATGCCTGCTGCTGTTTCTTGCTGCAGCCGCGCACGCTGACGGCTTCACCGTCACCGACGACAGCGGGGCACAAATTGCTTTCGATGCGCCGCCACAGCGCATCATTTCCCTCGCCCCCAGCACCACGGAACTGGCCTATGCAGCAGGCATGGGTGACCGCCTGGTGGCGGTGACTGCTTACAGTGACTTTCCCGAGGCGGCGAAAAAGCTGCCGCAGGTCGGCGATGCCTTCCGCCTCGACTGGGAGCGCATTCTAGCGCTCAAGCCGGATCTGATCCTGGCGTGGAACAGCGGTTTGTCGGCGCGCGATCGAGCCGCATTCGAGAAATTCAAGCTGAAATTGCTGGTGCTGGAGCCGCGCCGCCTGGATGACATACCTGGATCATTGCGCCTGCTGGGCCATGTGGCCGGAACGCAAGCGGTAGCAGAAACCGCCGCACGGAACTTTGAACAGCGGCGTGACGCCTTGCGCAACCGTTACGCCGCACGTTCTGTTGTGCGTGCCTATTTCCAGATTGCCGCTGCACCCATGCTGACGATAAACGGTGAGCACATCATCAGCGATGTGCTGCATTTGTGTGGCGCAGACAATGTGTTTGCCGCTGCGCCCTTGCTGACTCCGGTCGTTTCCAGTGAAGCGCTGGTCAAGGAACAGCCGCAGATACTGCTTGGCATCGCGGATACTGGCGAACAATCTGAGGAAATCAGAAAGCTGTGGCGCAAACTGCCGCTGCATGCCGTCATGAAGGGTGACATGGCTTTTGTTTCTTCCGATCTGATCAGCCGCCCTTCCCCGCGCATCCTGCTGGGCGCGGAGCAGGTGTGTAATAAAGTCGAGTCATCGCGTCATTGATTGGATTGCCGGCCGTGCCGGATTTTCACCGTCCCATGAACAAAAATCAGCCCGGCAGTCTAACGATTCGATCGGCAAGGTGTGCGAAAATCAGGCAACCGGGCAAACCGGCTATGATCCTGCGAGCGGCGCGGTTGATGCGCAGCAACGCAACGAATACCAGAGCATCCTGGAGACTTGCCTCGAAGAACGTGGCTATACCTTGAAGTAACATGTCAACCACCTGCAGACCAAATTGCCTTGCCGGGCTTGGGAGATGACACAGCGGCCTGTTGTGGATGCAAGCCGCGCTGGCGGAACCCGGGTAGGCGGCATCCGGCTCATACCCAGATGCGGACAGCAGCGAATGCAACCGTGCAAGATAGGCGCGGATCCTTTAGCGCTGGCAATTCGGGCAATAGAAGCTCGAGCGTTGTCCCTGCCTTATCTGTTTGATGGCCGTGCCGCATTTTCGGCAGGGTTCCCCGGCTCTTCCATAGACGAAATAGTGCTGCTGAAAATATCCCGGTTCACCTGAACTGTTCACAAAATCGCGCAGGGTGCTGCCGCCTTTCTTTATCGCGGCGGCGAGGGTGGCGCGGATTTCCGCGACCAGCCTGGCACACCGCGGCAGGCTGAGTTTTCCGGCGGCAAGTTGCGGCTTGATGCCCGCGCGGAACAGCGCTTCGCTGGCGTAGATGTTGCCGACGCCGACCACCACGCGGCTGTCCATAATAACCAGCTTGATCGCGGCGGTCTTGTTGCGCGTTGCGCGGTAAAGATGAGCTGCGTCAAATTGCTTTTCCAGCGGTTCCGGCCCGAGATGTTTCAGCAAGGGATGCGTCGATACATCGCCCTCGTGCCACAGCACTGCACCAAAGCGGCGCGGGTCGCGCAGTCGCATCAGGATTCCGTTATCGAGCAGCAGATCGAAGTGATCGTGTTTCTCTGCGGACGTACCAGCCGGCAGGATGCGCAGGCTGCCGGACATGCCGAGGTGGAGGATCAGCGTGCCGTGATCGAATTCGAGCAGCAGATATTTCGCGCGGCGGCGCAGGGCGCGGATGGTCTGGCCGCGCAGCAGTTTGGGGAGGTTCTTCGGCACGGGCCAGCGCAGTTGCGGGTGGCGGATTATGACGCCGGCGACGCGCTGCCCGGTCAGGTGCGGAGACAGGCCGCGCAGGGTGGTTTCGACTTCGGGGAGTTCGGGCATGGCGGTTGTTCAGGTGTGGGGTAAGGTGTATTGATTCAGGCTTGATTTGGCTGATAGTGTTTGCCCGAACTTCCGTTGTTCACCCCATGCAGCCAGTCAATTCAAGTATGAGTCTGAATGTTGACCCTGCCAACCACCTGTCCCTTGCCGCCTTTCTGGGCCACATGCATGGCCTGTTGAGTCATATCAAAGACTTCGGCTATTGATGCAGGAGCCTGCTCGAAGGTCACATATCCGATGCTTGTGGAGACAGGGAACGAGGCATCAGCCATCCGCTTTGAAATCGTTACGGAAAGTTGTTTGCAGAGCGACTCGCAATCTGCTGCTTCGGTACTCGGCATTAGAATTGCAAACTCATCGCCGCCGATTCGGGCGATTGTGTCAGATTGTCGAACATGTTCACGCATAACGTTTGCGAGAAGCTTCAGGGCCTCATCCCCGACCAGGTATCCTCTGGCATCGTTCAAATCCTTGAAGTTGTCGAAGTCGATAACCGCAAACGAAAACACGCCTCCACTGTGCCGCTGTCTCATGATTTCCGTTTCGGTTATGGACTCAAAAGCAAGTCGATTGTGCAGCCCGGTCAACCGATCGAAAGATACGAGATGCCCGACCTCCAAGAAGTTTGTGCGAGCGATTCTGGCCATATAGACAACCAGAATAGTTGATGAAAGAATCATTATGGCAAGTATGAACTTTGAAAATATTGGGAGGGTATGATCTGACACAAGGTGAAAACCCTGGAGCAGAATCGCCAATATGACTGCCGTGGTAACCAGGCTCTTTCGTTCACAATGAAAGCTAATCATAATTAGCGGAAATAAATAGAGCATGTGCATCTGAATCGTGGCATCCGTAATTATGTCGAGCACAAAAATTAGCACTATCGCAAGATAGCTGCTGATTGTGACGAAACTCTGTGAGACACCCCCGGGGACCGCAAAGCTTTTTAAGCGTTTGCCCGCCATGAAATGATTATCAAGACCCTCTTTTGCATGCAACAACGTCTCGCGGCATAAACGCAAGTCATCCGCCAATTTCTTGGCATTCTGGTAGCGATCCTTCGGTTTTTTTTCAAGACACTTAGAGACAATATCGTCGAGCATGGCCGGAATATCAGGGTTCAATGAACTGGCCTTTGGTGGAGCTTCATTGACAATCTGATACATGAGGGAATTCACATTAGCGCCAAAGAATGGGAGTTGGCCTGTTAGAAGTTCATATAGCACGATGCCAAGTGAGAAAATGTCGGATTGAGAGGTAACTGAAGCGCCACTAAATTGCTCAGGCGACATATACAAAGGCGACCCGATAATCATGCCGGCCTGCGTGAGCGACAAAGAGGCATCCATTTGCGCGATGCCGAAGTCGGCAATCTTGACGTGGCCGTTACTCAATACCATTATGTTTGAAGGCTTGATGTCGCGATGCACGATGCCATACTGATGGGCATATGCCAAGGCGTCCGCCACTTGAATTGTAATGTTCAACGTCTCATTAATTGGCAAGCGCCGCTTGTCACCTATAACGTTATGTAACTCGCGTCCCTCCATGAGCTCCATCGCAATGTAGGCCACATCACCACTTTCACCCAAGTCGTGGATTGTAACTATGTTGGTGTGATTAAGTCGCCCTGCCGCTTTGGCCTCTTGATAAAACCGTGCCTCGAATTCTTTTCTTTGCTTCTTGTCCAGACCATGAAGGTTAATAGACTTAAGTGCAACAAAGCGATCAATAAGCGGGTCTTTGGCCTTGTAAACGATGCCCATGGCACCACGCCCCAACTCTCCAATAATTTCATAGCGCCCTAGATGACTTATCATTTCTTTTCTCTATTGCTACAGCGATGGGATTCTATTTTAATGTTGATTCAGAGATATCGCAGGAATCCAGCGACAAACGCCAATTACAGAAACTATATCGTACGCTGTCTCGCTTTATAACGTCACATGATTAACATTTGACTGGCCGCTTCGCGCGAACCGAACTACGTTACTGCAGCATCGGGAAACCGCCGATCCGTAGTATCTGCTTGGCGCCTCTCGCACCAGCCGCCACTTTAAAATATTGATGTCCCTTCGCTTCGATTCCGCGCAAATCCGTGGCTAACTGTATCGCCTCCTGCGCCACCACAACAGCCCGCCCACTAACATCAGCAGCAAAGGCAGTACGATGACGAGGCCAATGCTGATGAGGCTCAGTTGTGTCTTGCTCAGGCTGATCAAGCTGTCCTTCGTTGCGCGCGGCTGGATGGCGATGAGTTTGTCTTCGTTGGCGAGCCAGTTCATCATGTTGACGCCGAGATTGATGTTGCCGCCGTTGCCGGAGTAGGCGTTGGCGAGGAATGAGCCGCTGCCGACGACGACGATGCGCTGTTCGCGGTTGTTGATGTTGCGCTGCAGTGCGAGCGCGACGGTGGCCGGCCCGGGCACGTCGTGGGTCTTGTCGAATCGCGCCTTGTCCTGCGGAGCGCGGCTGCTCACCCAGCCGCGCGGCGCGGCTTCGACCAGTGCGGTGTGCTGCCATTCCTTGCTTTCATTCCAGCCAAGCGCGCGCGCGAACGGGAACACGGTGATCAGGTTGAAGTTGTGCGTGACGGCGTGCGGCGGGTAGCCCGCGCCCAGTGCCCAGGCTGCCGGGGCGCGCATTTCCTCGGCGGCGGGGTCGATCACGATACCGGGTGTAAGACGCAGCCCGAGTTTGTCGGCGAGCGGTTGCAGTCCGTGCAGCGGTTCGGCGTCCACCAGCCAGAGCAGGTTGCCGCCGCTGTCGATGTAGCGCAGCAGTTTGTCCGTTTCTCCCGGCAGCAGATCAACCTGCGGCTGCGTGATGACCAGAGCGCTGGCATTGGTCGGCACGTCCTGCGCAACGGTGAGGTTCAGGCTGCCGATGCGGTAGCCGTTCTGTTCCAGGCGTTTGCCGAATTCGCCCAGGTCGTGGTTGGCGATGCCGTCCAGTTTGCGTTCGCCGTGCCCGCTCAGGTACATCAGCAGCTTGTTCTCGCTGTGCGCGAGACGCAGCAGCGCGCCGGTCAGGGATGGTTCGCTCAGCATGGTCAGGTGTTCGCTGCGTCCGGCGTATTCCACCAGCATCTCGCCATTGGCCTGGATGTTGGCTCTACGCGCTTCATCCGGGTGCTGCGCCGGGTCGACGAAGTTCAGCGTGATATCCGGCTTGTAGCGCTGATACAGCGCGACGAAATCGCGGATCAGTTTGCGCAGACTGTCTCCCTTGGCATTCTTGCCGGTGCTGAACACGGTAAGCTTCACCTCGCCATTCAATTGCTTTAGCACATCCACGCTGCTGCGATCCAGGCTGTTGTTGGCGCTGCGGGTGATATCCCATTGCATCGGATGACGCGCGGCGAGCTGATACAGAACCATTGCGCCGGTGAACAGCACAAGAACGAAGGCGAGGTTTTTTATTTTGTGCTTGTCCATTTAATCCAACTCAGCTGCAGATGCGGCTGCTATGCAAGCGTTTTATCGTCAGCCACAAAAAGGCTGCGCAAATTACCAGGAAATAAACCATGTCGGCGCTGTTCAGCAGGCCATGGGTGAAACTCCGGAAATGCGCCGTGGGCGCAAAGGCGCGGACTGGATTGTCGTCGCCAGCGGCACTGCTTTCCATCAGCCACGATCCGAACAGAACTGCCAGCGCTGCGCTGGCGGCCAGAAGCGGTTGTGCGGTGAGCGAGGAGATGTACAGGCCGATGGCGGCATAGCTGGCGGCCAGCAGGAGCAGGCCCAGAGCGTTGCCGAGCAGCAGACCGAAGTCCAGTTGCGTGCCTGTAGCCAGGGTCAGCAGCATCAGTGTGCAACCTGCAATGATGAACAACAGGAACAGCATCAGGCCGATAAACTTGCCCAGCACGATCTGCGCGCCGGAAATCGGCGCGGCCATCAGCAGCACCAGCGTCTGGTTGCGCCGTTCTTCCGCGAACAGGCGCATGGTGAAAAGCGGTGTCAGCATCATCAGGATCAGGGCGGCCGTGTCATACAGCGGCACGGCCACGGCTTGCGTCGCGCCCGGCGCGCTGGCGATCTGCGCAAGCTGGTTTTGTACTTGCAGGAAAGCGTCCAGGCGCACCAGAAAGAACCAGGCGAAAACGAACTGAAATCCGCCGAGCAACATCCAGGTAGTTGGCAAGACGCACAGGCTGCGCAGTTCTTTAAGCGCAATTAACCGTATCATCGAGCCTGGTTCCAGGCAGCATGGTTTTCAGTAAGCTGGATGAATATTGTTTCCAGATTCATCCGTCCATTACCGGATTGCATCAAGTCTTCTTTGGTGCCGCCGAAAACCAGGCAGCCGTCCTGCATGATCTCGATGCGGTCACAAATGCTTTCCACCTCGCTTATCAAATGGGTGGAAAGAATAATGCTGTGCGCATCGCCCAGTTCGCGGATCAGCGTGCGGATGTCGCGCATTTGTGCCGGATCCAGGCCGACTGTCGGTTCGTCGAGAATGATAACGTCAGGTGTGTGAATAATGGCTTGTGCGATCCCTACCCTTTGCTGATAGCCTTTGGACAAGGTGCCGATGATTTTATTGCCCGCATCCCGCAAGCCGCATCGCAGCTTGGCTGCGTTCAGCGCATCTGCGATTCGATCGGGCTGGACGAAGTGAAGTCTGGCCACGAAAACCAAATAGTCATCCACGCGCATTTCCCTGTACAGGGGCGGGTTTTCCGGCAGGAAGCCGATGTGCGCCTTGGCATTGACTGGGTGACGCACAAGATCGAGCCCGCAAATTTCGATTTGCCCGGAATGCGGCAGGAGTGCCCCTCCAAGCATTTGCAGCGTAGTGCTTTTCCCTGCGCCGTTTTGTCCCAGCAAACCAAGTACCTCGCCGCACTTCAGTTCAAGCGAGATACCGTGGATGATCTCGCGGCGGTTGAAACGCCAGGTCAAATTTCGGGCAGACAGGATGGTCAGGGGAGCAGCGGCAGGCATGGGGCTGTATTTACTGTTGTGATGTATACCCAATATAACCTAATATGAGCGACTCTAAAATCCGGTATTCCTGTCGGGGAGTTGAATTTTTTTCCGATAAATAAAGTCAAATGTTTTTTCATACTTGCAAGAGCTGCCAATAGAGATGTCGATATGATGATGCTGAAGCGTAGTGCAATTATTGTTTCCCTTCTTTTGCTGGCCGCCTGCGCCCATGCTCCGCAGCAGAAGGTTCAGGCCGTACCCAGTGAGGAAGCGCAGGAACCGCAGGAAGAGCAGGAAGCGATGCCGAATCCGCATGAGGAAATGGCGGAAGAGGCGGCGGACTTGCCCAAAATCGAATTGAATTCGCAGCTGTTGTATGAATTCCTGCTTGGCGAGGTTTCCAGCCAGCGTGGCAATCCGGAAATGGCGACGCAAATTTACCTGAACCTTGCCAATTCTACTCGTGATCCCCGTGTGGCGCGCCGCGCCGCGCAACTGGCATTTGAAGCGCGTCAGCCGGACAAGGCGGTGGAGGCGCTTGAACTGTGGCTGAAACTGGAACCAACCTCGGATCAGGCGAAGCAATTATTGGTTACCGCGTTGCTTACCGAGGGGCGTTTGCAGGATGCACGCCCATACCTGGTGGAGATGCTGGCTAAATTTCCGGACAAGGCGGGACATTCTCTCCTGCAGGCCTATTCCCTGATCGAGCAAAACCCGGACAAGGAAGCGGCATATAACCTTATGCGTGACCTGTCGCAACCTTATCCAAATGTAGCCGAATCGCATCTGGTACTGGCTCAGGCCGCTGCGGCAAACAACAATCCCAAGTTGGCATTGGATGAAGTGCACCAAGCACGCGCCTTGAATCCGGAATCGGCGATGGCCGTAATGATTGAAGCGCAGCTGACCCGGCGCGATGCACCAGCGCAGGCCATCAATTCGCTAAAACAATTCCTGGAGAGACATCCCGATGCCGTGCAAGTGCGCCTCCTCTATGCAAGAGTGCTGCTGGAACAGCATAAGTTCGTGGAATCGCAGGCTGAATTCCAGAAAGTATTAAATGACCATCCGGAAAATGCTGATCTGGCATTTACCGTGGCAATGCTGTCCCTGCAACTGGGAAACCTGGACAGGGCGGAAGTTGAGTTGCAGCAGGCGCTGGACAGTGGGGGGAAAGATGCGAACACGGTGTATTACTACCTGGGCCAGCTGGAAGAGGCCAAGAAGAATGACAGCCAGGCGTTGCAATATTATCGCAAGGTGGAAGGAGGTGAGTATGAATATGCGGCTCGCCTGCGAGTGGTGTTTTTGCTGTTCAAGGCGAATCAGCTGGATGAGGCTCTCGATTATTTGCATCACACCGAGGCGCAAAACAATGAGCAGCGAGTGCAGCTAATGCTTATTGAATCTCAATTGCTGCGGGATTCGAAGCAGGTCGAGGCCGCTTACCGGCTTTTGACGCAAGGCCTGGAAAAACTGCCCAATCATCCGGAGTTATTGTACGAGGCAGCGATGCTGGCGGAACAGCTTGGCAAGCATGATGTTTTTGAGCAGATGATGCGCAAGGTGATTCAGCTCAAATCCGACGACGCACAGGCATACAATGCCTTGGGCTACAGCATGCTGGACCGGAACGAACATCTGCAAGAGGGAATGGCGTTGGTGGAGAAGGCCAACAAGCTTGCCCCTGATGATGCCGCCATCCTGGACAGCATGGGATGGGGGCATTATCGCCTGGGCGATTACCCGAAAAGCCTGGAGTATCTGCGCCGCGCATACAGCGTCGTACCTGATCCTGAAATAGCAGCACATTTGGGCGAAGTATTGTGGATGCAAGGCGACAAGGAACAAGCCAGAAAAATCTGGGGGGAAGCGCTCAAATCGCATTCTGACAATGCTGCGCTACAGACAGTAATGAAAAAATTCATGCCCTGATGCTGCGGCTATTCTTGTTGCTTGCTCTGTGGGTGGCCGGTTGCGCCAGCAATCCGCCCTCGCCACAGCTTGCCACCCGGCCTGAGAAAGCAGAGCTTTCATCTTTTTCCCTGAGCGGACGAATCGCCGTCAGACATGACAACGACCGCTCATTCGTCGGGATGCATTGGTCACATAATGCCAACCGGGAGGATGAAATATTGCTGCTTGCGCCGCTAGGGCAGACCGTGGCCCGCATTAACCGCACTGCAGATGTAGTGGAACTGGATACATCGGGCAAGCAATACTTTGCAGAGAATGCCGAGGCGCTCACGCAGCAAATACTGGGTTGGCGCTTGCCGCTTGACGGATTGCGTTATTGGGTGCTGGCATTGCCAGAACCTGACAGCAAGGTGGATATCGAACGCGATGCGAATAACCGCATCAGTCTGATGAAGCAGGACGGCTGGGAAATACGTTACCCAAAATATGCGCTGCAGACTGCCGACAGTTTGCCCCAGCACATGACACTGCAGCGTGAAGGACTGGAAATCGATTTGCTGATAGACGCATGGGAAATGCAGTAGATACCTTGAATTGTCCGGCACCGGCGAAACTGAATCTGTTTCTCCATGTCACAGGACGCCGCGCCGACGGCTATCACTTGCTGCAAACCCTGTTCCGTTTCATCGATTTCAGCGATATTCTGCATTTCAACCTGCGCATGGACGGGGTGGTACGTCGAATCAGCGGGCCGGAAGATGTGCCGGAAGAACAGGATTTGTGCGTGCGCGCCGCGCGCCTGCTGCAACGGGAAACCGGCTGTGCCTATGGCGTCGATATCGCGCTGGAGAAGAAGATACCGCTGGGCGGGGGGCTGGGCGGCGGCAGTTCCGATGCGGCTACTGCACTTCTGGCACTTAACCGGTTGTGGGATCTGGGTTTGAAGCGCCAAAGATTGATGCAGCTGGGATTGTCCCTCGGCGCCGATGTGCCGGTGTTCGTGTTTGGGGAGAATGCATTTGCCGAAGGAGTGGGAGAGCAATTGCAGGCCTACCCTTTGCCTGACGCATGGTATGTGGTGTTATTCCCGCCCGTCCATGTCGCTACCGGGCAAATCTTTGCACATCCCGATTTGACACGAAATACGATTTCCTTCAGAATTCGCGGCCTTTCGGAGCGGCAATTGCTCAGCGCTCACAATGATTTGGAGCCTGTGGTGTGCCGCTTATATCCTGAAGTGGTGCGGTATCTGGATTGGTTGGGGCAGTTTGCCAAGGCCCGGATGACTGGTTCAGGAGCTTGCGTGTTTGCTGAATTTGCTGCGGAGGCTAAAGCGCGGAGCGTGCTGGCAAGGCTGCCGCCGGGCATGCGCGGCGTAGTGGCGCGCGGGTTGTCACACCATCCGTTGCGGGATTTCGCCGCCGATTGAATTTTATATTTTGGGGAGTCGCCAAGTGGTAAGGCACCGGATTTTGATTCCGGCATTCGTAGGTTCGATCCCTACCTCCCCAGCCAGTTTCATGCTGCATGTGGCGCTCGTGCCTGTTGGGTGCCGGTTACATGCCGCTTAATTCGAGGGATTGCACGTGGTGTCCTACGACAGCTTGATGGTATTCACCGGCAATGCCAATCCTAAGCTTGCAGAAGATGTGGCGCGGCACCTTGACATTCGCCTCGGACGTGCCACCGTCGGCCGATTCTCCGATGGCGAAGTGATGGTCGAAATTCTTGAGAACGTGCGCGGCAAAGATGTATTCGTGCTGCAATCCACCTGTGCCCCGGCCAACGATAGTTTGATGGAAGTGATGGTGATGGTGGATGCGCTGAAACGGGCTTCCGCTTCGCGCATCACGGCGGCAATACCGTATTTGGGTTATTCGCGGCAGGATAGGCGTCTGCGTTCGGCGCGTGTGGCGATTACCGCCAAGGTGGTCGCCGATATGCTGACCGGCGCCGGCGTGGATCGCGTGTTGACCATGGATTTGCACTCGGATCAGATTCAGGGGTTTTTCGATATCCCGGTCGACAACGTTTACGCCAGCCCGATTTTGCTGTCGGACGTGTGGAAACATGATTATCCAAATCTGGTGGTGGTGTCGCCGGATGTGGGCGGCGTGGTGCGCGCACGTGCGCTGGCCAAGCGCCTTGAGTCCGATCTTGCCATCATAGACAAGCGCCGGCCCAAACCCAACGTCGCCAAGGTGATGAATATCATTGGTGAAGTGGCGGGACGTACCTGTCTGATCATGGATGATATGGTGGACACCGCCAACACCCTGTGTGAAGCCGCGGCGGCGCTGAAGGAAAAGGGCGCGGATCGCGTGCTGGCCTACTGTACGCACCCGGTTCTGTCGGGTTCGGCGATTGAGCGCATAGAGAATTCCGCAATCGACGAACTGGTCGTCACTGACACCATTCCCTTGCGCAAGGAAGCCAGGGAATGCAAACGCATTCGCCAGTTGAGCGTGGCGGAATTGCTGGCCGAAACCATGCGCCGCATCAGTGCGGAAGAGTCGGTCAGCTCGCTGTTCATGGAATAGATGTAAATTTGGCGGCTGCCATGGGGGTGGCTGCAAACCCGGAATTATCTGGTCGCGGATGATTCCATAATTGAGTGGAGAAACAAAATGAAAATTGAAGTGAGCGCAACATCCCGCAAGGCGCAAGGAACGGGTGCGAGCCGCCGTTTGCGCAAGACCGGTCGCGTGCCGGGCATCATATATGGTGGTGGCGAGCCAGCCCTGATTGAAGTCGATCATAACAACCTGTATTACAGCCTGCGTAACGAAGCATTTCACGCATCCATCCTGACTTTGCACCTGGATGACAAGAAGGAACAGGTGCTGCTGCGCGATTTCCAGATGCATCCGTTCCGTCAGCAAGTGCTGCATATAGACTTCCAGCGCGTGGAAGCGCAAAAGAGGATACACATGAAGATGCCTTTGCATTTCATCAATGCCGCCATTGCTCCTGGCGTCAAGGTGGGGGGTGGCATCATCAACCATGTGTTGAATGAGCTGGAAATATCCTGTCTGCCGGCTGATTTGCCTGAATTCATCGAAGTGGATCTGGCTGCATTGGATCTCGGTCATTCTATCCATGTATCCGACATCAATTTGCCCAAGGGGGTAGAAATTGCCGGCCATCATCATGCTGGCGATGCCGTGGCGACGGTGCAGGTGCCGCGCGGCGCCGTTGAAGCGGTTGTCGAAGCGGCCCCGGCAGAAACTGCCGCAGCGGCTGCAGCGGCACCGGCCGCTGCCGCGAAACCTGCGGCTGAAGCCAAGAAGTAGGCTGATTTCTGCGAAGCCCGCCATGCATGATCCAGTTGCATGGCGGGCTTTGTCATTATGAGCGCGATCAAACTGATCGTCGGGCTGGGCAATCCGGGGCGTGAATACGCAGCCACGCGCCATAATGCCGGATTCTGGTGGGTGGATGAGTTTGCGCAAGCGCATGGAGCAACCTTCAAGGCCGACAGCAAATCCCAAGGATTAATTGCGTGCGCCGCCCTGCATGGACACGAAGTGCGGCTGCTCAAGCCGCAGACCTTCATGAACGTCAGCGGTCGTGCCGTGGGGGCGCTGGTTCAGTTCTACAAGATCACCCCGCAGCAGGTGCTGGTGGTGCACGATGAACTCGACCTGCCGCCCGGCAGCGCCAAATTGAAACTCGGCGGCGGCCACGGCGGCCACAATGGTTTGAAAGACATCATCGCTCATCTCGGCACCAAGGATTTCTGGCGGCTGCGTATCGGCATCGGCCATCCCGGCGAGCGCAGCGAAGTATCGAATTTTGTTCTCAATGCACCACGCCGCGAAGAGCAAGTGTTGATAGATGGAGCAATGCAGCGTGCACAGGAAGTGGCTCCGCTTATCGTGGAAGGCAAGCTGGAAGCGGCAATGCTGAAGCTGCACAGCGCATAATTTTAAGGGTTAACCATGAGTCTGAAATGTGGCATCGTCGGCCTCCCCAATGTTGGCAAGTCCACGCTGTTCAATGCACTTACCAAGGCCGGGATCGCAGCGGAGAACTATCCCTTCTGCACCATCGAGCCCAACGTCGGCATCGTCGAGGTGCCCGATGCACGCATGGCGGCACTGGCGGAAATCGTCAAGCCGCAACGCATGCAGCCGGCCATTGTCGAGTTTGTGGACATCGCGGGATTGGTTGCCGGTGCTTCCAAGGGTGAGGGACTCGGCAACCAGTTTCTTGCCAACATCCGCGAGACCGATGCCATCATCAACGTGGTGCGCTGTTTCGATGACCCCAACGTAGTGCATGTGGCGGGCAAGATTGACCCGCTGGCCGACATCGAAACCATCCTCATCGAACTGGCGCTGGCCGACCTTGCTACCGTGGAGAAGGGCATCGCGCGCGATGGCAAGAAGGCCAAATCCGGCGACAAGGAGGCGCTGAAGCTGGTTGCCGTGCTGGAAAAACTCGCTCCGCACCTGAACGAAGGCAAGACTGCGCGCTCCCTTGCGCTCAGCGACGAGGAAAAGGAACTCATCAAGCCGCTGTGCCTGCTCACCATCAAGCCCGCGATGTACGTCGGCAACGTGCTGGAAGACGGCTTTGACAACAACCGCTACCTGGACCGGTTGCGCGAGTATGCTGCAAAAGAACATGCGCCGGTGGTAGCGCTGTGCGCCAAGATCGAGGCGGAACTGGCCGATCTCGACGACGCGGACAGGAAAGAATTTCTTGCCGATCTGGGTCTCGAGGAACCTGGGCTGAATCGCCTGATCCGCGCGGGTTACGAGTTGCTTGGCCTGCAAACCTATTTCACCGCCGGGGTAAAGGAAGTCCGCGCATGGACTATCCATAAGGGCGACACCGCGCCGCAGGCGGCGGGCGTTATTCACACCGATTTCGAAAAGGGTTTCATCCGCGCACAGACTGTCTCGTACGCTGACTTCATTGCTTACAAGGGCGAACAGGGCGCCAAGGAGGCGGGAAAGATGCGCGTGGAGGGCAAGGACTACGTGGTGCAGGATGGCGATGTCATGCATTTCCTGTTCAATGTCTAGCTTTGTCTTCCCGGCGATTTTCTGATCAAGCTCTGCAAATCCGGCGCGCAAACATTGATTGCCCGAATAAAGGGTTTCGCAAAAATTGAAAAACCTGCGAAATTGCAAGTTATATAATCGACAATACTGATTCGCTTGGCAAACCTCAGAATAGATTTTCAGTAAATGGAGCGCTGATTGATTCTGGTTTTGCAGCGTCACCATGCTTGGTGTGGCTGCCTTGGCTGATTGGGAGCGGAGTCCCTAAACTATTTGCCGGCACTCAGTGGACAAGCTCCTTGTCTTTAAGGTTCAATAGCAACCGAATAATTAACCAGTCAAGCTTTATAATCTGGGCAATTGACCATGAAACTCAGGATCCTCGGTTGCAGCGGCGGAATAGGAGGTAACTCGCGTACCACCTCGATGCTGCTTGACAGCGACGTGTTGATAGATGCAGGTACGGGTGTCGGCGACCTCAGCCTGAGCGAACTGGGTTTGATCGACCATGTTTTTATCACCCACTCCCATCTTGATCATATTGCCAGCATTCCATTTCTGGCAGACAGCGCGGGTTTCATGCGAGACAGACCGTTGACCATACATGCGACCGAGGCGACACTGGAAATTCTCAGGCAGCACATATTCAATTGGAAAATCTGGCCGGATTTTACCCAGATACCCGATCCGCAACGGCCATACATGTGTTATCACGCAATACGAGTGGGAGAAACCGTAGAGCTGGGAGTTCCACAGGGGCGTCATGTTTCCCGGGCCACAGGTGTTGAGACGACAGGGGTGCGCAAGATTACGGCTTTGCAGGCCAATCACGTGGTACCGGCGGTGGGTTTCTGGCTCGATAGCGGCAAGACCAGCTTGGTTTTCAGCGGAGATACCACAAGCAGCAATGAGTTGTGGAAAGCGGTCAATAATATTGACAATCTGGGTTACCTTATCATTGAAACGGCTTTTTCCAATGCAGAAAGAGACTTGGCCGTGTTGTCCAAGCACCTGTGCCCGAGCATGTTGGCAGAAGAATTGCACAAGCTAAAATGTCGTCCGGAAATCTTCATTACCCACCTTAAGCCGGGAGAAGTTGAGTTAACAATGCAGGAAATACGTGAATGCGTGCAGGGCGCAACCCCAAGGATGCTGCAAAATGGCCATGTGTTTGAATTCTGATGGACGAGGCGCCTCCACGTTTGCCTCGTTGAAGGTATATACTGCGGAGGCCTTATCAAGGGCATATCACGTTTACAATTTATGAAATAATCAGTCTGGGCGTAAGCATCTGAAGCAAAGGATTAAACAGGGTTGTTGGGGGAGCAGCGGATGAATATTCTAGTAAAGGACCAGCCGGAACAACGGAATAACGCCCATGAAGTGGAACAACGCTTGGCGTTTACCAAGGGTCTCAATCAGGTCGTCAACAAGATCCATGCGGCCAGTAATATCGACGAGATAATGCTCGATGTCAGCAAGGAAATTTGCACTCTGTTTAATGCTGATCGGCTCACCGTATATGTAGTGGGAGATGACAAGTCGACACTCATATCCAAGATCAAGACCGGGTTGAATTCCTTCAAGGATCTCAAGTTGCCTATTGCCGAGCAGAGCATTGCCGGTTTTGTCGCGCTGAACAAAAAAACGCTAAACATTAAGGATGTTTATGACGAAAAGGAATTGGCCGCACATTCCCCGAGCCTGAGATTCTTGCGGGATGTGGATAAAAGGACAGGCTACCGCACCCAGCAAATGCTGGTCGCGCCCATTCTTGATTTAGCTAACAGCGAGCTTGTTGGCGTAATTCAACTAATCAATAGCCTTTCCAGCCAGCCTTTTCCGCTGCTCGTGTCCGATGGTGTGCAGGAATTGGCGGAAACCTTGGCAGTGGCGTTGCGCCGGCGTCAGCCACAATCCTTTTCGAAAACAAAATATGACTTCCTGGTGGCTGACGCAGTTATCTCTGCGGCCGAGTTCGAGTTGGCCACCCGCACGGCACGCCGCAAAGGTGTTGATATTGAAGATGTCCTGGTGGATGAGTTCCAGGTCAGCGTATCCGCATTGGGCAAAGCACTAGCCATTTTTTTCAATGTGCCCTATGAGCCATTTAAGGCCGACCGCATAAAGCCAGCCGACTTGCTGAAAAACCTGAAGCGTGATTATGTCGAGAGCAACCATTGGCTGCCAGTGGACGATACACCGGATGGCTTGGTGATACTCACTACTGATCCTGAGCGCATTCAGGCTTCTCGCATAGTAAACAATATCTTCCCTAAAAGCCGTTTGATTTTCAGGGTTTGTTCCCAGCGTGAATTCACTGCCACTCTGAACTTGTTCTATGGCGGCGAGGGGACCGGCGTTGGGACTCCCGGTTTTGAACTGGAAGGCTCGGTAGATGATTTTCTTACTTCTCTTGGCGGGGAAGAAGAGGAGGCTGATTCCATCACCATGGAAGATGTTGATGCCGCTGCAGACAATGAACTGGTCAAGCTGGTTAACAAGATTATCGTCGAGGCGCATAAACTGGGTGCATCGGATATCCATATCGAACCCGCTCCCGGGAAAGGCAAGACCCAGATCCGTCTGCGCAAGGACGGGTCGCTCATAAATTATATCGAGGTACCCGCAACCTATCGCAATGCCCTGATTACGCGTATCAAGATTATGTGCAATCTGGATATTTCGGAAAAACGCAAACCACAGGATGGCAAGATTCAGTTTAAAAAGTTTGGGCCGCTGGACATTGAATTGCGCGTCGCCACCTTGCCTTCGCAAGGCGGGGTGGAAGATGTGGTCATGCGTATTCTGGCTTCCGGTGAACCAATCAAGCTTGATAATCTTGGGTTGTCTGCACGTAACCTGGAAGTGTTGAAATCCCTCATTACCAAGCCATATGGACTGCTTTTTGTATGCGGGCCGACGGGGTCGGGTAAAACTACAACGCTGCACTCCGTTCTGGGATACATCAACAAATCTGATACAAAGATATGGACGGCCGAAGACCCGGTGGAAATTACGCAAAAAGGCTTGCGCCAGGTGCAAATCAACAAAAAAGCCGGATTGGATTTTGCTGTCATCATGAAAGCCTTTTTGCGCGCAGATCCGGATGTAATCATGGTAGGCGAAATGCGTGACAAGGAAACTGTTGCCATCGGTATTGAGGCGTCGCTCACGGGCCATCTGGTTTTTGCGACTCTGCATACCAATAGCGCGACCGAGTCCATAATCCGGTTATTGGATATGGGTATGGATCCTTTCAATTTTGCGGATGCCCTGCTGGGAGTTTTGGCTCAGCGCCTGGCCAAACGTTTGTGCAAACAGTGCAAGAAACCTCATGTTGCCACCCAGGATGAAATCAAGTTGATATTGGCCGAGTATGCCGCGGAGCTGGCCCATACCGAGAAGTGGAAGCAAGACCCTGACCATGCCTATAACGAGCTTCATGCAGAATGGGTCAAGTTATTCTCCGATGACAAGGGGCAGTTCACCTTGTATGAGCCTGTGGGTTGCGAAAATTGCTCCGGCACCGGCTATCGTGGTCGCGTGGGACTGCATGAACTATTGGTGGGCTCGGATTTGTTGAAGAAGAACATACAGGAACATGCACGGGTAGCAGAAATGCTTGCCACGGCGCTGAATGAAGGCATGCGAACCTTGAAACAGGATGGCATTGAGAAAGTCCTGCAGGGCATAACAGATATGCATCAAGTGCGCGCTGTCTGTATTAAATAATATTTGTTTTGCCGTAACCCCGCCGGCATGGAAATTCAAACCAACAATCAACCCAATGATTTATTGCACCGGCTGAGTGCGTTAAACGATATTGGCATTGCACTCTCGAGCGAACGCAACATAAGTCGTCTGCTGGAAGCGATATTGATAGCGGCAAAGCGTATCACCAATGCCGATGCAGGGACGCTTTATCTGTTTGACCCCGAGCAGAACTTATTGAGGTTTGAGATTCTCCGGACCGATTCTCTGGGAATTGCAATGGGCGGCACAACGGGACAGCCAATCCAGTTTTATCCGGTTCGCCTGTATACCGATAATGGCGACCCGAATCACGCCATGGTGGTGGCTCATGCGGCCTTGAGCGGCGAAACAGTCAATATTCCCGATGCTTACATCGCTGCAGGGTTTGATTTTTCTGGCACCAAGGCATTCGATAAACGCACGGGGTATCGATCCACCTCGTTTCTTACGATACCCATGCGTAACCACGAGAACGAATTAATCGGGGTTTTGCAGCTGATCAATGCGCTGGATCGGGTGAATGGCGCTATTGTTCCTTTTACCGAGGATGACAAGCACCTGGGAGAATCTCTGGCTTCCCAGGCTGCGATTGCATTAAGCAACCGGCGCCTGATCGAACAATTGGAAAGCCTGTTTGAATCCTTCGTAAATCTGATCAACACCGCAATAGATGATAAATCTCCTTATACCGGCGGTCACTGTGAACGTGTGCCCATCCTGACCATGATGCTGGCAGAAGCAGCGGATAAAACCGATCGGGGGCCGCTCAAAAATTTCGTGATGTCTGAAAAGGACCGTTACGAACTCAAGATTGCCGGATTGCTGCATGACTGTGGAAAGATAACGACTCCAGTGCATGTGGTGGACAAGGCCACCAAGTTGCAAACCCTGTTTGATCGAATTCATTTGTTGGATACGCGCTTTGAGGTGTTGAAACGCGATGCCGAAATTGACCTGTTGAAAGCCTTGCTGGAAGCCGGTCAGGACGTTGAGGCGGAAAAATCGGTACGCAACCGCTTCCGCTCGCGAATAAAACAATTGGACGAGGATCGTGCGTTCCTGCGGTTATGCAACATGGGTTCGGAAAAAATGGGGGAAGAAGACCAGGCGCGGATTCGTGAAATAGCCTCGTATCAATGGCGCAATGAAACAGGCATAGCGAGCGATTTCCTTAGCCATAATGAACTGGAGAACCTTACCATTCCTTTTGGCACACTTACCCAGGCCGAGCGCCAAATCATCAATCGTCATATTAATGTCACCATTAAAATGCTTGAGTCCTTGCCTTGGCCCCAGCATCTTAAAAATGTTCCGGAATATGCCGGCGGTCACCATGAACGCATGGATGGAAAAGGTTATCCCAAAGGGCTAACGCGGGACCAAATGTCGGTACAGGCTCGGATGATGGGGATCGCTGATATTTTTGAGGCGCTGACGGCGAAAGACAGACCTTACAAAAAAGGCAAGAGCCTCACCGAGTCGCTTGAGATACTGGGTAAGCTCAGACTCAATGGCCATGTCGACCCGGATTTGTTTGACCTGTTTGTGCGCGAAAAAGTCTATTTGGCTTATGCAAAGCAATTCCTCGATCCCGGGCAGATAGATGTGGTCGATGAAAGCAGGATTCCCGGGTACGTTCCATAAGCCGCAGGTGACGTAAATTGTCACAACAACTGACAAATCTGGTCTTGAAGGCATGCTGATGATCGACAGATTCTTCCTGTTTTGTTGAATTTTGGGCTGGCCAGAGGCGGTTGGCTGGGTGGCACGCTTTCTGCTTTAGTTGAATTGCGCACTGCGTGTGTCACTTTAAGCCACCCCAATTATTTAGGAGAATCGTCATGAAACAAGTCCAAAAAGGTTTTACCCTGATCGAATTGATGATCGTGGTCGCAATCATCGGCATCTTGGCCGCTGTAGCGATTCCGTCTTACCAAAACTACACCAAGAAGGCCAAGTTCACTGAAATAGTACAGTCAACATCGCCGATCAAGCTGGCGGTTGAAGAGTGTGTCACGGATGCGACCTGTGTTTCGGGAACTACCATTACAGGTATTTCTGCCGGAGCCAATGGCTTCCCGACTATGCCCGGGACGAGTGGTCATTTGGCCAGCATGACCGTTGATGCTGATGGTACTATCCATGCTGTTGGAGATGCCACATTTGATTATAGCTCCGTTACCGGTGTAGACTTTGTCATGAAGCCTACTGTTTCGAATGCAGGTGCGGGCGGCAGCAATAATGTGGCATGGTCGACAGATCCGTCTTCGAAATGTCTTGCAGCAGGTCTTTGCAAGTAACTTGCAGTTAGCCAATCGTGCTGAAAGCCCCTCGATTTTTCGGGGGGCTTTTGTTTTGAACTAATAAATGAATTTACTGAAACCCCAATTGGGCATTTTATTACCCGGCCTGGCAATTGTGGGGGCGCTGTTTCTGAATGTTGCCAATGCGCACCTGTTATTGCTGATCTGGGTGCTGTTTGCTTTATGGCAGGGGCAAGGCAACGCTTCCCTGGTGGGAATGCGGGCGGTGGTGATGCTTCTGCTTGCCGTGTGGATTACCCTGGCCCAGTTCTGGTCAGGTGTCGGCTCTATCGGCTGGTTCACGACGTGGACTTTCCTGGCTTTACCCTTGGCCTATCTCGGCTGGCAATTCCATGCAACAAGCTATCCGTCCGCGTGGCCATTAATGCGAAATTCCCTTGGGCTGCTGGGCAGCCTTCTTGCTGTCTGGGGAATACTGCAAGTCACGGTTTCAGGTTATACCAGGGCTGTCGGGCCATTATCGGATCCGAATACCTATGGCTGTCTGCTCAATTTATTGTGGTTCCCGCTGTTTACCCGTTTTCTTTTCTTGAAGCATGGTGACAGCGCGGTTAAACCGATCGGTTTCGCTCTACTTGTTATTCTGATGGCACTCATGATGTCAGGATCAAGAACAGCATTGCTGATCTGGATGCTTCTGTTCGCAATCATTGCATTGATGCAATGGAAGACTGTTGCGCGAGTGCGCTTGCTGTTGGTTTGCGCCATGGCCGCCGCAACTTTTTTTATTTATTCACTTTATTCAAGCCATCTTACCGTTGCTTCCTATCAGGCAGCCATAGTGTTACCGCATGCTGCTCAGGCGGCCGGATCGCCCCGATTCTTGATGTGGCAATCCACCCTGAAAATGTGGCTTGACGCACCTTGGCTTGGAGGGGGATTGGGATCATGGAATTATATCTATCCGGCGTATCGAAGTGCCGGCGAGACGGGAACCGCCGGATATTACGCCCATAATGATTACTTGCAATTGCTGCAGGAGGGCGGAATAGCATTATTTGTGATTTTAATTGGAATATTTGGATGGCTGTACTTGGAGAGCATTAGGAGACTCGCAGCCAGTTCCGCTCTGGAACGAATTGAAAATATAGGCATAGTGGCCGGTATAACTGCCGTCGTTTTGCATGCGGCTGTCAATTTTTCATTCTACTTGATTTATATCAATATCCTGGTTGGCATATATCTCGCATGCTTGACTCCTGCACCCAGCCTTCCGCTTCGGCAATCAACAGGAAATTCGCCCAGACCCTTGACCAGGATATTTAGCGTCATGGTGTTGATGGTGATTGCAGTCAATGGCTTCAATGCGCTCCTTTCCTCCATCAGTCTGTCACTGTTGCGGGGAGGATCTTCAGGATGGCAAATTGTCCATGCATTCGCTCCAGGATACAGCCCGATTTCCCTTGCCACATTGCTTGCTTCCATCAGGCCATCAGATACGAACGCGCAACGTTATATTACAGCCAGCATGGAAAATGAAGTCATCAATAATCCGGCAATAACCGCGCAGCAGGCAAGGGAAGTTTTTGGCGAAATTATTGATGGCTATGAGTTAATGCGAAACCAAAATAAATATGATGCGGCAATTCCTGCCAATGAGGCTGGATTTCTTATTGGCTTCGGCAAACGATATGGTTCTGATTCGAATCAGTTGCTTCGTGCCAGGGCACTTCTTCAAGAATCGCTGCGCAAGGATCCAGCAAGGGTGGATAGCGCAATTTTACTGGGGGAAACTTATCTTCTTGAGGGGCAAGTACAAGCTGCATATAACATTCTAAATGATATGATTCCAAAAACCTGGCATTTGCGGGATCAAATGATAATCGAAGCGGAAATTCTAAAACTCAAAAATCCGCAATATGCTACCCGGCTCTCTGACTTGCAGCAGGAATTGCGCGGGATGCGGATTAATTGCGGAACCTGGGAATGCGGCAAACGTTATGCGCAGATTGAAAAATCTGCAAGGGAAACCCTGGATAATATGGAAAAGGGGAAGCAGGCAAAATAACCGGTGCTGGATCGGGAGCGCCATTCAGCCAACTTCAACTTATGGCCTGCAACAGCAAGTTCACCTTGCAAGGATAATTTGCCTAGCCGCATACGCCGCCACCATGCCGCGACCATGAACAACATTGAAGCAAGGAAATTTTTCATTGGCATTCCTGCTCATGGCGTGCAGTTGATTTGGCTGGAGCGGACTTTCCCTCGGCTTCGCCTTTTTCGCGCCAGGCTCCTGAGGAGCAGCCGACAATTGAGGCAAGTTGGCATTGTCGTTGTTATCTAAAATTGCTGGCTATAGGGAAACTTCCTACAAATTAAATAGAAGACTTCTGATTGGTTCTGCTCATCTTACGAGGCAACATGCAGCCCATGTCAACTTGTTGCGAGAGGAGTGATTATGAAGTCGGCCCAACAGAATGAAGATATCAAGGAAATCAATTTGTCCTATTTGCTGCTGGCGCGGCAGATGATTCTTGAAGACAAGGAAACAGCCATGTTCCGCCTTGGATTAAGCGGCGAAATGGTTGAACTTATTGCCGGCCTGAGTCCAGCACAAATGCTCAAGATGGCGGCATCCAACATGCTGTTATGCCGCTTCCGCCTGGACGAAAAAATCCTGTTGAGCATGATCACCGATTTCAACAGGGAGCGGCTGATGCCGCAAGCACATAGCGCCATCCTGATGGCCGGGCAACAGATTGAGGCTATGGCTGCTTGATACACTGACCGAATGATTATCTGTGGAGAAATACCATGCGCAACAAGAGTCTGGTAACCGAAGCGTATCAAATCCGGATGTCTGTCGACCTGATTGAACTGGGCGCGCGCCTGCAGCTGCTGCAGGAAGAAACCGCGCTGAGCCGCGAACGATTGCTCAAACTATACAAGGAAATCAAGGGGAATTCCCCCTCCAAAGGGATGTTGCCTTATTCAACTGACTGGTTTCTGAGCTGGGCGCCGAATATCCATTCTTCCCTGTTTATGGGCATCCACCAGTTCTTTACTTCGAACACCAGCCTTACCGGGGTTGAAGCCCTGATCAAAAGCTACCGGTTGTACCTTGAACAAATCGGGCTTAGCGGAGACGAGCCCCTTCTCAGCATAACGCGCGCATGGTTCCTGATACGCTTTTTTGACGCCAAGATGATGCAACTGACCGACTGCACCGAGTGCGGTGGACATTTTGTAGTGCACACCCAGGAACTGTGTTCGGATTATGTATGCGGCATTTGCCGCCCTCCTTCCCGCGCCGGGAAGAGCAACAGCAAAAAAAATGCGCCTGCGCAAGGCTGGCATTGAAATCCAATCGATCTTCCTCCGGAATCAGTCATGCCAATGATCAGTGCTGATATATGTGGTGACAGCCAAAGTGACTAGTGCCCGGAATAATCGCTTAAACACGAAGTTTCTGGTGGTAGATGATTTCCCCACCATGCGCCGCATCATGCGCAATCTTCTTAAGGCCCTGGGCTATACTAACGTACACGAAGCGGAAGACGGTGTTGATGCCTTGAACAAACTGCACAATGGTGATTTTGATTTCGTAATGTCAGATTGGAATATGCCCAACATGACCGGGATTGAGTTACTAAGGTCCATCCGCGCGGATCCCAAACTCAACCATCTGCCTGTATTGATGGTTACCACTGAGACCGGCCGGGAAAAAATCATCGAGGCGGCGCAGGCTGGGGCCAGTGGTTATATCGTCAAGCCTTTTACCTCTGCTGCTCTGGATGCAAAACTGAACAAAATTTTTCAAGACCTGCCTGAATGAGGACAACGATGGGCCATGGAACCGTAACAACTCGGGATTCGGAAGATATGGAAGCGCTGTTTGACAGCATTGTCATGAAAAACAGGGAGTGCAAGGCAGTCGCTGCGTCATCTCCGTCCTGCGATCCTTCCGAAATGCTTATCAATCGGGTTGGACATATGACTCGAATCCTGCACGACAACCTGCGAAAATTGGGCTATGACAAAACCACGCAAAGAGCAACTGCCCTTATTCCCAACGCCTACGACCGCCTGGACTATGTCGCGTCCATGACCAGGCAGGCTGCCGATCGCATATTCAATGCCACAGAGGCTGCACAACCGGTGATTCAGAAGATTGAGTCCGAATCACTGACATTGGCGAATGAATGGCAAAAGCTGTTTGACAACAAGCTGGACGTCGATCAATTCAGGCTCCTGGTCAACCAGACCAAGGACTTTTTGGTAGAATTACCGGATAAAGCCAATACAACCAATGCGCACCTGATGGAAATCATAAATACCCAGGGTTCCCAGGATATGGCGGGCCAGCTTATCAAGCAAATTGTGGACATAACACAGCAACTGGAAAAGCAATTGCTGGAGTTGTTGATCGCCAATCCCCCGTCCTCCGCGGATTCCGGCGCATATGCCGAATTGTTGAGCCGCCCGACAATCAAACCTGATAAACGAACACTGGTAGCATCCGACCATGACCAGGTTGATGAGTTACTGGAAAGTTTCGGATTCTGAGCCCCCTCGGTAATTGGGCATGAGCGATTTTGCCGGAATGGAAGATCTGATGCAGGACTTCCTGATCGAGTCTTCCGGCCTGCTATCCGAGATTGACGACTTGCTGCTGAGACTGGAAAGCAACCCGAACGACAGCAGTGTATTCAATGTAATATTCCGCAACTTCCATACCATCAAAGGCGGCGCCGGATTTCTCAATGCGACGGCGCTGGTTGAATTATGCCACCTGGCCGAGGGTCTGTTCGACAAGTTGCGTAACGGCGAATTGGCACTGGATGCCAACCTGATGGCTGTAACTCACGCCGTGATGAAAGAAGTGCGGCAGATGTTCGGTTCTCTGGCGGAGAACATGCAACCTGCCACAGCCCCCGCAGCAAGTCTGATGGCCCAACTGAATTCCATACTTGAAGGCGAACGAGCAGGATCTCCCACCAAACCTGCCGTAATGTTCTCGCCATCTTCAGCGCCACTTCGTGATGCGAACAACCCGGACTGGAATGTGTTGTATCAGTCACTCGCGAGCCCATCCGACACCAACCGCGTGCCCGCGCACCCCCCTCCTCCCCACGAGCAACCTCCACCGAACACCCCGATCCCGGCATTCGACCGAAGCGGCAGGCGCGCTACCGATATCGGAGCGAACAAGGCCGGTTCAAAAGCACACCGCAAAACAGACACTGAAAAGGACAGCACCATAAGGGTGGACGCTGATCGCCTGAATCAAGTCCTCAGCCTGTCCGATGGGATGGCGGAGATTAAAAACAACCTGGCATACTTGCTGCGCTATCTCGAAAAAAAGCAGTCGGACTCTGCCATGCTGGACAGCCTGGATGAGTCCATTAACCAGATTGACGCATTGGCGAAGAAATTGCGTAACGCAATCGTAAGAACGCACATGCAACCGATCGGTCGCATTTTCAGCAAATATAAGCTGCTTGTGGATGACCTGTCACTCCTGCTCAACAAGAGAGTGGAAGTGGTTCTGGCTGGCGAGGAAACCGAACTTGACACAAACGTCATCGACCAGCTCAATGAACCGCTGGTGCATCTGCTGCGTAATGCGCTGATTCATGGCATAGAGGATACCATTCAACGCCTGGCCGTCGGCAAGCCCAGAGCTGGACTGCTATACCTGGGTGCGCGTCAGGAAGAAAGCCACATCATTATCACCGTAACCGACGACGGCAAGGGCATGGCGCCGGAATCCATCCGCGCCAGGGCCATCGAGCAAGGACTGATTGATGCAGAATCGGCAAACAGACTGGGGAAAAATGAATGCTTGAACCTGGTATTTCTTCCCGGCTTTTCGCCCAGGACCCAGGCCCTTTCCCACATTGGGAATTCGGGTGGTCTCAGTATTGCGCAGGCAGGCATCAAGAAACTTGGCGGCACAATATCACTGGATTCGGAACTCGGCAGTGGCTGTGAGTTTACCATCATACTGCCACTCAAACTGGGGCTGCTGCAGGTGCGCCAGCTGCGCCTGAACGACAAATTACTCGCGGTGCCGTCTTCATTGGTGCGGGGAGTTTTGCCTATTTCCCAATCGGATCTTCAGCAAATATCCGGACAAACCATTATGTTGGTTCATGGCGAGGCGATGCGTGTGCTGCCTCTGTCCAGACTGATCGGATGGGAAGAAATGAAACCGCCGGAACTGGGCGTGCATATACAGTTTGGCAGCAACAACCTTATTCTTGCGGTCGACGGCGACGCAGGACAGAACGAGGTAGCATTCAAGTCGATAGATACGTTGTGCCCGAAGGGCGTCGCCGGCACATCCCTGTCCAGCACTGGAAAGATTGTGTTGATACTGGATGTCCGCGAACTGCTTGCCGACAAGTTGGGGTAGGCGCCAGCAAACCTCTGAAAAAGACCCTCCAGAAACTGTCGATGGCGTAGCCACGTTTCATTATTATGCCCAATATGAAGCCATGTTAGCCGCCGCACCCGGTGCGGCCAAGACTGCACATGCGCTGGCCGTGCTACGATAAATCAACCCGCACTAACCGCGATCTTGAAGATCACTTTGCGGATGCGGCCTGCTCCCACCAAAGGCGCATGCGCATCCTCCGGGAAGAAGATGCAGAACGCATCGGGCGGCGTGGCAATCCACGCGGCAGGCGCATCGTGGAAGAACCGGATATCCTTCTCCGCGCTGTAATCGCTCACCGGGTTGTGGCAATCCGCCAGCGGTTTCCAGCCCATCTCGTCGATTCCCTCCAGCACCAGCTGGATATCGATGTACTTGCGGTGGCATTCCAGCTTCGCCGCTGCGCGCGTGCGCCCCGGCACATGCTCCACGATGGCGAACAGATCATCGCCGACGATGGGATAACGGCCCGGCGCGAGCGCGTACAGGTCTGTGTCGCGGATGTAGTCGAACGCGCGCGGGAATAGCGGATGCAGCGCGGCGTAGCGGCCAGATTGATTAACAGTAGAAAAAATCATAGGACAAATAAGAAAGTGGCAAGCAATGGTTTATGGTGAATGGCGAATTAGATTAATCGGTGCCTTTTCAAGCAAGCTTCACGTTCACAGAACCCTTTGGCGCATTATTGCATCGAATGATTTATGCCGCCTTGTTCAACCGCATCTCCAGCTGAGCCTCCGCCGCCGCCAGCATGTAGAGAAGGAACGCGTCAACTTTGCCACGCATCAAGAGTGACCGTTCCCCGTTCGTCCTGAGCTTGTCGAAAAATGGACGGGCGTGCCATCCCGATCAGCACTCTTCGCCGAACGAGATACTTCAGCCCAATCGCCACGCATCATCGCTTCCTTCTTCTTGCGGCTCCAACCCTTGATTTGTCTCGCGGCGGTCAATGCCTCTATACGGGAGGAGCATTCCCGGCTCAACACTAATTCGACGGGCAATCGCCCGGAGGTGCAACTGTCGCTCAAGCCGTTCTGGTGTTCGCCGATACGCTTTTCGAGATTGCCGGTGTGTCCGGTGTAATATGAATTATCTGCACAGTGCAGGATGTAAACCCAGAAGCTCATGGTTTTGCGCTCCATTGTTGTTCACCGTTCGACGGGCCAGTGCCGAGTTTATCGAAGGGCTCAGGGCGAACGGTTTAGGAGGTTATCGACGTTTACAAAAACCGCGCAACCATCCCCTTCGCCAGTTCGCCCTGCAACGGTATCTGCACACGATGCCCGCTTCCGGGTGCCACGCTGAGCGCTTCGCCTTCGAGGCTGCGCATCTCGTTCAGGGCGATGATACGGTTGCCGGAGGGATGGATGATCTCGAGTTTGTCGCCGATCTGAAAACGATTCTTCACGTCGATCTCGGCCACGCCATTGGCGCAACTGACGATGTCGCCGACGTATTGCTGGCGCGTGCTTTCCGAGTGGCCGCGCAGATAGTTCTGCTGTTCGTGGGTGTGGTGGCGCTCGTAGAATCCATCGGTATAGCCGCGATTCGCCAGTGCATCCAGCGCGCCCAGCAGCGAGTAATTGAACGGGCGGCCTGCTACCGCATCGTCGATCGCCTGCCGGTACACCTGTGCGGTACGCGCCACGTAGTAGATGGATTTGGTGCGGCCTTCGACCTTCAGCGAGTCGATGCCGATCTTCACCAGGCGCTCGACGTGCTCCACCGCGCGCAGATCCTTGGAGTTCATGATGTAGGTGCCGTGCTCGTCTTCCAGCACCGGCATCAGCTCGCCCGGATGGTCCTTGCGCGAGATGACGTACACCCTGTCCGCCAGCGGATGGCGCGGCTGCGAACCGCAATCGGACAGCGCGGATTCGCTCAACGCCTTGTCGAAGTCGAAGTCGATTTTGTGGATGTCGCCGCTGCCGTCCTCGACAGCGTTGTCCACCTGGTAATCCCAGCGGCAGGAGTTGGTGCAAGTGCCCTGGTTCGCGTCGCGGTGGTTGAAATAGCCGGACAGCAGGCAGCGGCCTGAATAGGCAATGCACAGCGCACCATGCACGAACACTTCCAGCTCCATGTCCGGGCACTGCTGGCGTATCTCTTCGATTTCGTCCAGCGACAGTTCGCGCGACAGGATCACGCGCTTGAGTCCCAGCGATTGCCAGAATTTCACTGCGGCGTAGTTGACCGTGTTGGCCTGCACCGAGAGATGGATGTCCACTTCCGGCCAGCGCTCGCGCACCATGGCGATCAGGCCGGGGTCGGCCATGATCAGCGCATCCGGCCGCATGGTGATGACCGGCTCCATGTCCGCCATGTAGGTTTTCACCTTGGCGTTATGCGGCATCAGGTTGCTGGCGACGAACAATTTTCTGCCGAGCGCATGCGCTTCCCGAATGCCGGCTTGCAGTTCTTCCAGCTGGAATTCATTGTTGCGCGCGCGCAAGGAATAGCGCGGTTGTCCGGCGTACACCGCGTCCGCGCCGAAGGCATAGGCGGTGCGCATTTTTTCCAGGGTGCCCGCAGGCAGTAGAAGTTCCGGCGCGCGCATCAAATCCCCAACCGTTTCCAGATTTCCAGCGACGGCCCCGCCTGGTTCATCGTATAGAAATGCAGCCCCGGTGCGCCGCCGGCGAGCAGTTTCTCGCACAGTTGCGTGACGACATCAAGGCCGAAGGACTGCACCGCTGCGCTGTCATCGCCATAGCTTTCCAGCGTCTTGCGCATCCAGCGCGGGATCTCCGCACCGCAGGCATCGGAGAAGCGCGCCAGTTGCGAGAACTTAACGATCGGCATGATGCCGGGCACGATGGGTGCGGTGACCCCCAGCTTGCGGCACTCGTCGACGAAACGGAAGTAGGCATCCGCGTTATAGAAGTATTGCGTAATCGCGGAATCCGCCCCGGCCATGACTTTGCGTTTGAAGTTGAGCAGGTCCTCGCGCGGCGATCTGGCCTGGGGATGAAACTCAGGGTAGGCTGCGACCTCGATGTGAAAGTGGTCGCCGGTCTGCGCGCGGATGAATGACACCAGTTCGTTGGCGTACTGGAATTCGCCGATGCTGCCCATGCCGGAGGGCAGATCGCCCCTGAGCGCCACGATGCGCCTGATGCCCATGTCCTTGTAGGCGTTCAGCAGTACGCCGATGCTCGCGCGCGT
Source organism: Gallionellaceae bacterium (assembly GCA_049582805.1). Classification (GTDB taxonomy): domain Bacteria; phylum Pseudomonadota; class Gammaproteobacteria; order Burkholderiales; family Gallionellaceae; genus CAVXFS01. The sequence continues at coordinate 19,363 of JBAUUR010000137.1, read as the reverse complement.
GGCGCCGACGCAGGACAGGTGCGGCGCGGCGCTGTAGCCTTCGGCGTGAATCTGCCGGATGGTTTCCAGCGTGCGGTCCCGCGTGGAGCCGCCCGCGCCGAACGTGACGGAAAAAAATTCCGGCTTGAGCATTGCCAGTTGCTTGCGCGCGGCGGCGAGCTTTTCCACGCCCTCCGCTGTTTGCGGCGGAAAGAATTCAAAGCTGAATGATTTAGAGTTTGTCATGGTCTATGATTATTGGCCGATCCTGCAACGGCTGCCGGCATGTCCGCTATAGCAGCACGGTAGCACGGTGGGGTGCGCTTGCGCACATCAGCATTGGTGCGCAAGCGCACCCTACCCTGATTTAAAGTTTGTCATGGTCTCTGGTTATCGGCCCATCCTGCGGCGGCAGCCGCAACGACCGTCTCGGTATCAGCAGCGAGAACAGCGCTGAAAGTATGCTGTACAGGAGCGCGCCCATCAGGCCCGCCCAGAAACCGCTTACATGGAAGCCGCGCAACACCGATCCGGCAAACCAGAACAACAGGCCATTGATGACCAGGATGAACAGCCCCAGCGTCAGCACGGTGACCGGCAGGGTGAACAGGATCAGCAGTGGACGGATCAGCGTATTGATAAGGCCGAGCACCAGCGCGGCAATCAACGCGGATTCGATGCCGTCCACGCGCACCCCCGGCAGCAGATAAGCCACTGCCAGCAGCGCCAGCGCATTGCAGCACCAGATGAGAATGAGTCGCATGATATTGCCCTCCATGGCAACCGATGAGACAGGCGGGGATGGAACCGTTCCACCCCTGCCACATCGTTACGCCGATAACCCGCCCCGCTTAATAGCGGTAATGTTCCGATTTGTATGGTCCTTGCTTCGGCACACCGATATAGGCAGCCTGCTGATCGGTCAGTTCGGTCAATTGCGCGTTCAGCTTCTTCAGTTGCAGGCGCGCCACTTTTTCGTCCAGATACTTGGGCAGCGTGTAGACGCCGACCGGATAGTCCGCGTTGCGCGTGAATAGTTCAATCTGCGCGATGGTCTGGTTGGCGAAGCTCGAGGACATCACATAGCTCGGATGACCGGTGGCGCAGCCGAGGTTCACCAGACGACCCTTGGCCAGCAGGATGATGCGCTTGCCGCCAGGGTATCCAGTTGATGGGGGAAAGATCACGTGATCCACCTGCGGCTTGATTTCCTCCCACTGATATTTTTCCAGGGAGGCAACATCAATCTCGTTATCGAAGTGGCCGATGTTGCACACGATAGCCTGATCCTTCATCTTCGCCATGTGGTCGTGGGTAATGACGTGGTAGTTGCCGGTGGCGGTGACGAAGATATCGGCCTTGTCGGCAGCATATTCCATGGTCACCACGCGATAGCCTTCCATTGCGGCTTGCAACGCGCAGATCGGATCAACCTCGGTCACCCACACCTGTGCGGACAGGGCGCGCAGCGCCTGCGCCGAACCCTTGCCCACGTCACCGTAGCCGCACACCACCGCGACCTTGCCCGCAACCATCACGTCGGTGGCGCGCTTGATGCCGTCCACCAGCGATTCGCGGCAGCCGTACAGATTGTCGAACTTGGACTTGGTGACGGAATCATTCACATTGATCGCCGGAATCTTCAGGTCGCCGCGCTCATGCATCTGGTACAAACGATGCACGCCGGTGGTAGTCTCCTCGGTGACGCCCTTCACTGCAGCGAGGCGTTTGGAATACCAGCCGGGCTGCTCGGTCAGGCGCTTCCTGATCGAGGCGAACAGGAACGTCTCTTCCTCCGAAGTCGGCTTGCTCACCAGCGCTGCGTCTTTTTCTGCACGCACCCCCAGGTGCAACAGCAGCGTGGCGTCTCCGCCGTCGTCCAGAATCATGTTGGAATAGCCACCGTCCGCCCATTCGAAAATCCTGTGGGTGAACTCCCAGTATTCTTCCAGCGACTCGCCTTTATAAGCGAACACCGGCGTACCTCCGGCAGCAATGGCCGCAGCAGCGTGATCCTGGGTCGAAAAGATGTTGCACGAAGCCCAGCGTACTTGCGCGCCAAGCACCTTCAGTGTCTCGATCAGCACGGCAGTCTGGATGGTCATGTGCAGCGAGCCGGTAATGCGCGCGCCCTTAAGCGGCTGGCTTCTGGTGTATTCCTCGCGGATTGCCATCAGACCGGGCATCTCGGTTTCGGCGATGGCGATTTCCTTGCGGCCCCACGCGGCCAGATTGATGTCGGCTACTTTAAAGTCAGAGAAACCGTTTGCAACAGCGTTCATGCTTCCTCCATTCATGGTGTGGAGCCTCTGATTAAGTCCGGCGTGAGCCGTGTTGCGAACAAAAACGGGCACTCGCTGTGTTGCGCTCCTCGGCATCGCAGAATAACCACGGCCGGCGTCGCGCGCCTTGCGATCATTCCGCAAAGCCGAATGCGCGGTATCGGGGACTCAATCAGAAGTTCCTTGAATGGGCGCCGTTGAAACTTTGGCTATCCTCCCGAGCCTGGCCGGCGTGTCCGGTCGCAGCGCCCCTCGGAAGGGGACGGCATTTTATCACAGGGCCTGACCGGAAACGCAAGGTCTCATATCGCGCCAAATTTCCGCAGCGGCTTGAGCATTCCTGCCGCCTTGTCCAGCGTTTGCTGATACGCCGCCGCCCTGTCGGAATCCGCCACGATGCCGCCACCCGCGCAGTATTGCACCTCTTCCCGCAAACGGCTCGTTAACGGCAAGGCGGGATTTTTGATACCTTGCGCAAATTGCACCCAACGCTGAAAGAGGAATGCTTCCCGAATTCCAGGGAAGAATGAAGAGGATCCTTGCGAATCCGGCCAGATGCGGCGCGGATCGCCAATACCAGCGGTATCTATGGTATTTATGCGCTGCGCGAGGTTTTGAATGCGCCCGCTTCCGGGCCAGAGGATCGGTCATAAATATGCGCTCGCCGCCTTGCCTCACGCCTGTTCGAATTATGCCAGGGCATGAAGATCGCGCGTGCAGGAGTCGAGTCAGGAACCATCTTCCACGGAAACAGTGACGCTCCCAACACCCTGTACCCCATATCGTTACAGTCCGGGAGTCATTCTTCAGGGGGCAATAATCCCTTCCAGTCCGAATAGGTTTTTTCCTGCAGCGTCTTGAGTAATAGACGCCGTTTGGAAGCGGACAGGAACTCATGCCAGCAGTGTGCTGGCAAAATAATGAGCGCACTCGGACCGCAGTCCAGCGCGCCCAGCAAAACAACCCCGCGAAAACTGAGGACAGCCTCCCGTTAACTTACCCTAGAGGCCGTCTCCACAGTCTCCATTCCCGTCAGTTCGGCTTGTTGATGCCTGGCGTAGGAAAAGGCCAAGTTGTAGCCGGACGCACCGGGACCGGAGCAGAAGGAGCCGGCGCTGCCGCGGCAGGAGCAGCCGGCTTTACCACGGCCGGTTTCTTGGCCGGTGCTGCCTTCTTCGCGGGGGCCTTTTTGGCTGCGGGCTTGGCTGCCGCCTTTTTGGCCGGTGCTGCCTTTTTGGCTGCGGGCTTCTTCGCTACGGCCTTTTTGGCCGGTGCCGCCTTTTTGGCTGCGGGCTTCTTCGCTACGGCCTTTTTGGCTGCAGGCTTCTTCGCTGCCGCCTTTTTGGCTGCAGGCTTCTTCGCTGCCGCCTTTTTGGCTGCGGGCTTCTTCGCTGCGGCCTTTTTGGCTGCGGGCTTCTTCGCTAGGGCCTTTTTGGCCGGTGCTGCCTTCTTGGCGGGAGCTTTCTTTGCTGCGGGTTTAGCTTTCTTTGCTGCTACCATTTCAACCTCCTTGTATCAAAGTTAAGGAAATACAACACTAACAACAACTACTACACCCTCCAGCACACCGCATAAGCGACGTGTCCGAAGCCCGTTTCAGCCAGCGACTTGCCATGTTGGCAGCCAAGTCGAGACTACAAATTCAGCACCGGCCATCGACTTGTCTCTTGCAATCTGATCGAATGGCCATATTTTTCCAATCAACACCGGGCACCCTTCGCCTGGCACTCCATTAACCTTCGCAAATTCTTTTGGCTGAAACCAAGGCTGCCATCGCAGTCCGCTTTATGAACATATAACCTTCGCCGAAAGAACGCTTCCTAATCCCAGGACAGCGCGCCGCCGGTCTGGTATTCCGTCACCCGCGTTTCAAAAAAATTCTTCTCTTTTTTCAGGTCGATCATTTCGGCCATCCACGGGAACGGGTTGCTTGCCCCCGGATACAGCACTTCCACACCGATCTGCTGGCAACGACGGTTGGCAATGAAACGCAGATACTCCTTGAACATTCCGGCATTCAGACCCAGCACGCCGCGCGGCATCGTATCTTCGGCGTACCGGTATTCCAGTTCCACGCCCTTCTTTATCAGAGCACGGATTTCCTCGCGAAACTCCGGGGTCCACAGGTGCGGGTTTTCCAGCTTGATCTGGTTGATGAGGTCCACCCCGAAATTGAGGTGCATGGATTCGTCGCGCAGGATGTACTGGTACTGTTCCGCCGCGCCGGTCATCTTGTTCTGACGGCCCAGCGCCAGGATTTGCACAAAGCCTACGTAAAAGAACAAACCCTCCATGATGCATGCGAATACAATCAGGCTCTTCAGCAGCTTCTGGTCGTTCTCGGGCGTGCCGGTCCTGAATTCCGGATTCGTCAGCGTATCGATGAACGGGATCAGGAATTCGTCCTTGTCGCGGATACTCGAAATCTCATGATAGGCGTTGAACACTTCGCCCTCGTCCAGCCCGAGGCTTTCCACGATGTACTGGTATGCATGGGTGTGAATGGCCTCTTCAAAGGCCTGGCGCAGCAGAAACTGCCTGCATTCAGGGTTGCTGATATGGCGATAAGTGCCCAGCACGATGTTGTTCGCGGCCAAACTGTCGGCAGTGGTAAAGAAGCCCAGATTACGCTTGACCAGACGACGCTCGTCCTCTGTCAGGCCGTTCGGGTTCTTCCACAGCGCGATGTCGGCAGACATGTTGACTTCCTGGGGCATCCAATGGTTGGCACATGCGGAAAGATATTTTTCCCACGCCCACTTGTACTTGAACGGCACCAGCTGATTCACGTCCGCGCTGCAATTGATGATGCGCTTGTCTTCCACCCGGATGCGGCCAGTGCGGGTGGAGGCAACGGTATAATCGGAATCGTCCGCAATTGATCCGGCCTTCCCCCTGATCACGCCGATCCCGATGGCTTCCATGCGCAAGCCCGCAGGCATGGCGGAAGCAATCAGTTGATCTTCGAATGTCAGCATTAATTATCCCTTCTATTCAACATTCCCGCATCGGCGGGATTAAAGTCCGGTTGTGGTTCCGACATAATCTGAAGGTTAGTCTCCACCGCAACCCGGCATGCGGCGCCTGCCTACTGGCAGGCCTCACGTATTCTGGTTGTGGTTTCGGCCACCCCTTCGGGGTTTAACTTGCTTCGCAAGTTAGCCTGCACCGCAACCCCGAAGCGAGGCTTGCCTATTGGCAAACCTCGCATTCGGGGTTGTCAATCGAACAGAGCTTGGTTTCTGCAGCATCAACTGCGGCCCCGGCACTCGAAACTGCGTTCAATGTCCCGGCACGGCCAGTCGATTTCTCCGCCGAAGTCGCGCCCAGAGTGCGCAGATAGTACGTTGTCTTCAGGCCCCGCACCCAGGCAAGCTTGTAGGTTTCATCCAGCTTGCGGCCTGACACGCCAGCCATGTAGATATTCAATGACTGCGCCTGGTCTATCCACTTCTGCCGACGCGACGCCGCCTCGATCAGCCATTGCGGATCGATCTCGAATGCAGTCGCGTACAGGCTGCGCAACTCCGTCGGGATGCGGTCTATCTTGGCCAGGCTGCCGTCGAAATACTTCAGGTCGGAGATCATCACTTCGTCCCATAGCCCCATGCGTTTCAAGTCGGCGACGAGATGCTCGTTGATGATGGTGAACTCGCCGGACAGGTTCGACTTGACGAACAGATTCTGGTAAGTCGGCTCGATGCAGGCCGACACACCGACAATATTGGAGATGGTCGCGGTGGGCGCAATGGCAATGCAATTGGAATTGCGCATTCCGTGCTGCTTGATGCGCGCGCGCAGGGCGTCCCAGTCCATGCTGGCGGAATCATCCACCTCGACATAGCCGCCGCGCGATTGACGCAACAACTCCAGCGTGTCCTGCGGCAGGATGCCCCTGTCCCACAGACTGCCGTGATAGCTGATATAACGCCCGCGTTCCTCGGCCAGCTCAGTCGATGCCCAATAGGCGTAGTAACACACCGCCTCCATCGAACGGTCGGCAAATTCAACGGCCTCCGCCGAAGCATAGGGCACGCGCAATTCGTGCAGGCAGTCCTGAAAGCCCATGATGCCCAGGCCCACCGGACGGTGCTTGAGATTGGCATTGCGCGCCTTGTTGACAGCGTAGTAATTGATATCGATCACGTTGTCCAGCATGCGCATCGCCGTGGTAACGGTGCGCCTGAGCTTGTGGTGATCGAGCTGGCCGGCCTGCTCATGACCTTGCGGATGGAGATGCGCCACCAGGTTAACCGAACCCAGGTTGCACACGGCGATTTCGGATTCGGAAGTATTCAGCGTGATTTCCGTGCAAAGGTTGGAGCTATGCACCACGCCAACATGTTGTTGCGGCGAGCGCACGTTGCACGGATCCTTGAAAGTGATCCACGGATGGCCCGTCTCGAACAGCATGGACAGCATCTTGCGCCACAGGCTTTGCGCAGGAACCTTCTTGAACAATTTCAACTCGCCGCTGGCGACCTTGGCCTCATAGCCGAGATAGGCGCGCTCGAACTCCGCGCCGAACTTGTCGTGCAGGTCAGGGCAATCCGAGGGCGAGAACATCGTCCAGTCGCCTCCTTCCATTACGCGCTTCATGAACAGGTCGGGAACCCAATTCGCGGTATTCATGTCATGGGTGCGGCGCCGGTCGTCACCGGTGTTCTTGCGCAACTCCAGGAATTCCTCGACATCCAGGTGCCAGGTCTCCAGATAGGCGCACACCGCACCCTTGCGCTTGCCGCCCTGATTGACGGCTACAGCGGTATCGTTCACCACCTTGAGGAATGGCACCACGCCTTGCGATTTGCCGTTGGTGCCCTTGATGTGGCTGCCCAGCGCGCGCACGTTGGTCCAGTCATTGCCGAGGCCGCCCGCATATTTGGCCAGCAAGGCGTTCTCCTTGATCGCCTCATAGATGGCGTCGAGATCGTCGTCTACCGTGGTCAAGTAGCACGATGACAACTGTGACCGGCGCGTGCCGGAATTGAACAGGGTCGGCGTCGAGCTCATGAAATCGAAACTGGACAACAGGCTGTAAAACTCGATGGCGCGCGCCTCCCGGTCGATCTCATTGAGCGCCAGGCCCATTGCCACGCGCATGAAAAACGCCTGCGGCAACTCGATGCGCTGGCCTTCAACATGCAGGAAATAACGGTCATACAGAGTCTGCAACCCCAGATAGCTGAACTTAAGGTCGCGCTTCGCATCAAGTTCCGCGGCCAGGCGCGGCAAATCGAAGCGTCCCAATTCCTCATCCAGCAGGCCAGCTTCGATACCACGCTTGATGAATGACGGAAAGTATTCGGCATAACGCGCCGCCATCTCGGCCGGCTCGACTTCTTCGCCCAGCACCTCACAGCAAATGTTGTGCATCAGCAGGCGGGCAGTCACATAACCATAAGCCGGATCCTGCTCGATCAGCGAACGCGCGGACAGGATGGCGCACTTACGCACCTCCTCCACAGGTACGCCGTCATACAAATCCTTCAGGGTGAACTTCAGTATCTGCGCGGCATCCACCACATCCCCCAGCCCGGCACAGGCCGCCTTGATGCGCCTCTCCAGCCCGGCAATGTCCAGGGGGCGCAATTCACCGCCGGCTTTCACATGGATAATATTTGCCGGCTGCTCCTTCTTTGCCTTGGCTCGCTCGCGGGCGCGCTCTTCACGGTACAGCACATAGGCACGCGCCACATCATGTTCGCCGGAGCGCATCAATGAGAGTTCAACCTGGTCCTGGATATCCTCGATATGCAGCGTGCCGCCATGCGGCTGACGGCGCACCAGAGCGCCGACAACCGCCTCGGTCATTTGCTCCACCAGATCACGCACGCGTGCCGATGCCGCCCCCTGCCCACCGGTCACGGCGATGAACGCCTTGGTCATGGCGATGGAAATCTTGGACGGCTCGAATGGCACGACAGAGCCGTTGCGGCGGACTACCTTGTATTGATCAAACTGCGAACTGGAAGAAGCGACTGAATCGGAAATTTCGTGGGTAAACCCTGAACCTGAAGAAGGAACAACTCTCTCTGTAGCTTGCAACATCCAATCCCCTCCCTTCGCCTGGGCCGGCTGACCGTAAGGCCGGCCCAACCCGAAAAAACCAAAACCACAACATCTAGTGTTTTATCTTAGAATTTTTGCTAATTCTAGTGCATATAAAATTTTATGCAAGAGGTATTTCACCTAATTTTTTTCCCATTGCCTTTAGCGGGTGAAAATCACCAAGCGAGGAATAATAGCGCGCCCAATCGAAGCACGGGCCCGGATCGGTCTTGCGCCCCGGGGCAATATCCGAGTGGCCGGCAACACCTCGAATCGGGTAGCCGCGCCGCAACACCCGCGTCAGCCGGGCCAGCGCGGCATATTGCCGGTCGTCAAACAGAGCCTCATCGCTGCCTTCAAGCTCCACCCCGATGGAAAAATCGTTGCAGCGGGATCGCCCCTGCCATGACGATACGCCCGCATGCCACGCGCGTTTGTGGCAAGACACGAACTGGATGATTTCGCCGTCGCGGCGAAGCAGAAAATGCGCGGACACTTTCAATCCACGCAGCTGGGCGTAACAGGGATGGGCTTCAACTTGCAGCGTATTGGTGAATAAATGCTCAATGGCATCACCGCCGAATTCCCCCGGCGGAAGGCTGATGTTATGGATGACCAGCAACTCTATGGCAATCCCCGGCGGACGCCTGTCGCAGTTAGGTGAGGCGACCTTGCGCACCCCGCGCACCCAACCGTCCGAGCCCAGGCGCACGCCTACCCTTCCTTGTCGGTTATATCCAGCCGCTCCATACGGTAACGCAAGGCGCGAAAGGAAACACCCAACACCTTGGCTGCAGCGGTGCGGTTGAATCCCGTCTGCTGCAACGCTTCCAGTATGGCCGCGCGCTCAACCCGGTCAAGATAGTCGGGCAGCGGATACTTGCCGCTGGCACTCGCCGTTTCAACCGTGTCTCCCAGATCGGCAGGGGCCAGCTGCAGGTCAGCCGGCATGATGACGCCATCGGTGCACAATGCCACCGCTCGCTCAATAATGTTTTCCAGCTCGCGTACGTTGCCCGGAAAATCATAATGGCGCAGGGCCTGCAGGGCCGCCGGGGAAAATTCCACCGGCGCACCATGCCGCAGTGAATCCAGCAGGTTGCTGGCAATCTCCTCGGTATCGGTGCGCATTTCCCGCAGCGATGGCATCTGCAGCGGGATCACGTTCAGGCGGTAAAACAAATCCTGGCGGAACCGACCCTTGTTCACCAGCTCCGCCAGGGAGCGATGGGTAGCACTGATGATGCGCACATCCACTGCTTCCTCCTGCGTCGCGCCCACCTTGCGCACTTTCTTCTCCTGGATGGCGCGCAGCAGCTTAACCTGCATGTGCAATGGCAGATCCGCCACCTCGTCGAGAAAAAGCGTACCGCCGTTGGCCGCCTGAAAAAATCCGTCGCGATCCGTTTCGGCCCCGGTGAATGCGCCCTTGCGGTAACCAAAAAATTCGCTTTCCATCAGGTTATCGGGGATTGCTCCACAGTTGACTGCGATGAACGGCTGGTCGCGCCGCACACTATTCTCAACGATCAGTCTCGCAGCCAGTTCCTTGCCGCTGCCGGATTCACCGCTGATATGCACTGGCGCCTGGCTGCGTGCCATGCGCACGATCAGGTCGCGCACCTTCTCCATGGCGGGAGAGTTCCCCAGCAGTCGGTACACCCCATCGCGCACCACGGCTGGTTGTTGCGACAATTTGAGCGCCGCCTTGACCAGCGTTCGCAACTGATCCAGCGCAACCGGCTTGGACAGGTAATCAAACGCCCCCGCTTTGAGGACGGAAATGGCATTGTCAAGGTTGCCATGCGCGGTAATCACCGCCACGGGAATGTCCAGGTTATGCCTGGAGATATGCTGCACGATTGCCAGGCCTTCCCCGTCAGGCAAGCGCATATCCGTCAGGCACAGGTCGAACTTCCTGCTATCCAGTTGCTGCAACGCTTCGCGCACGCTGGCAGCGCGCTCTACCTGCAGGCCCATGCGCCCCAGGGTAAGCTCAATTAATTCCAGTATGTCCGGCTCATCGTCCACCACGAGAACGCACGGAACAGTTTGCCGACCTATGCCCAATTCAATTCTCCAAAAAACCTATCCTGAAACAGGCGCCGCCCGATTGTCTTTGGACATATTCGAGTTTGGCCCCATTAGCTTCGCACAGTTCGCGCGCAATGTATAAGCCCAAACCGGTTCCGCCGGCTGCCGTGGTAAAAAATGGCTCGAACAAATGGGGCACAGCATCCGCATCGACCCCGGGCCCATCATCGACGATTTCCAGCGTATTCCGCCGGTCTGCGGAAAGGCGCGCATGCAACTGAACACTGCCTGGCTGCTTTTTGCAGTACCTTAGCGCGTTGCAGCAAATATTCCACAACACCCGATCCAGATGGCCGCGATCAAAACTGACTATGCATGCCGGATCCACGTCCAGGCTTAATATGTTCCGCTCGACATGCTCCGACAGGCATAGCTCGGCAGCAAAAGCAGGCAGAAAGTCAATCAGCCGCAACGACTCCACTTGCCCCCGATCGCGACGGTTCAATTGCATCACGTCCCTCACCATACGATCCAGTCGCGAAGTATTATCGAGAATAATCCGGATCAGTCTCTCCTGATCCGGATTGTGTTCTTCCTCCTGCAACAATTCGGTTGCATAACTGATGGACGACAGCGGATTGCGCACTTCGTGGGCAATGTTTACCGTAAGCCGTCCCAATGCCGCAAGCTTGATCTGCTGCGCCTGCGCCTGGGAACGCTGCATGTCCTCGAGGAACAGCACCACACCCCAGAATCCATCGCGCCGCACCGGCAGAAAATGCACGCGCACCCGATAGTTGGTGACTGGCAGGCGCAGTTCCTTCTGGTCATTTTGCTGATTCGCCAGCCACGCGGCATAGCGTTCCGCCAGCACGGGCGAACAGTCCTGCAGATGAGTATCTTTCCCCGCCAAAAAGGCATATCCCAACAAGCGCTCGGCGCTCGGATTGCTTTGCCTGACCACGCCGCCTGCATCCACCACCAGTATTCCGTCCGGCGCATCCTGCATCACCAATCGGTTGGCTTCGGCCATATTGGCCAGGTCCACCCCGCGCTTGGCCGCCAGCATTTCGCTGGCCATGACCCGCCTGGCCAACGCATGCGCCAACCATGCCACGGTAAAACATGCTGCGCTCAACAGGCCGGTCTGCACATACTGTGCCACTTCGGCGTTATCGTTAAGTACGGCATACGTGTGCTGCAACAAAACGGCGATGCTCGCCAGCGCCGCAAAGAACAGCGTGATCCTGCCGCGGCTGATCAGTCCCGCCGCTGCCAGGGACACCAGCAACAGCATCCCGAAGCCGCTTTGCACGCCCCCGTCGGCGTACGTCAACACCGTCAGGCAAGCGATGTCAGTTCCCACCTGAAAAGCCAGTTGCCAGTTGAATGCGGGACGGCGCAGCTTTAGTGCCAGCAGCGAGCCCAATGTGAGCCCTGCATATACGTAGCCGGTATGCAGAAATAACGGAAGATTATAGGCATCCAGCCGCAGGGTGTCGCTGAACTCCTCCGCCAGGAACACGAACATCAGGCTCAACACCAGCCGGTACAGATTGAACAGGTAAAGTGAACGCCACAAATTTTCCGTCGTTGGATCGGAATAGATTGGGGTTGAAAATGGATGCCAGGATGAGATTGGCGGATTGTCGCTCATCAGGTTTTGTTCTGGCTCTCGGCATACAGGCGGCGATGTTCCTCACCGCAAAAATATTTGCCTTCGCTCAATACGCTTTCGCGCTTGGGCAGATGCACGCCGCATTGCGCGCAGCGCACCATGTCCTCCACCGGCCGAGCAGCATCATCTTCCTTCTTGAACAATTGCCTGCGATAAGATTTGAGCAGCCAGTAAACGGCAAAGACAACCAAAGCGAGAAACAGCAAGCGACTCATCGCCCCATACTCCGAAGAAAACCGCCCACAGGCGGTTGAAAGATTGGTCGGGGTGAGGCGTCCCGAAAGCATACCAATTAAATTGCTTTAGGAGATTTAAAGTGGCACTATTTAGCCAGAGTCATTGCAGAACAAGGGCTTTAATATGCGCCGCCAAAAATACAAAACCCGAATTACCCCACCCAACCACGAACATTTCCCTGAAAATCATGCAGGGAATCCAATTTCTACTATACCACAACGCCGCGATTCCCTGACTACTGCGCTCCCTAAAGGTCTCAACAGCGGCTTTGAGAAACCTTGCCGCTGGGCTGAACAATTTCACCTCAAAGGTGAGTTCCTTCGAGTAATAGCCACCACATTCATATGGGATAAGCCGCATGCGCTCCGAAACATTCTAGCCCAAATCACGTCCGACAATGCCTTGGCATTGCTTGAAAAATGGAAGCAAACCGAACCAGCAGCCGAGCTTCTATACAATTTAGCCGTCGCGGCCGCTGGAAATTCTGAACTCCTGTCATTCTATCGTCGAGCGCCAGCCGGTACGGCCGCTGCAAAGCAGCTTCGAGGAGAACTGCGTACCCATTACCTGATTGCCTTGTTGGCAGAGAGACTCCCGATTCTAGGACCGAGCGAGCAATCGTGGTTTGACCAGCTTCGTTTGTGGGTACTAACCCATGCCATATCCAGAAGCTTCTCGGAAATATATCAGGATAACTATTTACGGGTTGTAGCCGGCAAGTTGCGACAAGCATGTGCAGACAGCCTGGAATGGCGAACAGTTTTCTTGCTCCTACGCCCGAACGCTGAATGTCCAAGTTTTGATTCTTTGAATTTGCTCATCGTCGACCAAATCGATCTACTTCTACAAAAAATCGATCCACCTATATTAAAGGACAGTCACCGCTCTCTGCTGAAAATCCTTAGGTCGGTGGCCAAGGAGAAACACAACAAGGATTTGTCACGGAACGCATCAGCGACCCCACCCTTTTCATTGAATGATGAATATTCGCGCCCAGGTTCACGTAATTATGCCCCACTCCTGGAAACTGTCTTCGAAGATGAAGAAGTTGCATTTGTCAGCAACGATTTGGATGAAGACGAGGAGAATCCCGATGACCATGATTATGCCCAAGTTGGAGTAAATGCAAATCAATCCTATACCCACCAAGAACTCGAGGGTGAGGCAGTTTTTCTGTCAGCAGCGGAGGAACTTCAGTTTCTGCCATGGTCGTGGGGTAAGCCAAATCCATACGAACTGGACGCACTATATAACTGGGTCGAGCTAAACCTCTCTTCCAAAGATGAGGGTAACAGGGTTTTAGCGGTCGTGACATGGTTTGCCATGCAATCAGCGCTATCACTTCGCCGGGCTCTCGACATTAAGTTTTCAAGTGAACTCAGCGGGGACTGGGCAATCGATCCAGTCTCCCTTGCGCTTCATTGCATCCCGCCGCAACGCCTGCCTGGTTGGCGTCCCCGTAATGGCGACCAGTTGCGCTGGGTCAGCCCCATCGCCGACAGGTTGGAATTGCCCATACCAAAGTCCCTCAAGAAAATACTCAAGAATCACCTCGCCAACCATCCTTCCTCCCAACACCTAGGCGATCTCTGGCAGGCAAGCTGGGGCAAGAATCCGGAAGAGCGATTTCGTGACGAAGTCAAGAAATCATTTCCTCGGCTGACGCCGGGTAAACTGGCCGGCGCGCTTGCCCAAAAAATCTTCACGGTAAGTGGCGACCCAGTGTTAACTCGGCTGCTCACCAGCCACCCCAATTCCGCATTGTCGGGAGCATGTTCGTATCCCGGCTGGAATTTCTCACAGCTTCAGCCAATTCTGTCCAAAATTGCGTTCGATGTCCCCTTCCCGACTGGGTCGACAGGTTTGAGCAATGTGCTCGGCAGTCGCCTTGATCCCGTCGCACCGTTATTGTTGGAGGCCATCCAAAGTGCGATAGCTACGGTAAAACGACTTGCCCAACAGGATGATCCCATAGCATTCCACAATGCCTACACTGCCTATATCGCAGTTCTTCTGCTTGCAGCTACAGGTGGACGCCCAATCAGGGATCCATTCGAGAAACTGGAACATTTCGATTTTTCGAGGTACTTTGTTTTTATAGATGACAAATCATCCAGCGACATTCACCAAGGCAAGCTGGTAATACTTCCACAAGTAATTTGTAAATATATCCAAATCGATTACCTCACCCACCTGCAAAACTTTGCCCGTGCAATCCAAAATGTAAATTCCGAATTGTCCGACGACATTCTTGGGATCCTCCTTGGCAAGCAAACTGGGCGGATACCGTTCCTGTTTTTTGTTGAGGATGGCGCGTATGGTTGGAAAACGGTATCAGAAAAATCCATCGAGGATCTTGGTCTGTTTGGATGGCCAATTCCACTCAACCTGTTCCGCAACCGTGTTTCCAGAAAATTGCGCCACATGGGGGGCGATCCAGAAGTGGTGGATGCCATCATGGGCCACGCAGAAGGGGCAACACCAACACATGGTGATTACTCGTTCCGCGTATGGGCTGACGATATGCAAGCCATACGACCGCTCATGGAAAGGCTTTTCAACAACCTCGGGTTTGAAATGATGCCCGGATGGCATGGCAATTCCGTTTGCCGCGTTGACCCGGCAAATCCGGAACAATCACCTCGTTCGAAAGCAAACTCCATTTTTGGGGCTGCGGCCCGCAAGGCAGAAAGAACCCGCTCCAAGTTATTAGCCTTGCTTGAAGCCGAATCCCAAATTAAAGCGTACCTTGAAGAGCATTCACTTTCCGAGCTTTCCGAGCTGACGAAAGATGGAATAGATGAGTTATCGAACGTGCTCCTTTTCAAGAAAAGCGGGCTGCGACACCCGCGTGGTCACATTAAGTACCAATGCCTGATAAAAAAGTTAGACAAGCTTTGGGAGGAAAAAGGAAAGAAAGTCCGATTCAAGAAGCGCTACATTGCAATGCTGGAGGAAGCAAGCCGATTCACGGAAGACGCGCCAGGCGCCACAGATTTGTTTCTGGAATTGAAGGCGAAACTCGCGGAAATTACTCCAAGGCTCCGGGGAGCCCGGCTCAGCCACATGGTAACGGCAGATGCGGCGCTTGTTTATCTATGTATTGAAAACAGGATTACTTCGAATCAGCTCGTCGAGGACATTCTTGGCCGTAAGCACTTCCGGCTGACTACCCTCAACGGCAAAGCCTACCTCGAGCACTCACGATATATCGTTGAAAAGGTCGAAGATGGCCCCGTGCAACGCTACCGACTCTCCGCCAATTCTGCCAATCTACTGGATACCCTGAGTGGCGCCAAAATCTCGCATTCCTTTAAGGATCATCCGGTACCTGAAGAAATTCAGCCCTTGGCTGATATTCTGGTGCGCCGTAAAAAACTTGGAGCCAATTCGCAGATCCTGGAATTCTTCAATGTCCTTTGCAGACTTGTCGACCAGGTCAATTCGATGTCGATGCCCGGCATTGTCGCGGGCTACCTGGCAGGCCGCGTAGAATCGTACTCACTCATGTGGAGCGATTTCGCTCGCCTGTCCCAGGGCTACGCCATACAGGTTCCAACGACAACAGATAAAGAAGAGGCAAATACAGCGGATGGCTCCCTGCCGCCGGCAGGGACTCAGCCAATCACGTTCCCACCCCCTGGAATCGATAGCACACAGCTACAACTGGGAGCGAAATCAGTATTGAAAGAGATTGATCAGCTCCTGGCCAAGTATTTCGCCAAACGGTCCGGCAAATACGCCGCCAAGGATCGCGCGGATTTGAAACGGGAGATGACCTGGATTATCAATGCTCATCGAACCCGGATAAGTTCCGCCATTCTCCTGTTGGCGCTGTGGATATGTGATTTGCTGCACAGAAAAACAAGCAGCGGGTTTCTCACAATATCCGCCATCATGCGCTATGTCGATGCCCTGAAGTACCCGTTTGAGGAGATCGCCTTTCATATCGAACTCGTGTCCATGGATGGAGACGATGTTACTCTTTTCTATTCCAATCTAATTGAGTCGCTTGGCGTCAAGAATACGCAATACGTTCTGGACAGGCTCACCGATTTCCATCGCTGGGCCAAGCGCACCTATGCAATTGAGGATCCCGACTGGATGGATCTGCCGGCAACATTTTCGACCGCATGTGTTTCGCCGGGCATCATAACCGAAGAAGATTACCGGCTCGCTCTTGAGATCCTGCTGAGTAAACCCGCAACCAATCTGCGCGAACAACTCGCGCCAGCATTCGTGTTACTGCTTTGTTATCGATTCGGGCTTCGCGCCGCGGAAGCGCTGGCCCTTGCCCGCGACGACTGGCAAGTTTACGGAGAAATGATAGTCGTATTTGCACGTAACAATTCCCTCAGAACGCTGAAAAGGGATACAACACGCCGTCAGGTGCCGCTTCTTTTTGCATTGAGCAAACAGGAACGCGACATCATTGGTCAATGGATGCTGATTGCCGATGCAACATCGGGAAATGATATGTCAGAGGGACTCTTCTTCAAGGACAAAAGAGAATTCACCCCAAGTGCCATTTACCGGATCACCTCTCGGGCGATCGCATCGCTAAAAGCTACCACCCGTAATCCGCGAATTACCTTGCATCATGCGCGTCACGCCGCAGCAAATCGAGTTGGGCTTGGCATTTGCGGGTTTGACGTAAAGGAATGGGATAGCCTTTCGGGAAGTGGAAACTCTGATTCACGCGCGATGCAAACGATCCTTTTGGGGTCGACTGGCCCGACTCGCCGAACAATTTGGGCGCTCGGCGGGTATCTCGGTCACGTCCGAAGGGGAACCACTGTCCGGAACTATGCCCATTTCATATCCGAAATCGCCAATAGCTTGATTGAGCCAATTGGCGAGGAAGCAAATGCCAGCGACTTAATTCACGCGATCAGTCTCGATGATTTCCCAAGACTGCCCGATATGTCACCCGAGTTGCTGATCCCGCCTGCCCCATTCCAACCAACCCCTTATTTGATGCTGCAATTTCTTCGTCTGGTATCCATGGGCAAGCTAGCAGATGAGGCTGGCCATGCGCTTGGCCTGGACGCAATTTTTTCCAAGCGCTGTTTTGACTTCCTGAGTGACATCGACAAGAAGATGAAGCTCAGCAAGACCAAGTATATAAAGGCCAAGGCGGATCAATCCCAATTTGAGTTCCTGAGGAGGATTACCAGAATCGGTTGGAGCAGGCTCCTGGCATTTACTAAGGAAATAGGAAAAAACAAACAGAACGACACGATACCACTTCCCTCACTTTCTCTTCGTGAGATATCTGAAATGGTGGGACCGACACGTCAATTACTGATGTGGGAACCCAAGCATTTCCAGACTGTTAGATACCTTCTGGAAAAACTGAAAATCGATGATTCCCGGTACAGAGTCGTTTACTTAGAAAATCCCGCCTCGAGTATTATAAATATGGCGCGATCGCATGGCTTCAATCCCATCAGTCAATCAGATGCGTCCAAAGAGAGAAAAGGCAAATTCAAAATTGATTCAATAATGACTGGGGAATATCAATACCGCGTCTTAAAGCGGTGCGCGCTGACAATAGTCGAAAATGACGATTTTTCCATTCGCAACAGCATAGAATTTGTTGCGGTGATTTCTGCGTTCGCCGTGGCGTCTCTAAATTTGGATTAGTTGCAATGGTCCAGGAGGGGGGTCTTCACTTATACTCGGACCAATACTCGTCAATTCAAGGTTGAGGATCCCATTGACATTAGGTACATACTCCAAGGTGACCTCGTGGATTGATTGGCCCCTGATTAAATTGAAAAGGTCCATCAACCACCTGTCCACGTCGAAGACGGCAACAGTTGTTTTGTTTTTTAAATCCCTGAACGTGACCTCCCTTTCAACATAAGCCACTCCATTTATTCTGGCAGTTATCCTGATGGGGTCTTTCTTCTTATCATCGCGAGGTGGCGGCGCGAATGCGCCCGAAATCTGATGAGGTTTCTCGCCCAGGACAAGAGTGATCGGCGAGGTTATTTTTTTCTTCCCGTGATCAGTCAGGAACGCATTGACATGGTCCGCAACAAGATTTTGCAAATTATCAGGAATGGGCTGAAGCTCCAACTCCACCTGTTTTTCATTTCCAACGGTAGTCACGTGCGAAGCAAAACGATTGAGTGAATTTATTAATTCCAGCCGCTGTTCGGCCGTGATTATAATGTCCTGGGCCAAGGATCCGATCACCCCAAAAAACACTGTGACGCCTTCTTCAAACTTGAACGCATCATATCGAACTTGACCTGATTCCAAATCCAAAAGTTTCACGGATAAGTGAGTCATTGCCTGCGCCAGCTCCAAGGAATTTTTCCAGGTCACATCGGGCCAACTGCCGAGCGCCACCGCGAAAGCGGGAGTGATAACTATTGGCTTGTCTAATAGCAGCTTGAAAATTACTCTTGGATCATCCTTGTCCAATGTTAAATATACGTCCGTCATTTTTTTCTCCGATTGGTTTAAGTTAACCGGAAAGGATTTTCTACAAAAATGTCAGGGGCTGACAGACCTAAAACCCCCCCAAAAAGGGTCCGAATAGGATATTCCGCATGTTTTTTGTCAATTTGAGCTGGATTTGACGATCTGTTTGAATTATCAATGTGAATTATCAATGTGACTGGCGAACTTTATCAGCAGTTGATATACTAAGCTATGCATACAGACAATGGCATTGATACTCTGATCGATTTGAACGGAAACATTGTTCAACAGGAGCGTGGCTTTTGGGTTGAGATTCATGCTTGGCGCGTTGCCCCCACTATTTTGATACCACACGGTATCCGCTATTCTTTAACACTGCATGATCGAAGTGGTGTGCGCGTGCTGGGCTATGACAATGCTCACGCGGCAAAGCCACCCGGTCGATTCAAGTATGCGGGGCAAATATTGCCGTATGACCACAAGCATCGACACATTGCCGATAAAGGTGTGATGTACGACTTCAAGGATGCCTACCAACTGCTTAGTAGGCGATTTCATAAATATACACACGTATTATTCTTGACATGCAGTGTCACATATAGCATCCTCGCTGCAACCTGCAAGCGAGGGTCTGTATATGCCAAGAAAAAGCCCGTTCCAGATTGTT
>JBAUUR010000136.1:0-20184 GCA_049582805.1 Gallionellaceae bacterium | reverse complement strand
GCCGCATTGCGCCCGCAGTAAGGGAATAGAGAGGGAATCGTGCGTTTTTTACGAAAAATCAGCCCAATTTGGCCAAATCCGAACCATACAACCCCTCTCGGCGGGTTAAGTCCGACAGGCTGCTAGGCGGTACTGAAGGTGCAGCCAACATATCGGGCGATAATGAGAAGAAACCCGTGACTAGCATGACCCCTGAAATGGAAGCGCTCAAGGCCCGGCTGAAGGCGACGTGGATGGCCGGCGATTACGGGCATTTTGCCACGTATCTGGAGCCGGGCGCTTTGGATTTTCTTGGACGTCTGGCTGTCGCGCCCGGCACACGAATGCTTGATGTGGCCTGTGGGGCTGGTCAGATTGCGATTCCCGCCGCACGCGCTGGCGCGCAAGTGCAGGGCATCGACATCGCCTCCAATTTGATCGAGCAGGCGCGATCGCGCGCCAAGGCCGAGGGTGTAGATGCACGGTTCGAAGAAGGCGACGCGGAAATGCTTTCCTATGAGGACGGTTCATTCGATTTGGTGGTGAGCTTGATTGGTGCAATGTTCGCGCCGCGGCCAGAACTCGTCTCCGCCGAATTGCGGCGTGTGTGCCGGCCCGGTGGCCGTATCGCTATGGCGAACTGGACACCCGAGGGCCTCGTCGGCCAGATGTTCAAGATCATCGGTAAACACGTCCCGCCGCCGCCGCTTATGACATCACCGGTGAAATGGGGTGACGATGCGACAGTCCGCGAGCGGCTGCGGGACGGTATTTCAAAGTTGGAAATCACGAAGCGCATGTATCCAATGCATTACCCCTTCCAGCCAGCAGAGGTGGTTGAGTTCTTCCGCGTCTATTACGGCCCGACCAATCGTGCGTTCGCAGCGCTGGATTCCGCCGGACAGAGTGCTTTACGCCACGACCTTGAACAGCTCTGGTCTGGCAATAATCGCGCAGGCGACGGCTCGACGCACGTTGAGGCTGAATATCTTGAAGTGGTGGCGTTCCGCCGCTAAACGCAAATTCATGACCTGTCGAAGGCGAGCGTTAAACGTCAGCTTTGGAGAAAATTGACCTTCCGGAACGGGTCGATGGCTGCTCGTGGCGTGCGGCCTTCGGGCAGCCAAATTGCAAGGTACACCACAACATGCCATGCAATCTTGAATCAGCGAATTAGCGAGGGCGATGGCCCGCGAAATGCGTAATTCTGGCGTTGATGTACGCTGGCTTAATTATTGGTTATTTTCGATTCCGGTTCCGGCACCACATCGATAGCGCCTGCCAACCTTGTTGCGCAATTTTGCATAGTGTTCCGCAACTCCTGTTTAGTGGGGCCTGGATTGCAGTTCTCATTCAGCTGCAGTCTCTTCGTTTTGCGGCATGTTCAGGATACCGGTATTGTAGTTGTACTCAAATAGATCGCCATAGCGCCCCCACTCGATGGCGACACGCAAGGCAGATACGGCGTCCGCCTCATCCAGGGTAAATCGTAGTAGCCTGAGAAACAGGTCCTCGTGCAGGTCGCCGGAGGGATCTTGTTGCAGCCCGTGGCGGATGTAAGCCACCAGGGGTACATTTTCCAGCAGTTGTCGGCCAAAGATTTCTTTACGCTCGGGATTGTTGGCGAACGCGTATTGCTTGCCAAGCGGGGTCAGAATGATGTCGCCATGATCGAGCAGAGCAAAGCCCAGCAGAGTAAGTGCACTGGATACAGCGAGGAGTTCCTGATCGCTGAGTTCCGTTTCTTCTGCAAGCTTGGGCAAGTCTGCCTGGCCAAGGAAGGGTTCGTCAGCGAGACGTTCCAGTATCCCCTCCATGCGGGCAATTTCCGCTTCCGGCAACCGGTCACCCAGTTGCAATTTGACTTCCTTCCCGGTAACGCGTCCCGCGCGCGCGGAACCCGCTGTCATCAGCCCGTAAACCTTGTCGATCAGTCCGCGAACTTCCGAACTCTCGACTTCCCGCGGACGGGGAAGGGTTACTGGCAATTCGTCCCGTACCCGCCCCGGGTCGCTGGCAAAGACCAAGACACGGTCAGCCATCATTACCGCTTCCTCAATATTATGCGAGACAACGAGGATTGCCTTCGTGGAAATCCGCCCGGTTTCCCAAAGCTCAAGGATGTCTTCGCGCAAGCGTTCTCCAGTCAGCACATCGAGCGCCGAGAATGCTTCATCCATCAGCAGTACATCAGGCTCCATTACCAAGGCGCGGGCGATGCCTACCCGCTGACGCATGCCGCCGGACAACTCACGGGGCAATGCACCTTCAAAGCCAGACAAGCCGATCATTTCGATCGCAGCTTCGGCGCGTTGAGTTCTATCAACGGGTGGCATTCCCTTTGCCTCCAGCCCCAGTTCCACGTTTTTTTGCACGGTGAGCCACGGGAACAACGCAAAAGACTGGAACACCATGCTGATGCCATCGGCCGGTCCATAGAGCGGGAGTCCCCGATACAGAACCTGGCCACTGTCGGCAGAGATCAGGCCGGCCATGATACGCAGCATGGTGGACTTGCCCGATCCCGATTGACCAAGCAATGCCACGATCTCTCCCTCGTTGAGGGTGAAATCGACATTTTCCAGGACGGATCGGGCCGAACCATCCGCCGAGCGGAAAGATTTACCGACGGATTTGAGCTCTACAACAGGCGTGGTCATTGCGCGGTCCTCAGAAATGCAGGCGATCTTCGGCCATGCGATATAGCCGTCGCCAGACGAAATGGTTAAACCCCATTACAAATACGCACATGACGCAAATCCCCAGGGCAACCCGGGGGAAATCGCCAACTGTGGTCATCTCGGCAATATAGCTGCCGATGCCATGGGCTTCCAATGTTGTATTGCCCCATGTTACGTATTCGGCAACGATGCTGGCATTCCACGACCCGCCTGACGCTGTGATGGCGCCCGTGACGAAACTTGGAAAGATCGCCGGCAGCAGATAACGCCGCCACTTGAGCAGGCCCCTCAGACCAAGGTTCTGCGCAGCATAGCGCAGTTCCGTCGGCACCGTAGATGTCCCGGCAATGACATTGAACAAGATGTACCATTGCGTGCCGAGGATCATCAGGGGTGAAAGCCAGATATCCGGGTTGAGCCTGAACCGGACGAGTAAAAAAACGGCGATTGGAAACATCAAATTGGCCGGGAATGCGGCCAGGAATTGAATCGTCGCCTGCGCACGTTCGGCAAGCCTCGGATTCATCCCGATCCAGACGCCGACCGGAATCCAGATAAGGGCCGCCAGAACAATCAGGACGACCACGCGAAGCATTGTATAGAACCCCAGCACGAAGACTCGCGCAACCTCGCTCCAACCCACTTCGGTATGGATGAAATGCACAAGAATCCACAAGGCATAAAATACTGCTGCGGCAATGGTCGCGTCCCAAATACGTTCCGGCATTAAGGACAGTGTCTGCGGCCGCGCCCGAATCGACGTGCCATCGTGACGCAGTCGAAACGCGGCGAACGAGCGATCCAGTTGATTGCTGAGTGCAACCACGGCACCCTGCATACGTTCGGTCCGGCGCAGCCAGTTCAGCAGCCAGGAGTCCTGGGCCGTTTCACTGCCAGATTCCTCAAAGCGGAATTTGTCAGCCCAGGCTAGCAGCGGCCGGAAGAAAAGCTGGTTGTAAATCATCACGGCGATCAGCATGGCGCCGATGGCCCATCCGATCGCATCGAGATCACGCTGCTCGATGGCCAGGGCGATATAGGAGCCGATGCCCGGCAGCTTGATGTTCTGGTTGGAGACCGAGATGGCCTCCGAGGCAACGACAAAGAACCAGCCTCCCGACATGGACATCATCATGTTCCACAACAGTCCCGGCGTGGCGAACGGCAGTTCCAGCCGCCAGAACCGCTGCCAGGCGGAAAGCTTGAACACGCTCGCGGCCTCCTTCAGTTCGGCGGGAACGGTACGGAATCCCTGATAGGCGCTGAAAGCCATGTTCCAGGCCTGGGAAGTAAATATCGCGAATATGGCAGCGCATTCGACACCAAGCAGGTTGCCCGGGAACAGGGCAATAAACGCCGTGACTGTAATCGACAGGAAGCCGAGAACCGGAATCGACTGGAGAATATCCAGGAAGGGCACCAGAACCTTTTCTGCCGCACGGTACCTCGTTGTCAGAACCGCGAATACACAACTGAATATCGTGGAAGCGCCAAGGGCGATAAACATGCGCAACGTGGTGCGGAGCAGGTAATAGGGCAAGTATGCCGGGTCGAGAGATAGCGGGAGAACTTCACCCAATTGGTAGGGACGGGCCATCTGCTCACCGCCGTAAGCCAGCAAAACCAACAGCGCCAGAACCATGGGCAACAAGGCCCAATCCCACCGGTTCCATCCGGCTTCAACGACCTGCCGAGGAAAAAACTGTTTGCGTTCGCTCATGTTCGTGTTGTTATATTTATCCGGCCCCTGCCCGAAACGAGCTGGCTGGCCAAACCAGTATAATGCAGCCAAACAGTCAGTATTGGCTATAGCAGGGAAGGCAGAACGCCCAGCAAACGCATGGGGATGTGTCAACCTCCCTGCCGGGGTTTGCAGGCTCGGTTTTGGGCGGCAACACGGTTTTCCCATTTTTTTCGTTTTCCATTAACCAATTATCTTGCTATAATTCGTTCGTTTTACAGATGGGCCTCGAGCCCGTTTTTTATTTGTGGGTGCAGATCATGGATGTGGCAGGACTGGTGGAAACCACGCTGGCCGGGATGGGTTTCGAATTGGTTGACCTGGAAATATCCGGCAGGGGTTTTATGCGGATACTGATGGACAAGCAAGGTGGCATTACACTGGATGATTGCGAGGCAGTCAGCCGGCAGTTGATGCGCCTGTTTGCGGTGGAAGGGGTGGATTATGAGCGGCTCGAAGTTTCGTCGCCGGGCCTGGATCGGCCATTGAAGAAACAGGCTGATTTTGTGCGTTTCCGCGGTGAGAAGGTGCACCTCAAATTGCGCATGCCGCTGGGGTCACGCAAGAACTTTACCGGCGTTCTGGGCGAGGTTCATGATGGTGTGCTGCAGCTGGAAGTGGACGGCGATTCGATTGCGATCGAATTGTCGAATTTGGATAAGGCGCGATTGGTGCCTACATTTTGAATGTTGTGCCGTGGTTGACGGTATGCCTGGTTGGAGACGGTGATGAGTCGTGAAGTTTTGATGTTGGTTGATGCCTTGGCGCGGGAAAAGAGCGTGGACAAGGAAATCGTGTTTTATGCGCTGGAATCCGCCCTTGCTTCCGCCACCAAGAAGCGCTTTTCGGAAGAAGCCGATGTGCGCGTCAGCATCAATCGCACCACCGGCGAATATGATTCGTTCCGCCGCTGGCAGGTGATGGATGATGAGACTTTCGAGACGCCCGACCTGCACATCAAGCTGGACGAGGCGCAGAAGATCAATCCGGATATCCAGCTCGGAGAGTTCATCGAGGAGCCGCTGGAATCGATAGATTTCGGGCGCATTGGCGCACAGGCGGCCAAGCAGGTCATCTTCCAGAAGATCCGTGACGCCGAACGCGAGCAGATCCTGAATGACTTTCTGGAACGCAAGGAATTCCTGGTTTCCGGCACGATCAAGCGCATCGAGCGCGGCAATGCCATCATCGAGTTCGGCAAGATAGAAGCGCTGTTGCCACGCGATCAGATGATCCCCAAGGAAAACATTCGCGTCGGCGACCGTGTGCGCGCCCATCTGTTGAAAGTGGATCGTACCGTGCGCGGGCCGCAGATCATCCTGTCGCGCATCACGCCGGAATTCCTGGTCAAGCTGTTTGATCTGGAAGTGCCGGAAATCGAGGAAGGATTGCTCGAGATCGTCAGCGCGGCGCGCGATCCCGGCGCCCGCGCCAAGATCGCCGTGCGCTCGCATGATGCGCGCATCGACCCGATCGGCACCTGTGTCGGTATGCGCGGATCACGCGTGCAGGCGGTGACCAATGAACTGGCCGGAGAGCGCGTGGACATCATCCTGTGGTCGCAGGATCCGGCCACTGCCGTGATCAATGCGCTGGCCCCGGCGGATGTGACCAGCATCGTGGTGGATGAAGAGAATCACAGCATGGACGTGGTGGTTGAAGAGGACAATCTGGCGCAGGCCATCGGCCGCAATGGCCAGAATGTGCGCCTGGCCAGCGAACTGACCGGGTGGGAACTGAACATCATGACGGTGGAAGAGTCCGGCAAGAAGAACGAGCAGGAATTTGCCAAGGTGCGCAACTTGTTCATTGACAAGCTGGACGTGGATGAAGAAGTCGCCGATATCCTCGCGCAGGAGGGTTTCAACACGCTGGAAGAAGTGGCTTATGTGCCACTGGAAGAAATGCTGGAGATAGAGGCGTTCGACGAAGCGACCGTCAACGAGTTGCGCAGCCGCGCGCGTAATGCGCTGCTGACTGCGGCCATCGCCAATGAGGAGCAGGTCGAGCACAACATCGAGGATCTGCTCAAGATCGAAGGTATGGACGAAGAGACGGCACGCGTGCTGGCAGGCAAGGGCATTGGCACCCAGGATCAACTGGCCGATCTGGATACTGACGAGCTGGTCGAATTGACCGGCATGGATCAGGATCGAGCTACCACGTTGATCATGATCGCGCGTGCGCCATGGTTTGCCTGAATTGATATTGCGGCTTGCTCTATAAGATTTGCTGAGAGGTAGGAATGGGAAAAATGAATGTGGCACAGTTTGCAGGCGAACTCGGTTTGCCGGTTGAGCTGTTGCTGGAACAACTGCAGGCGGCCGGTGTCGCCAAACAGCAGGAAAGCGATGCCCTTTCGGAACAGGACAAGGCGCAATTGCTGGAACACCTGCGCCTTGCGCATGGCGCTGCGGGCGCAAAAAACAAGATCACGCTGACACGGCGCGAGACCACTGAAATCAAGAAGTCAGATGCCACCGGCAAGGCACGCACCATCCAGGTTGAAGTACGCAAAAAGCGTGTGGTCGCTCCGACGGCTGTCCGCCCGGGGAAAACCGAGGTTGCAGCGGAGCAGGCGCCGGCGCCTGCCGTGACTAAGCCTGTGGCCAAAAAGCTGGCCGACCGGGAAGTCGCCATGCGTGAAGAGGAGGCGCGTCTCCAGGGTGAATTGGCCGCACGCCAGGCCGCCGAGGTTCAAGCCAAGAAAGAACGCGTCAAGCGCAAGACAGCGCCGGCTGAAGAGCCTGTCGCGGTCGAGCCGCCTGCCGTCGTCGAAGCCAGGCCGGAATCCATTGCGGCTGAGCAGCCGGTGCCAGCCGTCAGTCCGAGCTTGGCCGAGGGCACGTTGCACAAGCCGGTTGCCAAGCCAGGCGACAGGGTCAGCAAACCCTCGCCCAAGAAGGGAGCCAGGGCTGCCGCGCAGGACAAGAATAGCCCATGGGACGAGGCCGGACACAAGAAACGCATGCCGAGCCGCACTGACACTCGGGCCAGCGGCTGGCCCAGCACTACTCAAGTGCGCGGCCCGCGCCACCACGACAAGCACGCCAAACACGAGGAGGCCGCACAACACGCCTTTTCCCTGCCGACCGAACCAGTGGTGCGTGAGGTGACGGTGCCGGAAACGATCAGTGTTGCCGATCTGGCGCAGAAGATGTCCATCAAGGCAACCGAGATCATCAAGGTGTTGATGACCATGGGGTCGATGGTTACCATCAATCAGGTACTGGATCAGGAAACCGCGATGATTGTGGTGGAAGAGCTGGGCCATATCGCCAAACCGGCCAAGGCCGACGATCCCAGCGCTTACCTGGAGGAGTCGGATGAGTACAAGAACGCGCCTCTTGAACCGCGCGCACCGGTGGTGACCGTGATGGGCCACGTTGACCACGGCAAGACTTCCCTGCTCGACTACATCCGGCGAACCCGCGTGGCTTCAGGTGAAGCGGGCGGCATTACCCAGCACATCGGCGCCTACCATGTGGATACGCCGCGCGGCATGATCACCTTCCTTGATACTCCGGGCCACGAGGCGTTCACCGCGATGCGTGCACGCGGCGCGAAAGTGACCGACATCGTGATCCTGGTGGTGGCGGCGGACGACGGCGTGATGCCGCAGACGCGCGAAGCGATTCACCATGCCAGGGCGGCCGGCGTGCCCATCGTGGTGGCAATCACCAAGGTGGACAAGCCTGAGGCCAATACTGAACGCGTCAAGCAGGAACTGGTCAAGGAAGAGGTAGTGCCGGAAGACTGGGGTGGCGATACCATGTTCATCGAAGTCTCGGCGAAGACGGGGCAGGGCATAGATACCCTGCTGGAAAGCGTGCTGCTGCAAGCCGAGGTGCTGGAGCTGAAAGCGCCGAAGGAAGTCAACGCCAAGGGCATTGTGATCGAAGCGCGGCTGGACAAGGGCAAGGGACCGGTCGCGACCATACTGGTGCAATCCGGCACCATGAAGCGCGGCGACACCATATTGATCGGTGCGGTGTTCGGACGCGTGCGCGCCATGCTGGACGAAACCGGCAAGGCGATCTACCAGGCCGGCCCTTCGATTCCGGTCGAAATACAGGGTTTGTCGGAAGTGCCGGTGGCGGGCGAGGACGTGGTGGTGTTGTCGGATGAAAAGAAGGCGCGCGAAATCGCCCTGTTCCGCCAAGGGAAGTTCCGCGACGTGAAGCTGGCCAAGCAGCAGGCGGCCAAGCTGGAAAACATGTTCGAGCAGATGGCGGAGGGCGAAGTACGCACCCTGGCGCTGGTGGTCAAGGCCGACGTGCAGGGCTCCTGCGAAGCCATTGCGCACGCGCTGGGCAAGCTGTCCACCGGCGAGGTTAAGGTCAACATCATCCATAGCGGCGTTGGCGCGATCAGCGAGACCGACATCAACCTCGCGCTGGCTTCCAAGGCCATCGTGATCGGCTTCAACACCCGTGCCGATGCTGCTGCGCGCAAACTGGCCGAGGCTTCCGGCGTCGATGTGCGCTATTACAACATCATCTACGAGATGGTGGACGAAATCAGGGCTGCCCTGTCCGGCATGCTGGCGCCGGAGAAAAAGGAGAGCATCATCGGCATGGTGGAAATCCGCCAGGTCTTCCATATTTCCAAAGTCGGCACCGTGGCCGGCTGTTACGTGACCGAAGGCATGATCAAACGCGGTTCGCAAGTGCGCGTGCTGCGGAATAACGTGGTCATTCACACCGGCGAACTGGATTCGCTCAAGCGCTTCAAGGATGATGTCAAGGAAGTGAAGTCGAATTTCGAGTGCGGCCTGTCATTGCGCGGCTACAACGACATCCAGGTGGGCGACCAGCTCGAAGTGTTCGAGATTGTTGAAGTGGCGCGAGCCCTGTAAGAGCGAATCTCATGCCGAAGGACTACGCCAGGACGGACCGCATCGCCGAGCAGATCCAGCGCGAACTGGCTGAACTGGTGCGCCTCGAAGTGAAGGATCCGCGCGTGCGCATGGTCACCCTGACCGGCGTCGAAGTGGCGCGCGATTATTCCCACGCCAAGGTGTACTACACCACGCTGGAAGGCGCAACCATCAATGTGCAGCAAGGGCTCGAACACGCGAGCGGATTTCTGCGCAAGCAGTTGGCCCACCTGATGAAACTGCGCGTCATCCCGCAACTGCATTTTGTCTATGACGCTTCGGTCGAGCGCGGCGCACACCTGTCGCAGCTCATCGATCAGGCGATCGCCAGCGATAAACATGGAGCGGGTAGTTCGTAGCTGGTAGCGAGTAGCCAAACGGGTTTGCTACCAGCTACACGCTACCGGCTACGATCTAAAATGGCGTTCCCATGACCCGTGACAAAAAACCCATTGAATGTTGAACCTGGGCAGCTCATTTGCACCTCGCCAGTTCCTTCCCCCTTGCAGGGGGAAGGTTAGGATGGGGGTAGAACCGTGAAGAAGTGGAGTTTCTACCCCCTCCCTGGCCCTCCCCCTGCAAGGGGGAGGGGATATGCGGCCAATGGATCACTTGAATTGAATACACGTTATGGCCCGTAACCTGCGCTTGCTGGACGGCGTTCTGCTGTTCGACAAGCCGCTGCAACTCAGTTCCAATATCGCGCTGCAAAAAGTGCGCCGTTTGTTCCAGGCGGAGAAGGCCGGGCATACTGGCACGCTCGATCCGCTGGCGACCGGCCTGTTACCCATTTGTTTCGGCGAAGCCACCAAATTTTCCAGCGCATTGCTGGATGCCGACAAAACCTACCGTGCACGACTTGGTCTCGGCCGCACCAGCACCACGGGCGACGCCGAAGGAGAAATCACGGCCACGCATGTAGCCTTGCCAAATGAGGCGCAGGTGGATTCCGTGTTAAGCAACTTCCTGGGCGAGATCGAACAATTGCCGCCGATGCACAGCGCCATCAAGCATCAGGGCAAGCCTTTGTACGAATATATCCGCAGGGGCGAGACCGTTGAACGGGCCCACCGCGGCGTGACCATCCACGATTTGAAGCTCGAGCGATTCGCCGGCGACGAACTGGACCTCACGGTCCATTGCAGCAAAGGCACCTATGTCCGCACGCTGGCCGAAGATATCGGCCAGGCACTGGGGTGTGGCGCGTATTTACAGGGGCTGCGCCGCACGGCGATAGCACAGTTTCATTTGGAAAATGCATACACATGGGAGCAGCTTGAAGCGATGAGCCCGCAGCAGCGCGATGCCTGCCTGTTGCCGGTGGATTGCCTGCTGGAGGAGTTGCCCAAGCTGGAACTGGATGCGCAGCAGATGCGGCGCATCGCGCAGGGACAGCGCCTCGACCTGGATGCCGGACTGCCGGATGGCAAGGTGCGCCTATACGGCGCGGGGGATTTTATTGGCGTGGCAGAACTGCTGGGGCGGCGATTAGCTCCAGACAGACTGTTGTCCAGCGTGGCGAAAAACGCAGCTGGTACCGAATAGACGTAGAAATAATAACCGGCCTGCGCGGCGTTTGCGTCCGCTGAAGCGAATTATTGGCGCGTAGTCTGGTGCATCAATGGTTTGATTGCATGCAACTGGAGTAACTCTTGAGGGGCCGTCCCTTTATTTTGTCAAGAAATGAAAGTGCAACACACGAGATTAAGGCAATCATGCCCGCAGTGAAAAAAGGCCTGAACAAATTCTTCGAAGCATCCAGGGTCATAAGCACAAGTACGGTTATTATGATCCAAACAGCTGGTATGGTTGCCGCACGCTTGGTCAAGTAGGCCAGCGGGACCATAAGAACAATGTAATAGTGGCTCCATGCAATTGGAGCAAATACGGTCATGCTGATTAATGCGATCGAAACCGTCGCTCCTTCTTCCGCCCCAAGCCGTCGCAACCAGCCCGCCAAGGATATAGTGCACAAAGCGATGCATATCCCTGTAAGCCTTAGCCAAACAGGCAAAGGAAGCATACGCCAATCCATTATTTCGGAAGGGTAGTGGTAACCCATAACAAAGGCCGCGAGCGATTCATTGTTCCATGAGACCAACAGTACGTTAGAAATACGCTTTAATTCGGATAAAAAAGCAAAATTCAGTTCTGTGCCAGTCAAAGCTAAAGAAGTGAGCAGAAGTCCAGTGACGGCAAGAAGAAACCAGGCAATCGATTTCCATTTCCCGCTTATGGCCCAATAAAGCAGAAGCAATGCGGGAGTGATTTTGATTATTGCCGCGCATGCCAAAAGGACACCTGCTAAGGACTCCATTTATCTTTCCGCAAGGACTAAGGCCCCAAGTGTAGCCAATAGAAATAGAGGGTGCGTTTGAGTCAGGAACATTGTGTATCGAAAGGGGTGGGAGAACCACAGCCACAGAAGGATGCCCAGAATCGGAAGAGGCGTTACCGCGGATGGAGACAGCCATTTCGTTGAAAGCCATGCCATCGCAGCGATCGCAATTGCATTGAATAGGACAAATAGACTATTGAATGTATCGAATGTCATCGACATGCAAAGAGGCCTAAGCGATGCAGCAAATAAAGGCATCTGGACGTATGGATGCAAGAATCCTTTGAACCCGACCTCGTCAGCCGCAACCTGCCATGCAGGATCATGAACAACATGGAAATGCTCGGCATCATGCGCGTAAATTGCTTTCTGATTTCCTGTTGCCATCAGACGGCATGCAAAATATGTGGACGAGAGGTCGTCACCGGGGCTGTTATGCCATGAAATCCATGTTGCAACCGCGAAGGCTATAAGCGATCCAATTATAAGAAACTGAGGACTACGGGAACTGCCCGGTTTGTCAATATTTGATAAGAATGTTGATATCATGTGGCGGATTCAACTCTGAAGTGCAACTTTTGTAAGTGAATTTGGATGGCGAGCTGCGTTAACATCGGAGCCACTTAAACGACCACCTTCCATGGTTTCGAACATACCATATCCTGGACATTACTGAAAAACCATCCGCACATCGGATTACAAATCGCTTCACACTGCCTCCGTCCAGGCATCACGGTAGCCATAAATGCATCAAGTGTTGTCCCGCTACGCGGGGGTTATTCAATCAACTGGATTCTCCCCTGCGCGGGAATGATGGCGCTAATGGATAGTTTGGATCAAATAAAGCCAATTCCGAATTTACCCATCCGCCTGCCTTGCGTATAATGCGCGCTTTGCAGAGGGCTCTATCATGCGAATTATCCAGAAGGCGCTGACCTTTGACGATGTCCTGCTGGTTCCGGCGCATTCGAATGTGCTGCCGCGCGACGTCAGTCTGCGCACCCAGCTTACCCGCAACATCTCCCTGAACATTCCTTTGTTGTCCGCCGCGATGGACACGGTCACCGAGGCGCGGCTGGCGATTGCGCTGGCGCAGGAGGGCGGCATCGGCATCGTGCACAAGAACATGTCGGCCAAAGCCCAGGCGGTGGAAGTATCCAAGGTGAAGCGCTTCGAGAGCGGGGTGGTGAAAGACCCGGTCACCATTGCGCCGCAAATGACGGTACGCGACGTGCTGAACCTTACCAGCCAGCACAAGATCTCCGGCCTGCCGGTGGTGGATGGCAAGCAAGTGGTCGGCATCGTCACCAACCGCGATCTGCGCTTCGAGAGCAATCTGGACCAGCCGGTGCGCAACATCATGACTCCGCGCGAACGGCTGATCACGGTCAAGGAAAGCGCCAGCCGCGAAGAGGCGCGCGCGTTGATGCACCAGCATCGCATCGAGCGCGTGCTGGTAGTGAACGATGCATTCGAGCTGCGCGGCCTGATCACCGTGAAAGACATTTTGAAGTCGAGCGAACATCCCCGTGCCAGCAAGGATGACCTGGGACGCTTGCGCGTGGGGGCGGCGATAGGCGTGGGCGAAGGCACGGAAGAGCGCGCTACGCTGCTGGTGGAAGCCGGGGTGGACGTGCTGATAGTGGATACCGCGCACGGCCATGCGCAGGGCGTGCTGAGCCGCGTGCAATGGGTCAAGAAGAATTTTCCGCAGGTGGACGTGATCGGCGGCAACATCGCCACCGGCGCGGCGGCCAGGGCGCTGCTGGATCACGGCGCGGACGGGGTCAAGGTAGGCATCGGCCCCGGCTCGATCTGCACGACGCGCATGGTCGCGGGGGTGGGCGTACCGCAGATTTCAGCAATCCAGAATGTGGCCGACGAGCTGGAGGGAAGCGGCGTGCCGCTGATCGCGGACGGCGGGGTGCGCTACTCCGGCGACATCTCCAAGGCAATCGCCTCCGGCGCGCACTCAGTGATGCTGGGCGGCCTGTTCGCCGGCACGGAAGAAGCGCCGGGCGAAGTGGAATTGTTCCAGGGCCGCTCCTACAAATCCTATCGCGGCATGGGCAGCCTGGGTGCGATGCAGCAAGGCTCCAGCGACCGTTATTTTCAAGATAATGAAGGCAGCCAGGACAAGCTGGTGCCGGAAGGCGTGGAAGGCCGCGTGCCGTACAAGGGCAGCGTGATGGCGGTGATCCACCAATTGATGGGCGGCCTGCGCGCCAGCATGGGCTACCTGGGCTGTCCCGACATCGCCACCATGCACACCAAGGCCGAGTTCGTCGAGATCACCGCCGCCGGTGTGCGCGAATCGCACGTGCATGACGTGCAGATCACCAAGGAAGCGCCGAATTACCATATTGATTGAGCTGGTAGCTTGTGGCCGGTAGCTGGTAGCCAACGGCGAGTGGGAGGGGGAATGCCGATTGAGTCGTATCGTTCGCTATTGGTATGGCAGAAATCGGTGGATTTTGCTGTGGTGGTATATCGGCTATCGGGAGAATTCCCGAAACATGAGCAATATGGGCTGACCAGCCAGATGCAGCGGGCAGCTGTTTCCATTTCCTCGAATATTGCAGAAGGAAAGGAGCGCCAATCGGATCGAGATTTTGCACGATTCATCGCGATTGCTTTGGGCTCGCTGGCTGAACTCGAAACACAGCTTTTAATTTCACAGAGGCTTGGTTATCTGGACGAAACCAACTGGCAAGAAGTGACTTCGCAGGCCGACGAAATAGGAGGGATGTTGCGTAGCCTGCACAGAACATTAAGTATCACAAACTAAATTCAATCGGTAATCTGCTTTTGCTACCTGCTACAAGTAACCAGCTACGAGCTCTATATGCACAAAAAAATCCTCATCCTCGACTTCGGTTCCCAGTACACCCAGCTTATCGCGCGCCGCGTGCGCGAATCGCATGTTTATTGCGAGCTGCATCCGTGGGATATGGCAGCGGAAGAAATTCGTGCCTTCAATCCGGCGGGCATCATTATGTCCGGCGGGCCGAATTCGGTGTACGAGGAGGAGACGCCGAAAGCGCCGCAGCTTGTGTTCGAACTCGGTGTGCCGATGCTGGGCATCTGCTACGGCATGCAGACCATGGCCGCGCAATTGGGCGGCAAAGTCGAGAGTGGCAAGGTGCGCGAATTCGGCTATGCGGAGATCCGCGTGCGCGGCCATTCCAGACTGTTCGATGGCGTGCAGGACAGAAGCAACGCACAAGGCCACGGCCTGCTTGACGTGTGGATGAGCCATGGCGACAAGGTGACGTCGCTGCCGCCCGGTTTCTCGCTGATTGCTTCCAGCGAAGCCGCGCCGATTGCCGCGATGGCGGACGAAGCGCGCCGCTTCTACGCGGTGCAGTTTCATCCCGAAGTCACCCACACGCATCAGGGCAAGGTGATCCTTGCACGCTTCGTGCATGACATCTGCGGCTGCGGACAGGACTGGAACATGCCGGACTACATTGCCGAGGCAGTGGAGAAGATCCATGCCCAGGTCGGCAACGAAGAAGTGATACTCGGCCTGTCCGGCGGTGTGGATTCCTCGGTAGCCGCGGCGCTGATCCATCGCGCCATCGGCGACCAGCTCACCTGCGTGTTCGTGGACAATGGCCTGCTGCGCCTTAACGAGGGTGCGCAGGTGATGGAGACTTTTGGCAAGAATTTGCACATGAAGGTCATCCATGTCGATGCCAGCGGAGAGTTCATGAAGCATCTGGCAGGCGTGACCGACCCGGAACAGAAACGCAGGGTCATCGGGCGCGAATTCGTCGAGGTGTTCCAGCGCGAATCGGCCAAGCTGAAGCAGGCCAAGTGGCTGGCGCAGGGTACCATCTACCCCGACGTGATCGAATCCGCCGGGGCGAAGACCAGGAAAGCGCATACCATCAAGTCGCACCACAACGTCGGCGGCCTGCCCGATACGCTGCACCTTAAGCTGCTGGAACCACTGCGCGAACTGTTCAAGGACGAGGTGCGCGAACTCGGCGTGGCGCTCGGTCTGCCGCACGACATGGTGTATCGCCATCCCTTCCCCGGCCCCGGCTTGGGCGTGCGCATCCTAGGCGAAGTGAAGCGCGAATATGCCGAGCTGCTGCGCCGTGCCGACGCGATCTTCATCGAGGAACTGCGCAACACGCGCGATGCCAGCGGCAAGACATGGTATGAACTCACCTCGCAGGCCTTCACCGTATTCCTGCCGGTCAGAAGCGTCGGCGTGATGGGCGATGGCCGCACCTACGAATGGGTGAT
This sequence comes from Gallionellaceae bacterium, assembly GCA_049582805.1. GTDB lineage: Bacteria > Pseudomonadota > Gammaproteobacteria > Burkholderiales > Gallionellaceae > CAVXFS01. The sequence goes on along the minus strand of JBAUUR010000136.1, from coordinate 4,309 downwards.
AGCCTTGCGCGCGGTGCAGACGCAGGACTTCATGACCGCCCACTGGGCTGAATTACCCTATTCGCTATTGGCAAAGGTATCCAACCGCATCATCAACGAAGTGCGCGGCATCAACCGCGTGGTGTACGACATCTCAGGCAAGCCGCCCGCGACGATCGAGTGGGAGTAGGGTGTATTTTCCTGCGAGGCGTTTGTGTATGGCCAAGGATCTGAGAATCGATTCCTTCAGGTTGAACACTTGAAGCGTGGTTTATTGAAAATGCCTATTCGCCATGTAAGTACATCATCTGCTGTTCGGGGTTTGTGAATGGCTGCTTTTGACCAGACAGCGGTCATTGATCTCGAGGCTTTGTCACGGGCAGTTCCCGACACACATGAGAAGGTCGAATTTCCTGAAAGCAGCAGTTCATAACTGCTTCAACAGCAATCATCACTACCGACGAAAATCGAGCGGAAGAAAGACGCTGATGCCGGGCTCGTACCGTGCTAGTACCACGTAACATTTACAATTGCGGATAAAGCCGCTTCAGTTTTATCCGCGCATCCGAAGTTGTAAACTGCCAGTTAATCTTCTTCGAACTGTTGTTTCTATCTTGCTCCCATGTGGACACTTCCATCTTCATGTCCTCCATGTTGTCGATTCGTCGATCAAGGCATTGTCCCTTTAGTGCGCTGAGTTCAATCTCAGCCATATTCAACCAACTCCCGTGTTTGGGCGTGTAGTGGATATCAAGGCGTTCCGCCAGGCGTCTGGCCTCCTTGGGTTCGAAAGTCTCGTATAGCGATGTAATGCTATGTGTGTTCAGATTGTCCATCACCAAGCGTACCTTGATCGCTTTCGGATAGCGTTCATCGAGCATTTCCTTTATCTGCAACGCCCAATCCTTTCTTGTGCGGCGTTCCGTAATGGCAACATGTCTTTTGCCGGACAACGGCTCCACTTCCATGAAGATTTCTGCCACGCCATTCCTGACATATTCGTCGTCCATGCGTGCAGGCCGACCAGGTGCGCACGGAACAGGTTCCCGGACTTCGCCAATCAATTGCTTGCTCGATTCATCCATGCAAACCATGGGATAATCAGATTCATATGGCAGGTGGTAAACCTCCAGCACATCCTCCATATTCGCTACGAATGCGGCACTCCCTTCCGGCGGGATTTTCCAGTATTTGCTGAGGTGAGGTTTAAGTTCGTTTTTTTTAAAACCCGCTGTATGGTCATATGCGATACGGATTCCGTTATTTTAAGTTCAACAACCTTGTCGGCAAGTAACCTGACTGTCCATCTGCTACGTCCCTCCGGAGCATCAGAACAAGCCAAAGCAATCAGTCTCGCCTCAAATGCTCCATCAAACGTGATTTCGCGTGGCGGCTTTTCTAATGGTTTTCGGTCGAGTGCCGCTTCTAAACCCTCTTCAATAAATTGCTTCTTGATATGTTCAATCGTCCGACTGGATATGCCGAGCGCCTCTGCTGTGTCTGCAACTTTCCACGCCGGGCCGCTGACTCCAGCGTCGCACAATAACAGCACGCCGGCGTGTACAAATTTTCTTGCATTGATCTTTCCTTGTTTCGTCAAAGCATCAAGTTCGTTGCGCTCTTGCTCGGTCAGTGTTACCCGATATCTCGGTGACATGGCGACCTCCTTTTGTTAAGGGTTTCGCCAGTATGTCACATGGTACTTCTATGCGAAAGCAATAATGTTACATGGTACTAGTACCGTGGCCGAACTACACAATACTTTTGGGCTGGCGTTCGTGCTCCGTTCAAGCTCCCTACATTGCCGGGAGCGACTTGAGCTGCAGGCGCACCTCGTCGGCCTGTGGTAGATTAGGGTCAAGCTCCAGCGCGCGTTTCAGTGACGCGCGTGCCGCGTCCGGTTCGTTGAGCTCGCTCTGTACTATTCCTAGATGGTAGTGATAGCCGGCAACCTTTGGTTCGAGCTCGATTGCCTTCTTCAGACTCACCTCGGCGCCTGGAAGGTCTCCGGCTGCACGCAATACCCAGCCCAACGTGTCGTGGAATGGTGATGAGCTGGGCGACAGCGCAACCGCCTTGCGCGCCCATTCGACGGCTTTCTTCGAGTTACCGTTGTTGCGCGAGATCGTCATCCACGCGAGGTTGTTGTAGGCGATTGCACTGCGCGGATTGAGCCGGATCGCCTTCAGGTAACGGGCCTCGGCCTCGTTCCAATGTGCGGCGCCCTGGTAAACATCGGCAATCTTCAGCTGGATCTCGGCCGAATTGGGGGCCAGCTTCTCGGCTTGGCCGACCTGTGTCAAGGCATCGTCCCAGCGCTTCAAGCGCGCAAGCGCATCGGCGCGGTCGAGCATCAAGGGAATGAAATTCGGCTGGCGCGCCAAGCCCTTATCAAACGCTGCGATGGCCTCGACGAACGCACCCGTTTCCATATAGATGAGGCCGGAAGCGCGCAGCGGCGCCGCATCCTTGGGGGCCAGCGTGGCGGCGGCCTCGAACGCACGCAGAGCCTCGTCGCGCTGGCCGGACGCGGCCGCGGCGGCGCCGAGGCCGTACTGGGCAAACTTGTTGCCCGCATCCTGCGCGACTGCCTCGCGGTAAACCTTCAGTCCATCCGCAGGACGTCCTAGGCGCAGATAGAGGTCACCCAGTTCAAGGAGCGGCGGTATCGCCTTGGGCGCCAGTTCGTGCGCCTTCAGTAGAGAGATCTCCGCCCGCTTGAATTGCTTGCCGCGAATCAAGTACCGGCCCCAGGCCAGGCGCACTGCGGCCGACTGGGGGGCCGCGCGCTCGGCCCGCTGCAGGTACTGTTCTGCCTGGTGCGTGTTGCCATGCCGCTGCGCGATGTCGGCCAGACCGATCAGCGCGGGGGCGTAATTCGGATCCAGCTTCAACGCCGCTTCATAGTGGGCTTTGGCGGCGGTCGGGTTGCCTCGGATCAGGGCCTGGATGCCCGCCCGGAATTCGCGTGCCTGGGCTGTGTCTCCGCCCACCTCCGCATCCGGGAACGCGCTGCTCATCGAATCGATTGCGACAGGCACTGGGAGGGCAGGTGTCGCCGCAGCGGACAGCAACACGATGGCAAAGGCTCGCGTGATAATGGCGGGCAGACGCATCTTGATCTCCTGGAAATAAAAAAACCTGCCAGCTCTCGCTGGCAGGGACATTATAGGGCCTAACCGTGTGAATCAGCTACGCTTCGAGTATTTACGCTGAAAACCCAATCCGGCCAGCCCCAGACCGACAAGGCTAAGCGTGAAAGGTTCGGGGACGCTGTTGGGTGGCGGGGCGTTGACGCCACCCGCGCCAGTCACATCAAACACGGCCAGGAAGATGTTGTCATCGTTCGAAGGGTTGAGAGTGTTGACGGTAATGGTGGTGTCACCCGTGGTGATTTGCGGCGCAATATTGTAGAACTCGTGGTCATCCGCAACGGACGGCAAGAACGGAGAAAACCCATTGATAAAACCGCCGACGGTGATCAGGTTGCCGTTGGTAGCGGTCTCAGGGATACTGCTGTCGTTGCACCCCGCATTATTGGTGATGACCGTCGCATCGACTGTTACCGTGGACGTTTGGCCGAAGTCAGTGCAACCGGTGCCGTCATAGCTGTAGCCGTCGCCAATCGCCATGGTGGCGATAAAGCCCGGAGCCGTCGGATCCAGCGGGCTGGCGAAGTTGATCGCTGTCGTGTCACCGGTAGTCGCTGAGGAACCATCGAGGATGCCGATGGTTGAAGTAGATAGGCTGGCCAGCGAGTAGACGACGACCAATGCCTCGCCGTCCTGGTTATAGGTGTTGGTTTCGCTGATGGCAAAATTGTAGACCCCGCCCGGACCGCCGTCGATGAGGGGCGCCACGATGCTCGTGACGTCCATGCGACCTGCCTGTCCGCCCCAGTTGACGGGTGGAAGCGCGGTGTAGGTGAGGGTATTTCCTGCCAACGTGCCGCCATCGGCGGCGGATAGGCCCCCCGAGGTCGATGTGTAGAGGTAAGCTGCCACCACGGCGGCCCCGACAGGAACGCTGGCTTCGATTGTGCCTGACGACTCGGGGTATGCGCCCCAGCCAGCCGTAGAAACGCCATAGTCGCCGACGTAGGTCTGGAAAGACGTCAGCGACGCATGCGCGCTGCCGCTTGCCGCCAGAGCACCCAAGATGGCGGCCGAAGTGAGAAATCGATTTAGTTTCATATTAACCTCCCTAGCAGTTTGTTGAAATTATCATACATGCAGAGAAAAGAGTGAGTTTCCGTGGTCACTTTACCCCTCCCGGTGATCTGAAAATCGACTGTAGGGCTTTCTGAGAGGTCAAAAATTTTCCACATTTG
>JBAUUR010000135.1:0-21360 GCA_049582805.1 Gallionellaceae bacterium | reverse complement strand
AAAAATCCACATTTCATCCCAACTGCTGCGTTGCGGAAAAAATTTCTTGCTTACATATCACACATATGCGGCGCGGCGAAATTTTTTCCGCGCCTTGCATTTGGGCGAACTCTGAATTTTTAGAGGTGCCCTCAAGTTTACATTCAAGTGGGCACATCTTTGCCTCGCAGAGGTTCTCGCACCCGGAGGGTGTGTCCACCCTACACGGCTAGGCTTCGGCGCGCTGCACTCGTTTAAGCAAAGGATCGGGATCGGCGTTGATCGCTCATCGTTTTTTCGTCTTGTCTTGGGCGCGTTACCGGCTCATGCGCGCAGTGGTCGTCTCGCCTTTACTATACCAGCACTTCCTCAAGACTTTCCATGATCTCCGCAAGGCGGTTCCTGCATGCAGCGGAGACTGTCGTCATCGGCAGGCGCAGTTCGTCCTTGACCCAGCCATCCCGAGCCAGTGCCGCCTTGATTGGCCCCGGATTGGGCTCGGAAAACAGTGTGCGAATCAAGGGCAGCAGCCGCCGGAAGATCGCCCTGGCCTCCGCCAGATCGCCGCCGCGCACCCGTTCATAAAGCGCCACGAACAAATCGGGGCGGATATGGGCGGCGGCAGCGATGGCTCCCCGGCCTCCGAGGCAGAGGGTCGGCAGGATCAGTTCATCCTCGCCGCCGAGCACGGACAGGGACGTTTCGTTGATGAAGTCGATGAGCTGGTTGATATTGCCACCGCATTCCTTGATCGCCACGAAGCGCGGATTGCGGGCCAAGGCCTGCAAGGTGGGCAACTCGATATTGACGCCAGTGCGGTTGGGAATGTTGTAGAGCACGATGTCGTGACCGCTGCTCTGAGCCACCGCCTCGAAATGGCGCAACAGCCCCTCCTGCGAGGGACGCACATAGGCGGGCGCAGCCAGAAGAAAACCGGCGATATCGCGCCCGCCGTAACGCCGGGCTTGGGCGACGACGCTACGGGTATCGCTGCCGCCCAGACCCATCAGCACCGGGCAGTCGCGGCCCACGGCGGCGAGAATGGCATCCAGCAGTGCTTCCTGCTCACTGTCGTCGAGGGAGCAAGCTTCGCCGGTGGTGCCGCACACCACCAAGCCATGGACGCCCTTGGCGACGAGGTGGGAGGCCAAACGCTGGGCCGCGTCCAGATCGACCTGCCCCTGCCGGAATGGCGTAACCAGGGGCACCCATATACCATGCACAGATTTCATATCAGCAGGCTCCGGCAGCACTTAACGGGCATGGCAAGTAACGGGCATGGCAAGTGCCACCCCTGATAATGAAACTTGCCATGCCCGTTCCCTCTCCTCAATCCTCTCCCGCAAGCGGGCGAGGAAGCAAACGAATCGCTGCGCGAGTTTCACGTTAAAGCGCTGCAACCCGACCGATTTCGCCGCTGGGCAGCGCGCGGATAATGGCCTCCATCGCCGCGTTGACGCTGACTCCGTCAATGCCGAGGCGCACACGGATGCGCTGACTGCGCGGCACCGGCTCGATGCCGAGGATATCGGCGACCTTGCCGCAGCTCTTGGCAACGGCTTGCTGCAAGCAATTGAGCAAAGCAGGAAAAATAGTGACGTGCAGGACAACCTTGGGGGCCGAGACCTGCATGGGGTGGGCAAGAGCGGGCTGGGGAGCTGGAACTGACGTAGACAGCGTATGGCAAGAACGAAGAAACAGTGGCTGTGACTCCCGTTGGGGAGGACGTGCCTGAACAGAACAATCATTGATCGACGCTGCTTTACTCATATATGCCTTATATGCCTCCATGGCTATGAACAAGTACGCAGCTTAGCAGCGCCGCTATAAATATTTTGGTAAAAGAACAGGGATGGGTATAAAAAACGAGTAAAAATCCGCTTGGGTACTCAACGAGTCTCTCGCGTTCATTTCCGCCGTTACAGTCAGTTGGAATGCTTGAAGCGGCAATACAGATAGCCGCCCGACGCGCAGATTACCAGCAGCGACAGCGGTAGGTGGACACAGTCAGGTAATGCGTTGTGACTATCCAATTCCAATGTGTGGCGTCCACTGCCGGGACGCCGCCCACAGACGACCCTGCCGAGCTTACCGAAACTTAAAATCAAGACAGGCAGCACGGCATTATCGTGCAGCGTGTTTTTCCACGTATCGGGATAATTCCGTTCCTTTTTGCAGCAGATCATCGCGTGTAATTGCAGATACCTTCCGCCCATCGCGAGCCGGATTGCGCGATTGCAATACCACGATGACATACGCCAATCCCAACGGCACAATAATTACGAGCAAGGCGAGCAACGGCTCCAGAATAGCGCCATGTCTAGGCGGTACGCTTGTGTGGATTGTCACGACGCGAGGCAAGGACAATTCTTCCGGCATGCGCGATTCTGCGGATGGCGGAAATAATGCTGCCAGACCGGCAGTTGTCGGTCGTCACAGCAAGCCGCACATGCTTACCCGATTCTGCAGCTATCTGCTCGCTGTATATATCTATCATATCAATCCCACACATCTGGTAGGGAAGCGTGGTAATAACGATACGATCTGCTCCTGCAATAGAAACAGCCTTGCGCACTGCCGTCGCTTCCGACTCTCTCAATACTGTCCTGATTCGTTTCATACCATCCTCTTTCTTTGGATGGAATGCATGCTATGAGAAGCGGCATAAAAACAGGGTAAATTCATGGCTGTCAGATGTAAAAAAAGGATAAATATTTACCACTGCGGATAAATTTGTATTCAGGGGCACAACAGTTTTTCAGATAGAGTTTTCGTTGGTGAGCAAACCGTTTGCTGCTCGTAAACAGGTATTGAGAACACATAGATTTGCGTATTTCCTTCGCATATCGATCTCCGATAAATTACCAGCCGAAGCAGAGCGATCGGAAATTAATCATGCTGCGATCACGCTGCACAAAAGCAATGCGCCTATTTTTCGCTACTTGATCAAATCAAGGATATCCATTGTGATCGTTAATCTGAGATATCAATGTGCAACGATAGTAGTTGGGATCAACTACGCTATTGGGAAGTGAAGAATAGCTCTCACACGGACCGTCAACATGTCAGCGGTTGAGTTCAACAACTTCAAATCATTACTCCGTTTTTACGGCCACCCTGTAAAAATTTACACCATTTTTATCAGCCAAATTCTATAATTCATTAAACCGATTCAATATAAAGACTCGATAAAAAAGAACACCACCCTGACAAAATAGATTCAAAATGAATCGCCTTAGCGGCTGGATTTTTGGGCCACCTAGAGATCCGCTCGATCCGGAGTTATCGCGGCGCGTCTTGCTGGCGACCACGCTCGCCTGGATCGGTTTCGGTGCAAATGGCCTGTCGTCTGCTTGTTATGGTCCAGAGAAGTCATTCGTTGCCCTCGGCGCCCATACCGAGTTGGGACTGTTTCTCGCCATCGCGACAGCCGCAACCGTATTCGTCATCGCCTTGGCGTACAGCCAGGTTCTCGAAATATTCCCGTCTGGCGGTGGCAGCTACAAGATCGCATCGCAGCTTCTCGGTCCCAAATACGGGCTTGTGTCCGGTTCAGCACAACTGGTCGATTATGTGCTGACTATCGCGGTGTCCCTCGCCAGCGGAACGGATGCATTGTTCAGCCTACTCCCGGTCTCGGCGCATATGTACAAATTGCCCGCAGAGATCGGTCTGACCCTGCTGCTTGTGGTTTTTAATCTGCGGGGCATGCAGGAATCCATTCGCTTTCTGGCTCCCGTTGTCATTGGATTCATGGTAGCCCATGCCTTGTTGATCCTTTTCGGCATCGGGTCGGAAGCACACCAATTCGCCGGAATGTGGGATAACGCCAGTACCGGTATTCGCAGCCTTTCCGATCAAGCCGGTTGGACCTTCGTGGTAGCCATCTTTATCCGCGCTTACGCTTTGGGTGGAAGCACCTACAGCGGTGTGGAGTCGATTTCTAATCACGTCAATTTGCTCGCCGAACCCCGTGTGAAGAACGGCCGCATGACAATGCTCTACGTCGCAATTTCCCTAGCCCTCACAGCCGGAGGGATCATACTGCTCTATTCCCTAGAGTCCGTCCGCCCGATTCAGGGACAAACGCTGAATGCCATCGCTTTCAGCGCGGTCATCGCCAAGCTTGGGTTCGACAACACCACCAACCAGATTCTTCTCCTGGTCACCCTCTCACTTGAAGGCGCGATTCTTCTGGTTGCGGCGAATTCGATTCTGATTTTCGCTCCCCTCCTGCTCGGAAACATGGCTTCAGATTCCTGGCTGCCACATCGTTTCCGGAATCTTTCCAGTCGACTTGTCCGCGAGGACGGTGTTATTTTCATAGGTGCATGCGCCATCGGGATTCTCATTTGGACACGTGGCGAGCTCGGCTTGCTGGTGGTCTTCTATAGTATTAATGTGTTTCTGTGCCTGATGTTTTCGAAGCTTGGACTTTGCCGTTACTGGTGGAACCGACGCCACGAACTCAAGTTATGGCATTTGCTGATTCGCCTTGTGATCGCTACGGCGGGTCTAGGGGTTGCACTTGTGATCCTTATCGTTACACTCAAGGAGAAATTCTTCGAAGGCGGATGGGCAACGATTTGCCTGACCCTCTTGGTGGTCGTCGGCTGCGTTGTCGTACGACGGCATTACGATTGGGCAAGCCTGCAGCGCCGAAAACTCGATCAGTCCTTCGAGTTGCCCAAAGAGGAATTGACCGGTGCGAAATCGGCACCGCCAGACCCGACGCAATCGACAGCCATTTTCCTGACTACCGATCACTGGGGGTCAACATTTCATACGCTACTCTGGGTGCAACGACTTTTTCCTGAACGCTTCCGCAACATGGTTTTTGTCAGCGCCATAAAAGTTGAAGCAAGTGCGCTCAACGCACCTGAAACCATTCCGGAGCTGAAGGCAGGCATCGAACGGTCACTGGATCAGTTGGAAGCCTTCTGTGCCAAGGAAGGCTTCAGCACGGCTCGCTTCGTCGCTTACGGAACCGATCCCATCAAATCTCTTGATGATCTGATCAAGGATGTAAGTGCCCGTTTTCCGGATAGCGTTTGTTTCGCGAACAAACTTATCCTGCCGCCGAATCGCTGGTTTACCGAGTGGCTGCACAACCAAACTGCATTAGGTCTTCAGCGCAAATTGCTTCTCGAAGGCATTCCGCTCGTCATCTTGCCCATCAAACTCATTTGACCGGCCGAGGAATTATCGGATTGCTGTTGAGGTAGTGGCAAAAAGCGAATGACGGCTAGGCGCGTGCGGCTAGATTTCTTGTTTATGGAACAACTTAACTGGTGGTAGGCCGCATAAAGACCAGAAAGTTCGACGGCTTCTTTCAAGTGAAAAGAAATAAGGCGGGTCGTCACTCTTAATCGTTGTAAGAGCGAGCTCCCCACCATTTTTTACGAATTATTTACGTTTTGCGAGCCATATTTTAGAAGGTCTTTATCCGAGCTCCCCTAAGATGAGAATCAGTTCTATTGTTTCGAGCGACAATGCGTGAAGGAGTATCCGATGAAACGAATCACCCTTATCCTGAGAACATTGGAAGTTATGTCTGTTCGTAAGGCGGCACACATTGCCGGTGCAAGCCATGTCGTTGTCCACCCCGTTTCTCATCGGGAATGTGCCTGGCTTCCGCGCCCGCAGGCCTCAGCAGAAGGCGCACCTGTACGGCTTGACGTGATGGCCGTTGATAGATTATCGGATGAAGTTGTTTCCGCCATTCTTGCGACGGCACATCTCGGTAAGATAGAAAAAGCGCAGTCAATGCAAGGCAAGCTTCCTACAGCCTTTTCCGGCTGACAGCATAACGTATTGCTTGTGGGCTCTTCGTAACGGATACATTTGTGGAGGTGTCATCATGATTTTCAATTTCACTAAAGTAACAACCATTATCAACGTACTAAGCCGCCCGGCCTTCGGCTGGCTTTTTACCAAGCAAAATACATCTCGCAAGGTAGTTACTGCCGGGCAGCATTATCAGGGAAACCCGGCGGGCGGCGGCATTTATGGCCTGCTGGTTTCCAGCGATACCACGCACGGCCGCTTGTTGTAATGGCGAAATCGGCTGGAAGTGACGGTCTGCACGGTGGCACGGCCATTTCCTCATGGCGATATAGTCCGCTTTAGATATTTTTTTATTCAAGGAGATTACGCATGGCAATTGGTACAGTGAAGTGGTTCAACGATGCAAAGGGTTTTGGTTTCATTACTCCTGATGATGGCAGCGATGACGTGTTCGCTCATTTCTCCGTCATCAACATGGACGGCTTCAAATCCCTGAAAGAAGGCCAGAAGGTTTCCTTCGATGTGGTACAAGGCCCCAAGGGTAAGCAAGCCTCCAATATTCAAGCAGCCTAAGCGCGGCGTGAGTTGTAGGGATAACGTCCGCCAGAAATGGCAAGCCGTTAACAAAAAGAGTTGAAAAGCGCTTTGACGGCTTGATTTGACGGGCCTTCCAAAGAAAACCCGCCCACGAATTCGCAGGTTGGTTTTTTGTTTCTTGCTATGCCCAGCAAAGGTTTCCGACGTTTTTCAACTCAAAATGTTAACGGCTTGCAGAAATGACTGGCCTTTTTATGCCTTTTGTGTGGCGTGCGGAATACCTGGTGGATTTTTTTCACAAGGGTCATACATGGATGCCAACTTTTGCCAAGCTTTCAATCAATGATTTTGACACGGGTTAAGATTGCAGCCATCCGGATTTCGTGTGAGGCATCTTGCCTCTATCCCTGATGGAATCCGCTGATCGAGGCAGGTGCGAGAACAGAGGACAAGGAAACCATTTATTACGTCAAGGACAACGGCGTGGGATTCGACATGCAGTATGTCGACAAGTTGTTCGGCGTATTTCAGCGCTTGCACGGCCCGGCGGAATTCGAAGGAACCGGCATCGGCTTGGCCATCGTCAAGCGTATCATCAACCGGCAGGGTATGGGCTGAGGGCAAGGTAAACGAGGACGCAACGATATATTTTTTGCGTTACCGAGCACGGAGAAAGAGCATGGATGACATGATGGGGCAAGTGGAAACCATATTGCTGGTGTCGGAGCCTGAAAGATAGCGCCGGGGAGGTCATTGTGCTGAAGAAGGTCATGATTTTGGTTGCGGCAGGATATGCGTCAGTCCTTATGCTGGTGCTGGTGCTCGGACTGATGGCGATTGCCGGCATGGAACGTCTGCACTCGGTAACCGATGATCTTTATACGCACCCGTTTACGGTCAGCAACGCCGCTCTGGAAATGAAGAGCGCGCTTTTCGAAATACGCAACAAGATCGTGCAAGTCGTCCTGATCCGGAACAGGAATGATGATGTCGGGCAGTCGATCAGTGAAATGAATGCCTTCGACAAGACGGCCCGGGCAGACCTTGGCGTGGTCAAGGCCAATTTCCTTGGAAATATGGATAAGGTTAGGGAAACAGAACGTTTGCTGGACCAATGGGGCGCGATCCGCGCGGAAATTCTCCGGCTTGTCCAGAACGGGGAAATGGCTGAGGCGGAAAAAATGGTCAAAACCGTCGGAACCCCGAAATTCGACGAGATCATTCCACGGGTGGATTACGTCATTTCCTTTGCGCAGGGTCGGGCGAAGTCCTTTGTCGGGGAAGCGGACAAGGAAGCTGCGGCCAAAATCAGTCTGGCAATGTGGTTGCTGGCCGGCCTGATAGCTAGCATTAGCCTCAGCGGCGGGTATGTGGCGCGCCAAATTTCCTTGTTGATACGCCGTGGAGAGCAGGTGGAGGAAGAACTGAGAAAAAATTCCGCCCAGATCGAAGACGCCAACAAGGAGCTTGAGGCTTTTTCCTATTCGGTTTCACACGACCTGCGCACGCCGTTGCGGGCCATAGACGGCTTCTCCCGCATCCTGCTGGATGACTATACCGATAAGCTGGATGATGAAGGCAAACGGCTGCTCAACGTGGTACGGGACAATACCAGCCGGATGGGGCAGTTGATTGACGACATCCTGAAATTCTCCCGCGCTGGCCGGGTGGAAATAACTTTTTCTGAAATTGACATGGAGCAACTGGCCCATACGGTTTTTGAAGAACTCCAGCCTTCCGTTGCCGGCGGCAACCTGCAACTGGAAATTGAACCTATCCCCCCCGCCAGGGGAGACCGCGCCATGATGCACCAGGTATTCGTCAACCTGCTGTCCAATGCCATCAAATTCAGCCGTTCCAGGGAAACCGCCAGGATTAAGGTGGGCGGTTCCATCGAGGGGGATGAAGCGGTTTATTATGTGAAGGATAATGGCGTCGGTTTCGACATGCAGTACGTTGACAAGCTGTTCGGTGTGTTCCAGCGCCTGCATGGCGTGACCGAGTTTGAAGGAACCGGCATCGGGCTCGCCATCGTCAAGCGCATCATCACCCGCCACGGCGGGCGGGTGTGGGCGGAAGGCAAGGTCAACGAAGGCGCGACAATTTATTTCGCTTTACCGGCAAAGGAGGCAGGTCATGGATGATACGGTGCAAGAGGTGGAAATCCTGCTGGTGGAAGACAATCCGACCGATGCGGAGCTGGCGATCCGGGCGCTGAAGAAAAACAATCTCGCCAACAAGCTGGTGTGGGTGAAGGACGGCGCGGAGGCGCTGGATTTCATCTTTGCCGCCGGAGCCTATGGCGGGCGCAAGATGACGAGCGGCCCCAAGGTCATCCTGCTGGATTTGCGCCTGCCCAAGGTGGACGGCATGGAAGTGCTGCGCCGGGTCAAGAATGATGAGCGCACCAGGACCATTCCCGTGGTGGTGCTGACCTCTTCCAAAGAGGATCGCGACGTGGCGGAAAGTTACCAGCTCGGTGTCAACAGCTACATCAGCAAGCCGGTGGAGTTCGATGAGTTTGCCAAGACGGTGTCCGAACTTGGGCTCTATTGGCTGTTGGTGAACCACCCGCCGCTGGAATTGAAATAGCTTTGGAGCAGTCCGGCACAAAAAAGGAATTGCGCATCCTGATGCTGGAGGACACGCCGTCCGATGCCGAACTGGCGGAGCGTGAACTGCGCAACGCCGGTATCGCCTTCACTTCGATGCGCGTGGATAGGCGGGAATCGTTTGTCCATGCGCTCGAAGAATTCCATCCCGACATCGTTCTTTCCGATTACAAACTGCCCGACTTCGATGGCGTGACCGCACTGCAAATGGTACGGCGCGATCATCCGGAAATCCCGGTGATCATGGTTACCGGCGCGCTCACCGACATCGAGGCGGTGGAGCTGATCCATGCGGGCGCCAAGGATTATGTGCTGAAAGACCGGATGGCGCGTCTAGCGCCTGCGGTACAGTGGGTATTGTCTGAAGAGCAAGGCATCCGTGCGCGCAAGCAAGCGGAGAATGAGATCCGCACGCTCGCCCGCCTCCAGTCGGTGGTGGCCGATCTTGGAGGGCGCGCACTGCGAGGCGCGCCATTGTCCCAAATGCTGGACGATGCGGCCAACCAGGTTGCTCAGGCTCTCAGTGTCGATTACTGCAGTATCCTGGAGTTGCTGCCGAATCGCGACGCGCTGCTGATAAGATCCGGCGCGGGCTGGAAGCCCGGCTATGTCGGCCATGCTACGGTCGGCCTCGGTACCGAGTCCCAAGCCGGCTACACGCTGCTTTCCGACGAGCCGGTGGTCGTCGAAGATCTGCAAAGCGAGAAGCGGTTTGCCGGAACAGCGCTGCTCCGCGAGCATGAAGTGGTGAGTGGCGCGAGCGTCGTCGTTTCCACCAGCGAGGGCCCTTATGGGGTGCTCGCGCTCCATACTCGCCACCGCCGAAGTTTTGCTTTGGACGAGGTCAACTTTCTTCAGGCAGTAGCCAATGTTCTGGGCTCGGTCATTGAACGTCATCGGGATGAGGCACAGCTGTGGCGCCTCAATCAAGCGCAGCGGGTCCTCAGCAAGTGCAACGAGGCCCTGATTCGGGCGACCGAGGAATCCGCTTTGCTGCAGCAGATATGCGATCTCATCGTGGAAGAAGCCGGCTATCGGCTGTGTTGGGTGGGCCGCGCCGAGAACGATGCAGCGAAATCGGTAACCGTGATCGCTCACGCTGGCTTCGAAGCGGGATATTTGGCGACCCTGAATATCACCTGGGCGGACACCGAGCGAGGCGGGGGACCCACGGGCACCTGCATCCGCACGCGCGCAACCGTCGTGGCGAAACACATCGCCACGGATCTGGAGATGACCCTCTGGCGTGCAGAGGCCTTGAAACGCGGCTATGGTTCCAGCGTCTCGATCCCTCTGATCGTCGACGCACAGGCTTTCGGCGCCATCATGATCTATGCCGCGGAACCGGATGCATTCGGCACCGAGGAAGTCAAGCTGCTGACCGAGCTTGCCAGTGACTTGGCGTTTGGAATCGAGACCTTGCGGACCAGGGCTGAGCGCGCAAAAGGAGAAGCGGCTCTGCGCGATGAGGAAGAGCACGTACGCATCCTCCTGGACTCCACCGCCGAGGCAATCTGCGGCGTGGATCTCAAAGGCAATTGCACCTGGGTCAATCAGGCCTGCGTGCAGATGCTGGGCTATGGCGATGCGAGCGGCTTGCTCGGAAAGAATCTTCATGGCCTCGCCCATCACAGCCTGCCCGACGGAAGGCCGCTACCACAGGACGAATGCCGGGCGTACCGGGCGCTGGTAAAAGGCGATTACGCGCATGTAGATGATGAGGTGATGTGGCGTGCGGATGGAACCTGCTTTCCCGTGGAATATTGGTCGCACCCGATGCGCCGCAACGGAAACGCAATTGGGGCGGTCGTCACGTTCCTGGACATCACGGAGCGCAAGCGCGCGGAAGCCGAAATACGCGCTCTCAACGCCGGCCTGGAGCAGCGCGTCATTGCACGCACCGCCCAACTGCAGGCAGCGAGCAAGGAACTGGAGCAAGCCAGGGAACGGGAAATCGAGATCGGCTTCAGAATCCAGCAGACCCTGCTGCTCGATCAGCCGCCCGTGGACTTTGCCGGACTTCGAGTGGCCGCGCTGACTATTCCTTCCCAGCGCATCGACGGCGATTTCTACGCCTTCCTCCGGCACCCGAATGAGTCTCTGGATGTGATCGTTGGAGATGTCATGGGCAAAGGGGTTCCTGCGGCGCTCTTGGGGGCCGCCACCAAGATTCATTTCATCAGAGCCCTCAGCGACTTGATGGTATTGTCCAAGGGTAGTAGGCTTCCAGAGCCCAAAGAGATCGTGATGCTCGCCCATGCGGAGCTGGTGCGGCATCTGATCGATCTGGACAGTTTCGTGACCTTGTGCTACGCCCGCTTGGACATGAGCAGGTGCTGCCTCGATCTCGTCGATTGCGGACACACAGGGATAGTTCACTTGCACGGCAAGACCGGGCTCCATGAGATCCTGCACGGAGACAACCTTCCCCTGGGAATCCGGGAAGGTGAGATCTATGATCAGATATCCGTTCCTTTCGAGCCCGGAGACTTGTTCTTTTTTTATTCGGACGGGGTCACCGAAGCGCGGAACTCCACTGGCGACCTGTTTGGGCCGCAGCGCCTGGAGGAGTGCGTTGTGAGGAACGGCCAACTGGAGCCTGCGGCGTTGGTGGAAGCCATTCGCCAAGCCATCGCTACCTTCACCGGGTCGGGACGGCTAACCGACGACCTAACCTGCGTGGCAATCCGGGTGCAGGAAAGGCAGCTCCCCATCGCCCGGCAGGAGTTGGAGATCCGCAGCGATCTCAAACAACTCCGGCAGGCGCGCGAATTCGTGCACGCCTTTTGCCGCAATCTTCCTGGCCCAGCGCTGGACGAAGATAGCGTTGCCGCACTCGAGCTGGCGGTCAACGAGGCGGCCAGCAACATCATGAAGCACGCCTATCATGGCCGCGAAGATCAGTGGATTCATCTCGAGGCCGAAGCCTTCCCAGACCATCTCGCGATTCAGTTGCATCACTTCGGAGATGCTTTTGACCCCTCAACAGCGCCACCGCCGCCGCTCGATGGCTCGCGCGACTCCGGATTCGGTGTTTATATCATCGCCAGGAGCGTCAATGAAGTAAGGTACTATCGCGATGAATGCGGCAGAAACTGCATTGCGCTGGTAAAAGCCCGCAAAGCGGGAGGAAAGTGAGGCTCCATGGAAATAGCAGTAGACAAAATAGATAGCATCGCCGTCGCGACGGTGCCGGTGGATGAACTGGACGCAAGCAACGCCGGGGAGTTCAAGCGCGACATGGCGCCCGTACTGCAAGACAATACCAGGCTGGTGCTCGATCTGAGCCGGCTGCGTTTTGTGGATAGCTCCGGACTGGGCGCCATGCTCTCCTGCCTCCGTCAATTGAGCGCCAAGAGCGGAGACCTGAAGCTGTGCGGCATGTCAAAACAGGTGCGAGGGCTTTTCGAACTCGTGCGCATGCATCGGATTTTCGATATCTATGGCACGAAAGAGGAAGCCGTGCGTGCTTTCGAACACTGAGAGTGTCCAGAACATGCAGAAACCCGCCACGGCAGACTCAGTCTCTACCATCCAGGAATCCATTCGTCGCCACGCCAGATACTCGTTAGGGAAAGCATGGAGCGACCTCTCAGGCAGAGAGATTTTCGACGCTGTCGCTTTGTCGGTCCGGGATCGCTTGATGGAGCGGATGCTCGAAACCGAGGAGCGATATCGGCGGGGTGTCCCCAAGCGCATCAACTACCTCTCTATTGAATTTCTCATCGGGCAATCACTCGGAAATCATCTCCATAACCTTGGGATTCGTGACTTATACCGCCAGGCGCTGAGCGAGTTCGGCGCCGATCTGGAAGCCGTGGAAGAGTGTGAAGAAGACGCCGCGTTGGGCAATGGCGGGCTGGGCCGTCTCGCCGCATGCTTCCTGGATTCTTTCGCCACGCTCGGGATTCCAGCGTATGGCTATGGCATCAACTATGAGTACGGTCTGTTCAAGCAGGAAATAGACAACGGATATCAAAAAGAGAAACCGGAAAACTGGCTGGTGCAGAATACGCCCTGGGAGATCCCCCACCCCGATGAAGCCTGCCTGGTGCCCGTCTATGGCCGTATCGAGCACGGCGTCGATCGCAAGGGCGGCTACAACCCCATGTGGATGGATTGGAGGGTCCTGGTCGGCATTCCTCATGACATGCTGATCTCCGGCTACGGCGGCCGGACCGTGAATCTCTTGCGCCTCTACGCAGCGCGCTCATCACGCGACTTTGACATGCAGATCTTCAATGACGGCGACTACTTCAAGGCCGTCGAGCAAAAGATTGCTTCCGAGACCATCTCGAAGGTGCTCTATCCTTCCGACGCAATCGTAGTCGGCAGAGAGCTGCGTTTGGTGCAGGAGTACTTTCTCGTCGCCTGCGCGATTCGGGATATCGTCCGCCGGTTCGAACAGCATCACGACAGATTCCGGGACTTCCCCGCAAAGGTTGCGCTGCAACTGAACGACACACATCCCGCCCTGGCGGTCGCAGAGTTGATGCGCATCCTGGTGGATGAAAAAGATCTGGAGTGGGAGGAGGCGTGGACCATCACGCAAGCAACCCTCGGCTATACCAATCACACACTCGTGCCGGAAGCACTGGAGAAGTGGCCGGTTCCCCTGTTCGAGTCTGTCCTTCCCCGGCACCTGCAGATTATCTATGAGATCAACCGCCGTTTTCTGGACCGGGTTTCTGCTGCCCATCCGGGGGATGTCGAGCGCATCAGACGGATGTCGATCATTGAGGAGTCTACGCCCAAACAGGTGCGCATGGCCAACCTGGCGATGGTAGGAAGTCACTCGATAAACGGAGTCTCCAGAATTCATACCGAATTGATCAAAACATCCCTGGCACCGGACTTTTTTCAGCTCTGTCCGGAAAGGTTTAACAACAAGACCAACGGTATTACGCAAAGGCGGTGGTTGTTAAAGGCAAATCCTGCGTTGGCAAACTTGATCAGCTCGACGATCGGAGAACGCTGGCTCACCGACCTCTATGGACTGCGGGAGCTCGAATCCCATGCGGCGAATGCAGGCTTCCAAGCAGAGTTCCAGAGAGTCAAGCGCTCGAATAAGGAGAAACTGGCGAGAATCATTCACGATACCGCCCGGCTGAAAGTCGACCCCGATTCCCTCTTCGATATTCAGGTGAAGCGGATTCACGCCTACAAGCGGCAGTTGCTCAACGTGATGCACATCATTGACGAGTACTTGTCCCTGGTCGAGGATGGCCGTCAGCCCGCTGTGCCGAGAACCTATATCTTCGCGGGCAAGGCCGCGCCCGGCTATTGGTTCGCGAAGCAGATTATTAAGTTGATCCACAATGTCGGGCGGGTGATCAACAACGATGCGCGCGCCAGCCAGTGGATCAAGGTGGTGTTCATACCCGACTATTGCGTCTCGCTGGCGGAGAAGATCATCCCCGCCGCCGATATCAGCGAGCAGATCTCGACCGCCGGCACAGAAGCATCGGGAACCGGCAACATGAAGCTGGCGCTGAATGGCGCCGTCACGATCGGCACGCTCGATGGCGCCAACATCGAGATCCTGGAGGAAGTGGGCGGGGACAATATGTACATCTTCGGCCTGACAGTGGCTGAAGTTCGGAGCATGCGTGAACAGAAGTCCTATCGGCCTTGGGAGTACTACGCTCGCCATCCTCGAGTGAAGCGAGTCGCCGATAGCTTTTCATCCAATCTGTTCTGTCCTCACGAACCGGACCTGTTCGCCTGGATCTTTGCCCGCGTTCTGGATGCAAACGACGAGCATTTCCATCTGGCAGATTTCACTCCCTATGTCGAAGCGCAGGAACAGGCAGGTACCGCGTTCCGCGATCGGGATCGCTGGACACGGATGGCGATTTTGAACGTGGCGCGTATGGGGAAGTTTTCGAGCGATCGTACCGTCACAGAGTACGCGCGCGAGATCTGGAACATAGAAGCGATATAGCGCTGTCCTGGGCGCTAACGATGACAATTTAAATTAAATAGCGGATTTAATTGCGCTTACCCCTCTTCTTGAATTGCCTTGACAACTCGTGCTGCATATTCTTCCGCGTTTCCCCAAGTCCAAGGCCACGCTCAAAGATGGTATCCTGAAGCTGGCCCTCCCCAAGATCGCGACCCAAGTGGAAGTCAGCGCGGCGTGGACCTGGGGGAAGGCGCTTTGGGTTGAGATGCCGCGCCGTTGTTGGAGGAACCAGGATGTTCGAAGTTACCTTTAAGCTTCTGCTCCCGATCCTTGCCACTCTCGCGCTGGTACTTGTCAACGGGGTGTTTGTTACCGCGGAATTCGCCATCGTCCGCGTGCGCCGAACGCGCCTGGAGGAGCTGGCAGGACAGGGAACGGAAGCGGCCAAACGTGCGATCCTCATCGTCGATCACGTCAGCGAATATCTTGCAGTGACGCAGATTTGCATCACTGCGGCCAGCCTGGGCGTCGGCTGGCTTGGCGAGACATCTTTCGCTCGCCTGTTCATCCTGCTTCTCCCCGGCGGCCACGCCCCGAGCGTGATCATCCATGCGGCGGCGGCCGCTCTTGCGTTCCTTTTCATTACGACGATGCATGTCGTCTTGGGGGAGTTGGTCCCGAAAAATCTCGGCATCAGGAGGGCCGAACATCTCCTGCTCTTCCTCGCGCGACCGCTGCAGATTCTTCATCTTGTCTTGCGGCCCATACATTGGCTTTTCGTCAGGCTCTCGGCCTGGATCCTATACTGCATGGGACATGGGGCGGTCTTGCAGCCGCCACTCACCGAAAATGAGCTCAAGCTGGTTCTCATGGATTCGCACGAGGAAGGTGTCATCAGCGAAGGCGAAGTAAAGATCATCATTCGGGCCTTCGAGTTCGCAGACAAAACGGCGGAGGAAATCATGATTGCCGCCGAACGTGTCGCTTTCATTTCGCTGGCGCGCACCGTCGAGCAGAATCTCGAAGCGGCGCGGAAGCAAATGCACGCCCGACTCCCGCTTTGCCGCACCGGACTCGACCCGGACTCGACTCGGTGATGGGAGTCGTCAGCATGAAGGACGTGTGGCCGCTTCTTCGGCTTGAAGAAGCGAACGCCGCTTTCGAGCGCGCATCCCGGCCTCTGATCAAGATTCCCGCCGGTCTCTCCCAGGACGGCATCCTGAGACTCTTTCAGGAAGGCCGCGGCCAGATGGGAATCGTGCGCGATCGGGACGATCAGAAGACACTGGGCATTGTCACCCTGGAGGACGTTCTCGAATCGCTGATCGGCGATGTGCGGGAAGTGCATCCGCTCGGAGGGAGGCCGCTCAACGGGTCTACGGCCGATTTACGCCGTGCAACTCCGCCTCGCGGTAAATCATAGGAACGCACATTGGATAGCATCTTTCAAAAGAGAAGCGCGGGTTACATCGCTGCTGTGCCGGGCCTCGTGCCTAGCGCGCAACCAGAACCACGCTAGAGCGTGATTCGACGACGTAGCTCGTCGGGTTCACGAGAGTGGCTTCTTCTCCGGGGGCGCAGCAGTCGCGCGGTGACGCTTGGAAAGTATCGGCGGCGAGTCCCCAGGGTCCCTGGCGAAGTGACGGCGGCAGGACGAAGGTAATTCGCACGGCATCGGCATTGAACATCAGGTACAGGTCAGACCCGTCCTGTGTGCGAATCAAACAGGCCAGGCATTTCTGGCGGGCATCGAACCAATCCGGGCTGTTCCCGCTGGGGTTGAACCAGCGGATGTTCTCGTCGGTGTAGAAAGCTTCCCGGCCCAGCACGAGGTGCGCGCGACGAAGCGTGAGCACGCCGCGAGCAAATCGAAAGATCTCGCTATTGCGCTGAAGGAGTGACCAATCAATCCAGCTCGTGTCGTTATCCTGGCAGTAAGCGTTGTTGTTGCCCCGCTGGCTGCGGCGGAACTCGTCCCCTGCGAGGAGCATCGGCACGCCCCGCGCAATGGCGATGGTCAGCAGAAAGTTCTTGATCTGCCGCTGGCGCATTGCTTCAAGGGATGGGTTGTCGGATTCCCCCTCAACACCGTGGTTCTCACTGTAGTTCTCGTTCATTCCGTCCCGATTGTCTTCGCCGTTGTCCTCGTTATGCTTCCGCGCGTAACTGACCAGGTCGTTGAGAGTGAAACCGTCGTGGCAGGTGACGAAGTTGATGCTGCACTCCGGGCCTTTCCCGGATCCGAGGTACAAGTCGGAGCTGCCGCAGATCCGGCTGGCGAAGCGGCCCAACATCCCTTCATCACCGCGCCAGAACCGGCGCACGTCATCACGGAAATGCCCATTCCATTCCGCCCAGCGGCGCTGGGAGAAGCTGCCGACTTGATAAGCGCCGGCGGCATCCCAGGCTTCGGCGATCAGCTTCGCGTCGCGCAGGATCGGGTCTTCGGCGATGCGTTCCAGCAAGGGCGCGTCGGCCAGAATGTGACCATGGCGATCCCGGCCGAGCACCGAGGCGAGGTCGAAGCGGAAGCCGTCAACATGCATCTCCATCACCCAATACCGCAGCGCGTCAAGGATCAGATCGCGCACGACCGGGTGCGCCGCATTGATCGTCTGTCCCGTGCCGGTGAAGTCGCGATAAAAGCGTTTGTCGTCCGCGAGCCAGTAGTAGATCACGTTGTCTATCCCGCGAAAGCAGACGGTCGGCCCCAACTCATCGCCTTCGACCGTGTGGTTGAAAACGATGTCGAGGATCACTTCAATATCTTCCCGATGGAAGGCTCGGATCATCTCTTTGAACTCGATCACTTGCGCGCCACCCTCGTGGACGCTCGCGTAGGATGCTTTGGGAGCGAAGAAGCAGAGCGGATCGTAGCCCCAATAGTTCTTCAGGCGCTCGCCGGTTTGCGGGTTGACCCGCAACAAGTGGCTCTCGTTGAATTCCTGAACCGGCATCAGCTCCACCGCAGTCACGCCGAGGTCCTTGAGGTAAGGGATCTTCTGGATCAGGCCGCGATACGTCCCTGGGAACGGGACGCCAGCGGTGGGATGGATGGTGTAGCCGCGCACATGAAGCTCGTAGATAACAGTCGTCTCCCACGGATGGCGCAAAGGCTGGTCACCCTGCCAGTCGAAATCCGCGTGGGTGACGATGCACTTCGGCGCCGTGGCGGCGTCATCGGTCTCGGACAGGGAGAGGTCTCGCAAGGGCGATGATGGGTCGTAGCCGAGAGCCGGGCGAAAGTCACAGTCAGGGATCAATGCAATCGCGGTCGCGTAAGGGTCTACGACAAGCCTATCAGGATTGAAGCGGTGCCCCTCGTGTGGAGCATACGGGCCGGCGACGCGAAATCCGTAGAGCTGGCCAGGCTGGATTCCCTCCAGCCACACATGCCAGATGTCGCCGGTCTTGTTTCTGATCGGATTGAGGATGATGCTCCGAGCTGGCATGGCGTCCTCAGGATGGTCGAAGAGGTCGAGACGAACGCCGGTAGCGTGCCGGCTGAAAATCGCGAAGTTGACGCCATTGCCCCTCAGGTGCGCGCCAAAGGGAAAGGGCATACCCGAGCGGATGGCTTGGACCTCGCACAGACTCAGCAACCGCTCCAGCTCGGCTAATTGCTCTACGCTCGGAGGGCCCGGTCGAGCACCTCGAAGTTCGCGCGTGCCCTGCACATTGGCTGGAGGAGCTGATTGTGGCGGTGTTTTCGGCATAGTTCGCAAAATAATGCAATCGATAGCATAATGGAAAATGAAACCTGATGGAAAAAAACTGCCTCCTCCGGGCCACAGCAACGAAGCCAGCCGGAAGCTGGCAGAGATTCCTGGAATTGGTCCGATCACGGCCAGCGCAATTACGGCAACCGTGGGCAACGCGAAGGAATTCAAGAATGGCCGTCAGTTGGCGGCTTGGATGGGATTGGTGCCTAGGCAGAACTCCGGCGGAGGCAAGCAAACCCTGCTCGGCATCAGCAAGCGCGGTGATACCTGGCAGTCATTCGCAATCACATTATTGTTCGAATGAGAGTGTGATCCCCACACTGTATTTTCTATGTCTGTTTATTGGCAGTATGTTGGTGTACTTGAAAAACAACCAAAGCCGACATGGGGACTGACTAAAACGGCCACCAAACATTAACGGTTGCGGTTGGTTGTTGAATCCGCGCTTTTTGTGAGGCGTGCGGAATACCTAGTAGAGTTCTTGCACAGGCCACAGTCAAGGGGGACACGGTGGATCAAGTCATCAAGGCTATGGAGAAATTTAAATGCAAAATTTAGGACCAAGTGGATCAATCTGGGGCGCATACATGGACGCCCACTTTTGCCAGGCTTTCAGTCGATGATTTTGAGAAGGTACAGATTGCAGCCATACAACCGGATTTTTGGTGAGGCTAGGAAACCGGACATGCTTCGCGACTTGCTGGTGCACGTGGACGGAAGCCAAGCGGGGCGGCGCAGGGTGCAATTCGCTGCCGACCTGGCGGTACGCACGGGCGCGCGGCTCAGCGGAATACACGTGACCCCACCGGCGCAGGTGCCGCCCCTGTATAAACCGAGCCAAGTGGCAAAGGTGGCCGCCGATCTCTCCTCGAAGTTGGCCTTGGACGCCCAAGCAGCGGCGATGGTGTTCAGCGAAGAAGCCACAGGGCGCATGGCTGACGTGAGCTGGTTCGAGGCGGAAGGTGACGTAGCCCAGGGCATCAGCAACAGAGCTCGCTACGCGGATCTTGTCATCCTTGGACAGTACGAATGGCAAGGCTCGCCGGTAACCCATCCATTGCCGATCGCCCACTCGGTCGTCTTGCGATGCGGTCGCCCAGTCCTGGTCGTGCCCGCCGTTGCACAGCCGAGTTCGCTCGCGCGAATTGTGGTAGCTTGGGACGGCAGCCGTGAAGCCGTCAGGGCAGTCCACGACGCCCTGCCACTATTGCGCCTGTCGAGGTCGGTTCAGATCGTGACGATGATTCCCCCGTCTGCGGAGGACAACGCAGTCGATGTGGAGAGCCTGTTGGCGCACTTGGCCAAACACGGGATCGAAATCGGAACGGGCGTGCTCCAAATCAGGACCGTCGAGGAACATGATTCACTCCGAAAGCACGTTGAGCAAGGATATTATGATTTATTGGTGATGGGGGGCTACTCGCACCCCCTGTGGCTGGAATTTATCTTCGGCGGAATCACTCAGTCCATTCTCTTGTCATCGAGGACACCGGTGCTTGTTTCCCACTAGCCAGGTGAGTGCATGCAGTTCTCACAGGATGCACCTCCCGGTCGAGAGCAGGCACCTAACCCGGTGTGCTTCTACAAGCGGAATGTGGAAACCCGATATCGCTCAGCTTTAACTTAAAACATCGGCATTATCGTGCAGCGTGTTCTTCCTCGGCACGGGATAATTCCGTCCCTTTCTGCAGCAGATCATCGCGTGCAGTTGCAGATACTTTCCGGCAACCGCAAGCCGGCTTGCGCGATTGCAATAACACGATAACATACGCCAACCCAAGTGGCACGACGATGGCGAGAATGGCGAGCAACGGTTCCAGAATCTTGTCCATGTCTAGGCTGCGCGCATGGACAGTCTGTCAGGACGCGAGGCCAGGACAATTCTTCCGGCATGCGCGACTCTGCGGATGGCGGAAACAATGCTGCCAGAGTGACTGTCATCCGCCGTCACTTCGAGGCGAACATGCGCTCCCTTTGCTGCGGCAGACTGCTCGCAGTCCCATTCCTCCAAGTCGATGGTACACAGGCGCTGTGGCATCGGAGTAATCACGATACGTTCTCCCCCGGCAATACAAACCGCCTTGCGCACTGCCATCGCTTCCGACACTTTCAATACTGTAGTGATTCGTTTCATACAATCCTCCTTACTTTGGATGGAATGTATGCTATGAGAAGCCTCATAAAAATAGGGTAAATTGTTGGCTGTCAGGTGTAAAAAAAGTATCAAAATTAGCACTGCGGGTAAATTAGTCTTCTGCTGTACGACACTTGCCAGAATGCAAAAATGCGCATGGTGGAAATGATCTGGTTATGCGCATTTCCCAACAGGGCGGATGCCACCCCAATCAACTTCGCAATTAAACTCGGATTGTCCAATAGACAACCAATACGTCATTCTCGTGAAGGGGGAATCCAGTTGATGGAAAAGCTTCCGCGTAGCGAGTCCACAATAAGGTTTTGTTCACTTCGCGGAGTATTGTTCTTGCTGGATTCCCGCCTTCGCGGGAATTAGTGCGCTAACGGATACTGCTTTTTTCAGAATAAAAAGGGGGCGCCTGGGGGCGCCCCAAAAAGGTCTGGGGAGACCCTTGGAGTTTGCTATATTAAAATTTGTAGAGCGCTTCCAGTCCGAACGAGGTTTGGTCAGTCTTGGCTGTGCCATCATTATTCAGGAATACCGCTTCGTTGGAAGAGTCGCCGCGAATTTCACCGCGGAGTTCGAAGCTGGCAGTTGGCATATAGGCCAGCGTCAAAGTGGTTTCCTTCCATTTCTGTCCGGCTGTCCCTACATACGGCAAGCGCACCCCATCTGTGTCGT
>JBAUUR010000134.1:0-3697 GCA_049582805.1 Gallionellaceae bacterium | reverse complement strand
CCCCGCCAAACTTCTTCGACAGCACCGTCGTGATCGCCGCCGTCAATGTCGTCTTGCCATGATCCACGTGACCTATCGTCCCCACGTTCACGTGCGGCTTCGTACGCTCAAATTTGCTCTTTGCCATTATTTTTCCCCATCAACGTCAAATCAAATTAACGAAAGAACCTCAACAAAACCCTTGGTGCCCATGGGCAGGATTGAACTGCCGACCTCTCCCTTACCAAGGGAGTGCTCTGCCACTGAGCTACATGGGCCAAACCCTGGAGCGGGTGAAGGGAATCGAACCCTCGTCGTAAGCTTGGAAGGCTTCTGCTCTGCCATTGAGCTACACCCGCGCATCCCACCGCCAAAGGCGACCCATCTTCAATCGCCACAACACCAGCCAAGGCAACCACCTGAAACAAGCAGCCATGCCGCCATAATCTATTTTGGTGGAGGGGGAAGGGTTCGAACCTTCGTACTCATAAGAGGGCAGATTTACAGTCTGCTGCCTTTAACCACTCGGCCACCCCTCCAAAAAAGAACAGGAGATTATCCAGATATCGGCGCCCCTTGTCAAAGGTATTGTGTGGAATTTCCGCAGGGCAGGCACAAGATTATGGCCAACCCGGCAGCAAGCCGGAGTATCCAGCGCCCGTGGGCCTTATATTTTATTTTTTCTGAACAGGGCCGATTGTGCGTGCGCCTGCAAGCCTTCACCATAGGCCAGTTCGGCGGCAATCGCACCCAGCGTTTGCGCACCTGTGGCGGAGACCTGGATCAGGCTGCTGCGCTTCTGGAAGTCATACACGCCCAATGGCGAGGAGAAGCGCGCGGTGCCGGATGTGGGCAATACGTGGTTCGGCCCGGCGCAGTAATCGCCGAGGGCTTCGGAGGTATAGCGCCCCATGAAAATCGCCCCGGCATGTTTCAGCCTGGGCAGCCAGTCTTGCGGATGCTCGACCGACAATTCCAGATGCTCCGGCGCGATGCGGTTGCTGATCATACAAGCCTCGTCCAGATCGGCGACATGGATCAATGCACCGCGATTTTCCAGCGCGGTCTTGATGATTTCTCGCCGCGGCATTTGTTCCAGCAAGCGGTCGGCGCTCTGCGCCACCGCCTCTATAAATTCCGCGTCCGGCGACATCAGGATGGCTTGCGCCAGCTCGTCGTGTTCGGCCTGCGAGAACAAATCCATCGCAACCCAGTCGGGGTTGGTCTGCCCGTCGCAGATCACCAGGATCTCGGACGGCCCGGCGATCATGTCGATGCCGCAGGCGCCGAATACGCGGCGCTTGGCGGAAGCGACATAAGCATTGCCGGGGCCGACGATCTTGTCCACCTTCGGGATGGTCGCCGTGCCGTAGGCCAGCGCCGCCACAGCCTGCGCGCCGCCGACGGTGAACACGCGATCCACGCCGGAAAGATGGGCGGCAGCCAGCACCAACTGGTTCTTCACGCCGTCAGGCGTCGGCACCACCATGATGAGTTCGGAAACACCCGCCACCTTTGCCGGCAGGGCATTCATCAGCACCGAAGATGGATAAGCCGCCTTGCCGCCCGGCACATACAGGCCGACGCGGTCCAGCGGCGTGACCTGCTGGCCGAGCAGCGTGCCGTCGGCTTCGACATAGCTCCATGAACTCTGCGATTGCTTCTGGTGGTAGGCGGTGATGCGCTGTGCGGCGTGTTCCAATGCATTGCGCTGCGCAACCGGCAATCCCTCGAATGCGGCGCCCAGTTCGGCTTGCGGCAATTCGAGTGCAGAAGCCCGGTGCGCATTCAGGCGGTCGAAGCGCAGTGTATATTCAAGCAGGGCCGCATCGCCGCGCCGCTTCACATCAGCAAGAATGGAAGCAACCGTCGCTTCCAGCTTTTCGTCGGCAGTCTCCTCGAACGCCAGCAGTGTGTTCAGTTGCGTATCGAAGTCTGCTTGTTTGGTCGAGAGTCGTTTGATGTTCATTATTCTTTAGCCTTACGAAACCATCCTCTCCCCTGTCAAAGGGAAGAGGGAGTTAATCAGCGGTCACTTCGCCACTGCTCCCGCAAACGCATCCAGCAGCGGCTGAATCACATCGCGCCTCAATTTAAGCGCGGCCTGGTTCACCACCAGGCGCGAAGAAATCTGCGCGATCTCTTCCACCGCCCGGAGGTTGTTCGCCTTCAGCGTATTGCCGCTGCTGACCAGATCAACGATCGCGTCGGACAGCCCGACCAGCGGGGCCAGCTCCATCGAGCCGTACAGCTTGATCAAGTCCACATGCACGCCCTTCGCGGCGAAATGCGCGCGCGCCGTCTGCACATACTTGGTCGCCACGCGCAGGCGCGCGCCCTGGCGCACGGCGGAGTCGTAATCGAAATCATCGCGCACCGCCACCATCATGCGGCAGCGTGCGATGTTCAGGTCCAGCGGCTGGTACAGGCCGGTGCCGCCATGCTCATTCAACACATCCTTGCCCGCCACGCCGAGATCCGCCGCCCCGTATTGCACATAGGTCGGCACGTCGGAGGCGCGCACGATGATCAGCCGCACGTCGGCGCGGCGGGTCGGCAGGATCAGCTTGCGCGAAGACTCCGGGTCTTCCAGCGGCGTGATGCCCGCCGCCGCCAGCAATGGCGCGGTTTCCTCGAAGATGCGGCCTTTGGACAGGGCAATCGTGATCATTTCTTGTCTTCCATCATTTCAGCCGGCGCTTGTGTCGCCAAAAAATACTTATTTAATACGACGAATATTAGCACCCAGTTGCGACAGTTTGTGTTCGATATGTTCATAGCCGCGATCCAGATGGTAGATGCGGTCGATCACGGTCTCTCCCTGCGCCACCAACCCGGCAATCACCAGGCAGGCGGAGGCGCGCAGGTCGGTGGCCATCACCATCGCGCCTTCCAGGTGATCCACCCCGCGCACCATGCAGGTGTTGCCTTCCACGTCTATCTGCGCGCCGAGACGGCGCAGTTCCTGCACGTGCATGAAGCGGTTCTCGAAGATGGTTTCCACCACCATCGCGCTGCCTTGCGCCACTGCGTTCAGCGCCATGAATTGCGCCTGCATGTCGGTGGGAAAGGCGGGATACGGCGCGGTGCGCAGGGTGACCGATTTGGGACGCCCGCTCATCGCCAGTTGGATGCGCTCGCCCTCTGAACGAATCTGCGCTCCCGCCTCGGTCAGCTTTTCCAGCACGGTGTCAAGTATGTCGGCCCGTGTCTCGGTCAGCGTGATGCTGCCGCCGGAGGCCGCCGCCGCAACCAGAAAAGTGCCGCTCTCGATGCGGTCCGGCATGATGCGGTGCGATGCGCCGTGCAATTTTTCCACGCCGGAGACGGTAATGGTATCGGTGCCGTCGCCGGAAATCTTGGCGCCCATCGCACGCAGGCAATTCGCCAGGTCCACCACTTCCGGTTCGCGCGCGGCGTTCTCCAGCACCGTCACGCCATCGGCAAGTGTTGCGGCCATCATCAGGTTTTCCGTGCCGGTGACGCTGACGATGTCGAAAAATATGCGCGCGCCTTGCAGCCGGTTTGCCTGGGCATGGATGTAGCCGTGCTCGATACGTATCTCCGCGCCCATCGCCTGTAAGCCCTTGATGTGCAGATCGACCGGACGCGAGCCGATCGCGCAACCGCCGGGCAGCGACACGCGCGCCTCGCCGAAGCGCGCCACCAGCGGCCCCAGCACCAGCACCGCCGCGCGCATGGTCTTCACCATGTCGTA
>JBAUUR010000133.1:0-3478 GCA_049582805.1 Gallionellaceae bacterium | reverse complement strand
GAAATCGAGCGCCTGTTCACTCCCGGCATGGAGATCTTAGCCGAGCCCGGCCGCTTCCTCGTTGCCACCGCCGCCACCTCGGTAGCCAGAATCATCGGCAAGGCCGTCCGCGATGGGAAAACCTGTTACTACATCGACGACAGCGTCTATCACACCTTCTCCGGCATCGTCTTCGACCATTGCCAGTATCACCTCAAGGCCTTCAAGAAGGGCGAAACCGAAATGTGCACCGTCTTCGGACAAACCTGCGACGGCATGGACACTATCGCCCAATCCGAACAGCTCCCACCCCTGGAAATCGACGACCTCCTCTACTCCCAAGACATTGGCGCCTACAGCAATGCCTCGTCCACCTGGTTCAACGGCTTCCCCCCGGCGAAAGTCGTGCATGTGAATGAGTAAGGATGGTGGCGCCGCCTTCTGGGAACCTGCCGTCTAGCGCGACGCCGCTTTGGAGGCAGCGGCTGGTTTTCCGGCTCCGCGCGGCTCCTGATCGAGCAGGATTACATTGAGAAGCGAACTGTGGACATGCAACCCGCCATTGTATTCAATGAAGCCAAGCTTCCTGAACTTATTCATGAAAAAGCTGACCCTTGAACGGGTGGTACCAATCATTTCCGCTAGCGTTTCCTGGCTGATCTTTGCGATCAGGGGCTCGGGTTTGCCTTCTTTGCCGAAGTTTGCGAGTAGCAGAAGAATTCGCGCCAAACGCTTCTCACTGGAGTTGAACAGCTGATCCACCAGATCCTCCTCAATCCGAATGTTACGGAACAGCAGATGTGCCATGAAGAGTTCTGAGAACGAGGGATCCCGCCGGAGCAGTTGGATCATGGCGTGCTTCTCAATACGAATGATGGTTGAGTCGTCGATTGCACGCGCAGCTTTCATCCAGAGGAGTTGACCTGCCAGACAGCTTTCCCCGAAAAATTCGCCAGGAAGCTGTGAAAAAATCGAGCGGCTCTCTTGAAAAAATGCCATAAAGCCGTAGACTCGATTTTGTGGACTCCCACCAAAATACAACTGACCCGCTTCGTTTTGAAAAGATTGATCGTGCGCAGAGCGTCTTGCTGCCCGTGGATATCGAGGCGCTCGTCGGTGAGGATCACCCGGCGCGCAACATCTGGAGTTTCGTCGGCCGCTTGGATTTGGGGAGTTTCGTCGAGGATGTGCGGGCGACGGAAGGCGGGGCTGGTCGGGATGCGATTCACCCGCGGTTACTGATCAGCGTTTGGATCTATGCGATCACGCGGGGCATTCACTCGGCGCGTGAGATTTCGCGGCAGATGAGTCACGAACCCGGATTGCAGTGGCTGAGTGGGCTGCGCATCATCAACCATCACACGCTGTCGGATTTCCGCAGCCGGAACGAACAGGCTTTGGGGAAGCTCTTTGAGCAGGTGATTGCACTGCTGCACATGAATCGGCTGGTAACGCTGGAGCGGGTCACCCAGGATGGCACCAAGATCCGCGCCGACGTCAGCAAGAAGACGTTTTCGCGCGAGGAAAAATTGCGGGCGCATCTGAAACTGGCGCGGGGGCAGATGGAGTACCTGGGACGTCAGGCCGCGCAGGAGCAGAGCACGCGGAAGCAAAAGGCGGCGCGGGTACGAGCGGCGCGCGAGCGAACACAGCGGCTGGTGGAGGCGCTGGAAGAGATGCAGCGCTTGCAGCGGGAGAAAAAGAACGAACGCGACAAGCCGGTGCAGGCATCGACCACCGATGCCGATGCACAGTTCATGCGAACCTCCGATCATGGTTTGGCGCCGTGCCTGAACGTGCAGCTTTCCGTTGACGGGGCCCACGGATTCATCGTAGATGTGGAGGTGGTGAAGCAGCCCTCCGACAGCGCACAACTGCTGCCCGCCATGGATCGGCTCCAGGGGAAGTTTGGGGCGTACCCGCAAGCGGCGATTGCCGATGGAGATTACACGAATCACGAAAACGTGCTGGGCATGGCGGATCGCAAAATCGATTTCTACGGCAGTTGGACGGGGCGAACGGAGGCTGGGCGCGGACGCGGTGCCGCGCGCCGCCACCAGGACTACGACGCCAGTCAGTTCCGTTACGACGTGAGGCGCCACGAGTTAGTGTGCCCGGAAGGGAAACGCCTGCCCTATCGCACGACGCAGCACCCGCACCGCGGAACGGACCTTCACGTCTTCGCGGCGAAAGCGGAAGACTGCCTGGGATGCGCAGCCCGCAAGAGTTGCTGTCCGGATTTGCAGATCGGCAAGCATGGCCGCTCGGCGAGCATTGCGGTGCGGGCAGCGGCGATCGTGCGCTTCGATGAAAAGATGCAAACTGCAGCAGGCAAAATGCTCTACAAAAAACGGTCTCAACTGGCCGAGTTTCCCAACCTCTGGCTGAAAGAGAAGCTCAAGTTTCGACGGTTTTCGGTGCGCGGTCGAATCAAGGCTCGGGCGGAAGCGGTCCTCCACGCACTGACATTCAATATCCAGAGACTGCTGAGAATCCGGCCCGCATTGGCGACATAAGCTGCGCCGCCGAACGGGCACCTGACGCCCGAAGGCGGCCAAAGCCAAGATGCCACACCCTCACAACCACCGACCCGATGGCTCCAGAAACGCGATTACTTCACAGCTTCAAGCCCCCAATATCGCGAGAACTGCTTCGCGTCCTGGCTTCGATACTACCGTGAGCTTCACCGTGCCTTTCTGGATGTAAAATATTGCATCCGCGGGGTCACCCTGAGCGAAGATGATCTGTCCGCTCGTGCAATCGAGAATCGTCCTTCCGTCTCCAATCTGGTTCAAGAATATTTTGGGGTCAAAGTGCGGATTTGCCGGTGGCTCTGAATGCGACTTGCGGCCGCGAATTCGCCCAGCGTTGCCACTACTGCGGTTTAGTTTCACACCGACGCTCCCATCTGGAACCGATTCGCTTCGATTCGACCTGAACCGCGAGGCGCCCGTTCCTGCGCTTCACATTAATTTAAGGAATTCTAGGGCAGCATTTCAAGGGCGAAATTGAGGAGTATGCGGGCATCCTCGAGCTCCGCCGCGTCGGACTGGTAAACAGACCACTAGCGCTCAGGACAAACAGGCGCCCCTAAAATATTTATGCCAATTTGAGCAATATTGAACAGACCGTCGATATGAAGCAGGTTTATGCTGGCAATCCATAAGGAGTCTCCTATAGTTCACACTGCCCCCGAAAGCGTTCGCGTTTGGTTGGAAGGGTAGACGGAGGTTCTATCACCGTTGTGTGTTTGCAGAGTGTGTAATGAATCTGCGACCGAGCACATTCTGTCCTCCTCAGTTGTCCAAGACCTAGTTGAAGCTGGTTAGGGACCTGTCTGCTAGCTCATACTTGTGGACAGGTCCAAATCTTACGTCTCCCCAGGGTCAAAAGCACTTCCCGGGTGGGGGTCTAATCTCGCTGGGAAACGAAAGTGATTTATGAATGCGAAGAGAAGCAAGGAAGTTAAGGCAATCGGCACTCAGCAGGCCGTAAGCCC
>JBAUUR010000132.1:0-1887 GCA_049582805.1 Gallionellaceae bacterium | reverse complement strand
GCATAGATCTGCGCGAGTACGAAGTGGAGGCGCGGCTCGCTGTTTCTGACATCGAGCTGCAAAGCTCTGAGCGCACTTTTCTCCGCCTCCGGGACGTGATTCAGATGCAGATTAGCCGTCGCATAGTAGGCATAGGCGATGGCGTTGGTGGT
This sequence comes from Gallionellaceae bacterium, assembly GCA_049582805.1. Taxonomy (GTDB): domain Bacteria; phylum Pseudomonadota; class Gammaproteobacteria; order Burkholderiales; family Gallionellaceae; genus CAVXFS01. The sequence goes on along the minus strand of JBAUUR010000132.1, from coordinate 1,735 downwards.
GGAGTCGAGTTCAAGCACATGCGCGCTGAACTTGAGAGCGTCCTCCCAGTTTTTCTGGCGGGTGGAAATATCGGTCAGGCACAGGTATCCAGCCAGATAGCTGGCGCTCGCGTTCAAAGACTTGGAGCAAGCGTCCCGAGCCTCGTCGGGCTTCTTCTGATTTTCAAGTACCTGGCCGAGAAGGACCCAGGCGGCGGCATATTTTTCATACTGTAGAACGGCCTTGCGCAGATGTTTCTCCGCGTCCGCGACTTTCTTTTTCCGCAGCGCCACGCATCCACTTTGATATTCGGTTTGGGCCTTCCAGGGAACTTGCAGGTCGACTACGCCAATGGTACCGGCCGCCATCGAGTTGAGGGGAGGAAGGAAGCAAGCGGACTCGCTCGGGAGCGGTTTTCCTTTGGCGTCAATCTGGTCCTGCGAGGACAAGTCAAATGCGGGGAAGTCTCCTGGTCTCTTTGGAGGCAGATTCGCGCTGTTCCGCCGTTGTCCGTAGACGAAAGTGGCGCTGAACAGCAGTAGACCGACGAGAAAGACTTCGCGGGCAGAAGCGGCAGAACGGACGAGGAGGTGGCTTGGGCTCATAGTGCACCGCCAATCTGAACCCACACAGTCGAACGGAGGGGAGTTCGACTTTCGCGTCTTCAACATTTCACGTCAAGGACGCATGGCCGAGAATGTTAGCCCGTTTTCGGCTGGGCGTCCATACAGAAAATACCCGGAAGGGGCTTCGGGATGGGCAGGGAATCCCATTTTGGTTTCCGGGCTAGTCCTCGAAGCTCCTGGCGCCGCCTTTCATGCGGTTGCTGATGAGGTTGGTCCAGACGAACTTGATGACGCGGGCGTCATTGTAAGCCTAACCACGCGAGGTTTCAATAAATTGGGTGCCAAGTATTGAGGGGCTGGGGGAACTCTGATTAGGCATCAGCGAAAAGCGCGAACACGCAGTACACGGGGGTACACAGAAGCCCCCAAGGAACTAACCAGAGCTTCCCTAGGGTGGTCCGAGCGAGGTGGCCCCCCTCCGCGGACCGGACTGTCCGCGCCACACTGGCCATCATTTACAATCAAGAATTCCACCACTCACAGGAAACATAACAATGCACCGATGGTCTGAACTTTTTATTCCTACTTTGCGCGAGGCTCCGGCGGATGCCGAGGTTGCCAGCCACAAGTTGCTGGTCCGGGCTGGGTATATCCGGCAACTGGGCGCGGGCATTTACTCGTTTTTATTTCTGGGCAATCGCTCGACGCAGAAGATCATGGGGATCGTGCGGGAAGAGATGGACAAGATCGGGCAGGAATTCTACCTGCCGGCTCTGAATCCGCGCGACATCTGGGAGGAGAGCGGGCGCTGGACGGTGATGGGCGAAAACATGTTTCGCCTGAAGGATCGCAAGGGCGCGGATTTGTGCCTGGGCATGACGCATGAAGAGATCATGACCGACATTGCGCGCAAGGAGCTGCGCAGCTATAAGCAACTGCCGCAAATTTGGTACCAGATTCAGACGAAGTTTCGCGACGAGCCGAGGCCGAAGTCGGGGCTACTACGGGTACGCCAGTTCATTATGAAGGACGCGTACTCGTTTGACATGGATGAGGCGGGGCTCGATGTTTCCTATCAGAAACATCACGACACTTATTGCCGGATCTTCGATCGCTGCGGGCTGAAGTATGTGGTGATCGACGCGCACTCGGGAGCGATGGGCGGATCGCAGTCGCAGGAGTTCATGGT
>JBAUUR010000131.1:0-1938 GCA_049582805.1 Gallionellaceae bacterium | reverse complement strand
AACTCGTCGGGCTCAATCCGGGCCAGAAGAGTCGGGTTGGAAATCTTGTAGCCGTTAAGATGCAGGATTGGAAGCACCGCGCCGTCGGTAATCGGGTCGAGCATCTTGTTGGACTGCCAGGCGGTCGCCAATGGGCCCGTTTCCGCTTCACCGTCGCCGACGACACAGGCGACAATCAGATCGGGATTGTCGAACGCCGCGCCGAAAGCGTGCGAAAGTGAATAGCCCAGTTCGCCGCCCTCATGAATCGACCCTGGCGTGGTCGGCGCCACATGGCTGGAAATGCCGCCGGGAAATGAAAACTGCGTGAACAATTTTTTCAGCCCGGCTTCATCCTGGGTAATGTTCGGATAAACTTCGCTCCAGGTGCCTTCGAGATAGACGTTGCCCACAATCGCCGGGCCGCCGTGACCGGGACCGGCGACGTAGAACATGTCCAGGTCATACTTTTTGATGACCCGGTTCAAATGCACATAAATAAAATTCTGTCCCGGTGTCGTGCCCCAATGCCCGACCACCAGCGGCTTCACGTCAGATAGTTTCAACGGTCGCTTCAGCAGCGGATTGTCGTAGAGATAAATCTGGCCAACCGACAGATAGTTGGCGGCACGCCAGTAGGCGTCCATCTTGTGGAGTAGTTCCGGTGTGAGAGTTTTTGTTTTCATATTTTGTATAAACCCATGATTATTTCTTGGACAGCTTGGTAATCGCCACGACCAGCAGGACCACGACCGCTACGCCGATCACCACCCAAATCCACATCCCTCCGCCCGTCCATCCACTCATCCATCCATTGGTATGGTTCATCATAAAAAGCCTTTGGTTGCGCTGCGACCAGCCCGCCACTGGGCAATCCAGATCGTGAGCGGAGGCAGCAGATCAATCGGAAAGCTACACGGCCGCCAATTCGTCAATCCAGTATCCTTTGCGATTGTAATGACGATGCAGGCCAATCTCATAATCCCGGGTCAGTAGAGACTCCTCCGTATATTCCGGTGACTGTTTGATGGTTTCGCGATCAAGATTGACGAAGACTTTCGATTCGTTCCAACTGACGCGCTCAATCCATTGCGGCGAAACCAGGACCCTTTTTCCCGGCCACCAATTCCTCGTGCCCACATCCAGATAACGAATCGCCCACGTCTCATCATCAATGATAAAATCCTCGACGTGGCCAATCTCGCCATCCAAGGCTTGGATGTGATAACCACTCACCGCGTGCGTGCTGCGCAAATGGCGATCCCACGCTTTCCCACCGCGGTTGAATTGTCCCCATTTTTCACGATTACGCTCAATGTAGTGGTTTACTCCCCACATATTTGGACCGCTCCAATACGTCGGCCATCCATAATACTCATAGTAGGACTCCTCGAACTGGCTCGAAACGGGCTTGTCGCTGTTTAAGGAAGGACTGTCCTTGATCTGCTTTTTGGTTAAATCGACCGAAAGGTGCTTTTCGCTCTTAACCACGCTATTTAGCGCATAAGGGGAAATCAGCACCTGCCTGCCCGCGAGCCAGTTTCCCGTGTCGGCGACCAGATAGCGAATGGTCCATTGCCGGTCATCGAAGTAGAATTCTTTAACCTTCCCGATTACCCCGTCGAGGCTTTCCAATTTGTAATCCGTTAGTGTTTTGGCTTTGCTTAACATAATAATTCCTTCGTTTTTGCGTTTCGTTATTATTCGCTGCTGGCGTTTGGCCGACAGCAGGTTTGAGAAATCCCTTGCACCGCGATCAGCACGGATGCCAAGACTAAATTGCGGCGGCGGGGACAGCATCGCTATCAGGTGTAACCCGAACGTAGATGATGCGGGACAGCGCCCGCCGAAAGGAAATCCATTGAAAGATATGTTTTATCGTGGCGCCGAAGGTTATTTCAAATGACCTTGGCGAGTCCAAGCACGCGGGACACCGAGCGGGCGATCATCAGTTCTTCA
>JBAUUR010000130.1:0-2636 GCA_049582805.1 Gallionellaceae bacterium | reverse complement strand
GCGATCTGGCTGCCGATGGTGAGCACCGGATTGAGCGAGGTCATCGGCTCTTGGAATATCATCGCGATATCCTTGCCGCGTACCCCGCGCATCGCCTCCTCGCCGAGCGCGAGCAGATCGACGCCGTCGAGCTTGATGCTGCCGCCGGCGATGCGGCCGGGCGGATCGGGCACCAGCCGCATCAAGGACAGCGCGGTGATGCTCTTGCCGCAGCCGGACTCGCCCACGATCGCCAGCGTCTCGTGCGGCGCCAGCGTGAAGCTGACGCCGTCTACGGCTTTGACGATGCCGTGCCGCAGGTCGAAATAGGTGCGCAAGCCGGCGACCTCGAGCAGCGGCACGGCGGCCGCATTCGACAGACCGGTTTCGCGCGCGCCGGTCGTAACGGTCATGGTGCGGACATTTTTTGTTTGCGCATGATCTTGTCCGAAACCCGGTTCCCACTTTTCGGGATCATGCGCTAATTACGCAGCCGCGGGTCGAGGATGTCGCGCAGCGCATCGCCCAACAAATTGGTGCCGAACACTGCGAGGCTGATGGCGACGCCCGGGAAGATCACTAGCCAGGGCGCCGTGCGCACATATTCGGCCGCCGATTCCGACAGCATGCGGCCCCAGGACGGATGCGGCTCGGGCACGCCGAGGCCGAGGAACGACAGCGACGCCTCGGTCAGGATAGCGGCGCCGAGTTGGGCGGTCGCGATCACGATCAGCGGCGCCAGCGTATTGGGCAGCACGTGGCGCACCGCGATGCGGAACTCGCTCATGCCGACGGCGCGCGCGGCCTCCACGAACGGCTGCTCGCGCAAGGTCAGCGTGTTGGAGCGGATGACGCGCGCGGTATAGGGGATGAGCGGGATGGCGATGGCGAGGATGGTGTTGTCGAGCGCCGGACCCAGCGCCGCCGCCATCACCAGCGCCAGCACCAACAGCGGCACCGCCTGCAGTACGTCGACCACGCGCTGGATCACCAGATCGACCCAGCCGCCGAGATAGCCGGAGGCGAGCCCGAGTATCACGCCGAAGACAGAGCCGAGGAAGGTCGAGCCGAGGCCCACCGCCAGCGAGATGCGCGCGCCGTAGACGATGCGGCTGTAGATATCGCGCCCCATCTGGTCGGCGCCGAGCAAATGGGCGTCGCTCGGCGGCGCCAAAGTAATCAGCGAATTGGTGCGGATCGGATCGAAGGACGTGATGAAATCGGCGAAGACCGCGGCAAACACGAACACCGCCATGATGGCGGCGCCGACCACGCCGAGCGGATGCGACGCGGCGTGATAGCGGATCTTCGACCACACGCCTTCGGCGCGCGCGGCATCCGGCACGGGCACAGGAGCAATGTCGATGGTGGCCATGCGCGTCCCCGTTACGAGTACTTGATGCGCGGATCGAGCACCGCGTAGAGCAGGTCGACCAGAAAGTTGATGAACACCGCGACGAACGCGATGAACATCACCAGGTTCTGCACGATCGGGTAGTCGCGCCAGCGGATCGCCTCGACCAGGAAACGCGCGACGCCCGGAATGTTGAATACCGTTTCGGTCACGATCAGCCCGCCCATCAGAAAGGCGGCTTCGATGCCGATCACGGTGACCACCGGCAGCACCGCGTTGCGCAAGGCGTGGTGGTAGTTGACGTTCGACTCGGACGCGCCCTTGGCGCGCGCGGTGCGGATATAGTCCTGGCGCAGCACTTCCAGCATCGAGGAGCGCGTCAGCCGCATCACCAGCGCCGAGGAGCGGAAGCCGACCGCAGCCGCCGGCACGCTGTAGAGACCCAACGCGGCCCAGAATCCGACCGGCGCGTCGGTATAGATCGGGATGGTGCCGAAATATCTCACGAACGCCATCAGGATCAGCAGGCCGAGCCAGAAGGCCGGCATCGACAGCCCGCTCAGGCTGACAACGCGCAAGACGTAGTCGAGCGCGGAGTTCTGCTTGACCGCGCTGACCACCCCAAGCGGAACGCCGAACACGATGGAGAACAACAGCGCCAAACCGGCGAGTTTGGCGGTGATCGGGATGCGCGGCAGAATCTCCTGCAATGCCGGCTTCTCCGACACGTAGGAATAGCCGAGATCGCCGTGCGCCAACCCGCCGATCCATTGCACGTATTGCACGGCGATCGGCTTATCGAGCCCCAGCTCCTTTTCGAGCTTCACTTTCTCGGCGACGTCGATCATGCCGGCGGCATCGAACACGATGTCCGCGATGTTGCCGGGCACCACCCGCAGCATCGTGAAGATCAGCACCGAAATTCCGAACAGCGTCAGGAGCATCAAGAAGAAGCGCCTGATCAGGTAACTCCCCACCAAGTCCTCCCATGGTGCGCGGGGAACGGCGCGCAAAATCTCCCAGGATTTGGCCGCCCCTCACGGCCAGGCGCGCCGGGGCTGGCTATCACTTATCCAGCCAGATGTCCTCGAAGCGGAAGCCGTTGTAGGTGTTGTTGTTCATGATCGTGACGTTTTTCACAAAGGGCTTCCAGCAGGTGCCGGTGCGGGCGTGGAACAGGATCGGCCGCGCCACGTCCTCCTGGATTTTCGTGTCGATCTCCCACACCAGCTTCTTGCGCTTGGCGAGATCGGTTTCGGCCGATTGCTGGTCGAACAGTTTTTCCAGGTCCTTGTTGCAATAG
>JBAUUR010000129.1:0-44965 GCA_049582805.1 Gallionellaceae bacterium | reverse complement strand
ATGCAGAGAAACGAGTGAATTTCCGTGGTCACTTTACCCCTCCCGGTGATCTGAAAATCGACTGTAGGGCTTTCTGAGAGGTGAAAAATTTTCCACATTTGCAAACATCGAGAATTTCAACAAACTGTTAGTGCCTGACATGCCAATTCTGAAAATGCATTGCCGTCACTGCCTGCGTCCAAGGGCGCTTGCATTTCCTCCAAGGAGGATGCTATCCAGAATGTTTCAAAAATGCACCCACCCGCTTGTGTGCTGCCATGTTGGCGGAGCGAACTTTAAGGTCCCCTGCAACTGGTCAGGAATGTGGCATATTGCCACGCGTCAATATGTCGCACCCCAAGTCCGAACCGGCAACAGTTAAAATACGCGACATGAAATCCTTTCTTTTTGCGAGCCAGCCCGGGCACAACCACCTGCGGCGCCTGGTTGCGTTGCGCGCAATTGCCATCGCGGCCCAGTGCGCGACGCTGTTCCTGGTGCATCGTTTCCTCGCCATCGAATTGGAATGGCTGCCGATCCTTGCTGCCGTTGCGGCGCTTGCCTTGCTGAACCTGCTCACCTGGTTGCGCTTGCGCAGCGATCGCCCGGTTTCCAACGCGGAACTGTTCGGGCAATTGTGCGCCGATGTGCTGGTATTGGCCGTCCTGCTTTACTACAGCGGCGGCTCTACCAATCCCTTCGTTTCATTGTTTCTGCTGCCGCTGGTAATCGCCGCCGCCACGTTGCCAGCCCCCTACACCTGGAGCATGGCGGCACTCACCACGATTTGCTACACCGCGCTGATGAAATTTTACGTGCCATTATCCCTGCCACACGGTCAATCTGGCAATCTGTCCGGCATGGAAAGGATGGATCATGACATGGCAAACATGAGAGAAATGGCCCGGGATAATATTTTCAACCTGCATGTTCTGGGGATGTGGCTGGGATTCGTGCTGAGCGCCGTGATCATCGCCTGGTTTGTGGTGAGGATGGCGCAGGCAGTGCGCGATCGCGACGAATCCCTGGCCAAGGCTCGCGAGGAAACGTTGCGCAATGAACGCATCGTTGCGCTCGGAACGCTGGCTGCGGGCGCCGCGCATGAACTGGGCACGCCGCTGTCCACCATGTCGGTGGTGATTGGCGAATTGCGGCATGAAGACAACTTGCCGGCAGAATGGCGGGACAGCCTGGCGCTGCTCGACGGCCAGGTACGCAACTGCCGCCGCATCCTCGACAAGATGCTGGATAATTCCCGGTCTCCCGCCATGCAGTTGCCGGGGGAGTTCATTGCCGACACGCTGGAGGAATGGCGCTTGCTGCGGCCCGCCACCGAATGCCGCTATCGCGCTGATATCTGTGATGGCGCAACGCAGCGTGGCTTTGACCCGGCATTGCGTGCGGCCTTGCTTAACCTGCTGAATAACGCAGCCGACGCTTCGCCGGAAAGTATCGAGATTGAGGCACTGTGCAATGGAAACCAGATGAAGCTGGCCATTATGGATCACGGTCCCGGTTTGACACCAGAAGTTGCAGCTCATGCGGGATCGGCATTCTTTACCACCAAGGGTGAGGGGCGTGGTCTGGGTTTGTTTCTTGCCAACGCCACGGTCGAAAGATTGGGTGGCAAGGTGAGGCTATTCAACCGCGAAGGAGGTGGCACCACCACTGAAGTCATCCTGCCGCTGCAATCCGGAGATAAGCCATGACCACGATCAACGAGCAACCATCGCTTCTGCTGGTGGACGACGATGCGACTTTTTGCGGCGTGCTGCGGCGCGCCCTGGAAAAACGCGGGTTCAGTGTCACAACGGCACATAGCGTGGAAGAAGCGGTACCCCTGGCCCAGGATAGCCCGCCCGAATATGCGGTGGTGGATCTGAAAATGGGCGGAGCTTCCGGTTTGACGCTGGTCAGTACACTGCATAAACTTGATGCGGCCACGTGCATCGTGGTGCTTACCGGCTATGCCAGCATTGCCACCGCTGTAGAAGCCATCAAACTTGGTGCGACACAATATTTGCCCAAACCGGCCAATGCTGATGAAATTGTCTCTGCGTTCGGGCAGCCTGCGTCTGAGATCATGCCGCTCAATACGCAACCCTCCTCGTTGGGACGTGTCGAGTGGGAGCACATTCAGCGCGTATTACAGGAACACCAGGGCAATATTTCAGCGACCGCCCGAGCCCTCAACATGCACCGCCGCACCTTGCAACGCAAACTATCAAAACGACCGGCCATAATGGATCAAGCAGAAAAATAGTTGAAAAATGGACTGGACACCCTTGTTTTGGTTAGAATGCTCAATCCGGCGCCATTGGCGCCGCCATACGGTATGCATGGCCAATTGCAATAAATACTGATGAATCTGGACGATAAAATCGAAAGCCTTAAACAGGCTGTACATAACCTGGATATTTTGCCTGCCACGCCGGTAATTGAGCAGGCTGTGCAAAGCCTGGATATTTTGCCGGCCACGCCAGTGATTGCGAACAAGTTGTTGTCGATGAAAATGGGCACGAAGGAAAGTCAGCAACACGTGCTGTTGCTTGCCGAACAAGACCCACAGATATCAGCGAAAGTCATCGGTCTGGCCAATTCGCAAAAGGTCCCGTCAGGGAGCGACATACAATCTGTGCGGGAAGCCGCGATATTTCTGGGCTTGCCGAAATTCCAGTCTGTGGTATTCGGAATCGCCACCATGTCTTTGCTAACCAGGAAATCCATGGGGCACTACAACATGCATGACTCCTGGCTGCACAGTTTGGGTATCGCCTTCGCCATGACTGGCATCGCCCGATTCATGCCGGAATCCATACGTCCGCCGGATGACAATATTTTTCTTGCCGGGATGCTGCACGACATCGGTTATCTGGTACTGGCCAGCCTGGATCCGATGCGAAGCGACATGCTGTCCGAATTTCTGGCGGCTGACCCCCAAGTGCCGGCGTTGGAAATCGAACGCAAGTGGCTGGGCATAACCCATGATGAATTGGGTGCGGAACTGGCACGGCACTGGAACCTTCCGAATGAAATCATCACGGTGCTGCGCTATCACCACGCACCGGATGCGGCTGAAGGCCAGGCAGGACAGCCGTTGGCGCGTATGGTCAACATCGCGGAAAAACTGCTGCCTTCATTCGGAATCAACGAATATGTGGCACCTGGCATCAGTGCCGAAGAATGGGAAGTGCTTGGCATCAATCCTGACCAGGCCGATGAAGTCCGCAAACATGTTGCCGAACAGGCTGAACAAGCCACCCAGTTCGCCAACACATATGGCTGACCAGGAGAATTGGTATCAGGCCTGATGCCTATGCTGTTGGATTTTAGCAGACCAGGAATTTTCAGCAGACTGTTCCCCGAACCGTTTAATAACCCTATGACGACCGACCTTGATCGGGCCGTGGTCTTCTCGCAAGCCTGATGAAACATGTATTGCTATTTCTGATTGCCCTGCTGTCTCCTGTCCTGGTTCTTGCGCAACCGGCAGCGCAGCCGGTGGCACCGGTGCTCGCGGCCAAATCATGGCTGCTGCTGGATTACGATAGCGGCCAGGTCCTGGTTAACGAAAAGGGCCAGGCAAGGATAGAGCCGGCTTCGCTGACCAAACTGATGACCGCCTATCTGAGTTTCGCGGCTCTCAGGCAAGGCAACCTCAAACCGGAGCAAACCATCACGCCTTCGGAAGATGCTTTGCGTACCGAGGGTGAGGAGTCGCGTATGTTTCTCGATGCCCGCGTACCGGTAACGGTTATGGAATTGCTGCACGGACTTATCATCCAATCCGGCAACGACGCTGCACGCGTGCTGGCTGAGACAATAGGCGGCAGTGAAGCAAACTTCGTTTCCTTGATGAACAGCGAGGCGCAGCGGCTTGGCATGAAGGACACCCATTTCGTGAATGCCACTGGCATGCCTCATCCGCAACATTATTCCAGTGCTTACGATCTGGCACTGCTTTCCGCCGCGCTCATCCGCGATTTTCCTGAATATTACCCACTCTTCAGCTTGCGGGAATACCAATACAACAACATCAAGCAGGCCAACCGCAACCTTCTGCTGTGGATGGATCCCTATGTGGATGGCATAAAGACCGGGCATACCGAAACTGCCGGATTTTGCCTGGTGGCTTCGGCAAAGCGTGAAAACCACCGGTTGATTGCGGTGGTGATCGGCGCCACCTCTGAGAATTTGCGGGCAATCGAAAGCCAGAAGTTGCTGAATTTCGGATTCCAGAATTTTGAGACGGTGCGCCTATATCAAAAGAACCAGGCGGTGACCAGCTTGCGTATATGGAAGGGTACCGAGGACCAGATCAGCGTCGGATTTCGCCAAGACTTGTTCTTGTCAGTCCCGGACGGGCAATTGAAACAATTGAAAGCCAGCATAGAAACCAGGCAACCCATTGTTGCGCCGGTCATGGCCGGCCAGCAAATCGGGATACTGAAACTCGAGTTGAACGGCAAGCCGTATGAAGCATTTTCCTTGGTCGCGCTGGATCCCGTGCCATTGGCAAACGTGTTCCTGCGCGGCTGGGATAATATTCGCCTGCTGTTCCAATAAGGAAGCATTATGACTGTTTATCTGAACGGGCAATTCATGCCCATGGAGGAAGCACGCATTCCGGTGCTGGACCGGGGCTTCATTTTTGGGGACGGCGTGTATGAAGTCATTCCTGTCTACTCGCGCCGCGCTTTCCGGCTTGCCGAACATTTGAGGCGGTTGCAACACAGCCTCGACGGCATCCGACTGGATAACCCGCACAGCGCTGCTGAGTGGACTGGACTCATTGGCGAACTCATCGCGCGCAATGAGGGAGCAGACCAGTACCTTTACCTTCACATCACCCGCGGCGTGGCCAAGCGCGACCATGCCTTCCCCATGCCACCGGTTGCGCCAACCATATTCATGATGAGCAGTGTGCTGTCGAGGCCGCCCGCCGAACTGCTCGCCAGCGGTGTGGGCGCAGTGACTGCGGCGGACAACCGCTGGCTGCGATGTGACATCAAATCCATCGCTCTGCTGCCCAACGTGCTGCTGCGCCAGATGGCGGTGGATGCCGGTTGCGCCGAGACCATCCTGCTGCGCGACGACAGCTTCATGACTGAAGGCGCGGCCAGCAATATTTTCGTGGTGAAGGACGGTGTGCTGCTCGCTCCGCCGAAGGACAATCTGATGCTGCCCGGTATCACCTATGACGTAGTGCTGGAACTCGCCGCATCGAACGGCATCCCGCATGAAGTGCGGCGCGTGGCAAAACCGGAAGTTTTCAGCGCAGACGAACTGCTGCTCACATCAAGCACCAAGGAAGTGCTCGCCATCACCCGACTCGACGGCAAGCCGGTAGGCTCTGGCCGCCCCGGTCCGATGTTCGCCAGGCTGCACAAGCTGTATCAGGATTTCAAACGCGACGTGATGCGGAAAAATACGTAGGTTGGGTTGGGCGCGTTTTCTGTGCCGTAGCCCAACCTTGCACCCAAGGACTGCATGAACCTGGAAGACTCCCTCATCGAATACCCCTGCAATTTTCCGATCAAGGTGTTCGGCCAATCGCAGCAAGGCTTCGCGCAGGCGGTAATGGAAGTCGTGGTGCGCCACGACCCGGATTTCCAGGCGGGCACCATGCAGATGAAAAGCAGCAGCAGGGCGCGCTATATCAGCCTCACCTGCACCGTGCGCGCCACCTCGCGAGAACAACTGGACGCGCTGTACCAGGACCTGTGCGACCATCCGATGGTGGTGATGGTGCTATGAGGAATCAGGAATCAGGAATCAGGGAGCAGAATGCGGTTCTGATTCGTTCTCTCGGTCTCGTCGAATACTCCCCAACATGGCAGGCGATGAAGGAATTCACCGCCGTGCGCGACACCGACACCCGCGACGAAATCTGGGTTCTGCAGCATCCACTCGTTTACACGCAAGGCCTGGCGGGCAAGCCCGAACACCTGCTGCGCGCCAGCGACATCCCGGTGGTGAAGACAGATCGCGGCGGACAGATAACCTGCCACGGCCCCGGCCAGATCGTTGCGTACCTGCTGCTCGATATGCGCCGCTGGAAGATCAACGTGCGCGAACTGGTGCGCCTGATGGAACAGGCGGTGATCGACCTGCTCGGTGAATACGGCGTGGCCGCGCAGGGCCGCGAAGACGCGCCCGGCGTGTATGTGGGTGACGCAAAAATCGCCGCGCTTGGTTTGAAAATAAAAAACGGCTATTGCTATCATGGCTTGGCATTCAATGTGGACATGGACCTGGCGCCATTTGCAAACATCAACCCGTGCGGCTACGCCGGACTGCGCGTCACGCAAGCCTGCGAACTGGGCATCACCGTTCCGATCAATGAACTGCAAGCCGAACTCGCGCAGAATTTGATTCATGGACTACAGCGGCATTTTTTGCAAAAATCGCAGCCCCTTTCTTAAGACTGCGTTCCCACACGGAGCGTGGGAACGAGGTGCGAGCGGAGCATGGGAACGATTGATGAGTGTCGCGTCGGAGGAGATTATCGTTCCCATGCTCCGCGTGGGAGCGCCGTTGTTGACGCTCCGCGTCCCGCAGTATTTGTTCAGGCATCAACAAGGATAAGCCCATGCCATTAAGCTGGAACGAAATCCGCAACCGCGCCCACGAGTTCTCCAAACGCTGGGAAGGCGAAAGCTCGGAACGCGCCGAGGCGCAGAGCTTCTGGAACGAGTTCTTCTCGGTATTCGGCATCGAGCGCAAGCGCGTCGCCGTGTTCGAAAAGCAGGTGGAAATCACGCGCGCCGGGCATAAGCTCAAGCACGGACGCATCGACGCTTTCTGGAAGGGCGTGCTGCTGATCGAGCACAAGAGCCTCGGTCAGGATTTGAGCCGCGCTTTCGCCCAGGCCGCCGATTACTTCGATGGCCTGCCCGAACGCGACCTGCCGCGCTACATACTCGTCTCCGATTTCGCGCGCTTCCGTCTTTACGATCTCGAAGACAACACCGAAACCGAATTTCGTCTCGCCGACCTGCACAAGCGCATCAAGCATTTCGCCTTCATCGCCGGTTACCGCACGCAAACCATCGCGCCGCAAAACCCGGTCAACATCAAGGCCGCCGAGCGCATGGGCAAGCTGCACGACGCGCTCAAGGCGGCGGGTTACCAAGGCCACCCGCTCGAAGTGCTCCTGGTGCGGCTGCTGTTCTGCCTGTTCGCCGAAGACACCGGCATCTTCCAGCCCGCCAGCGCGTTCCGCGCCTGGATAGAGGAACGCACCGCGCCCGACGGCACAGACCTCGGTTCACAACTCGCGCAATTGTTCCAGATACTCAACACGCCCGAAGACCGCCGCGCGAAGACGCTGGACGAACAACTCGCCGCCTTCCCGTACGTCAACGGCAAACTGTTCGAGGAGATGTTGCCCATCGCCTCGTTCAACCTCGCCATGCGCGAGGCGCTGCTCGACTGCTGCGCGCTCGACTGGAGTTCCATTTCGCCCGCCATTTTCGGCGCGCTGTTCCAGAGCATCATGGACGCCAAGGCGCGGCGCAACTTGGGCGCGCACTACACCAGCGAAGAAAACATCCTCAAGCTGATCCAGCCGCTGTTCCTCGACGATCTGCATGAAGAATTCAAGCGCGTGAAAGGCAACAAGAACAAGCTGTTCGAGTTCCACAAGAAGCTGCGCTCCCTCACCTTCTTCGACCCCGCCTGCGGCTGCGACAACTTTCTGGTGATCGCCTACCGCGAACTGCGCAAGCTGGAACTGGATGTGCTGCGCGCCGTGCATGAAGGGCCGGGTTCGCGTTTTCTCGACATCCACCAGGAGATCAGCGTGGACGTGGACCAATTCTACGGCATCGAGATCGAGGAATTCCCGGCTCAGATCGCGCAGGTCGCGCTGTGGCTGATGGATCACCAGATGAACGTGCGCGTGTCGGAGGAATTCGGCATGTACTTCGCGCGCATCCCGCTCAAGACCTCGCCGCACATCGTCAACGGCAACGCGCTCACGCTGGACTGGAACGACGTGCTGCCTGCGGAGCGCGCGAGCTATGTGTTCGGCAATCCGCCGTTTGTTGGCAAGCACTACCAAAACAAGCAGCAAAAGGCCGAACTGGTTGCAGTCTTTGATGGTGTCAAGAGTGCTTCCGATTTGGATTACGTCGCTGCGTGGTATGCAAAAGCGGCACGGTATATTCATGGTGCCGCCGTGCGTTGCGCCTTCGTTTCCACCAACAGCATCACGCAAGGTGAACAGGTCGGCATCCTGTGGGATGAGTTGCTGAACAAGTATCACATCAAGATTCATTTCGCCCACCGTACCTTCAAATGGAGCAACGAGGCGAGCGGCATGGCTGCGGTGCATTGTGTCATCATCGGCTTCGCGCCTTTCGACAGCGCTGAAAAAAGGTTATTTGTTTATGACGACGTAAATGGCGAGCCGCATGAAATGCGGGTGAATAACATCAGCCCATACCTGTCGCCTGGACCGGATGCTGTCATCTCTAAACGTCAGTCGCCCTTAGCAAATGTCCCGACCATGCGTTATGGCAATAAACCTACGGATGATGGGAATTACATACTGAGCGACGCAGAACGTGCGCAGCTTATCGCACAGGAACCCAATGCGAAAAAGTTTATTCGCCCCTACATGGGTTCGGAAGATTTCATCAACTCGCTGTCGCGCTGGTGCTTGTGGCTGCAAGGTATACAGCCCGGCGAGTTGCGTTCCATGCCGCAAGTTCTGGCTCGCGTAGAACGGGTAAAAGCATTTCGTCTCGCCAGCAGCGCGGAGCCAACACGCAAGTCGGCGGATTCGCCGACCCTGTTTTTCTATACATCTCAACCCGATACGGATTACCTGATTGTTCCAGAAGTTTCTTCAGCGCGCCGCCGCTACATTCCCATTGGTTTCATGTCCAATAAAACCATCTGTAGCAATACCAACTACCTCATTCCTGATGCCAGCTTATTCTTGTTTGGCATAGTGCAATCTGAAATGCACATGGCTTGGATGCGCACTGTGGGCGGGCGATTGAAAAGTGACTATCGTTATTCTGGCAGTATGGTTTACAACACCTTCCCGTGGCCCGACGAATCGACTGACAAGCAGCGCGCAGCCGTGGAAGCCCCCGCTCAAGCCGTGCTGGATGCCCGCGCGCAATTCCCGCAAAGCTCGCTCGCCGACCTCTACGACCCGATCACGATGCCGCCCGCGCTGGTCAAAGCCCACCAAGCCCTGGACCGCGCCGTGGATGCTTGCTACCGCAAAGCCGCATTCACCAGCGACGCGCAACGCGTAGAGTTCCTGTTCGAGCGCTACCAGCAACTAACCAGCCTGTTCCCTTCCACTTCGGCAAAGAAAACACGTAAGTCAAAAGCATAAGGACGAATATGGCCAACGTAAAACAAGGTAACCTGACCAAGCCGCCTCAATGGTGGAAGCATCTTAAGGAGTGGAAGCGTATCTTCTGGAAGGCGGAACGGAAGGAACAGAAGAGAGCGACCAAGGATGAGAATAAATAAGGCACAGCTACGGTACCGCAGAGCGGTGAAAGATGCATTCCCACACAGAGCGTGGGAACGATGAAGGGGCGGAGCATGGGAAGAGCGGAGCATGGGAACGATGAACCAACGATGGGACGGACAATAATCGTTCCCACGCTCTGCGTGGGAACGCAGCCAGTGACGCTCTGCGTCCCTTAACCTAAAATACAGCCACCATGGGCCGCAGCCGTTACGTCATCACCGATCCAGCCGCACCGCACTTTCTGACCTGCACGGTCATGGAGTGGCTGCCGGTGTTCACGCGCCCGGATACCGTGCAAATCGTGATGGATAGCTGGTCGTATCTGCGTAAACACGAAGGTATGCGTCTTTATGGTTATGTGGTTCTGGAAAATCATCTGCACTTTGCCGCCCAGTCCGAGCGATTGGATTTATGTGTCAGCCACTTCAAATCCTTTACCGCGCGCCGGATTATCGGCTACCTTGAAGTGCACTCAGTCGAGCATCTATTGGCGCGTTTGCGTTTCGCCAAACGGGCGCACAAGTCAGATCGGGAGTTTCAATTCTGGCAGGAAGGTTCTCATGCCGAACTGGTTTTTAGCGAGGCTATGATGCGGGAGAAGCTGGATTACATCCACGCCAATCCGGTGAAGCGAGGCTATGTGGATAGGGCGGAACATTGGCGTTATTCCAGTGCGCGGAATTATGCGGGGGAAGCGGGGTTGATTGAGATTGACCGGTGGGCTTGATTTCTGACGCGGAGCGTCACAGGCTGCGTTCCCACGCGGAGCGTGGGAACGATGGTGGAGCGTGGGAACGATATGCGAACACTAGAGAGGTTTAATAATGAGCAGTATTGAACACAAGCAAACCGGCGCGGCCAAAACCGCGCGCAACCCGATCAAGATAGTGTCGCTGCAGGAGCGCCTGCGCAAGCCGGAATGGATACGCGTGAAATCGGGCAGCGCGCAGGGTTATCACGACGTGAAGCGCATGCTGCGCGAGCACAATCTGCACACGGTGTGCGAGGAGGCGTCCTGCCCGAACATCGGCGAGTGCTTCGGCAAGGGCACGGCGACTTTCATGATCCTCGGTGATGTGTGCACGCGGCGCTGCCCGTTCTGCGACGTGGCGCACGGCAAGCCGCTGCCGCCGGATGTCAATGAGCCTGCCAATCTGGCGCACTCAATCGGGCTGCTGCAACTGAAATATGTGGTCATCACCAGCGTGGATCGCGACGATCTGCGCGACGGCGGCGCGCGGCATTTCGCCGATTGCATCAGCGCCATCCGAGCCACTTCGTCGCACATCAAACTGGAGACGCTGGTGCCGGATTTCCGCGGTCGGCTGGAAGAGGCGCTGGATGCACTTTCCGCCAGTTTGCCCGATGTGCTGAACCACAATCTGGAAACAGTGCCACGCCTGTATAAATTGGCCCGTCCCGGTGCGGACTATGCGCACTCGCTGAAACTGCTCAAGGATTTCAAAGCGCGCTTCCCGAACATTCCGACCAAATCCGGCCTGATGCTGGGCTTGGGCGAGACAGACGAGGAAGTGCTGCAAGTGATGCGCGACCTGCGCGCGCACGATGTGGAGATGCTCACGCTGGGCCAATACTTGCAACCGTCCGACGGTCATTTGCCGGTGCTGCGCTACGTGCCGCCGGAAACGTTCAGGATATTCGAGGATGCTGCGCGAGAAATGGGTTTTTTGCACGCCGCCTGCGGGCCGATGGTGCGCAGCAGCTATTTTGCCGACGAACAGGCGGAACAAGCCGGGGTCTCCGGCTTGCAGGCGCAAGCGTAAGCAAATAGAAGCGTCGGTGGCAAACATCTGTTTGTGCACCTCCAATTTGCACTCGCCGCGCAGCAGTTTGATGGCGACCGAAGCAAACGTTTCCTCATGGATGCCAAGATAGACGTTGCACGTTGCTCCCGATCCTATTTCGCGCACCACGGAATAATCGCCTATGCGCGGAGGCATGCCGTTAGGTTTGATTGGCGATTTCTTGCCGGTAAATAGGGAGAGAAAATTTTTCAGGTCACTAAGGTTTAGTCAAATGCTTCCCCAACGAGTCCCGGAATAGTCCGAGTTTCAATTCGGCCAGTTAGAGAGAGGGGCCTGGAATAGTTGCGCAAGCATGTTTCGCAAAGAAGTCATTGAATTGTTATATGTATTTTGAGACACGCGATCTTAATGTCCAAAGCTTTCATGACTATGTAACGGAAACCGAATTTTTCGAAATCGTCAGTTTCTACAGAATATTTCTAAATAGCTCTTGAAATCGGTCTCGTACGCCCCTATCATTAGCAGTCGCAACAGTCGAGTGCTAACTGCAGGCTCGTTGAGTTTATTAATTGTCTGTTTTTAGGAGAGGAAAGCATGAAAGTTCGTCCCTTGCATGACCGCGTTATTGTCAAGCGCCTGGAAGAAGAACGTAAGACCGCATCCGGAATCGTGATTCCCGATACCGTCGCCGAGAAGCCCGATCAAGGTGAAATCATCGCCGTGGGCAACGGCAAGATCGGGGACGACGGCAAGCTCCGTCCGATGAATGTGAAGGTTGGCGACAAGGTATTGTTTGGCAAGTATGCCGGACAAACCTTCAAGATGGATGGCCAGGAATACATGACCATGCGCGAAGATGACATCATCGGTGTAGTAGAAGCTTAATCAATTTTCTTAGTCCGGATCAGGCCTCAGGCCGTGGATCCGGCATAGCACAGGAGAAGAAAATGGCAGCAAAAGACGTAAAGTTTCATGACGCCGCGCGCAATAAAATGGTTATTGGCGTCAATATCCTGGCCGATGCGGTCAAGGTCACTCTTGGCCCGAAAGGCCGCAATGTAGTACTGGACCGTTCCTATGGCGCACCCACCATCACCAAGGACGGCGTATCGGTCGCGAAGGAAATCGAATTGAAGGACAAATTCGAAAACATGGGTGCACAGATGGTCAAGGAAGTCGCTTCCAAGACTTCCGATGTTGCAGGCGACGGCACCACCACCGCGACTGTGCTGGCACAATCCATCGTGCAGGAGGGCATGAAGTTTGTGGCGGCGGGCATGAATCCGATGGACCTGAAGCGCGGCATTGACAAGGCTGTAACCGCCACCGTGGAAGAACTGAAGAAACTGTCCAAGCCTTGCACCACCAGCAAGGAAATCGCCCAGGTTGGATCCATTTCCGCCAACTCTGACGCAAACATCGGCAAAATCATTGCCGACGCGATGGACAAGGTCGGCAAGGAAGGCGTGATTACCGTTGAAGATGGCAAGTCCCTCGACAACGAACTCGAAGTGGTCGAAGGTATGCAGTTCGACCGCGGCTACCTGTCGCCCTACTTCATCAACAATCCCGACAAGCAAATCGCTGCGATGGAGAATCCTTTCATCCTGCTGCACGACAAGAAGGTCTCCAACATCCGCGACCTGCTGCCCTTGCTGGAGCAAGTTGCCAAAGCAGGCCGTCCGTTGCTGATCATCGCCGAAGACGTGGACGGTGAAGCGTTGGCAACACTGGTGGTGAACAATATTCGCGGCATCCTGAAGACCGTCGCCGTCAAGGCTCCTGGCTTTGGCGACCGCCGCAAGGCCATGCTGGAAGACATCGCTATCCTGACCGGCGGCACGGTGATCGCTGAGGAAGTCGGCCTGTCGCTGGAGAAGGCCACGCTGGCCGACCTGGGCCAGGCAAAGCGTATCGAGGTAGGCAAGGAAGACACTATCATCATTGACGGTGCTGGCAAGGAAGACGCAATCAAGGGTCGTATTAACCAGATCAACAAGCAAGCCGAAGAATCCACCAGCGATTACGACAAGGAAAAACTGCAAGAGCGTAAGGCCAAACTGGCTGGCGGCGTGGCAGTAATTAAAGTCGGTGCGGCAACCGAAGTGGAAATGAAAGAGAAGAAAGCACGCATAGAAGATGCACTGCATGCTACCCGTGCTGCTTGGGAAGAAGGCATCGTTCCCGGCGGCGGCGTGGCCCTGCTGCGCGCCAAGGTCGCAGTGTCGGGCCTGAAGGGCGACAACCACGATCAGGACGCCGGCATCACCATCGTGTTGCGCGCCATAGAATCGCCACTGCGAGCCATCGTCGCCAATGCCGGTGATGAACCCTCCGTGGTGGTCAACAAGGTACTGGAAAACAAGGGCAGCTACGGCTATAACGCTGCCACCGGCGAGTATGGCGACATGCTGGCGATGGGCGTGGTGGATCCGACCAAGGTGACGCGCGTAGCATTGCAAAATGCGGCCTCCATCGCAGGCCTGATGTTGACCACCGCGTGCATGGTTGCGGAATTGCCGGAAGACAAGCCAGCCGGTGGTATGGGTGGCGGTGACATGGGCGGTATGGGAGGCATGGGGGGTATGGGCGGCATGATGTAATTGCCTGCCTTTTTGAACCCGGCGCACTTGGCAAACCCCGCTGCATGCGGGGTTTGTTTTTGACGCGTTAAATTGCCAAATAAAGAATTTGACACAAGGTCGCCATCTAACTTAGAATTCGCGCCCTTCGAGATTTTTGATTTTTAGGAAGCGCCATGAAAACATTTTCCGCTAAACCTCAGGAAGTCCAGCATGACTGGTACCTGGTAGATGCCGCAGATAAGGTATTGGGTCGTTTGGCGAGCCAGATAGCTGCACGCCTGCGCGGCAAGCACAAGGCCATTTACACGCCGCATGTGGATACCGGAGATTTCATCGTTGTGGTCAACGCCGACAAACTGCGCGTAACCGGCAACAAGGCCCAGGACAAGAAGTACTACCGTCACAGCGGCTACCCTGGCGGCATCTACGAAACCAATTTCACCAAACTGCAACAGCGCCATCCTGACCGCGTGTTGCAAAATGCGGTGAAAGGCATGTTGCCGAAAGGCCCATTGGGCTACGCCATGTTGCGCAAACTGAAGATTTATGGTGGCGCGGAGCATCCCCATGCTGCGCAGCAACCCCAACCTGTTGATTTGTTGAAAGCATAACCATGAGCGTGAATTACAACTACGGTACCGGTCGTCGCAAGAGCGCGGTAGCGCGCGTGTTCATCAGGCCCGGCAAGGGTGATT
This sequence comes from Gallionellaceae bacterium, assembly GCA_049582805.1. Taxonomy (GTDB): domain Bacteria; phylum Pseudomonadota; class Gammaproteobacteria; order Burkholderiales; family Gallionellaceae; genus CAVXFS01. The sequence continues at coordinate 30,438 of JBAUUR010000129.1, read as the reverse complement.
TTGTTGTCAACGACAAGCCGGTGGATGTGTTTTTCTCCCGCGAGACCGGACGCATGGTGGTGCGCCAGCCGCTGCAACTGACCGGCAACCTGGACAAGTTCGACATCATGGTGAACGTTTTCGGCGGCGGCGAATCCGGCCAGGCTGGCGCGGTGCGCCACGGGATCACCCGCGCCCTGATCGATTATGATGCCAGTCTGAAGCCCGTTCTGAGCAAGGCTGGTCTGGTCACTCGCGATGCGCGTGAAGTGGAACGCAAAAAAGTCGGCCTGCGCAAGGCGCGCCGCCGCAAGCAATTCTCCAAGCGTTAAGTTTTGGATTGTTTGTAACAAAGCCGCCTTAGGGCGGCTTTGTCTTTTCCATGTATTATCCATGTATTATTTCAGGGCACCTCAAAAAATTCAGAGTTCGCCCAAATGCAAGGCGCGGAAAACGAAGTTTCAGTGTAGGGTAACCTTCAGGTTGGCCGTAACTAAATAATTTCGCCGCATTGGTTAACCAAGGAGTTTGCCGTGATCAAGGTAGGTATCGTAGGAGGTACAGGTTACACTGGAGTCGAGTTGCTGCGGCTACTGGCATCGCATCCGAATGCGGAGTTGCGCACCATCACTTCTCGCGCCGATGCGGGAACACCAGTCAGCCAGATGTTCCCCAGCCTGCGGAACCATGTGGATTTGAGTTTCGTTCACCCGGACGAAGCTGATCTTGAGCAATGCGACCTGGTCTTTTTCGCCACGCCCAACGGCATCGCCATGAAACAGGCTCAGATCCTGCTGGATGCGGGTGTCCGGCTAATAGACCTGGCGGCGGATTTTCGTATCAAGGATATCGCGCTGTGGGAGAAATGGTATGGCATGAGCCACGCCTGTCCTGGCTTGGTCGCGGAAGCAGTGTATGGCTTGCCGGAAGTGAATCGCGAAGAAATCAAGGGCGCACGGCTGGTGGCCAATCCCGGCTGCTATCCAACGGCTGTACAACTGGGCTTCATTCCGTTGCTGGAAGCGGGCTTGGTGAACACAAACGGATTGATCGCCGATGCAAAATCGGGCGTGTCGGGCGCCGGACGCAAGGCGGAAATAGGCATCCTGTTCGCCGAAGCAGCAGATAATTTCAAAGCCTACGGCGTGTCCGGTCATCGACACCTTCCGGAGATTCGGCAGGGGCTGGCGCGGGTGGCCGGACATGAGGTCGGCCTTACCTTCGTGCCACACCTGACGCCGATGATACGCGGCATCCACGCCACGCTATACGCACGGCTGGAGCAGGATGAGGACCTCCAGGCACTATTTGAGCAGCGTTATACCAATGAGCCGTTCGTGGATGTAATGCCCGCTGGCAGTACACCTGAGACGCGTTCGGTGCGCGGCAGCAATTGCTGCCGCATCGCTGTGCACAGGCCGCAAGGGGGAGATACCGTGGTGGTGCTTTCAGTCATTGACAACCTGGTCAAGGGCGCTGCGGGACAAGCGGTGCAAAACATGAACATCATGTTCGGCCTTCCCGAAATGACAGCACTGGGAATAGTCCCCTTATTGCCCTGATGTTGCGTAAATTCAGACATAAGCTCAGCATTTCAGGATCAATACAACGCTTCGAGATGGAACACGACACCATCCGTGAGACTATCACTACCGCTTCTTTCTGGTGCGCAATGGGCAATCACAAGCAAAAGATTTTTAGGGGCTTGCAGTTATTGGTCAAAACGCATCTGGATGACAAGGATGTTGTGCTACTGTGCCCAAAAAATCCTGCTGATTATGCCGCGAACCAACTGGATTTCAAGTATTATCAGGACATAGCGCGCAACTTCAGGTTGCCGCCGGAAGCTCATCTGATTAGCGCGCAATCGCGAATCTTTGGGCGCGGTGCAAGCGAACCCAGGGTTAGAATGAATGTCACCTTGTCTCAAGGGTGAAATCAAGAGACAATGAAACATGTTTAATGAACGACACAGTAAACCACAAAATCGAATTGATACCCTGATCAGGGCAGAAACGAAAATAGATGGCAATCCCGGTTTCAGTGGTGGATTGCGTGTAGATGGCGGGATCAAGGGTGATCATTGCCATTCAGGGCAAGCCTAGGGCGCTGGTTTTAAGCGAGCACGGTCGCATCAATGGCAAATCGAAGTAACTCATCTGGTGGTAAATCGCATGGTGGAAGGTCTGGTACGCGCGACAGAGTTTCTGGAACTGCAGACCAAAACAATGGTCACAAGTCATATATTATAAAGCGCTGGAGATCCGGTTAGGCGCGGTGGTTGAAGGCAGGCTCATTCATCTGGAGGATGCCATGTCGGACAAAGTGGTGGCGTTCAACGGGCTGGTTGGCAATTAATTAACTTACGGAGCAAATCATGAATACAGTAACCGAGATGCAAGACCCCCTGCTGTTTACCGACAGCGCGGCAAATAAGGTTAAGGAATTGATCGAAGAAGAAGGCAATATAGAGCTGAAATTGCGCGTGTTCGTCAGTGGTGGCGGATGTTCCGGTTTCCAGTACGGATTCACCTTTGATGAGGTGGCCAACGAGGACGACACTGTTCTGAACAAGAATGGAGTGCAATTACTGATCGACCCGATGAGTTTCCAGTACCTGGTTGGTGCCGAGATCGATTACACGGAGGGTTTGGAAGGCGCGCAGTTCGTGATCAAGAATCCCAACGCAACGACAACGTGCGGCTGCGGTTCATCCTTCTCTGTTTGAAAAATCGGAACCAAAAAAGAGCGGGGGCAAAGCCCCCCTTTTTTTGTGCCCAAGGAACCTGTTCCCATTTCAAGCAGCCCCGGCCCAAGGCGTGTAAAGCGAACGGCAACGATGGTGGAAGTGGCGCGGACAGCCACATGCGTGGAGACCTAGGGAGCCAGCGATGATATCGGGTTATGCCGGATAAATCGCCCCCAGAATGCAAGGATGGCGCGCGCCGGTGACTGCCGGCAGATTGCCCGGTTCATCGTGTATTCTCTGACGTGCCAGCCAGGCAAATGCGATAGCCTCCATCCAGTCGACGGAAATGCCAAGTGCATCAGTTAATCCAATTTGGCATTCTGGAAGGGTTTGTTGCAACCTGCTAATCAGTGCACGGTTGCGCGCGCCACCTCCACAAAGATAGACCTCTCTTGCTCCCGTGCAATAGCGCCGGATAGCGCCGGCAATAGATGCACAGGTAAGCGCCAGCAGCGTGGCTTGCACGTCTTTGGGCGGCTCATTTCCCTGTAAATGTCGTTCCAGCCAGTCGAGGTTAAACAGATCGCGACCACTGCTTTTCGGCGGTGATGCATGGAAAAAAGACTCAGCCATCAGTTCCTGCAACAACGGTTCGATGATTTGGCCGCTCTCCGCCCAGTCCCCATTTTCATCATAGGATTTACCTTGATGGCGAGCAATCCAGGCATCCATCAACAAGTTGCCAGGTCCACAATCGAAACCGCCAGTTGGCTTATCTGGCGCAAGATCGGTGAGGTTGCTGATACCGCCGACATTGACGATGACCCGGTGAATTGCGGGGTGGCGCAATACCTTGTCATGGAATGCTGGAACCAGCGGAGCGCCCTGCCCGCCTGCCGCGATGTCACGGCTGCGGAAATCACCAACCACAGTGATACCCATAAGTTCGGCCAGCAATGCCGGATTCCCTATTTGCAGTGTATAGCCATGGACCGGGTTGTGGCGTATGGTTTGTCCGTGACAACCAATGGCTCGCACGCGACTCGGGGAAGTATTGGAAATTTTCAGCAAAGCATCCGTTGCTGCGGCATATAGACGGGCCAGTTCGTTGCCGGCCAGTTGCGCATGATGCAATTCGTTGTCGGTCGGGCAGTGCAGGGAAAGCAAAGCATCCTTGAGAGGCTGTTTGTAAGGTTGATAATACGTGGCTAGCAGCCAGATTCGTCCATCAACCATTTCAATCAGCGCGGCATCAATACCATCCAGACTGGTGCCGGACATGATGCCTACATAAAGCTCGGGACCGGTCACCTCTTTAATTAATCAAGCAGCGCCAAGTTGGAATTGTGCAACAAATCCAGGCGCCCAATCAGACTGCCGGTCGCTTCCTGAAAAGCGGCCATCTGGCGCGAACTGATTGGAGCAGCGCTTGGCAGTGCAACTTGAAGCGGGTCGTGTTGTTGACCATCGATCCTGAATTCGTAGTGCAAATGGGGGCCGGTCGCCCACCCGGTCATACCAACGTAGCCGATGACGTCGCCCTGGGTGACTCGTTCACCGCGGTGCAGTCCATTTGCAAAGCGGGACAAATGGCCGTACACGGTGGTATAGCGCCTCTGATGCTCGACCATGATGACATTGCCATAGCCTGTTTGCTGGCCCACATAGGAAACTGTTCCGTCCGCCGTAACCTTGACCTTGGCGCCAATCGGCGCTGCATAGTCGACCCCCTTATGTGAACGCCACTTTTGCAGGATAGGATGAAAACGGGCTGAAGAAAAACCAGAACTGATGCGGGAGAATTCCACCGGGGATCGCAGAAAAGCCTTATGCATGCTTTTGCCCTCCGGGGTGTAGTAATCGCCGTGTTTGCTATCTGCTTGAAAATATACTGCTCGATAGCTTTTCCCCTGGTTGATGAACTCGGCTGCCTGAATACGCCCGACGCGGAGAGGTTCGCCATTGCTGTAAGTCATTTCGTACGTTACGGTGAACTTGTTACCCTTGTGCAAGTCGCGGTGGAAATCTATGTCGCCACCAAAAATATCGATTAGCTGATTGGCGATCTCATCTGGCAGATTTGCCTCATCGGTTGCCGCGTACAGTGAGCTATTGATCACTCCGGAGCGCACGAGAATGCGCTGTTCAATCTGCGGTGGCGCTGCGCTGACCTGAAACCCGCCGGCATCTTTCACAATCGAAACCTGATTGCCGCTGTTGTTTATAAAACGCAGCGTCTGCAAGCTGCCATCCAGGCGCGTTACCGCCCGCACTTCCTTGCCGACATCCAGTTGACGGAAGGATTGCGCAGCAGTGTCCTTGCGCAAAAAATCACTGGCATCCCGGTCTTGCACGTTCAGGCGGTGCAATATTGCATCTACCGTATCGCCGCGTTGCACTTGCTCAGAGCGCCAATAGGTGGAGTTCTTGTCAGGAGCCTGGGTCAGACTGGGTAATACAACCCCTTCCACCACAGTTTTCGTGAAGGAGTTATCAATATTGGTTTGCGGCACAATGCCGAATGCAGTCACAACACCAAGCAGTGGCAAGGTGGAAAGGGTGACAAACCAGCGTAGTTTTAATTTGCGTTCTTGTGTCAGAGTATTTTGGGTTAACATTCGCGCCTCCGACTGTGGCGGTTTTTCAAGGCCGCCACTTTAACAGAAATTGTGCTCGTCTCAAAGTACGTTTGACGTGCCGATAAATACGGAAACGAGTGGGACAGAATTACCGACCGGCGGTTCCAAAATGGCTATAAACGGTTATTTAAGACGGGCTGGACCCATATGATGAGCAAATGACATGATTCAACAGGAAACCTTGGATTTGATCCGGCGCGGCTGTAATGAGCTGTTACTGGAAGCCGAGTTGAAACAGAAACTGGTGTTGGGGCGTCCGTTGCGCATCAAGGCCGGGTTCGATCCCACCGCGCCGGACTTGCACCTCGGGCACACGGTGTTGCTCAACAAGATGCGCCAATTGCAGGAGTTGGGTCACCACGCGCTGTTCCTGATCGGCGATTTCACCGGCATGATAGGCGATCCGACCGGTAAGAACACCACTCGCCCGCCACTATCGCGCGAGCAGGTGATGGAGAACGCGCAGAGCTATCGCGAGCAGGTGTTCAAGGTGCTCGATCCAGAAAAGACCGAGATCGTGTTCAATTCGACTTGGATGGACAAATTCAGCGCAGTTGACCTGATCAAGCTGGCAGCTACTCATACCGTGGCACGCATGCTGGAGCGTGACGATTTCGGCAAGCGCTACAAAAACAACCAGCCGATCGCTATCCATGAATTCATCTACCCGTTGGTGCAAGGCTATGATTCGGTGGTGCTCAAGGCAGACATGGAACTGGGCGGCACGGATCAGAAATTCAACCTGCTGATGGGGCGCGAACTACAAAAACATTATGGCCAGCCTGCGCAGTGTGTACTTACCATGCCATTGTTGGAAGGGCTGGACGGCGTGAACAAGATGTCCAAGTCGCTCGGAAACTATGTGGGCATCACCGAATCACCACAGGAAATGTTCGGCAAGCTGATGTCGGTTTCGGATGTGCTGATGTGGCGCTACCTTGAACTGCTGTCGTTTGAAAGCATGATAACCATCGCTCAATGGCGCGAAGAAGTGGCGGGCGGGCGCAACCCGCGCGACATCAAGGTGATGCTCGCACAGGAAATGGTCACCCGCTTCCATTCGCGCAAGTCGGCGGAAGACGCGCTGGTGGAATTCGAGGCAAGATTCAGACAGGGCGTACTGCCGGAAAACATGCAGGAAATGACGGTCACCTCGGCAAACGGCGCCATCAGCATCGCCCAGATGCTCAAGCAGGCCGGGCTAGTGGGCAGTACCTCGGATGCTTTGCGCATGATCCAGCAAGGCGCGGTCAAGCTGGACGGTACACGCATAGACGACAAGGCCTTGCAGCTCAAGGCCGGTGCGGTAGTGGTGGCCCAAGTAGGCAAGCGCAAGTTCGGTCGGGTGACAGTCCAGTAAATTCCGGTTGTGGAACAGGAAGATACTTTGGTAGAATCTCGCCCTCAAATTTTTTGAAGGGTAGTTTGTTCATGACAACTGTACGTGTTAAGGAAAACGAACCGTTTGAAGTGGCGATGCGCCGGTTCAAGCGTTCGGTGGAAAAGACCGGTTTGCTGACCGAGTTGCGCGCCCGCGAGTTCTATGAAAAGCCCACTGCGGAACGCAAGCGCAAGCTGGCCGCCGCCGTGAAGCGCCATTACAAGCGCCTGCGCAGCCAAGTCCTGCCTCCCAAGCTATTCTGAAATCTCCAGCGGTTGGCGTCACGCATTGTTGCGTGGCCTTTCCCCATGAGCCTGAAGCAGCAAATCACCGAAGACATGAAGACGGCGATGCGCGCCAAGGATACGGCGCGTCTCGGCGCAATCCGTTTGTTGCTCGCCGCCATGAAACAACGCGAGGTGGATGATCGCATCGAGCTTTCCGATGCCGACGTAATTGCGATCATCGACAAGATGATCAAACAGCGGCGTGATTCCATCAGCCAGTTCGAGGCGGCAGGCAGGCAGGATCTGGTTAACGCCGAGAAGTTCGAGATCGGCGTGCTGCAAGAGTACATGCCACAACCAATGAGCGAATCTGAAGTGGCGTCCGCCGTGGCTGACGCCATCGCCGCCAGCGGAGCCAAGTCGCCGCAGGAAATGGGCAAGGTGATTGCGCTGCTCAAGCCCAAGCTGGCCGGACGGGCGGATATGGGCAAGGTCTCGGCGCTGGTGAAGGCGCGTTTGTCGAAGGTTGGGTAAGCAGGTTTATCGCGTAACCCAACAACTCATGCCAGGCGAGAGCGGCATGTTCAACGGCCATCAATCGCTGGGTTTTGTCCCTTACCCCAGCCTACATGCGGGAGCATAGCCAGGGTGATTCCAAAAAGTTTCATTCAGGATTTGCTCAACCGGCTCGATATCGTGGACGTGATCGAGCGTTACGTCCCGCTGAAAAAAGCAGGCGCCAACTATGTTGCCTGCTGCCCCTTCCATAACGAAAAATCCCCTTCCTTCACAGTTAGCCAGAGCAAACAGTTCTACCATTGCTTCGGTTGCGGCGCGCACGGTACGGCTATCGGCTTTGTCATGGAGCACGGCGGGCTGGGCTTCGTGGATGCGGTGGAAGAACTGGCGCGCGGCATCGGCGTGCCTGTGCCGCGCGAAGCGCCTGCGCCGGGGCAGGCGCAGCACAAGGTTGCGCCTGACTTGTATGAAGCGATGCAGTCTGCCACACACTACTATCGCGACCAGCTCAAGCAATCGCCACGCGCCATTGATTATCTCAAACGGCGCGGCCTCTCCGGTGAAATCGCGGCGCGTTTCGGTATCGGCTATGCGCCGGAAGGTTGGCAAAATCTGGAGGCCGTGTTCCCGAATTACCAGGATGCCAGCCTGCTGGAGAGCGGCCTGGTAATCGTGAATGATGAGGGAAAGCGCTATGATCGCTTTCGCGACCGCATCATGTTTCCGATCGTCAATGTGCGCGGGCAGGTTGTTGGTTTTGGCGGTCGGGTGCTGGACAAAGGGGAACCCAAATACCTGAACTCCCCTGAAACGCCGCTGTTCGAAAAAGGACGCGAGCTATACGGTCTGTTCCAGGCACAGAAAGCCATCCGGGCCAGCCGCAAGGTACTGGTTGTGGAAGGATACATGGATGTGGTGGCTCTGGCTCAACACGGGGTTGAGTATGCGGTCGCCACATTGGGCACGGCAACCACGCCTTATCATGTACAAAAACTGCTGCGCCTGACCGGCCGGGTAGTGTTTTGTTTCGACGGAGACGCAGCCGGACAGCGTGCAGCCTGGCGAGCGCTGGAAAACGCCCTGCCTCAACTGGTGGACGGCAAGCGCGTCGATTTTCTGTTCCTGCCGACTGAGCACGACCCGGACAGCTTCATTCGGGAACAGGGAAAGGAAGCTTTTGAACGATTGATTGACCATGCGCTGCCATTGTCGGCATACCTGTTGCGTGAACTGTCCTCCGGTGTCGATCTGCATACGCAAGAGGGGCGTAGCGCCTTGCTGGAACGCGCCAAGCCTTTACTGACAGCGATCGCGGCACCCACAATTTCCTTGCTGCTGCGCAAGGAGGTAGCGGCGCTGGCAGGCATTACCCAGCCTGAACTGGAAGGGCTTTATGCCATCAGGCCAGTCGCCGCGAGCGCGCGTCGCGCGCCAACAAAAACGCCACGCAATGAAGGTTCCAGTTTGCACATATTGCTTCGTTGCCTGCTGGCAAAACCGGAACTGGCCCGTGGACTTCCGGTCGAATGGCAAGTGATGGGAAATCACGCTACTGCAGCTACTACATTGATTGCATATCTGCAAGCACAGGATTATTCCGTCAACACAGCCGCCATTATCCAGCAATTCCAGGGAACACCGTATGAAGCCCTGATGACCGAAGTCGAGGCTGGAATTTTGTTTTGGGGCGAGCAATTTGATGTCGAGTCAGAATTTCATGCCAAGGTTGAAGAGTTGCGTCAAGAGCAGGAAAAAATCCAGCGTCAACGTCAATTACATGATTTACTTGCCAAAATGGAGAGTGCTGGGCTGGGCCTGAAGGGCTTGGATGACCAGGAAAAGGCGCTATACCTGCAATTGACCAGCCAACGCAGGCATGGCTGAAACACTGTGACAATTCAGGTATAATCCTTGCCTTTTTTCGGCGGCGCCGAAATTTATTTTTTGCTTTAATTTCTTAATATTCCGGGAATCACCAACTATGGCGACTCAGCAAGACAAAAAAAAGAGTGCGCGCGCAAAACAGGCGGCGAGCAACAAACAGGTAACCGACACCAAGCCTGAAACACCTCCTGTAGATCAGCAGCAGGATATTGAAGCGCGACGCACCCGCCTGAAGTCACTGATTGTTCTTGGCAAGGAACGAGGATACCTGACCTACGGTGAGATCAATGATCACCTGCCCGAAATGCTGGAAGTCGAGCAAATCGAAGGTGTCGTCAGCATGATCAACGACATGGGCATAACCGTATGCGACGAAGCCCCCGATGCCGAAACCATGATCATGTCGGAAGCCACCCCGGCGGCGGCAGATGAAGATGCGGTTGAGGCGGCCGAAGCCGCACTTTCGACAGTAGATTCAGAATTCGGACGTACCACCGACCCTGTGCGCATGTATATGCGCGAGATGGGTACAGTAGGCCTGCTGACCCGCGAAGATGAAATTGAAATCGCCAAGCGCATTGAGGATGGCCTTAAGCACATGATCCAGGCGATATCCGCCTGCCCGGCTACGATCGCTGAAATTCTCGCGCTGGCGGGAAAAGTTTCCCGTGAAGAATTGCGCATTGACGAAGTCATTGACGGATTCATTGACACTGAAAGCGGCAATGAGGCAGCTATGGAAGCCGAAGCAGAAGTTATGACTTCTGAAGAAAGTGATCTTGATGAAGAAGGCGAGGACGGCGATGCAGTTGCTGCGGCAAATCTTGCTCAACTGAAGGAAGATGCTCTGGTGCGTTTTGCCGTCATCGCCGAACTTTTCACCAAAATGGGCAAAGCTTACGAGAAGCATGGTTACCGCAGCAAGCAGTACAACAAGCTACAGGAACAGATTTCCTCCGAGTTGATGCAATTCCGATTTTCCGCCAAACAGGTGGATGCGTTATGCGACACCATGCGCAATCTGGTGGAGGAGGTGCGTGGTTACGAGCGCAACATCCAGGAGCTCTGCATTTCCAAGGCACGCATGCCACGCCCCTATTTCATCAAAACCTTTCCCGGCAATGAAGAGCGCCTCGACTGGGTGGAGCGTGAAGTGGCTGCAAAGAAACCTTACAGCGAAACGCTGGCGCGGTTCCAGCATGCCATCGTTGAACAGCAGCAGAAATTGCTCGATCTGCAACAGCGCGTGGGCATCCCGATCAAGGATCTGAAGGAAATCAACAAACAAATGACCAACGGCGAGGCCAAAGCTCGCCGCGCCAAACGCGACATGATCGAGGCCAATCTGCGCCTGGTGATTTCCATCGCCAAGAAATACACCAATCGCGGCCTGCAATTCCTTGATCTAATCCAAGAAGGCAATATCGGATTGATGAAAGCCGTGGACAAGTTCGAATACCGTCGCGGCTACAAATTCTCGACTTATGCAACTTGGTGGATTCGCCAGGCGATCACCCGCTCTATCGCAGATCAGGCCCGCACTATTCGTATTCCGGTGCACATGATCGAAACCATCAACAAGATGAACCGTATCTCTCGTCAGATCCTGCAAGAAACCGGTCTGGAAGCGGATGCCGCTACTCTGGCTGTCAAGATGGAAATGCCGGAAGACAAGATCCGCAAAATATTGAAGATCGCCAAGGAGCCCATCTCCATGGAAACACCCGTGGGTGACGATGACGATTCGCACTTGGGGGATTTCATAGAGGATTCCAATACGTTGGCTCCGGTAGAAGCTGCAGTCTACGACAGCTTGCGTAATGTAACCGCTGACATTCTTGATAGCCTGACGCCACGCGAAGCAAAAGTATTACGCATGCGCTTTGGCATTGAAATGAATACTGACCACACCTTGGAAGAAGTCGGCAAGCAGTTTGATGTCACGCGCGAGCGTATACGCCAAATAGAAGCGAAAGCCTTGCGCAAACTTCGCCATCCATCCCGTTCTGAAAAGCTCAAGAGCTTTCTCGACGGTGAGGGCTGATTTATCGGGTCGTTAGCTCAGTTGGTTAGAGCAGAGGACTCATAATCCTTTGGTCGTAGGTTCAAGTCCTACACGACCCACCATATAATCATGCGGTTACTGGCATTTATTGACGGCGGCCAGTCCGCAATTGCTGCGCCAGTCCGCAATTCCTACTTTGTAGGGCTGACTTTGTGTCCTTTTCTTTTCCTGACATAATGTTCAGTCATGGCTATGGTCTCATGGCCAAGCTGTAACTGCGCTTCGCGCATTCCGTCAGAATCAGATTTGTCTGTCGCTGCTTTTGCGCGCAGATCTCGGAACTGAAATGCCTGGATAGCCTCAGCCAACTCAGGATTTGCCTTGGAAGCTTTACCGCGTGCTTTGTCAAATCGTGATCGCATCGCGCATTCAGTGAGCGCACGTCCTGTTTCAGTACAAACGAGTGACAGCGTGTGAATTTTGTATCCCTCTTTGCGTTTTTCAATCCTTTTTATAAGCGACGCAAGTTCGCCAGAGACATCGATGCGCATTTTTTTGCCGGTCTTGCCTTGCTGAAAAATAAGCACATCGTCTTTGATGTCTGTAATACGCATCTTGCGCGTATCAGCAGGCCGCTGACCAGTTAGATAGGCAAGGTCTAGAGCATCGCGCAGAGCAACGTCAGCGACTTCCCAAACAGCATTCAATACTTCATCCTCGACATAGATGTCTCGTCCTGCCTCAGTGAATCCTTTTATACCAGAGCATGGATTGGATCGATCGGTTAATCCCCATTCCCTAGCCATATTCCAAATATGGCTAAACAAAGCCTTTTCCCTGTTTGCACGCACTTTTGCTGTCTTGCCGCGCCAATCAAGATATTTCCTGATGTGAATTGGTTTGATACGTGCGAGTGGCGCCGGAGGATCGTTAAAAAATTTCAAGAGCCAATCAAGCTCACGCAAGTTTCCACGCTGTGTTTGGGGAGCTTTATAAGGAAGCACTTCAAGCAGATACCGATCGGAGACAGCCTTGAAAGTTATTAGTTGGCCTGCACATTCTGGCTTGTCTTGCACCAGTTCAGTCCATTTGAGCACGGCTGTCGTGTAATCGCAGCCAAGAGGAATTTCACGGCGTGGTTTGCCACCAGCGTCGTAGTAGTACCATATCTTACCCCCAGCCTTGGCGCGTGCGCGCATCTTAGGCGGTAGATTGAGGTTTTTTGTCGGTCTTCTTCCCATAGTCTTTTTCATACTACGCTGCCTTTCCTCGTTTTTGCAATACAGAGGGTTGCCATTCTTGTTGAAGATTTGAAGAATTGGTATTTGTTCCGTCTATGACAGAACGCGCGACTATAGGTCTTCCGCGTCCATTGATTCGGAATGGGATGCCCATAGTGCGGAGTTGTGTAACTTGAAGGTCCTTGAAAGTAAATCCAGACAGCTCTTTAATTTCGTCAGGGGTCAAGAAAAGTGGATTGGTCATAGCATATTAAATCCATCACTACGGATATTCCCGTGGTTTTCCAATATCAATCGTTTAAGACTGCGTTATTGAGAATAGTAAATCCAATTACGTCGGTACTGGTTCCTTCAAACAGGGTCTTTTTGGGGTCGAATTCAAGAATGTTTGTCGAATAACCTCATTTTTGAGGGAAAACGCCAGTTTCAGGGGAATGAAGCGAGCAGTCGATCCGGTCAGCATAGATTTTCCACTCAATCTTGATCAGAAGCTGGTCCGCAACGGCCGAACTTCAGCGCATTTATTTCTTTGTCAAAATGGGGATCTCCTTCTCGCCCTAATGCTGATTCGCCAAAGCATGAAGATAGAGTGAAAGAATCGGCTGGTTATATGCCCAGCTTGATGGACAGAATGATAATTCCCAAGCATTTATTTTGCGCTCAGCTGACTGGAATTTGATCCGCAACATCAGGTACAAGCTGACCACGATAGAAATGCAATTGGGCTACATCACGCACATCCTTCCTACGCGGCTGGTCATTTGCGTGAAAAGTTCAGCCCGGTAGAATTGGAAGGAATTCTATTTTGCCGACATTATTGTTGCTGGCAACACGCTGTGAGTTAATCGACGCTAAGATCGAGACCGACAAAATACATCAGAAACTGAAAGATACCGGGCATAATCATCTTAAACAAAATACAGATACAGCAGCCACTACGTAAGTGCTTCAACGACCAAATAGCATTCGGCCTCGGCCCATCAAATGTTCATGCCGTGCTCCACGGATATGGCGATGGTCGTAAGAAGCCTTTTCAAATATTCGAGCGCAATCATCTGAAAAGACGTCCCCAGGCGAATTGCGTTGAGGTCATGCCTGACTATGCGGTATGTTGCAGGTTATTAATTGGCCGGCGGGTTTACGAAACATTGTGAGAAACACTTGGAGTCGTAGCGACACATATGCCGAGGTTGGCATGATTGATGTATTTCCGGCTGTGTCAGGGCCATACACATAAATTTAGCTATAAGTATCAATATAATATAATGTGACTAGTTTTTATTAGACGCAACATTATTTTTGGCTATTTCTTCTTGTCACGGTATGCCACCCAAGCAAGAAAGTGTTGCGTTTAAAGGTTTTGAACATTGACATCCATCTGCGAACGGGTTATGGTTTAGACATTAACTGGGAGAAATGGCCCAAGTCCACGAGTTGTGGGCCGCGAGCATTGCGTAAAGTGCCTAAGGCATGTAAGTGCCTAATTAAATTTCCTTCATCGGAAAAATCAGTAAATCAGCCTCCCACATCGGTTGGCTGCTTTTCATAAAACTTCCTAGTTGCTGGGGAAGCGTAACAAAAATCATCGGTTCCGCCGATGTATTTCTCTGTCCATCCAATAATTAATTTGTATTGCTCGTCCTGTGCCTATCCTCGCACCAAAACTGCTTGGCATTCGGCACAAAATACAAAATCGGCGAGCTACGCTCAAAGTCAAAGTCGCGTTGTCCCGTGCCAAGAACTCGGGGACTGCAAGTCATTAATCTAGCCTACAAAATATCTCCGCGTCCGGAAGAGATTACTCATATTTTTGAGAATTCTGGAAAGTGCCGCCGTTCAGAAGGGGGTGCGAACTTTGGTGATTGTTCTATCAAAGTTGGTCTTACGTTTTACTAGTTTATTCAAAAATACAATTTGGAGGGTGTCCAAATGAAATCAAAGGTAGCGCAAATGGAATATGAGGATGTCCTTAAAGCGTATAAGGATGGACCTGAAAATCATGACTCTGAAAATCTTGAGTCACACGAAGAACTCAATCCGAAAAAGACAAGAAACCGCCGTTCCAAACTACAACCAGAGGCTGTAACTGTCAATCAATTGAGAACATGTGAAAAATCTTACCAGTTTATCTCAGACCGGCTGAAGTCAAAATCAATTTCATGCCATAGATCCACCGTTTACCGTTTCTTAAAGAAGTCGCGCGCGCTTTGAAGATGGAGAATTGTGGTGAATAAAGATAACCGCAAATTGGCCACAGAACTGGTGGCCAGACATACTCAACATGGTCTAAGCAAAAGCCAAGCAAAAGCCCTTGGCAAGATTGCTTCTATTGGCACTGAGCGAGCTTATCGCCAATGCGTATTTAATTATCTTGAGTGGTGTGACTTAAATAAAGTTCATCCAAGTTTAAGAGCCAACATTTCAATGTTGAACGATTATATTGACGAACGTCGGGAGTGGGTTGGGCAAAAAACCCTCGATCAAGAAAGGCAGGCGTTGTCATTGGTTTATAAACAAAAACTCTTATACAAGCGCGTATATCAAGAATCCGTGAATGAAAAGCGCAGTTATACTTATGATGAAGTTAAGGCGATTGCGGCGCACCAATCCGAGAAAAATGCTATTCCCACGTTCCTGTCATTTTATTCTGGAATCCGTGCTCATGAAGCAGCAACCATTCTTCCCATTTCCGAACGCAAGGCCTCTGTTCATCGTTCATGGGATCCACATCGATTTATTGGTCTTCCTGATTTTCTTCTATATACCGTCAAAGGTAAGGGGGGACTTGTTCGTGAAATAGCTGTCCCCATTTGGCTGGCGCGCAAGCTTGAAGCCAGAAGAAGGCCTCCAACACGAGTGGTAGACCGAGAAATAATTTACTTATCTTGTTATGACATTGGGTTCGGGCAGTCTTGGAGTCAAAGTGTTACAACAGCCTGCAAGATAGCAATCAAGGTTTCTAGAGGCGCACATGGACTCCGCCACAGTTACGCTAAATGGCGGCTGCACCACATTACCCAAGAGATGATTGCTGCGCGCCATGGCGAAGGAGAGCATAATCTAGAAGAGCAGGCACTTCTGATTCTTTCACAAGAACTTGGTCACTTTCGTCTTGACGTAGTGTATTGCTACCTGCGTTAGCCTGCATATTTCACCTTTGTAAATGCGCATTGATTTCGGCGGCGAGCAGCGAAGCGACCGGGTTGAGTGAGTGCGGGAATTGCTCAAGGAATTGGCAATGCCCGAATTTTGGATGAACCTCCCCCAACCCCCGTTGTTTATAGCGTGCCGTGGATAGCACTTTAATTGACCTACGGAGCTAGTGCGCGAGCGGCGATGCGGAATATCTCGCGTGATGGATGATGTGATGCGAGCAGGATGCGCACACGACGTGTATTGCGCAGGATAGCGGCGCCTATTTTGAGTAGTCTCACGCGGATCGAGGCAGCGGTGGCACGAGCCAGTTCGGTGGTGGAGAGTGCGATCTCGCGCAAGCGCTGCATAAGCGTGTAGGCGAGTGTGGCGAACATCAGACGCAGCCAGTTTGGCGTGGAACTTGTGGCAACTGGCACGGGTGCCGAACAGATCCAGTTGGGCCTCCTTGATGCGGTTTTCCGCCGCGCCGCGCTGGCAATAAAGCTTGTCTTCAAAGGATTTAAATAAAAAGATCGTTGAGACGCCCACAGAATTCACTTGCAATATATGTACTTTATATGGTACATTTGCACTAGGGTGATAGATGGCCAATGAAACACAGAAAACACCGCTCCAGTTCTACCAAAACAGCGGCGGCAACGAACCGGTACGTGAATGGCTCAAGGCACTGGATGAGCCGGATCGTCACGCCATTGGCCTAGACCTGATGCGGGCGCAATGGCGCTGGCCGGTGGGTATGCCTTTATGCCGCCCGATGGGGCAGGGCTTATGGGAAATACGCACTGACCTGCCAAGCAATCGCATCGCCCGCGTGCTGGTATGTTTGCATAAGGGCAAATTGGTGGCCTTGCACGGCTTCATCAAGAAGACGGAAAAGACACCTGACGACGAACTGACCCTGGCGAGGAAACGCCAAAAGGAGTTGTAATCATGAGTAAACATATTGGATCAAGCCTCGACGACTTCCTCAAGGAAGAGGGCACCTATGAAGAAGCCCAGGCGCGCGCCATCAAGGAAGTCGTGGTGTGGCAGCTTACCGAAGCAATGGAAAAGCAATCGTTGACCAAAACGCGCCTGGCCGTCATGCTCAAGACCAGCCGCTCGCAGGTTGACCGACTGCTCGATCCTACCCGCGACGTGACACTCTCTACCTTGCAGCGCGCCGCTGCCTTGGTCGGGCGCAAGGTGCAAATAGAATTGGTGTGATGCTGTGAATGGACTGTCGCAATTCACTATGTCAAACCTCGGAACATATGGTGGAATGCCGCAAGTTCCACTAAGCAGCGTCAATAGATTGATGCTGCATAATTGGATCGCCGTGCATCAGCGGTTTGAGCAATTTCACCGTAATTTGGCATTGACCCCGTTGCAGCAGGTAGACGGCTTCATAAAGCGCGCCAATGTTGTGAGCTGTCTCAATCGCGCCTACTACAACACGAACTCGGATACCGACAACAGCTTTTTCATCGGCTCGTGGGGTAAGGACACGGCCATTCGGCCACCGCGCGATGTGGACGTTTATTTTCTGTTGCCGGTCACGGTATACAACCGCTTTCAGTCTTACACATCAGGTCGTCAATCCGCGCTGTTGCAGGAAGTGAAAAATTGGCTCGCAATCACGTACCCCAATACAGACATGAGCGGTGATGGGCAGGTGGTTGTCGTGAATTTTGGAAGCTACAACGTGGAAGTTGTGCCAGCTTTTGCGCTCACTACTCAAGGGCGATATTGGGTTTGTGATACCAACAATGGCGGCTCATACAAAGAAACTGCACCTTTGAACGAAGTAAACCAGCTTGAAGCAGTGGACAGCGCTAACGCGCGAAACCTGCGACCGCTCATCCGTATGTTGAAAGCGTGGCAGGCATACTGTTCAGTGCCGATAAAGTCGTTTCAAATTGAACTGGTCGCGTCCAATTTCATCGAGCAATCACCATGGCGATTTAATAGTTGGTTTTACTTTGACTGGATCATGCGCGATTTTTTCGCATACCTTTATCACCAAGCGAACGGCTACGTTTTTGTTCCAGGAACCTTAGAAGCCGTTGCGTTAGGCAACATCTGGCAGAGCCGCGCGCTTTCCGCCTACCAGCGCGCTTTGAAGGCATGTGATTATGAATACAACAATTGCGTTGCCGACGCAGGCGACGAGTGGCAGAAAATATTTGGCACAGACATGCCGCGAGTCATATGACGGAAGAACGGACGCAAAACCTCATCGCCGAGTGCAAACGCCAGGAGGAATCCTGCCTCTATACGTCCACGATAATTTTTGAGTGGCTGAAATCGCTCCGTTGTTGGCGTGTAATTTTCGTTGTTGTGCCGATCATACTAGGCGGGCTGGCAACATGGCCTCTGCTCACAAAACAGACGGGGCTTGAGTGGTTAACGGGTATCTGTGCACTGCTCGCAGGTTTAGCACCAGCGGTCTACAAAGCGCTCGACCTTGACTTGAGCCTAGACACGCTGGCAAAGGACGCGCACCAGTTCAAAATACTGCAAGATCGTTTCCGCCAAGCATGGAGTGTAACGGCGCTCGCCAATTTCGATGCGTTCAAAACCGAGTTTGATGCGCTCATGGAGCGCATGGACGCTGCGCGAGCGCGCAGCCACACAGCCCCAGAGCGGTTTTTCAAGAAGGCGCAGAAAATAATTAGCGGCGGAGACTACGATTTCGGTGTAGATATGCGGAAATCCACAAAATAAACCCGTTCAATAATTAAAAATAGGGAACGCCGCTACATGGCACTGCATCCAAACTTTCCGCGATCACCCTACGAAACGCTATCCCCAGAACTCCGCTGGTTCCCCGCAGCGGAAGAGTTGCGGGACACGGCCTATGAAAAGCTACTGCCGCCGCTGGTGGCCAAGGTGCGCGAAGAGGTCAAGGCTTGGCGCGATGCAGATTATGCGGGCGCGTCGGCCACGTCCCGCGCACTGCTGGCCTGGTGGTTCGCAACCGACCATCTCATTGAGCAAGCGGACGGCGCACAAAGCCAGTTTCGGTACTACTTCGCGCAGCGCGAAGCGGTCGAGACCGTAATCTGGCTCTACGATGTGCGCCGCGCACGCGACAAGTTCGACTTGCTGCGCTTCGATGCCTCCGGTGCGGTATCGAGCAATATGTTTGATGAGGACTGGCCGCGTTTCGTAATCAAGATGGCCACGGGCGCGGGCAAGACCAAGGTGCTGTCTCTGCTGATAGCCTGGAGCTATTTTCACAAGCTCTATGAAGCGGACTCGGCGTTGGCTCGCAACTTCCTTGTGATTGCGCCCAACATCATCGTGCTGGATCGGCTGCGCGCTGACTTTGACGGCCTGCGCATCTTCTTCAATGATCCGGTGTTGCCTGACAACGGCCATGCGGGGCGCAACTGGCGCGACGATTTTCAAGTCGCGCTGCATATTCAAGATGACGTGCGCATTGTCCGGCCAACCGGCAATCTATTTTTGACAAACATTCACCGCATCTATCTCGGCGAAGTGCCGGAGCCTACGCTTGAGGATGACGATTTGCGCGACTATTTCCTGGCACCCTTCGGGGCAAAGCCGGTCGGCAAAACCACTGACAGCAATACCGACCTGGGCGAGATCGTGCGCGAAATTGACGAGCTTGCCGTTTTCAATGACGAGGCGCACCACATTCACGATAACCGCCTGGCCTGGTTCCAGTGCATCCAGGACATTCACCACCAACTGCTGCAAAAAGACCTGCGGCTGGCAATCCAGGTGGACGTGACGGCCACGCCGCGCCACGACAACGGCGCGATATTCGTGCAAACCGTGAGCGACTATCCGCTGGTTGAGGCGATAGCGCAAAATGTGGTGAAGCACCCCGTGCTGCCGGATGCGGCCAGCCGTGCCAAGCTGGCCGAACACAAAAGCCCGATGGTTTCCGAGAAATATGCCGACTACCTGCAACTGGGCATCGAGGAATGGCGCAAGAGCTACGCCGAGCATGAAAAGCTAGGCAAGAAAGCCGTGCTATTCGTGATGGTGGATGACACCAAGAATTGCGACGAGGTGGGCGCGTATCTGCAAAAGATATGTCCAGAATTGCAGGACGCGGTGCTGGTGATTCACACCAAGAACAACGGCGAGATTTCCGAAGCGTCCTCCGGCAAGAGCAAGGAGGAGCTGGAGATTTTGCGCAAGCAGTCAAACGAGATTGATACCTGGAAATCACCCTACAAGGCTATTGTATCGGTGCTGATGCTCAAGGAAGGCTGGGATGTGCGCAATGTAACCGTCATCGTTGGGCTGCGCGCCTATGCCGCCAAGAGCAACATCCTGCCGGAGCAAACCCTGGGGCGCGGCCTGCGCCGCATGTATTTTGGCAGCGACCAGCGCGAAACCGTCTCGGTCATGGGCACGCCCGCCTTCATGGAATTCGTGGAATCCATCCAAAACGAAGGCGTGACCTTCGACCGTGTCCCTATGGGGGGCACGGGTGGACGCGAACGGCAAGATTCTCTCGTCGTCGAAGTCGAAATCGAATCGCCTGACAAAAACATCGACGAACTCGACATCACTGTGCCGCGTCTGACCCGGCGCTTCAACCGAGAATTTAAAGACCTGACAGAGCTGGAGCCGGAATCATTTGGCAACCCCAAGCTGCCTATCAAGGCCTTCTCGCCGGAAGAAACCCGCGAGATTGTCTTCAAGACCATGCTTGAAGGCGAGGTCGATCACACAATGTTACTCGATGGCACCGGTGCAGGCGATTACCGTTCCGTGGTTGCGTTTTTTGCCCGCCAGTTGCTCAAGGATTTGCGCCTGGTCGGCGGATACGATCAGCTCTATCCGAAGGTCAAGGTTTTCATCCGCGATCATCTCTTCACTCGTTCCGTTGACCTGGAAGATCCCGTAATCCTGCGCAACCTGTCAGAGCCGGAAGTAGGTAAGGTGGTATTCGATCATTTCCGCGCCGCGATCAATGCGCTGACAATTTATGAAGGCGGCAGCTCGCGTATCGACGGGCATATTCGGCTGCGCGATACGCGCCCCTTCCGCACTGATCCGCGCGGCTTCGTACAGGCGAAGAAATCGGTGTTCAATCGCATCGTCGGCGAGGCCAACGCCGACAGTCTGGAACTGGCCTTTGCCGCGTTCCTAGAGGCCGCGCCGGATGTGCAGGCCTTCGGCAAGAATTACATGGCCGTGGGCTTCAAGATTGAATATGTCAAAGCCAATGGTGAGCTTTCGACCTATACGCCGGATTTTCTCGTGCGCACTACGGATGGCATGGTTTGGGTTGTCGAAACCAAAGGCCGCGTGGACCTCGATCTACCGCAGAAGATGGCTCGCCTGCACCAATGGTGCGAAGACGCTACCGAAGCGGCCAAGGACGATGGTGGGCCGAGCTACCACTTCGTCTATGTCGATCAGGAAAGTTTCGAGCAGCACAAGCCGTCATCGTTCGCGGGACTGGTGACCGCGTTCCGTGAATATCAGGAGGGCTAACGATGGCACGGCAAGACAAAAAATCCTATGACCTAAGCGAAGCGGAACAGCGTGACTTGGTGACACTAATCCAGCAGGGCAAAGCCCTGCCGGAGAAATATCGCTTCATCCTGTTCGAGGATAAGCGCGAAGTCGAGCTGGTGTGGAACGGCAAAAACCGTGATGTATGTACCACGGTGCTGCCCTTCCAAACGCTGGAGCATATTGACGAACCTCGCACTGAAACGAAGATGCAGGAAGATTTGTTCGATAGCCGTGGCCGTCAGCAGCGCGGCTGGACGAACAAGCTGATTTGGGGCGATAACAAGCTCATCCTGTCATCGCTCAAGGGGGGCGCGTTACGCCAACAGATTGAGGACGCGGGCGGCTTGAAGCTGATTTATATTGATCCGCCTTTCGATGTGGGCGCGGATTTCAGCATGGATGTGGAGATTGGCGGCGAGACCTTCCACAAGGAAGCTAACCTGCTGGAGCAAATAGCCTACCGCGACACCTGGGGGCGCGGTGCGGACAGTTTTATCGCGATGATTTATGAGCGGCTAATCCTGATGCGTGATTTGATGCATAGCGATGGGAGCATTTATGTCCATTGCGATTGGCGCGTCAGTACCTATATGCGTCTCGCAATAGAAGAAGCTTTTGGACGAGATGCATATAGAAACGAAATCATTTGGCAACGAACTAACGCTCATAACGAAACGGGACAGTTTGGGCGCGTTCATGACACTATTCACTTTGCCACAAAGCGTCCTAGTGGTTATATCTGGCACCCAGACATGATCCCATTCTCCGATGAGCAGATGGCTCGTTATAAGAAAGATGAGGCAGGGCGGTATTACACAACTCAAGACCTTACCGCTCCTCGTGTCGGTAGCACTTCTGGAAAATTCGAGTGGCGAGGAACAATGCCTACATCAACGCGGGGATGGGGTTATACCATTGAGCAACTCGAAGCCTGGTGGGCGGAAGGGCGTATTGCTACCAAACGAGACGGTACACCACGAATGGATGGTCTTATCGTATATCTCGACACTAAAATTGGCCAGGCTCCGCAAACTATTTGGCAAGATGTATCGCGCGTCACTAATACGGGTAACGAAAGACTTGGCTACCCTACCCAAAAACCAGAAGCCCTTCTTGAACGCATCATCAAGGCAAGCAGCAACGAAAATGATCTAGTCGCCGACTTTTTCTGTGGCTCCGGCACGACCGCCGCCGTCGCTGAAAAACTCGGTCGCAAGTGGATCGCAACCGACCTCGGAAAATTTGGTATCCACACTACTCGCAAGCGCCTGATTGGCGTACAGCGCGAGAAAAAGGCCGCCGAACAAGACTTCCGCGCCTTCGAGGTGCTAAACCTTGGCCGCTACGAGCGGCAGGCCTATCTGAATGTCGGTGGGCGCTTAACGGGCGCACAGAAGGAACAAGCCATTCTCCAGAAGGAAATTGAGTTCCGCGAGCTAATTCTGCGCGCCTACAAAGCAACCGGTTTTGGTGGTAGTGAAGGCAGCCAAGCGCAGGACGGTTTCTTTCACGGTGCGCGCAATGGGCGGTTGGTCGTAATCGGGCCGATCAATTTGCCGGTAGGACGGCTGTTCGTTGAAGAAGTCATCACAGAATGCCGCAAGCGCGGCGCTTCCCGTGTGGACGTGCTGGCATTCGAGTTTGAGATGGGGCTGTTTCCCGCCGTGCTGGAAGAGGCGCGAGGTAAGGGCATTGACCTTTCCCCGAAATACATTCCCGCCGAAGTATTCGACAAGCGGGCAGTGGACAAAGGCCAGGTGGTCTTCCACGACATTAGCTTCGTCGAAGCTACTCCACGCTATGACAAGAAGAACAAGCGCACCGTCGGTATCGAGCTGACAGACTTTTCCGTTTACTATACCCAGGGTGCTGCCGAGGCCGCGATTGCCGCAATGAAAGAAGGCAAAAGTGAGGTCATGTGCGAACAGGGGCAACTCTATAAAGTGAGCAAAAACAAGGACGGTATCGTAAAAAAGGAACGGCTCACAAAACACTGGACGGATTGGGTGGACTATTGGGCGGTTGATTTCGACTACATGAGCCGCAAGGAAATTATCAAGGTGCCCGTTGGATCAGGTCTGGGCGGAGCCTCGTCGCTGCCAGGATTTGAGCCGCCGCAAGGCGAGCTTACCATGCCCGACTTCGAGGAACGCTGGACGGGTGGCTATATCTTCGAGAACGAGTGGCAGAGCTTCCGCACACGGCAAAACCGCGACTTGGGGCTGACAACGGCGCTGCATACTTATGACCGGCCAGGACGCTACACTGTGGCGGTCAAGGTTATTGATATTTTCGGTAACGACACAATGACACTCGTGCCGGTGAATGTGGGGTAGGGGAGAAGCGCTTCTGCAGACGGCGGAAGTGCATGGAATCTTGAGAAAACAGGGGCTGCCGCGATTACGTGCGCGCAGACCTCTTAAGGAAACAGTTTTTATGTCGTGAGGGGTTGACATCCGTCTCGATAAATGGCATATTTGTCTCATGAACAAAGAAAATAATTTCATGAGTGAGCTGTTTCGTATCGTTAATGGTGCTCTTCGTCTCGATATAGACAAGGTTCGTAACTATACGGCTTTCCTTGCGGATAAGCTTGAAAAGGCAGGAGACCCAGCTTCTGCTGGTCGCTTGCGCAAGATGCTCGAAGAGAGTGATCGGCAGCTTCGGCCGGCCGAGACCGCATTTGCTAGGGCTCTACCAGTAGATACTGAAAGCCGTTTCCCGCTCATAGAAAGGGTCAATCTTAAAGCCATTTCTGAGCCCAGCATCGTACTTGCGCAGGATCAGTGGGATACTGTTAACGAGTTTTTGAGCATCGCAAAAAGCTATGCGCAGGCAGAGGTTAATGGCATTGCCACCTCGCTGAGTTTTCTCTTGTACGGCCCACCGGGAACGGGGAAGAGCCGCCTCGCTCGGTACATCGCAGAGGAGCTAGGTCTAGACCTCTATATTGCCCGCCTCGATGGTCTGATCTCTTCTTTTCTCGGAAGCACGTCAAAAAACATTCGCGCGCTTTTCGATTTTGCGGCCAAAACACCGTGCGTTTTGTTTCTCGACGAGTTTGATGCCATTGCGAAGCTGCGCGGCGACAGTCAAGAGCTGGGAGAGCTGAAGCGTGTGGTGAATAGTTTTATCCAGAACCTGGATAACCTCGGCAATCAATCAATCATCATCGCCGCAACAAATCACCATGAATTGCTGGATTCCGCCATATGGAGGCGATTCAGCTACCGGCTGGCTCTGGATTTCCCTTCTGCGGAATTGCGCCAAACAATGTGGAGTGCGTTCATTGGCACTCTGCAATTTTCGTTGCGTGAAATAGAACTGCTCGTTGATCTTTCAGAAGGATTTTCCGGGTCAGATATTCGCGAAGTGTGCATGCGGCTTCACCGCCGCAGGATTACGAGGCAGCAACCACCAGAACTGCATGAAGCATTCCAAGTTCTTCAGAATATGGGTATAGGAGAAGGTGAGGATCGACGATTTTTATCGCGTTTGCGTGGCAAGGATGAACATTCTATTGCTGCCATGCTCCGGGAGAGAAACGCGAAGCTATATAGCCATGCCGCGCTTGCCGGTTTGTTTGGCGTTTCAAAAGCAACTGCACATCGCTGGGCGAAAGGAGTGAACAGAGATGGCTAATGCAATCCGACCGCCCCAGCAAGAACGCCTCCTTATAAAGCTCATCATGCCCAAACAGGGCGCTGAACGTAAGGTTCTAGGCGGTGGTACGCCACCCAAACCTTTTAGAACTGTCGATAGTAAATATCGCGCGCATCTTTCCAGCCAAGTCGCGGCGTTACGCGCCGCCGTCGTTCCGCAGATCAGACAAGTCGGGTCTGCGCCTGTGCGCATAAAGCTTCTCTCGCAAGCAGCGGCCAAAAGCCATCGCCCAGAGCATCTTTTTTCACCGCAATCTTGTCCAATTATTGGTGCGGGACGCCTTGGGGAACTTTTTGTGAAGGCGACGCCGGAAGGGCTCGACAGCCTAGCCGATATCATCAAGAATAATCAGTCCGACCGAATGAAGAAGGAGATTTCCTGTGTTGAAGCGATCGAGCCGGTCACTCCCGTCTATCGTCGTGGAGGCCTTGAGGCCAAGGATGTGCTTCGCCGGAGTCCCCGCGGCAAACACGGGTTCATTACGCGTGTGCGACTCTTCAACCTTGGTGGCAATGATCAATCCCAACTTGTAGGTAATTTCGAAAGCGCGTGCCGGAAGCGGAACATTCGGATGAGCAGCGCGGGATATTCGCCGGCAAGTTTCAGCTATGAGATCGAGTGCCGCGATGTTGAGGATGTCGAGGCTCTTTCCCGCATCATCGGCGTGCGATCGATCGTGCACATGCCGCTGATCAAGACCGTACGCCCCCAGATGTTTAATCCGAAGCCGCTTCCCACGCTCCCGAAGCGCACTGACGTAAACGGCGATTTTCCTGTCGTGGTCGTTGTAGACAGTGGAATATCGGATCAGGTCCCAGGCCTAGAAAGCTGGGTCGTTGGGCGCGATTCGCAGGTCGCGCCACAATATCAGAACACTGACCACGGCACATTCGTCGCGGGATTGATCTGCTGGGGCAGCGAGCTTAATCCAACGATCGCCGGTCTGGACAATAGCCACTGCGGTGTTTTCGACCTTCAGGTACTCCCGAACCAGGACCCGGCTAAAGGGGACACGCTCGCCCTCCTGGAATCTGAGTTTCTAGTCTCGCTGGATGCTGCACTTCAGGAGCATGCCAACAAATTCAAGGTCTGGAATATATCTCTTGGCACGGATACCATATGCTCGCTCGATGAATTCTCTTCGCTTGCCGAGGAGCTGGACAATCTGCAGGAGAAGTACCAGATATCGTTTGTCATTAGCGCTGGTAACTACGACAGCCCTCCGCTTCTCGACTTCCCGCGCACAAAAGACCAGTTATCGGCGGGAAGGATCACAGTGCCGGCAGACAGCGTTCTCGGGATCACGGTTGGCGCCGTTTCGCATGTCGATTACAAGAAGAACGGACCGAAGGAGCATCACCCGTCGGCATTCTCCCGACACGGTGCCGGTCCAAACTATGTAATAAAGCCGGACCTTATTCATTATGGCGGGTCATGCTCCACGGATTTGGAGCACATTGCCGGCATTCGTTCGGTAAACGGAGCAGGTTCCGCCGAGCATCTTGGAACAAGCTTCGCCACACCGCTAGTCGCCAGAACACTGGCGCAGATTTACCACCAGGTCACGCCCACGCCGTCTCCTGTGCTGGCGAGGGCGCTCTTGACGCACCACGCCCGCGATCCGCGGACCGCTCTTCGTGTGCCGGATGGAGACGAAAATTTCTTCGGGTTCGGTTTGCCGACACCCGTCCCCTACTGCCTGGAATGCGCGCCACACACATCGACCCTTGTTTTCGATGACGTGCTTCGACCTGGATACTTTCTTGAATGGGATGATTTCCCGTACCCGCCGTCACTATGTCGGGACGGAAAGTACTTCGGCGAAGTCTGGATGACGGTTGCCTTCGCACCGGCGCGTGGCGCACGGTGGGGAACGGAATATTGCGAGACTCACATTGACGCCCATTTTGGTGTTTACCGTCGGGAGAAGTCTAGAGAAACGGGCCAGATCAAGCCAAAGCCGAAATTCGTTGGCTTGGTTCCGCCGGAGCACAAGAACGTTGGCCAGCTTTATGAGGCCTACCAGGTGGAAAAGCTTCGTAAGTGGGCTCCAGTTCGCACCTACTATGGACATATGGGAGACACTGGAGAACGCGGCGATCGCTGGCGCTTAAAGCTCCAGCTCCTGACGCGGCACGGCATTGAAGATGATGAGGCGTTCAAGCCGCAGCCATTTTCTTTGATCATTACTATCGCCGATCCGAACAAGAAGGTAAGGGTTTACGACGAGATGGCTCAAATCGTTCGAAGCCGCTTCCAGGCGCAGAATCTCACAATTCGCGCTGCAGCGCGTGTTCAAGCGAAGTCGTGATTTTAACTTGATATAGAAAGGAAAAAAATGGTCGACGTTCAAATAAAAGGTGAAACTAAGCACCATGTGCGGATTCATATCAATCAGCAGCCGCACGAGTCGCCTAGCCCGACAACGGGCGAAGCGCTGTACCTACTAGGTAAGGTGCAACCGGGCCTGGAGCTCTATCGCGAAGTAGGCGGCGATAAGGAAGACCAGGTAGTGCCGAACGGTCTTGAAATCGTGCATCTGAAGGAAGATGAGCACTTTCATAGCGGCTCGCCTGAGGTTAGGCACTTCGACATTTTCGTCAACGGCAAAAAGAAGACGGTGACAACACGGGAGTTGTCGTTCAACGAAGTCGTGGCTCTAGCTTTTAATCCTGTGCCAACTGGCCCGAATATCATGTTCACGATCACTTACCGGCATGGCCCGCATACGAACCCCGAGGGGAATCTGCGGGAGGGGGGCGCGGTCGAGATCAAGGAAGGGATGATTTTTAATGTCACATCCACTGATAAGTCATAGCCCTGATCTGAAAAAGCTTCGCGATGAAGGCTACGACCTAGAAATTCGGTTCGGCCATATCCTGGTCAAGGATGTTCCATATGTGAACGCCCGCCGGGAAATCATGCGAGGTGTTCTCGTCTCATCGTTGACGCTAGCAGGTGACATTACGACAACACCGGACAACCATGTCGTCTATTTTATCGGTGATCATCCCTGCCGATTGGATGGTGTTGAGATCGACCAGATCAAAAATCCAAGCGGCGGGAAAACTATTGCAGAGGACTTGGTCGTAAACCGTACGTTTTCAGCGAGGCCACTTGATCCCTATCCGGATTACTTCGCTAAGATGACGACGTATGTCGCCATTCTTGAAGGTCAAGCGCAGGCGATCGACCCCACAGCCACAGCGAGAACTTTCCCGGTCATAGAACCGTGGGAAGGGGAAGACACGGTGTTTAATTATATCGACACCGCGTCAAGCCGGGCCGAGATTAATCTTATCACCCAGAAGCTGGCGATCCAAAAGATTGCCATTATTGGGCTGGGTGGAACTGGAGCCTACGTGCTCGATCTCGTCGCCAAGACCCCCGTCAAGGAGATTCATCTATTCGACGGAGACACTTTTTTGCAACACAATGCGTTTCGATCACCAGGCGCGCCATCGATCGAGGAAATGAGGGCAAAGCCGAATAAGGCGGCGTATCTGCAAAGCATTTACGCGAAAATGCGGCGTGGAATTATGGTTCACCCGAACTATGTTGGCGCTGAAAACGCCGAACTGCTGCGAGACATGCAATTCGTTTTTCTCTGTCTCGATCGCGGCATTGCGAAAAAACTAATTGTCGAGAAGTTGGAGGAATTCGACATCTCCTTCATCGATGTGGGCATTGGGGTCTATTCATCCGATAATATGCTTGGCGGCGTTCTCAGAGCCACGATAAGCACCCCCGAAAAGCGCGATCACTTTCGAAGCTGTGTGCCGTTCTCCGACGGTGGTGGCCACAACGAATATGCGCTCAACATACAGATCGCCGATCTCAACGCTCTAAATGCGGCCTTGGCGGTCATAAAGTGGAAAAAGCGCTTCGGATTCTATCTAGACCTTGATCACGAGCATCACTGCACTTACACCATTGACGGCAACACCATAACAAACGAAGAACGTTGGCCATGATGCAGCAAATAGTGCTTGAACATAAATTCGTCGAGTTCGTTCCGGACAGCCCTAAGGAGGGAATACTTTACGTCTGCATCGAAATCGCAACGGTAGTACACAAGTGCTGCTGCGGGTGCGGAAACGAGGTTGTGACCCCACTGAGTCCCACAGATTGGAGGCTAACTTTTGACGGCGAGACGATCACCTTGCATCCGTCAATAGGAAATTGGGGCTTCAAATGCCAGTCTCACTACTGGATTAGGAATAACATGGTCAAGTGGGCTGGCCAATTGCCACAGGAACAGATCGACGCAGGCAGAGCTCACGATCGATGGGCGAAGGACAGATATTTCGGCACAGCCAACGAGTCTGATGATATGCAAAAACCACCGAAGATAACTGAGACAGCGAAAACGACTCATTCGGAAAAAGGAATATGGTGGAAACTAAAGAAGTGCTGGTTCAACAATCAATCGGGACCAGATTGCATATTCTGGAGCATCGTGAACACCCATTCTGGGGCAACGTGAACACCTATTCTGGGCGAACGTGAACACTGATTCTGACGGAACGTGAACACGATTCTGCTCGAACGTGAACACTTTTGCCTATTCACCAGAATAGGTGTTCACGATGCCAGAATCACCGTTCACGATGGCAGAACGTAGCGTGATTTGTGCTGGAACTTAACCTGTAAATGTTGGAGCATCCCCGAGTTTTTGAGGGGATGTTATGCCAGCAGTAAGGAGTTCCATGCGCAAGATCAAAGATGTGCTTCGTCTGAAATACGAAGCCAACTTGAGTTGTCGGCAAATAGCCGCCAGCTTGAAGATATCAGTCGGTGTTATTTCAAAATACACCAATGCTGCTGAAGAGGCCGGTTTGTCATGGCCGCTGCCAGACGGAATGGATGACACCACGCTGGAAGCGCGCCTGTTTCCGGCCGCCACACAAGTCCGTGAACATGTTATGCCCGACTGCGCCTATATCCATCAGGAGCTGAAGCGCAAAGGCGTGACGCTGTTGCTGCTGTGGGAAGAGTATCTGGCATCCTGTGAGGGCCAGGCATACAAGTATGCGCAGTTCTGCGTGTACTACCGCCAATACCGCAGCCGCCTCAAGCTCTCCATGCGTCAAACCCACAAGGTCGGCGAGAAATTGTTTATCGATTACAGCGGCGACGGGGTCCCAATCGTTGATCCCCAGACCGGCGAAATTCGCCACGCACAAATCTTCGTGGCGGTGCTCGGCGCGTCCGGCTACACCTATGCCGAAGCCACGTTGAGCCAGAAGCTACCAGACTGGATCGGCTCGCATGTCAGGGCGTTCAATTTCTTCGGTTGCGTGCCGGAAATCGTGGTGCCGGACAACCTCAAATCAGCCGTGACGAAGCCTTGCCGCTACGAACCGGAACTTAACGCCACTTATGCCGACATGGCGCGGCATTATGGCGTGGCGATCATCCCGGCACGCCCCTACAAACCTCGCGACAAGGCGTAGGCTTCATATTGCACCTTGTGTGGTAAATGGAACAGTGATAAATGCCGGGGCTTGGGGTAGACGACCTCCCTTGCCCTTGATCAGAGTGACATCGCCAATCGGTTCGTAAAGG
>JBAUUR010000128.1:0-17825 GCA_049582805.1 Gallionellaceae bacterium | reverse complement strand
CCTTTACGAACCGATTGGCGATGTCACTCTGATCAAGGGCAAGGGAGGTCGTCTACCCCAAGCCCCGGCATTTATCACTGTTCCATTTACCACACAAGGTGCAATATGAAGCCTACGCCTTGTCGCGCGGCCGGCGAGCGCGCGCCGGCAGAACCGTCACGCCGTAGTGCGCGGCCAGGTCGCGGTAAGTCGGGTTCAGTTCCGGATCGTAATAGGAGGGATGCTTGACGCCCGACTTGAGGTTGTCCGGCACCAGGATTTCCGTCACGCCCCCGATGAACTCGAAGGCGCGCACATGGGAGCCGATCCAGTCGGACAGCTGCTGCGTCCAGGTGGCTTCCGCAAAGGTATAGTTGGATGCGCCGAGCACGGCAACAAAGAGTTGCGCGTGGCGGACTTCCCCCGTCAGCCCGTCAATGATAGTCAAGGTCTGCCCGGCATAATCGACGAACAGCTTCTCGCCGGGCGTGTGCGTTTGCCGCAGGGTGACCGACAGCTTGCCCACCCATTGCCGGTAGCGTTCGCAGAACCAACTGTATTGGTAGCCGTCAGGGTGTGCCGCTTTGTACTCCTGCCACAGCAGCTCCAGCGTGACGCTCTTCTTGCGCATTTCGCGATGTGCCCACACCCAGTCCGGCTCGGGGCGGACAACATCCGTAGGCACAACCGGCGGGAACAACCGCAGCTCGATGGCCTGATCATCCAGGCCGATAGGTAACGGGTAGCCCATGCCAGCCGCTTTGGCGCGCCGAAGATAATCGCAAACCGTGGTTGGCGACGCACTGATGGCGCGGGAAATCTCCCGGTTAGAGCGGCCACATTCAAAATGCAGCCGGAGTGTTTCTGTAATCTTGCGCATGGATAACCTGTTGTTGGCCATGTGGCTCCCCGGTAAAAATCCCCGAGGTTGCCACAGTTATCCCGCGTACCGCTACATCTCTATTTTACTGTCCAGTTTGCCGTGGAATCAGTGTCCAGTTTGCCGTGGAATGCGTGTCCAGTTTGAACCGGAATTCGCAAAGTCGGCCTGTTAATCCTAAATCCTGCAGTTTGGATGCTTCGACTTCGCTGGCTACGCCAGCTACGCTCAGCACGAACGGTTTGGGGAATGTCACCCAATTGGTAAGCAATCCGTTCGCCCTGAGCGTAGCGCGTAGCGCGGAGTCGAAGGGTTTCAGGGGGACACAACTGAGGTTTTTAGGTTAATTCGCAAGTCCCAGCTTCGAGCCCAGGTCGGGGGGCCAATTAGCACTCGAATATTCACCCCAGCGTCTCAGCCCTTGGCGACAATGCCACCTTCAGCGCATCATCCACATGCTCCAGCCAGACGAACTCGAGCTTCTCCCGCGCCTCGGCGGGGATGTCTTCCAGGTCCCTGCGGTTGCGGGCGGGCAGCATCACGGTCTTGATGCCGGCGCGCAGCGCGGCGAGCACTTTCTCTTTCACGCCACCGATCGGCAGCACGAGGCCGCGCAGGCTGATCTCGCCGGTCATCGCCACGTCGCTGCGCACCGGGCGTTGCGTGAGCAGCGAGGCGAGCGCCGTGAACATGGCGACGCCAGCGCTGGGGCCGTCCTTGGGCGTTGCACCCGCGGGCACGTGGATATGAATGTCGGATTTATCGAGCAGCCCGGCATCGATTCCCAGTTCCGCCGCACGCCCTTTCACCAGTGACAGGGCTGCCTGCACGCTTTCCTTCATCACGTCGCCGAGCTGGCCGGTGATGATGAGCTTGCCGTTGCCGGGCATGCGCGCCGCTTCGATGAAGAGGATGTCGCCACCCACCGGCGTCCACGCCAGCCCGGTGGCGACGCCGGGCACGGCAGTGCGCATGGCGATCTCGGCCTCGAACTTCCGGGCGCCGAGAATGGCGGGCAGGTCGGCCGCGTCCACGGTAACGCGCTCCACCCCGCCTTCGGCGATGCGCAGCGCGACATGGCGGCATACCGAGCCAATCTCGCGCTCGAGGTTGCGCACACCGGCTTCGCGCGTGTAGTCCTCGATGATGCTGATCAGCGCGGCTTCAGTGATCGCGCACTGCGCCGGCAGCAGGCCGTTGCGCGAGAGCTGGCGGTCGAGCAGGTAGCGCTGCGCGATCTGCAGCTTTTCCTGCGCGGTGTAGCCGGGCAACTGGATAACTTCCATGCGGTCGCGCAGCGGGCCGGGGATGGTGTCGAGCACGTTGGCGGTGCACACGAACAGCACCGACGACAGGTCGTATGGCACCGCGAGATAGTTGTCGCGGAAGGAGCCGTTCTGCTCGGGGTCGAGCACTTCGAGCAGCGCCGACGACGGGTCGCCGTGGAAGCCGCCGGCGCCGAGCTTGTCCACTTCGTCGAGCATCATCACCACGTTGCGCGTGCCAGCCTTCTTCATGCCCTGGATGATGTTGCCCGGCAGCGCGCCGATGTAAGTGCGGCGGTGGCCGCGGATCTCCGCCTCGTCATGCACGCCGCCCAGGCTCACGCGCACGAACTCGCGCCCGGTGGCGCGCGCGATGCTCTGGCCGAGCGAGGTCTTGCCCACGCCGGGCGGGCCGACGAAACAGAGGATGGGCGCCTTGCCCTGGGGGTTGAGCTTGCGCACGGCGAGGTATTCGAGGATGCGCTTCTTGATCTTCTCCAGCCCATGGTGATCCTGGTCGAGCGTGCGGCGCGCCTCGGCGATGTCGATCGCCGGCGCGTCGGGCGCCTTCCACGGCAACTCGGTGAGCCAGTCGAGATAGGTGCGCACCATCGCGTATTCGCCGGCGGCTTCGGGCATGCGCTGCAGGCGCTTGAGTTCCTTCAGCGCCTGTTTCTCGACTTCTTCGGGCATGCCGGCATCGGCGATGGCCTTGGCGACTTCCTCCAGTTCGGCGGCGCCCTCCTCGCCTTCGCCAAGTTCCTTCTGGATGGTGCGCAGCTGCTCGCGCAGCAGGTGCTCGCGGCCCTTCGCGCCGATCGACTGCTTGGTGCGCTGGTCGATCTCCTGCGAGATGCGCAGCACCTCGGCCCGGCGCGACAGGATTTCGAGCAGGCGGTCGAGCCGGGTGCGCAGGTCGAAGGTTTCCAGCAATGACTGCTTCTCTTCGGGAGTGGCGTCCATCAGCCCGGCAACGAGGTCGGCCAGTCGCGCCGGCGCCTCAATGGACTGCAGGCCGTTGACGATTTCCTGCGGCACATCCTGCGGCAGCAGATGGAGGATTTCGATGGCGCGCTGCTTCAAGGTCAGCGCCCGCGCTTCGATCTCCTTGTTGGCCTGCTCGGTGTCGGCGATGCGCTGCACGCGCGCGACGAGGAAGTCGTAGCCATCGAGGAACTGCAGAACGCGGAAACGCTCCTCGCCCTGGCAGACGACATGGTGTGCACCGTCTGGCGCGGTGACGTAACGCAGCACGTTGGCGGTGGTGCCGACCCAATGCAGGTCGTCGGGACCCGGCTCTTCGACCTCGCCCTGACGCTGCAACAGAACACCGAGCGGGCGCTGGGCGCGGGCCGCGAACTGGGCGGCGGCGAGCGAGCGGGCGCGGCCGATGGTGATCGGAATCAGGGCGCCGGGAAACAGCACCATGTTGCGCACCGGCAGGATGATCAGCGCATCCTCGGGCAGCGGCCGCGCGTTGCGCGTGCCGGCATCGGACGCCGTGTCGGGCGCGGATTCTCCCGGCGCCGCGAATGCGGGCGCATCGCCCTCCGCCTGCACGGGGTTGCGGGTATTTTCGTTTTCGGTCATCGCGTTCATCTCACCTTCCTTAGGGTCAGTACCAGGCAGCCGTCGCTCCATTGCTGCGAGTCCAGTTCAAGCCGCATCTGCGGCAGCACAAGGCGCCGCTCAAAGTAGCCGTAGGGGATCTCCAGCCGCTCGATCGAGCAGTGGCGATCCTGCAGCGACACCCGGCGCCTGGCGCGGATCAGCAGCGTGCGCCCGTCAATTATCGCCTCGGCATTGCCGGGCGACACGCCGGGCAGCGCGACGACGACGACGAATTCGCGCTCGTCCTCGAACACGTCCACCGGCGGCTCCCACGCCACGCGCGCGCCACGCGGAAAGTCGAGGCGGAAGAACTGCCGCTGCAGGCGCTCGGCCTGGTCCAGCATCTGGCAGGCTTCGGCCCACATCCAGCCGATTGGGTCACGTGACGGCATGAACTACCTCCGTGCGAATGGGGTTGAAAAGTTTGCTCTGCATGCGGGACAATATGGGGACGGTTTTACCAACTTCCAGAGCAGGCGACGGCAGCACAAGTTCAGGACCCTCCCGCGCGCGATGCGAAGCGAGGCTGAACGAACTCCATTCATAGGTCAATTCCAACCCTCGCTCTGCCATCATCGGCTCAACGTCTCAATAACTTAGGCTGAATCTGTAATACAGCCATTCTCCCCCGTTTCTTCCGTTTAAGCTAAACTTCGAGCTGTCCTGTTGACAATGCCGCACATACCACTGAATAAACCATGAAACGCTGCCAACCACTGATCAGGTCTGTCCTGGTCGCCCTATTCGGCTTTGCTCTGGCATTGCCTGCCCTCGCCAAAGATGAGGGCAGCTACGATCAGGATTCCATCCTCAAAGATGCCTCAGAATTTTTTGGGAGTTCCACCGAAGGGCTTGCCAAACTCATCGAAAAGGCCTTCAAGGAACAGGGAAAAGCTGACGGCTACATCAAAGGGGAAGAGGCCAGTGGCGCCATCGGCGTAGGACTGCGTTATGGGGACGGGACACTGACACTCAAATCCGGAGGTGGCCGGAAGGTCTACTGGGCCGGCCCTTCAGTGGGTTTCGACCTGGGGGCAAACGCTTCCAAGGTGTTCATCCTCGTCTATCACTTGCCTTCGGCAGGCAAGATTTTTCAACGATTTCCGGGCATCGATGGCAGCTGGTATTACGTAGGGGGCGCGGGCATCAATTATCAGCAGCGTGGCCGTGTTATTCTGGCACCCATCCGGCTTGGGGTGGGTTTACGCGCCGGAGCTAGCGTGGGCTACATGAATTACACGCCAAACAAGACCTGGAATCCATTGTAAATTCGTGGTCAAGGATCCAACCTGGTTTTGCATTACTGGTAGACAGTCGAATTATTTTCGCTGCTATCGGAAAATCGCTTGAATTTCTGTGTTGGCCGGACATTGCACGTTGAACTTTATGGTGTTTATGGCGCCCAACGGCAGGCAAAGTGTTCATAAGCAAGAAATCTGGACGTATGCGTTTAGCAGAAGTACAAGAATTGCAACCTAACTCTTGCTATATGGCCAGCGAGGCCATATGTTGGGCAAGAGTTTAACGGAGAATTTAAATGTTAAAAAATGTAACTTACGGTTTTGTGTTGCTGTCGGCGGTGTTTCTCACGAATGGAGTTGCACTTGCAGATAGTTCTCCAACCCTGGATCAAGTCTATCAAGCAGCTCATGCGGGCAGGTTGGATGATGCGCAAAGGATGATGGATAAAGTTCTTAAGGAGCATCCAAACAGTGCCAGGGCACATTTTGTGGAAGCAGAATTATTGGCGAAGCAAGGTCAAATGGGCAACGCCGAGGAGGAACTGAAAAACGCTGAGCGCTTGAAACCTGATTTATCATTTGCCAATCCGCAGGCTGTGCAGGATTTAAAAAATCGAATTGCGGCTACCCATCGGGTTAGCCAGTCCCC
Organism: Gallionellaceae bacterium; assembly: GCA_049582805.1. Taxonomy (GTDB): domain Bacteria; phylum Pseudomonadota; class Gammaproteobacteria; order Burkholderiales; family Gallionellaceae; genus CAVXFS01. The sequence goes on along the minus strand of JBAUUR010000128.1, from coordinate 12,200 downwards.
TTCCCGCAGTTATCAAGCTGAGTCGAATAGCAGTTTCCCGGTGGGGATGCTTTTGCTGGGGGTTGGCGCAATTGCGATTATAGTTTTCGTTATGCGTGCAATGAATTCGCGTAATCCTGCCACTTTTCCAGGTAACTACCAACCGGGCATGCAAAATACTTCGGCATCTGCCATGCCCATGCAACCCTATGGTGGCGGAATGGCGCCGATGGTGCCTGGCGGTGGCGGGATAGGCAGCGGGATTATGGGGGGGCTTGCTACGGGCGCTGCGGTTGGCGCCGGTATGGTGGCAGGAGAAGCGCTGGCCCATCACTTCATGGATGGAGGTCGTAGCGAAGTTGGTAATGTGGCTCCTGTTGCGGACTCATGGGGGAATTCCTCTAATGACATGGGAGGCTCAGATTTCGGTATAGCCGATAACTCCTCATGGGATGACAATTCAAGCGTCTCCGACAACAGTTCAGACCTTGGCGGGGGCGATTGGGGCTAGTACTTGATTGCGTGGCAGGGAGTCCTGTGCGAATCCTGAACACCGATTTGCTTTCCCGGTTACGCCCATTCGAATTCCGTGCTATTTTATTCTCCTAACTGCGGCGATGGCTGGCAACGGGCGCCGCGCTTGAACGTCGTGGATATGGAGTGCCACACAAGGCGGTATAATTTGCAAAATTGTCTGTTACCCTGGTAAACAGGCAGGGGCCGCAATCTGGAATATGGACTGACGTTTCCGGCGGCAGTAGTTCCAGCGTAGCTTCTGTTAGACTGGCCAGGCTCACTCCTTCCGTTTACAGATCAGCCCGCCGCCAATGAGCAATCCATCTTCTCAGCCACCCTCCAACATCATCGACGCGATATTCAGCAATAACGCTGGCCGCGATCAGGAACTTCTGGCCATGAAGTATGCCAAGATGGCGCAGAGTCCGTTCATCTTCCTGCGTGGAGCCTGTCATCTGTTTTACGGCGCTCTGCCGGATTCACCGCTGTTCCACGATGCGCCTCTGGGCTGGTGCTGCGGCGACCTGCATTTCGAGAACTTCGGCAGCTACAAGGGCGACAACCGGCTGGTCTATTTTGACATCAACGACTATGACGAGGCCGCCCTTGCACCCGTCACCTGGGACATGATTCGCCTGCTGACCAGCATCCAGTGCGGTGCTGACGCCCTCAACGCAACACACGCCGAAGCCCTGGCCGTCAGCCGAAGCTGCCTGGATGGCTACCGCAGTGCTCTCATCAACGGCAAGCCCCTCTGGGTTGAGCGGGAAACCTCCGGCGGTCTCGTGAATGATTTATTAACCGCTTTGCAGAAACGCAACCGCGCCGACTTCCTCGACAGGCGCACGATCCGAAAGGGCCGCCGCCGCAGCCTGATAATTGACGGTGTGAAGGCGTTGCCAGCCTCTGATGCCCAGAAAAAGGTGGTCACCGAATTCATGGATGATTTTGCTTCCAGGCAGCCTAACCCGAAATTCTTTGAAGTGCTCGACATTGGTCGCCGCATCGCAGGAACCGGCAGCCTTGGTGTGCAGCGATACGTAGTGCTGATAGAGGGCAAGGGTTCGCCCGATGGTAATTACCTGCTCGACATCAAGGAAGCCAGGCCGTCTGCGTTGGCGCCACATCTCGCCCGCCTTGGCATCAAGCAACCGGACTGGACCGATGAGGCAAGCAGGGTAGTGTCCGTCCAGAATCGGCTGCAGGCCGTAGACCACGCCTTTCTCCATTCGGTGAATCTCGATGGGCTCTCCTGCATTCTGAGGGGGCTCCAACCCTCAGAGGATCGGGTAGCCATCGGCGAATGGGGCAGAAAACTGGATCGGCTCACCGACGTCGTGGCCACCATGGGTCGCATCGCGGCATGGGATCAGCTTCGTGCTTCCGGGCGATCCGGAGCGGCCACCGCCGATGAGCTGATTGCATTCGCGCAACATGACGGCTGGGTGAAAGAAATGCTGGATGTTGCGACGGAAATGACGCTAACGACCCAACAGCAGTGGAAAGTCTTCACACAGGCAATGAGCACCGCACAGTCGGCAGAGCCCAGGCATTGATTATCGGCCAGTAGAGTTATACATGGCGACAGAAATCGTGGCGAGCGGGCTGGCATTGGGGAAGCCCGCAGCGCAGGCACCGGAGTATACATGCCAGTATATGAGGATGCCGAGCACCGCGCGACTCAGATGCCAGTTCGCGCAGTAGATTTATGTCGCCATGTATAGAAAACGGACTAGTATTTCCCGATAGATCGAAGGCCCCTAGGTGCCAAGCTGCTACTGAACAAACCGCCTCAAAGCAGTCCTTGTACCTTCGTCCAATTTCAACACAAGGGCAAATAGCGTAGACTGTATATTGAACATTGCATATACGGGGAACGACGTGATAAAACAATTTGGCTTCCTGATGGTTGCTCTCAAAAAGTTGCATGGTATTGGGGCGCTTTGCATCACGTCTGCGTCAAGGGTAAAACCGGGTCATAGTCTATTGCTGATGTTGCTCTTCCTGGGGTGGGCGTCAACAGCGCAGGCAGACATACCCGCTTCCGAACGAATGGTACTGACTGATCTTTATACCTCGACCAATGGAGCTTCCTGGACCTCTAACACCAACTGGAATAGTGGCGTGGGGACGGAATGTACTTGGTACGGCGTCACTTGCGATGGCACGGGGAGCCACGTTATCAGTATCGCTTTGGATGGCAATAACCTTGTAGGTGCCTTGCCGTCGCTCAGCGAGCTGACGGCATTGCAACTTTTTGCAGTCGCCGGTAACCAGTTGACAGGATCAATCCCCTCGCTCAGTGAGCTGACGGCTTTGGATTATTTTGACGCCTCCGTCAACCAGTTGACGGGTCCAATCCCTTCGCTCAGCGGGCTAACCAGTTTGCAAACTTTTAATATCGGCTATAACCAGTTGACGGGCCCAATCCCCTCGCTTAGCGGGCTGACTGAATTGGCGGTTTTTAATGCAAGCAATAACCAGTTGACGGACCAAATCCCCTCGCTCAGCGGGCTAAGCAATTTGCAGACTTTTATCGTCGGCAATAACCAGCTGACGGGCACAATCCCCTCGCCCAGCGGGCTAACGGCTTTGCTTTTGTTTTATGTCGACGATAACCAGTTGACGGGCCCAATCCCCTCGCTCAGCGGACTGACCAATTTGCAAAATTTTAATGTCGGCAATAACCAGTTGACGGGATCAATCCCCCCGCTCAGCGGGCTAACGGCATTGCAGCTTTTTTACGTCCAATCTAACCAGTTGACGGGCCCAATCCCCTCGCTCAGCGGACTAACCAATTTGCAGAATTTTAATGTCGGGAATAACCAGTTGACGGGATCAGTCCCCGCGCTCAGCGGGCTGACTACGTTGCAGTGGTTTGATGTCAGCATTAACCAGTTGACGGGTGCGATCCCCTCGCCCAGCGGGCTAACCAATTTGCAATATTTTAATGTCGGCGATAACCAGTTGACTGGATCAATCCCCCCGCTAAGCGGGCTGACGACACTGCAAAATTTTGATGTCAACAACAACCAGTTAAGCGGGGCAGTACCCGCTGCGCCAACCTCACTGTTAGGCGGTGGAAGCAACTTATGCAACAACTATTTGGTTACCAGCGGAAGTCCGACGATTGACGCTGCCTGGGTTACTGCAACGGGAACCGACTGGCTGGCTTGCCAAGCAGTTGCCACAGTTCCCGATGCACCGACCATGGATATAGCTACCGCTGGCAACGCCCAGGCCACAGTGAGCTTCACGGCACCGGCCAACAATGGAGGTGCTGCGATAGACAGTTACACGGCGACTTCCTCGCCAGGCAGCGTAACAGGGGATTGCAGCGCGCCATGCACATCCATTACCGTCCCCGGCCTGACCAATGGCACGGCATATACCTTCACTGTCCATGCGACCAATGCAATAGGCGACAGTATTGAATCCTTACCATCTAATTCAGTGACGCCGGCCGCCGATCAGACCATAACCTTTGGAGCTGCGCCAGGCGTGGTCGTTGGAGGCACCGGCACGGTGAGCGCTACAGGTGGGGCCTCGGGCAACCCGGTCACCTTCAGCAGTACCACAACCGGAGTTTGTACAGTCACCGGCAGCACAGTTACAGGCGTTACTCCTGGTACCTGCACCATTGCCGCCAATCAGGCGGGCAATACTGGTTTCAACGCCGCTGCGCAAGTGACACAGAATATCAGCATCGGTATGGGCAATCAGACCATCGCCTTTGGAGCTGCGCCAGGCGTGGTCGTTGGAGGAACCGGCACGGCGAGCGCTACAGGTGGGGCCTCGGGCAACCCGGTCACCTTCACCAGTACCACAGCCGGAGTTTGTACAGTCACCGGCAGTACAGTTACCGGCGTTACTCCTGGTACCTGCACCATTGCCGCCAATCAGGCGGGCAATACCAATTACAGCGCTGCGACCCAGGTGACACAGAATATCATCGTAGCAGCAACAACTCCGGGATCGCCGACAAGTGTTGCAGCGACAGCAGGCAACGCACAGGCCACAGTGACATTCACTGCACCTGTCAGCGACGGTGGCGTTGCGATTGACGGCTACACGGTAACATCCAACCCTGCGGGCGGCACCGATAGCAACGCGGGCTCTACCGGCCTGAGCCATGTCATCACGGGGTTGACCAATGGCATGGCCTACACCTTCTCAGTGACGGCGCATAACAGCGCAGGGGCAAGTTTGCCCTCTGCGGCCTCGAACGGCGTGACGCCAGCAACAGTGCCGAGTGTTCCGATAATTGGGACAGCAACCGCAGGCAACGCCGAAGCCACAGTGAACTTCACGGCGCCGGCCAACAATGGAGGTGCGCCGATTGATGGCTACACGGTGACATCCATTCCTGCAGGCGGCACGGACGGCAATGCTGGGACTACTGGCCTGAGCCATAACATCACAGGCCTGACCAATGGCACCGCCTACACTTTCACGGTGACAGCGCATAACAGTGCAGGTAATAGTGTGCCGTCTGCGGCATCGAACAGCGTGACGCCACTTGCACCGGGCGTTGACCTCGTCCCGACCGCCGTCAGCAGCACGGCAACGACGGTCGTGACCGGAACGACCCTGGCCATCACCGGTACCGTGCAAAACCAGGGGACCAGCAATATGACCGCAACCAGCATCGTGGTGAAGTACTACCTCTCCACTGATGCGACGATAACTTCCACGGACAAGCTGCTTGGCTCACGTACTATCGCCAAGGCTGCACTGACATCAGGCGCCAGCAGCACTGCCACAACCACGTTCACTGTTGCGGCGACGGTGCTGCCGACAGGTGCGCTTTCCGGCACCTACTACATCGGCGAGATCGTGGATGCGACCAATAAGCAGGTGGAATCGAATAAGACCAACAACACACTCGCCAGCAGAGGCACCATTACCGTTCTGCGTGCGGGAGTTGACCTGGTGCCGACGGCTCTCAGCACAACAACTACCAGCATTATTGGCGGCAACACCATTGCTGTCTCCGATACGGTGGCGAATCAGGGGCCGAGCAACATGACCGCAGCCAGCATCGTGGTGAAGTATTACCTGTCCAAGGATACCACCATCACGGCGACCGACACCTTGCTGGGTTCCCGCACTATTGCTGCTGCATCTTTGACTGCGGGCGCGAGCAACAGCGCGACGACGACGTTCACGGTGCCGAGCACGCTGGCATCCGGTAACTATTATCTTGGCGAGATCGTGAATGCAACCAACACTCAGGTTGAAACGAACAAAACCAACAACACGCGGGCAAGCAGCGGGCCCATCGCGGTCATCCGTCCGGGCGTTGATCTCGTGCCGACCGCAATCGGCACGTCAGCGGCCAGCGTGCTCACAGGTGCAGGCCTTACTATTACCGACACTGTGGCGAATCAGGGACCGAGCAACATGACCGCCGCCAGTATCGTGGTGAAGTATTACCTGTCCAAGGATACCGCCATCACGGCGACCGACACCTTGCTGGGTTCGCGCACTATTCTTGCCAGCGCGTTGACCGCAGGCGCCAGCAGCACGGCCTCGACGACCTTCACTGTTCCGGCGGCGATGGCAGGAGGCACGTACTATATCGGCGAGATCGTGAATGCAACCAACACTCAGGTTGAAACGAACAAAACCAACAACACGCGGGCAAGCAGCGGGCCCATCACCGTCATCAAGGCAAACGTTGACCTGATTCCGACGGCGGTGGGCATGGTCTTCAAGCAAATTGCCGCAGGCAACTCGCACACCGTCGCGTTGATGGGTGATGGCACATTATGGGCCTGGGGCAACAATGCCAATGGTCAGCTGGGTGATGGCAGTACCACGCAACACAAGAACCCGGAGCAGATCGGGTCGGATACGAACTGGTCAGCCATCGCAACCGGCGCCAGCCACACCGTCGCGCTCAAGACCGACGGCACCCTTTGGGCATGGGGGAGCGATGCCAGCGGACAATTAGGTGACGGCACCACCACGCAACAGAACAGCCCGGAGCAGATCGGCACCGATACAAACTGGGCAGCCATTGCGGCGGGGAGTGCTCATACCGTTGCACTGAAGACTGACGGAACCCTGTGGACATGGGGCAGCAATGCAAGCGGCCAACTCGGCGATGGCAACACCACCGACAATCCCGTTCCTGAGCAGATCGGCGCGGATACGGACTGGTCAGCGATTGCGGCAGGCAACGCCCATACCGTGGCGCTGAAGATGGGCGGCACTTTATGGGCATGGGGCAGCGATGCCAGCGGCCAATTAGGTGACGGGACCACCACGCAACAGAACAGCCCGGAGCAGATCGGCACCGACACAAACTGGGCAGCCATTGTGGCGGGGAGTGCCCACACGGTAGCCCTCCAATCCACCGGCACGCTGTGGACGTGGGGCAGTAATGCCAGCGGCCAGCTTGGCAATAACACCACCACGGACAGCCATGCTCCTATACAGATTGGCACAGACACGAACTGGGCCACAATTGCGGCCGGGACAGCCCATACGGAGGCGATCAAATCCACCGGTGCGCTGTGGGCATGGGGCAGCAATGCCAATGGGCGGCTGGGTGATAACACGACCACCAACCGGCTCGCGCCCAAGCAGATCGCTGCAACGGGCTACGCCGATGTGGCAGCAGGGGATGCCTACTCAGCGGCGTTGAAGGTCGGTGGCAGTCCATGGGCATGGGGCTATAACGCAACGGGTCAGCTTGGCGATGGCACTGTGACGCAACGACTGGTTCCGGTGGGCAGCATACCCAGCATGGCGGCGGGCGGCAGCCTGGAAATCTCGGATACGGTGAAAAACCAGGGGACGACCGTGATGACCGCGCCCAGCATCACAGTGAAATACTACCTGTCCACCGATACGACCATCACGGCGACCGACACCTTCCTGGGGCAGCGCATAATCTCCACCTTGGGAGCCGGCGCGAGCGACAGTGCCACGACCCTGTTCACGATACCCCTGACGGTTCCTATAGGGACCTACTACATTGGCGAGATGGTGGATACAGCCAATGCGCAGTTGGAGACGAACGAGAACAACAATACGCTGGCGGGGGGGAAGGTGCTGGTGCATCACTAAGCTGGGGGAGGTGTCCGACTCCTTGAACTGGCACACTTTATCCCAGCGCAATCCATAATGTGGAACTTTGAACTTCGGAGCAGCGAGTAGATACCGGACTCACCAGTCAATTGGTTTGATGAGATCATCTTTTTCGGGTCAAGGCTGTTGCCGGTCGCTATACTCGGGTCAGTGCCAGAAACGGTCGTTCAGGTGTTATTGATATTACAAATAGGCATTGAGGCTGAGGCTCGCCATGAAAATCGATTCCACCGAATTCGGCAGCATCACCGTCAACGGCACAACCTATTCGCATGACATCCTTATCCGATTGTCGGGCGAGGTGGAAAAGCGCAAGAAGAAACTCTCCAAGAAGTATTACGGCACCTCCCACATCATTTCGCGCGAGGAGGCGGAATTCATTTACCAAAAAGGCTGCGATACCTTGGTGGTGGGTGCAGGGCAGTACGGCAACGTGACACTGTCGCCGCAGGCCGCTGAATTCCTTGAGCATCACGATTGCACGGTGATCCTGCAGCCTACGCCCGATGCCATCGAGACTTACAACAAAACCAGGGGCAAGGCCAGGAGCAAAATCATTGGCCTGTTTCACGTCACCTGCTGAGCTATCGCCGGCCCCGATGCCGTCTTCGCCGCTACGCCTGGTCCTATTCGTCCTGGCCCTGGCCTTCCTGATCGGTCTCGTCCAGGTCGGGCTGATCAGCATTGCCTTCGACAAGCTGGGGCTTTCACCGGGATCGGCCTACCTGCTCCTGATGTGCACGCTTGTCGGTAGCCTGATCAACCTTCCGCTGTTCAGCCTCAAGGCCGATAGTGCGATTCAACCCAAAATTCCGCCTGACCTGGCGCGATGGCCGTTGTTCAAGGCGTTGCCCTTCACCGGCAAAACCACGATCGCCGTCAATGTCGGCGGTGCAGTGGTGCCGGTCGCCTTCTCCCTTTACCTGATTGCCCACAACCCGCTGAACCCGTTTCAGATCGCTGCCGCAGTGGCAGTAGTTGCCATCATCGCTCACGCAACCAGCCGGCCTATTCCCGGTATCGGCATCGGCTTGCCAATGCTGATCGCGCCGATTGCCGCCGCGCTGATCGCAACCATGCTCGACCCGCAACAGCGTGCTCCGCTGGCCTACATCGGCGGCACCCTGGGCGTACTAATCGGCGCCGATCTGTTACGCCTCAAGGACATCCGCAAGCTGGGCGCCCCCATCGCTGCCATCGGAGGTGCCGGCACTTTCGATGGGGTGTTTGTCACCGGCTTGCTTGCGGTATTGCTGGCGTAAAGGCGCTTGTTCTCCCTCGCGGGGCCCTGCCACCGGCTCCGCCAACGTCAATCTTTCGGCTGTGTTTTTTAAACCTAGAAATCGCAGTTGGACGCGCCTGAGTGTGCATGTTTAGGCTTGTCCGGCTAGGCGCGACGACGCGGCATAGCCATTCTATGCAAGGAGGAGCAACAACGCCGGGCATGTCTAAACATGTGCAATCGGGTGCGTAGCGTTTTCACCCATCCGGTAATCGCTTTTGGCGCTCGAAACGTCAATAACCATCAGCCCCTCTTTAAGTTCTCAAGCGGTCAACTGCGGTTTCTAAGTTAAAGCCTTCTCAGTATTCATCCCCCTTGCAATCGCCTTTCAAGGGTAACGTAAAATCACGAAACCATTGGAAATGAAGATGCGGTTTTCGCTGGACTTGCGCCGGAGTACACTGCGCCATCAAGCCGCACTTGCATTATTTGAACGCAACCATGGGACGCCGCTACCACTATCACGTCTATGTAATCGAGCTGTCAAAAGACGTGCTATACGAAGGCAAGTTCAGGAAAGCCAACTCCGATTACATCGCGGGCAAGCCGTGCGTTTACGTCGGCATGACAGGATTGGACCCGGACGTGCGCTTCGACAAGCACAAGGCTGGTATCCAGTCCAATCGCTACGTAAAGCAATTCGGATTGCGGTTATTGCCGGAACTCTACGAAGTCTATAACCCGATGCCCTATGACGGCGCGCGCGACATGGAAGTGGAGCTGGCGATTGCCCTGCGTGAGAAGGGATATGGGGTTTGGCAGGCGTGAGTGTAAATTAAGGGCAGCTTTAAAAATTCAGGGTTCGCCTTGCATTTAGGCGAGCCCTGAATTTTAGAGCTACTCTGAAATACAAATAGCGGGCCATAGCGGGACACAATAGAACGGTATATGAGTACAAGCTGCACTATTACCCGCAAGCCAGGTCGTCGCAGTTAATGCGCAGGGTATGCGAATTGATACATTGATGACACTCTTTGGTTACGTAATGATGTTAACTTGACGAAACATTGGTGTTTTATGGGTGCCTCTAAAAATTCAGAGTTCGCCAAAATGCAAGGCGCGAAAAAAATCCCGCAGCGCCGCATATGTGTAATATGTAAGCAAGGGATTTTTTTCGCAACGCAGCAGTTGGGATGAAATCTGGATTTTTAGAGGTGCCCTTATATCAAAGCAAAGTGGCCGCCAGGCACATCATGCGGGGTGTGATTCGCCGGGCAAGGGTGGGATCAACGGAGCCGGGAGGCACATTAATTTACCTGCCTGTGCAAAACAAGGTTGAAGGTTCAAAACCGGATTTATTACGACTTGATTCACGGGAGTATTTCATGCGCCTGATCAGCACATTGCGCAACAAGGTGAAGATCGGCCTGTTTATTATCATCGCCATATCAACGACGCTCGGCGGATGCCTGCTGGGCAGTTCACAGCTGGTCATTATAAACGGCACTATCTCCGGTCTGACCGGCTCAGGGCTGGTATTGCAAGACAACGGAGGTGACAACCTTGCCGTTCCTGCGGGAAGCACGAGCTTCAGTTTCGTCACTGCGCTTTCAAATGGCAGCAGCTACAATGTCAGCGTTCTGACACAACCTTCCGCTCCACTGCAAATGTGTACGGTTAGCAATGGAACAGGGATAACCGGTACCGCGGTAAATCCGATCACCATAACATGTGCTGCGACAGAGCTGGTCTATGTAACGAACGGCGCTTCCAATAACGTTTCAGCTTACACAATAAACCCACCCACCGGAGCTCTCACCAGCATTGGCACATTCCCTGCAGGAACCACTCCCAACTCGGTTGCCGTTGTTCCCGCTGGCAATTTTGCCTATGTGACGAATGGAGGCTCCAATAGCATTTCTGGCTACAGCATCGACCCAACTACCGGGGATCTCACGAGCATCGGCACGTTCGCGGCGGGAACCGGCCCCGACTCCGTTGCCCTTAATCCCGCCGGCAATTTTGCCTATGTGGCGAATGCAGGTTCCAATAGCATTTCGGCCTACAGCATCGATGCAACCAGCGGGGCGCTCACCAGCATCGGCACGTTCGCGGCGGGAACTGGCCCGAACTCCGTTACCGTTAACCCAGCCGGCAATTATGTCTATGTGGCGAACGGAGGCTCCAACAACATTTCAGCCTACAGCATCAATACAGCTACCGGGGTTCTCGCCAGTATCGGCACATTCGCGGCGGGAGCCGATCCCGTCTCCGTCACCGTTGTACCTACCCGCAATTATGCCTATGTGGCAAATACAGGCTCCAGTGACATTTCAGCCTACAGCATCAACCCAACCAGCGGGGTGCTTACCAGCATCGGCACGTTTGCGGCGGGGACCGCTCCCACCCCGATTGCCGTTGACCCGTCTGGCAATTTTGCTTATACGGCAAGCAGTAGCAATTCCGTTTCAGCCTACAGCATCGACGCAGCCACCGGGACCCTTGCCAACATCGGCACGTTCGCGACAGGAGGCATCAGCCCTGTCTCGGTTACCGTTGACCCCTCTGACAGTTATGCTTATGTGACGAATGGGGGCTCCAATACTGTTTCGGCTTTCACTTTAAATACAGCTACAGGCGTCCTTACCAATGCCGGCATGTTTATGGCGGGAACCACTCCCGGCGCCATTGCCGTCACCCCGGTACCACAATGAATGCAGGAGTCCCGTGCCCGGCTGACTTTGGGCGCGAACAGTATAAAGTCGCGCGCAAGTTGAGCAATGATGCGCTTTTGCAAAAATTCAAATGACAACTTCGCGCGCTGAGCTGCCGCATGAAGTCATGCGGAAGTTGGATTCAGACCGGATGTAATGCAATATTCCTTTTTCAAGGCGCCAAATGGTCAATGGTTGCGCAACAGATATATCGACCAGGAAACGGAATGATTATTCCGATGATCGTTTGAATGCTGGATAATAAGGGATTATTTTCTGGGCAGATGCTTTTGCAAAGTAACAATTCAATTGGAGTCACACTATGAACAAATTACTGATTGCATTTCTTGGGATTTTATTGACCACTCAGGCTTATGCTGACGGCGGGCATGGCGGTGGCTGGGGGCATGGAGGCGGGTGGGGGCGAGGCGGCGGCTGGGGTTGGGGAGGCGATTGGATTGTCCCGGCGCTGGTGGGCGGTGCAATCGTGTATGACCTGAGCCAGCCGCAAACAGTCTATGGACAACAGCCGGTACCTGTCTATGCGCCGAATGTTGAAGCTCCGGCGGTGCAGTACTGGTATTTCTGTGCCGCCGCCAATGCTTATTACCCGTATGTCTCTTCATGCCCGAGTGGGTGGCAAACCGTCCCGGCTACGCCACCTGCAAACT
>JBAUUR010000127.1:0-4427 GCA_049582805.1 Gallionellaceae bacterium | reverse complement strand
GTGATTGACTGGTTGATGTTCTACAATCACAGAAGACTTCACTCGACGCTGGGTTATACCAGCCCGATGCAGTTCGCGCAAAACTGGTTTGCGGCACAGTTGAAGGATGCCGCATAATGAGCGAGTTAAGAGATACGAAATACAGGGGCAACGTCAAACTCGTTGGCTCGGGTTGGCGGCTAACCCGGCGTTCGAGCGGATGCGCCAAAAGCGGCGCGCCGTTCAACTTAAACGTTAGCCTTCACAATATCCCTCATCCAATACTCATACCGAGAGTTCCATATGGCAAAATTCTTGAATACAAGCGCGACAAATTACTTCCTCGAAGAGTTGATCAAAGACGCCAAAGACCGGCTCATCTTGATCAGCCCATTCTTGAAGCTCAACGACAGAATGAAAGAGCTTCTCGCTGACAAGAACCGCCTGAAAATTGACGTGCGGATAGTCTACGGAAAGAGCGAACTTCAACCCGAAGAAATAAACTGGCTCAAAGAACTTACTTACATTCGCACCAGCTTCTGCAAAAATTTGCACGCGAAGTGCTATCTCAACGAAGAGCTGTGCATCATAACCAGCCTCAACCTCTACGAGTTCAGCCAAGTCAATAACAACGAAATGGGCGTTCTCATCCAACGTTCCGACGATGCCGATCTCTACAAGGACGCCTACGAGGAAGCGCAGCGCATCATCCGTATCAGTGACGAAGTGCGCATCTCACTTGAGCGAGTAGCGAACGACACAGAGAGCAAGCCTGAAACCGAAGAGTCCTTTGACAAACTAACATCCTCCAAGCTTGCTCAGAAGCTTGGGATGAAAACCAACGAGTTCGTTGACAAACTCGTCGCCTCTGGCCATCTTGAGGCGCGCGACGACAAGCATTACCTCACGGCCAAAGGCAAAGAGGCTGGCGGTGAGTTTCGCATGAGTCCCAAGTTCGGCACTTACTTTCTATGGCCAGTGAATTTCAAACCGTGATCGCAAGGCTAACCCGTCAGTCAACACCGACGTTAGCGTGTTTTCCAAAAAAGGGTACAATGTCCGATATGAACAATATTTCTATTGCCGACATTCTTGAGCTTCCGGTACAGGAGCGCATTCGTCTCGTTGAGCTTATCTGGGACAGCGTTGCAGCGGTTCCTGAAGCCGTGGAAATTTCGCCTGCGCTGAAGGCCGAGCTTGAGGCACGCCTGAAGGAGTTCGAGGCAAACCCGGAAGCTGGTTATTCCTGGGATCAGGTAAAATCACGCCTTAATGATGGCTCATGGCGTTCCGCCTGAAATTTTCATCGCGAGCGTTGCGTGAAATTGGTGAAGCTCAAGAGTGGTACGAATCGCAGAGCCCCGGTCTCGGTGAAGAATTCATCGCTGCAATAGAGTTACAGCTAAAACGTCTAGAGCAAGCCCCTCTGCTTTATGCTGAGGTAATTCCCAATGTTCGCCGAGCTCTCCTTCCGCGATTCCCTTACGGTTTGTTTTATGCAGTACGGGGTAATCTCATACATGTTTTGGCTGTGTTGCATGATGCCCGCAATCCGAGACAATGGCCCAAAACCCGCTAACCCTGCCATAAGGACTTCCCAGTCAAGTTAAATTTTCTAGCAACACATAATTTTCCTCCGTCTCATACATTGCCCTGATTCAGCTCAGGACGAATCAATTTCATCACTGCAGATTGCGATGCGCCGTCACAAGAACAAACTGCATTTCCATAATCGGCCTTGTTGGACGAATCTCGTCCGGGCCATGATATAAACCGCTCCTCATGCCCTCATTCACTCATCTGCTCCGGGGTTTTCTTCAATGCGGCCTGTAGTGTGGAGCGTGCCCCTTGCACCAGCAGGCTTGCGCAAGTAGGCGTCGCCGCGTCGGCTGATACATCCCAACTGGGTCTTGCCGCCACTGGAATACTGCCGTGGCGTGAGTCCCATCCACGCGGCAAACTGCCGCCCGTTCTTGAAGTCATGCGCATTGCCGACACTGGCACAGACGGCATCTGCCGTGATGACGCCGACACCGGCGACGGCTTGCAGGCGCATGGCGGCTTCATCGTCGCGCACGGATTGTGCAATCTCGCGGTCGCACAGCGCGAGCTGGTGATCCAGTTGCTGTAGCTGGGCGGCGATCTGTGCCAGCAGGCGGCACAGGCCTTCGGGCAGATGCTCGTCACACAGACAGGTGTGCAGCCCGCGCTGGAATGCCGCTGCGCTGCGGGCAATCGGAAAACCGAATTCCCACAGCAGACCACGACAGCGATTGATCAGGGCGGTGCGTTCTTCTTTCCAGCCTTCCCGCATCCGGTGCCATGCCAGACGGCTTTGCTGGTTTTCATTCTTGATGGTGACAAAGCGCATGGTGGGCTGGCGCACGACCATGGCAATCGCTTCGGCATCGTTGTGATCGTTCTTGGCGCTGCGGCTTTTGCGAAAGGCTTGGACAAACTCTGCGGCCATCAACCGTGGTTGCAAGCCCATGGTTTGCATGCGGCGCGCCAGTGGTGCGCGGTGCTGCAAGCTTCCATGCCGATCAGGCACGGCTCCAGGTTCGCAAAGTATTTCGCCATATCCTTCCGCTTTAACACCTTGCGCACCTGAACCTTGCCGCGCTCATCCACGCCGTGTATCTGAAAAACTTCCTTTGCCAAATCGATGCCAATTGTCGTAATCTTCATTTTTGGATGCCCCTTTCTATGTTTAGTGGTAGTAATGCCACCACTACTTTGGCACTTAGCTGCCGTATTAGGAAGTGGGCGTCCATTCTATTACGTTAGCCATCACACACAGTCCATGACACCTAAAGACTTCCACATTGGCCTGGGATTCTGGTGCTGCGGGAAACGCTGGCGCTGCACAGATGTCGGCTCCCGCGTTGTCGTCGCCATTTCGCTTGAAGCACACGAAGTCGTCAGCTCGGAGCAAGATCAAAATGATCCGACTAAACGAATTGAGCGACGATATATGACAAGTGATCCAATATGGCTAGATGGGCCGCCATACGGTATCGTGGAACATGTATTCGATGAAGACTCTCTCGAAGCTTGTTCATTCACTCCCGACGAGTGAATGAGTATTCACGTTTATATTTGTTGAAAAGAGTAAGAAACCAGCAATCCGCAAGCAAAGCCGCCGCCTGAAAAAGAAACTTCGTCTTGACGAGTTTCAACAACTCGGGTTCGAAGTCTCAATCACTCTGAAACCCGATCTGGGAATGGGCGATCCCGACCGCTTTCTTGATGAATTCATTCTCGATGCTATCGAAAATAATGAGTTGGCCTTCGGTGGTGGCGCCGACTGTGGCTTCATTACGAATTGGAAGCGCGGCTCGGCGTCCGAAGCACATCGCACCATTATCGAGAATTGGCTCAGCCAACGGCAGGAGGTAGTATCTGTCGCCGTCTCCCCCCCAATTTGAGAGGGGCGAGCGGGAAGAGGCTCTCACGCCCCCACTTCGAACGTTGGGCATAAAATAGCGAGACGCGCTAGAATTGCCTGATGAAATCTCAATAGGACTGCGATCATGAACACACAACTCTTACAGCAAGCAAGCGTGCTCGACATTGACGAGCAGATTGAGCTGGTTGAGGCCATCTGGGATGGCATCGTTAGTCGCGCTGCCGCACCATCGTTGACAAAGGCGCAGAAAACGGAACTTGACCGCCGCCTCGCAGATCATCTGGCGAACCCTAACGATGTAGTTTCCCGGAGTGAAGTAAAGGCAGCCGCTCTTGCAAAAATTGGGCAATGAGCCTGCCCGTATGGCGCATAACAACTCCCACGGCCATTGCCATGGACACGAGCATAGCCACGCTCCAGAAAATTTTGATCGTGCGTTCGCTATTGGAATAGCGCTCAATTTTTGCTTCGTCGTGGTAGAGGCTATCTTTGGTGGTTTGGCTCACTCACTCGCGCTGCTAGCTGACGCAGGCCACAATCTAAGCGACGTTTTGGGGTTATTGCTGGCGTGGGGCGCAACGGTCCTGGCGCGCAGAATGCCAACGCAGCGCCGCACATACGGGCTTCGGCGTTCTTCAATTTTGGCGGCGTTGCTCAATGCATTAATTTTGCTAATTGTTGTAGGCGGCATTGCGTGGGAGGCAATCCTTCGGTTCAGTCACCCTGAATCGGTCGCAAGCAGCACGGTGATATGGGTCGCCTCAATTGGCATTCTCATCAATGGATTCACGGCGTGGCTGTTCATGTCAGGGAAGAAGCAAGACATAAACATTCGCGGGGCGTATTTGCATATGGCGGCTGACGCCGCCATTTCATTAGGCGTTGTCGTGGCAGCCGTAGCTATATATTTCACTAACAGTTTGTTGAAATTATCATACATGCAGAGAAAAGAGTGAGTTTCCGTGGTCACTTTACCCCTCCCGGTGATCTGAAAATCGACTGTAGGGCTTTCTGAGAGGTCAAAAATTTTCCACATTTG
>JBAUUR010000126.1:0-2013 GCA_049582805.1 Gallionellaceae bacterium | reverse complement strand
GCTTTACGCTGTTCACCCGGCATCGGCGTGGTAAGGATTTTTGGAACAAGATTTTAAAAATTGACGAAAAAGGCCAGCGGCAATTGCTATGAAAACAAGTCGCCTTGGACAGTTTTTGTCCTACCGTTTGTGAGAAACTAATTTCGATGAGCGCCAATTCAAAAATCGAATGGACGGACGCGACGTGGAATCCCGTGCGCGGTTGCAGCAAAATCAGCCCGGGTTGCCTCCATTGCTACGCGGAGACTTTCGCTGAACGTTTCCGCGGCGTGCCAGGACACCCGTTCGAGCAGGGATTTGATTTGCGCCTCGTGCCAGAAAAACTTGGCGACCCACTCCGCTGGTCAGCGTCGCAGATGATATTCGTCAATTCGATGAGCGACCTTTTCCACGAAAAAGTCCCGGACGATTACATCGTCAAAGTGGCGCGTGTAATGAAGGCCGCCAACTGGCACACATATCAAATTCTGACAAAGCGCGCGGAGCGGATGCAAAAGTTGCTGAATGGCAAACTCCGGTTCGTGGCGGAACTGACGCACATCTGGTGGGGCGTCAGCGTGGAAAACAAAAAACATGGATTGCCGCGCATTGATTTGCTTCGCAATTCGCCTGCACAAATTCGTTTTCTTTCCATCGAACCGTTACTGGAAAATTTAGGGCCGATCAATTTGAAAGGCATCAACTGGGTCATCGTTGGTGGCGAAAGCGGACCGGGCGCGCGGCCAATGAACATTCGCTGGGTGCGAAACATTCGCGCACAATGCCGCAGCACAAAAGTCGCCTTCTTTTTCAAGCAGTGGGGCGGCGTTAGAAAATCCGAAGCCGGACGCGCATTGGACGGCAGGACGTATGATGAATTTCCGGAGCGAGAAAAAGTGCCGATTCCGGATCTTGAATTTCGCCGAAATGCCCTGGAAAAGTTGGAAGCGGAGTTCGTTTAATTTATTCCCGAAAATTTTTATGCCCGAAACCTATTACATCGTTCCCAAGGAAAAACACGATGCGCTGGTAAAGAAGGCGTATCTCAAGCGCGGTTATGACGCCGACGAAGCCGCCGCGGGCGCGCGATTTTGTTCCAGCGCGTCGTATTACGGTATCCGCACGCACAACGCCATCAAAGCACTGCACCTGGACGAATTGTTCGGCAGCAAGGTCGGACGCTGGAAGCCGGGTGCCAAGATCGAAAAGCTGCCATCGCGTTTCGCCGCCGCCGAAATCTGGAACGCCCATTTCAAACTCGGCCAGGCCGTCGCTTACGCGGCGATGGACACCTGCATGAAGCTCGCGGACAAATTCGGCGTCGGCATGGTCAGCGTGGACAATGCAACGCATTATCTCTGGGGCGGCGGCTATGTGATGGACGCCGCGCTCAAAGGCTACCTTGCCTACACGAACTGCACCTCGGCCACGTCCGAAGTCGTGCCGTTCGGCGGCAAAACGCCGACGATGGGCACAAACCCGCATTCATGGGGCTTCCCGACGCAGGACGCCATCGGCTTTCCCATCGTGATTGACTGGGCGACCTCCACCGTGGCCATGGGCCGCGTGCAGGTGTTGAAACGCGAAGGGAAACTATTACCGCCAAACACCGCCGTGGACGCTGAAGGAAATCCGACGAATGATCCGAATAAGGCCGTCGCGCTGCTGCCGTTTGGCGCGCACAAAGGCTATGGCCTCGGTTTGATTGACGAACTTTATGCCGGTTTCATCGGCGGCGGACTGCCGGAAATTCGCGGCACGTCGCGCGGCGGCGAAGGAGAGAAACGCGGTTCAACTTTCTATTTTCAAGTCATTCATCCCGAAGCACTGAAAGGCAATGACTATGTCCGAGGCCGATCGCAAATTGAAAACGTAAAAGCGGTCATCGCCGACATCCTCGGACATGGTAACGAGAACTGTTTGCTTCCCGGCCAGCCGGAAGCCCGCGCGGGCGAACTTTCCCGGAAACACGGCGGACTGCTGTTTACCAGGGCCGAAATCGAGGAGTTCGGTCATCTGGCGAAGGAAGTCGGT